>NZ_CP107766.1:7520000-8227334 GCF_036345115.1 Streptomyces griseorubiginosus
ACCGTATGCGTGTGAGACCCGGCAGGGGTTGCGCATGCGGGGTTGTGGGATCTCTCTTCTGTCGTCTGCCGGCGACAGGACGAGTCAGAAACCGTTGATGTAGGCGAAGGACATGCGAAAGGTCCGGCGTAGAGGGTAAGACCCCCGTAGTCGAAACGTCAGCGGCTCGTTTGAGAGACACCCAAGTAGCACGGGGCCCGAGAAATCCCGTGTGAATCTGGCGGGACCACCCGCTAAGCCTAAATATTCCCTGGTGACCGATAGCGGATAGTACCGTGAGGGAATGGTGAAAAGTACCGCGGGAGCGGAGTGAAATAGTACCTGAAACCGTGTGCCTACAAGCCGTGGGAGCGTCGGATATGTGCTTGCACATATCTCGTGACTGCGTGCCTTTTGAAGAATGAGCCTGCGAGTTTGCGGTGTGTTGCGAGGTTAACCCGGGTGGGGTAGCCGTAGCGAAAGCGAGTCCGAATAGGGCGTTTCAGTAGCACGCTCAAGACCCGAAGCGGAGTGATCTAGCCATGGGCAGGTTGAAGCGGAGGTAAGACTTCGTGGAGGACCGAACCCACCAGGGTTGAAAACCTGGGGGATGACCTGTGGTTAGGGGTGAAAGGCCAATCAAACTCCGTGATAGCTGGTTCTCCCCGAAATGCATTTAGGTGCAGCGTCGTGTGTTTCTTGCCGGAGGTAGAGCACTGGATAGGCGATGGGCCCTACCGGGTTACTGACCTTAGCCAAACTCCGAATGCCGGTAAGTGAGAGCACGGCAGTGAGACTGTGGGGGATAAGCTCCATGGTCGAGAGGGAAACAGCCCAGAGCATCGACTAAGGCCCCTAAGCGTACGCTAAGTGGGAAAGGATGTGGAGTCGCAGAGACAACCAGGAGGTTGGCTTAGAAGCAGCCACCCTTGAAAGAGTGCGTAATAGCTCACTGGTCTAGTGATTCCGCGCCGACAATGTAGCGGGGCTCAAGCGTACCGCCGAAGTCGTGTCATTGCAGCAATACTCCCAACGGAGGCTGTGATGGGTAGGGGAGCGTCGTGTGCCGGGTGAAGCTGCGCCGGAAGGCAGTGGTGGACGGTTCACGAGTGAGAATGCAGGCATGAGTAGCGATACACACGTGGGAAACGTGTGCGCCGATTGACTAAGGGTTCCTGGGTCAAGCTGATCTGCCCAGGGTAAGTCGGGACCTAAGGCGAGGCCGACAGGCGTAGTCGATGGATAACCGGTTGATATTCCGGTACCCGCTGTGAAGCGTCAAACATCGAACCAGGCGATGCTAAGTCCGTGAAGCCGCCCCGGAGCCTTCGGGCAAAGGGGAGTGGTGGAGCCGACGAACCAGACTTGCAGTAGGTGAGTGATGGGGTGACGCAGGAAGGTAGTCCATCCCGGGCGGTGGTTGTCCCGGGGTAAGGGTGTAGGACGAGTGGTAGGCAAATCCGCCACTCTTGTGTCTGAGACCTGATGCCGAGCCGATTGTGGTGAAGTGGATGATCCTATGCTGTCGAGAAAAGCCTCTAGCGAGTTTCATGGCGGCCCGTACCCTAAACCGACTCAGGTGGTCAGGTAGAGAATACCGAGGCGTTCGGGTGAACTATGGTTAAGGAACTCGGCAAAATGCCCCCGTAACTTCGGGAGAAGGGGGCCACACCTGGTGATCCAATTTACTTGGTGAGCTGGGGGTGGCCGCAGAGACCAGCGAGAAGCGACTGTTTACTAAAAACACAGGTCCGTGCGAAGCCGTAAGGCGATGTATACGGACTGACGCCTGCCCGGTGCTGGAACGTTAAGGGGACCGGTTAGTCACATTTCGGTGTGGCGAAGCTGAGAACTTAAGCGCCAGTAAACGGCGGTGGTAACTATAACCATCCTAAGGTAGCGAAATTCCTTGTCGGGTAAGTTCCGACCTGCACGAATGGCGTAACGACTTCTCGACTGTCTCAACCATAGGCCCGGTGAAATTGCACTACGAGTAAAGATGCTCGTTTCGCGCAGCAGGACGGAAAGACCCCGGGACCTTTACTACAGTTTGATATTGGTGTTCGGTTCGGCTTGTGTAGGATAGCTGGGAGACTTTGAAGCGGCCACGCCAGTGGTTGTGGAGTCGTCGTTGAAATACCAGTCTGGTCGTGCTGGATGTCTAACCTGGGTCCGTGATCCGGATCAGGGACAGTGTCTGATGGGTAGTTTAACTGGGGCGGTTGCCTCCTAAAGGGTAACGGAGGCGCCCAAAGGTTCCCTCAGCCTGGTTGGTAATCAGGTGTTGAGTGTAAGTGCACAAGGGAGCTTGACTGTGAGACCGACGGGTCGAGCAGGGACGAAAGTCGGGACTAGTGATCCGGCGGTGGCTTGTGGAAGCGCCGTCGCTCAACGGATAAAAGGTACCCCGGGGATAACAGGCTGATCTTCCCCAAGAGTCCATATCGACGGGATGGTTTGGCACCTCGATGTCGGCTCGTCGCATCCTGGGGCTGGAGTCGGTCCCAAGGGTTGGGCTGTTCGCCCATTAAAGCGGTACGCGAGCTGGGTTTAGAACGTCGTGAGACAGTTCGGTCCCTATCCGCTGCGCGCGTAGGAATATTGAGAAGGGCTGTCCCTAGTACGAGAGGACCGGGACGGACGAACCTCTGGTGTGCCAGTTGTTCTGCCAAGGGCATGGCTGGTTGGCTACGTTCGGGAGGGATAACCGCTGAAAGCATCTAAGCGGGAAGCCTGCTTCGAGATGAGTATTCCCACCCCCTTTGAGGGGTTAAGGCTCCCAGTAGACGACTGGGTTGATAGGCCGGATCTGGAAGGCGGGTAACCGCTGGAGGTGACCGGTACTAATAGGCCGAGGGCTTGTCCATATTTGCTCGCGTCCACTGTGTTAGTTCTGAGACAACGAACGGTTGTCGGCTAGAGCTGAACCACACAACAGAAGAGTGTGCTTGTTCGCTCGAAACCATTAGGGTTTCGGTGGTCATAGCGTGAGGGAAACGCCCGGTTACATTCCGAACCCGGAAGCTAAGCCTCACAGCGCCGATGGTACTGCAGGGGGGACCCTGTGGGAGAGTAGGACACCGCCGAACAATATTTGGAGGACCCCTGGTCCCAGCGTTCAGCTGGGACCAGGGGTCCTTTTGTTTTTAGAATGCTTGCGGTACCGAAGACAGGAGTCACCATGTCCACCAACTCTCCCGACGATCGACCGGAGCGCGACCAGCGGCGACGGGACAGTGGTGATCGCGGCGGTTACCGCGGGGACCGTGGTGAACGTGGCGGCTTCCGTCGCGACAACGACCGTCGCGACAACGACCGTGGTGCCGGCGACCGCGGCGGTAGTCGCGCTGGAGGAGGCGGCGGCGGTTACGGCCGTCGTGACGACAACCGTGACGACAACCGTGGCGGTGGCGGTGGCGGTGGCTACGGTCGGCGGGATGACCGCGGTGACCGTGCGGACCGGGGTGGCTTCCGTCGCGACGACAATCGCGGTGCTGACAACCGCGGTGGCTACGGTCGGCGCGACGACCGCGACCGTGCTCCCCGTGGCGATGACCGCGGACCTCGTCCCGCGTTCCGTCGTGATGACCGGCCGGCCGGGCCGCGCCGCGATGACCGTGACCGTGGGTTCCGGCGCGACGGTGACCGGCCTGCCTTCCGCCGTGATGACCGTGATGACCGCGGGGGCCGGGGCGAGCGTGTAGAGCGCCGCGACGACAACCGCGGCGGTGGGTACGGACGCCGTGACGACCGTCGCGAGGACCGTGGTGGCTTCCGCCGTGACAACGACCGGCGGGACGACAACCGTGGTGGCGGCGGTGGCTACGGCCGGCGCGACGACCGCGACCGGGGCCCCCGTGGGGACGACCGGGACCGCGGCTTCCGTCGGGACGACCGCGGCGATCGTGGTGATCGCGGTGGCTTCCGGCGCGACGACAACCGCGGCAGTTACGACCGCCGCGACGATCGCCGTGACGACCGCCGCGACGATCGCCGCGACGATCGCCGCGACGACCGTCGCGATGACCGCCGGGGTGACGACCGCGGGGACCGCGGTGGCTTCCGTCGGGACAATGACCGGCGGGACGACCACCGTGGTGAGCGTGGTGGCTTCCGTCGTGATGACAACCGGGGTGGCGGCGGCTACGGCCGGCGTGATGACAGCCGTGGTGGTGAGCGTGGCGGCTTCCGGCGCGACGACCGTCGGGACGACCGCAGGGACGACCGCGGTGGGCGTGGTGCCGGTCCTCGTAGGGACGACCGTGGCGGGCGGCCCGGTGGGTTCCGTGGGCGGGACGACCGGCGCGGTGGCGACGACCGGCGGGGCGGTGGGCGTTTCCGTGAGGACCGCGACCGGGACCGCGAGCCGATCAAGCGGCTGCCGATCCCCGAGGACGTCACGGGCGACGAGATCGACAAGGACGTACGGCAGGAGCTGCAGAGTCTGCCGAAGGGGCTCGCGGAGGACGTCGCCAAGAACCTGGTGATGGTCGCCCGGCTCATCGACGAGGACCCCGAGGGCGCGTACGGCTACTCCAAGGTGGCCCTGCGGCTTGCGTCGCGGGTCGCCGCCGTACGGGAGGCCGCCGGGTTCGCGGCGTACGCCAGCCAGAAGTACAGCGAGGCGCTCGCCGAGTTCCGGGCCGCGCGGCGGATGACCGGGAACGTGGAGTTGTGGCCCGTCATGGCCGACTGCGAGCGTGGGCTCGGGCGGCCGGAGAAGGCGCTGGACATGGCCGGGGCGCCCGAGGTGCACAAGCTCGACAAGGCCGGGCAGGTCGAGATGCGGCTCGTCGCCGCCGGTGCCCGGCGTGACATGGGGCAGCTGGACGCGGCCATCGTGACGCTGCAGAGCCCCGAGCTGGCCTCCAACTCCGTGCAGCCGTGGACCGCGCGACTGCGGTACGCGTACGCCGACGCGCTGCTCGCCGCCGGTCGGGAGGACGAGGCGCGGGAGTGGTTCGCCAAGGCCGTGGAGTCCGACAAGGACGGCAGCACCGACGCCTCCGACCGGCTCGCCGAGCTGGACGGGGTCGAGTTCGTCGACGCCTTCGCAGAGGACGAGGACGAGGACGAGGTCGAGGCTGACATCGACGGCGTCGAGAAGGTCGTAGAAGACGACGATGTCGACGACGATGAGGGCGACCTCAAGGACTGACGCACGCGCGGTTCCATGAACAAGGGGCGGGATCCTAGAGATCCCGCCCCTTCTTCGTGTCAGAGTCCGTCTCAGACGTCCAGTGCGCGCAGGACCAGGCCCGAGGCCGGTTTCGGGCCGAAGGACGTGGACTTGCGGGGCATGGTGACGCCCTGGCGGGCGAGGTCGCGGACGACCTCCTCGCGGACCGGGTGCATGAGGACCGCCGTGCCGCCGTCGCGTTCCGCCTTCTCGACCGTGGCCGCCGTGTCATGGATGTAGGCGATGCGGGCGGGGTCGTCCTCGGGGATGTGCCAGACGTGGGCGAGGAGGGCGGCGTGCAGGACTGTCGCGTCCAGGGTGCGCCAGGCGGTGGGGCGGTCCGTGGGGATCGTGCGGGCCAGCAGGTCCGGGGCCGGGCGGTCCACGAGGTGGAAGGCGCCGTCGCCGGCGAGGAGGAAGGCGTTGCCCGCGCAGGCAGCGTCGGCGAGGGTGTCGAGAGCTTCCGCCAGGCCGACCTCGAGACGGCTGACACGGAAGAGGCCCTCCAGGGGCGCGAGGGCCTGTGCCACCGGGAGGCCGTGCAGGAGGCGGTGGATGGCGCGGACGCGCAGGGGGTAGCGGGCCGTGTCGACCAGGAGGACCAGGCCGTGGTCCCAGGGGCTGGGGGAGGGGTGCTCCGCGCGTAGACGGCGGTAGGTCGCCCAGCGGTGGTGGCCGTCGGCGATGAGGGCCTGGTGCTGGGCCAGGTCCGACTGGATGCGGGCCACGTCCGCCGGGTCGGTGATCGACCACAGGCGGTGGCTGTAGCCGTCCTCGGTGGTGGTGGCGAGGAGCGGGGGCTGTTCCGCCGCGCGCTCGATCGCGGTCGTCGTGACGGACTCCGTGCCGTTGCCGCGATAGGTAAGGAGCAGGGGCTCGAGGTTCGCCGAGGTGGCGCGCATCAGAGCCGCGCGGTCGGCGACCACATGGGGCATGACGTCCTCGTGTGGGAGGACCACACCCTCTGAGGGTTCTGACAGGAGCAGGGTCCCAATGATCCCGCGCTGGAGGAGGCCGGCGCCGTCCTGCTGCTCGTAGACGTACAGGCCGGGCTCGGGGTCGGCGGCCAGGATGCCCTCGGACAGCCAGCCGCGCAGGGTGCGGGCCGCCTGTGCGTTGCGCTCGGCCGGGGTCGTCGCCTGC
Source organism: Streptomyces griseorubiginosus (assembly GCF_036345115.1). GTDB lineage: Bacteria > Actinomycetota > Actinomycetes > Streptomycetales > Streptomycetaceae > Streptomyces > Streptomyces griseorubiginosus_C. The sequence continues at coordinate 7,526,302 of NZ_CP107766.1, forward strand.
GGGAGGATCAGCCGGACGATGTTGTACGGGTCGTTCGACTGGAGCTGGTGCAGGCCGTCGGGGCGGACCACGACGTCGTACGGCGGGGAGGTGACGGCGGCGAGGCTGCCGACCCGGTCGGGGTCGTAGCGCAGGCCTCGGAACGGGGTGAGTTCCAGGCCTCGGCGCGCCGTTGCTTCCGGGTGACCTGCTGTGTTCATCCCGGCATCGTACGGGTGTCAGTGGCATGGGGGATGATCGGGGGAAAGCCGTCTAACTGGGAGCGATGCGGAATGAGCCAGCGCGTGAGGACGAGGCCCGAGGGCAGTGGACAGGCCCTGAGCGAGGCGTACGACACCGCGCTGCTCGATCTCGACGGGGTGGTGTACGCGGGCGGCAACGCGATCGCGCACGCCGTCGAGTCGCTCGCCACCGCGCGGGAGGGGGGTATGCATCTCGCGTACGTCACCAACAACGCCCTGCGGACGCCGGACACCGTTGCCGATCATCTCACCGAGTTGGGGATACCGACGGGGGCCGACGACGTCATCACCTCCGCGCAGGCGGTCGCGCGGCTGATCAGTGAGCAGGTTCCGGCCGGGGCGCGGGTGCTCGTCATCGGTGGCGAGGGGTTGCGGGTGGCGCTGCGGGAGCGGGGTCTTGAGCCCGTGGAGTCGGCGGACGACGATCCGGCGGCCGTGGTGCAGGGCTTCGGCGGGCCGGATCTGCCGTGGGGGCGTTTCGCGGAGGCCAGTTACGCGGTCGCGCGCGGGGTGCCGTGGTTCGCGTCCAACACCGACCTGACGATTCCGAGCGGGCGCGGGATCGCTCCGGGCAACGGCGCCGCGGTGGAGGTCGTGCGGATCGCGACCGGGGCCGAACCGCAGGTCGCGGGCAAGCCGTTGCCGCCGATGCACCGGGAGACGATTCTGCGGACCGGTGCCGAGCGGCCGTTGGTGGTCGGGGACCGGCTGGACACCGACATCGAGGGGGCGTTCAACGGCGAGGTGGACTCGCTGCTCGTCCTCACCGGGGTCACCGACGGAGCCCTGTTGCTGGCGGCGCCGCCGCAGCACCGGCCGACGTACGTGGACGCGGATCTGCGGGGGATGCTCACCGGGCAGCCCGAGGTCACCGAGGCGGGAGACGGCTTCCGGTGCGGGGGGTGGACGGCGACGGCCGGGAAGGAGCGGCTGGAAATCGACGGTGACGGGGAGGCGCTGGACGGTCTGCGGGCGCTGTGTGCGGCGGCCTGGACCGCGGCAGGGGAAGGTGTGTGCGAGCTGGACTCGGGGAAGGCGCTGGCCAGGCTGGGGCTCTAGACGGGCCCTGGGGCTGGGGCTCCGGACGGGGCCCTGGTCCTCCTGCGAGTCCGGGTACGTCCGCCCCTCGGAATCGTGGCTGATTGGCAGGGTAGGCTAACCTAACTGCGTGTTGGTCGACAGTCCTCCCGAACAGCGCGCGGAGACCGCCCCCGCGCCCCCAACCCGCCGGGCGATACGAGTCCTTGGGCTCTTCGTCTCCCTGGCCGTCCTGGTGGCCGTCGCGGTGGCGAGCATCGCGATCGGTGCGAAGGGGCTGTCCGTCGGCCAGGTCTGGCACGGCCTTTTCCACGACACCGGGACCTACGGGGACGTCGTCGTGGCCGACCGGCTGTCGCGGACGGTCCTCGGCCTGCTCGCCGGCGCCGCGCTCGGTCTGTCCGGGGCGGTCCTCCAGGCGCTGACCCGCAATCCGCTGGCCGATCCCGGGCTGCTCGGCATCAACGCGGGCGCGTCCGCGGCCGTCGTCACCGCGATCACCTTCTTCGGCGTCACCTCGCTCAGCGGCTATGTGTGGTTCGCCTTCGTCGGTGCGGCCGCCGTCGGCGCGCTGGTCTGGTTCCTCGGCGGCAGCCGGGGCGCCACCCCGGTGCGGCTGGCCCTGGCCGGTACGGCGATCAGTGCGGCGCTGTACGGCTATCTCCAGGCCGTGATGATCACCGACGACCAGGCGCTGAACAAGATGCGCTTCTGGACGGTGGGTTCGCTGTCCTCGGCGAGCAACTCGACCATCCTGCAGGTGCTGCCGTTCCTCGCGGTCGGCTCGCTCCTCGCCCTCGCGCTGGCCCGCCCGCTCAACGCTATGGAGATGGGCGACGACACCGCCAAGGCACTCGGCGCCAACCTCAACCGCACCCGGGCGCTGGCCATGCTCTCGGCGACCGTGCTGTGCGGGGCCGCGACCGCCGCCTGCGGTCCGATCGTGTTCGTCGGACTGATGGTCCCGCACATCGTGCGCTCCTTCACCGGCCCGGACCTGCGCTGGATCCTGCCGTACGCGACGATCCTGTCGCCCGTGCTGCTGCTGGGCTCCGACGTCATCGGGCGGGTCGTCGCGCGGCCCGCCGAGCTCCAGGTCGGGATCGTCACCGCGATCATCGGCGGGCCGGTCTTCATCTTTCTCGTACGACGGCGGAGGACGGCGCAGCTGTGAGGACCAACCGTGCCATCAGGACCCCCGGCGGGCTCTCCCTGCGCCTGGACGTCCGGGCCACCGTCGTCGTCGCGCTGATCCTGCTCGCCGCGCTCACCGCGAGCGTGGTGCTGATCGGTACCGGCGACTTCCCGATCCCTGCCGGGGACGTGCTCAGGACCCTGCTCGGGAACGGCAACGCGGGACAGGAGTTCATCGTCAACGAGCTGCGGCTGCCCAGGGTGCTCGTCGGGCTCCTGGTCGGGGCCTCGCTCGGGCTCGGCGGGGCGCTGTTCCAGGCCATCTCCCGCAATCCGCTGGGCAGTCCGGACGTGCTCGGGCTCAGCCAGGGGGCGACGGCCGGGGCGCTCACCATGATCGTGCTGTTCTCCGGGAGTGCGGAGCAGGTGACCACGGGCGCGCTCGTGGGCGGGCTGGTGACCGGGCTCGGCATCTATCTGCTCGCCTGGCGGCAAGGAGTGCACGGTTACCGACTGGTCCTGGTCGGTATCGGGGTCTCCGCGATCGTCACGGCGGTCAACGGTTATCTGCTGACCCGGTCCACCCTCACCGAGGCGTCGCAGGCCGTGGTCTGGATGACCGGCTCGCTCAGCGGCCGGGACTGGACGCAGGTGTGGCCGCTGCTGTGGCTGTGCGCGATCCTCGTCCCGCTCGTCCTCGCCAACGGCCGCGGCCTCAGGATGATGGAGATGGGCGACGACGTCTCCAACGCCCTGGGCGTGCGCGTCGAGCGCGTACGGCTGCTGCTGCTCGTCGCCGCCGTCCTGCTCACCGCCGCCGCCACCGCGGCCGCGGGACCGGTCAGCTTCGTCGCGCTCACCGCCCCGCAGCTCGCCCGCCGTCTCACCCGCTCGCCCGGCCCCAACCTGCTGCCGTCCCTGTGCATGGGCGCCACCCTCCTGGTCACCGCCGACTGGATCTCCCAGAAGGTCTTCGGCGCCGACCAGCTGCCCGTCGGCGTGGTCACCGGAGTCCTCGGCGGTGTCTATCTCCTGTGGCTCCTGGTCACCGAGCGCAGGGCGGGCCGGATATGAGCACCCGGACCAGCCTCACCAGCGGACTGAACAACCCAAGGAGCACCGTGAACCGTCTGTCCGCCGACACCGTCACCCTCGCCTACGACCAGCGGGTCATCGCCGAGGAGCTGTCGGTGGAGATACCCGACCACTCCTTCACGGTGATCGTGGGCCCCAACGCGTGCGGCAAGTCCACGCTCCTGCGGGCCCTGTCGCGGATGCTCAAGCCCAGTCAGGGCAAGGTGCTGCTCGACGGGCAGGTCATCCAGTCGATGCCGGCGAAGAAGGTCGCCCGCACCCTGGGCCTGCTCCCGCAGTCGTCGATCGCGCCCGACGGGATCACCGTCGCCGACCTGGTCGGCCGTGGCCGCTACCCGCACCAGGGCCTCCTGCGCCAGTGGTCCACCGAGGACGAGCGGGTCGTCCGGGAGTCCATGCGGCAGACCGGGGTCGCCGAGCTCGCCGAGCGATACGTCGACGAGCTGTCCGGCGGACAGCGGCAGCGGGTGTGGATCGCGATGGCCCTCGCCCAGCAGACCCCGCTGCTGCTCCTGGACGAGCCGACCACCTACCTCGACATCCAGCACCAGATCGACGTCCTCGACCTGTGCGCCGAACTGCACGAGGAGCAGGGCCGCACGCTGGTCGCGGTGCTGCACGACCTGAACCACGCGGCCCGTTACGCCACGCACCTGATCGCGCTCAAGGGCGGGCAGATCATCGCCGAGGGCGCGCCGAACGACATCGTCACGGCCGAGCTGGTCGAGGAGGTGTTCGGGCTGCGCTGCCAGGTCATCGACGACCCGGAGACGGGGACACCGCTGGTGGTACCGGCCGCGCGGAAGGCGCGCGTGGTCGCTAAAGAAGCTTCCTGAGCTGGAACAGGTCCCTGAGGCCCGCCTCCAGCTTCACCCGGCCCGAGCCCCACGCCTTGGCGAAGTTCAGCTCGCCGTCCACCAGGGCCACCAGGTCGTCGCCGGACATGGTCAACCTGATCTGGGCCCTCTCCTTCGGAGGGCCCTGAAGGGTGTCGTGCACCACGATCCGGCCGCCCGTCATCCGGCCGACGAAGGTGACGTCGAGATCGGTGATACGGCAGCTCACCGAGCGGTCCATGGAAGCCGCCGCGGCGACATCCCCCTCGGCGCTGCGCATGTTGTCGGAGAGCTTCTCGAGTGCGGCGCGGCACTCCTCGATCGTGGCCATCGCGATCGACGGTACCCCAGCGGTTCGGGGTAGCGTCTGGGCATGAGCGACGTGGTTCCAGAGCCTTCACAAGAGCCAGAGCCTTCACCAGAGGTCGCGGTCGGACCCGACCACGATCCGGCCGCCCCTGCCCCGCTGCACGTGCCCCGCACCCCCACCGGCAACGCCGAGGTCGACGCCGGTCTGGAGCGGCTCGGCGACGCCGACCACCTCGCCACCGACGGCCACATCGAGGTGTACGAGGATGTACACCGGGGGCTGCGCGACACGCTCACCGCGCTCGACGCGCGCCCGGGACCTCCGGCGCCCTCACCGTCGTATGACCAGAGGGCGCCCTCACCCTCGTATGGCACTAGGAGCTGAACCGAACGTGGCAGGAGTCGCACGCCGTCGGCTGGACGCGGAGCTGGTCCGGCGGAAGCTCGCGCGCTCGCGCGAGCACGCGAGCCAGCTGATCGCAGCCGGGCGGGTCACCGTCGGCAAGACCGTCGCGACCAAGTCGGCCACCCAGGTGGAGACGGCGGCTGCGATCGTGGTGCAGAGCGACGACGGCGATCCCGACTACGTGTCCCGGGGTGGGCACAAGCTCGCGGGCGCGCTCCAGGTGTTCGTGCCGCAGGGGCTCGTCGTCGAGGGGCGGCGGGCGCTGGACGCGGGGGCCTCCACCGGGGGTTTCACCGATGTGCTGCTGCGGGCCGGGGCCGCTCACGTGGTCGCCGTCGACGTCGGGTACGGACAACTCGCGTGGTCTCTCCAGAGCGATGAACGCGTCACCGTCAAGGACCGTACGAACGTACGCGAGTTGACGCTCGAAGCGATCGATGGGGAACCAGTGGATCTTGTCGTGGGGGATCTGTCCTTCATCCCGCTCGGTCTGGTGCTGCCCGCCCTGGTGCGGTGCGTGAAGCCGGACGCCGATCTGGTGATGATGGTGAAGCCGCAGTTCGAGGTGGGGAAGGAACGGCTGGGCAGCGGGGGAGTCGTACGGAGCACGCAGCTGCGGGCGGAGGCCGTACGGGGGGTGGCCGCGAAGGCGGCGGAACTCGGGCTCGGGGTGAAGGGCGTCACGGCCAGTCCGTTGCCCGGGCCCTCGGGCAATGTCGAATACTTTCTGTGGCTGTGTGCCGGGGCACCCGCTCTGGACCCGGCCGATGTCGACCGTGCAGTGGCGGAGGGGCCGCGTTGAGCCAGAACCGAGCTCGTACTGTTTTCCTGCTCGCCCACACCGGGCGGCCCGCGGCCATTCGCAGTGCCGAGCTGGTCGTGAAGGGGCTGCTGCGCTCCGACATCGGCGTGCGCGTCCTGGAGTACGAGGCGGCCGACCTGCCGCTGCCGCCCCAGGTGGAACTCGTCAAGGAGGCGACTCCGCAGTGCCTCGAAGGGTGCGAGCTGCTCATCGTGCTCGGCGGTGACGGGACGCTGCTGCGGGGCGCCGAGTTCGCCCGGGCGTCCGGGGTGCCGATGCTGGGCGTCAACCTGGGCAGTGTCGGGTTCCTCGCGGAGGCCGAGCGGGACGATCTCGACAAGGTCGTCGACCGGGTGGTGACCAAGGCGTACGAGGTCGAGGAGCGGATGACGGTCGATGTCGTCGTTCACCGGAACGGGGACATCGTCCACACCGACTGGGCGCTGAACGAAGCCGCTGTGCAGAAGGCCGGTGCGGAGAAGCTCCTAGAGGTGGTGCTGGAGATCGACGGGCGGCCGGTGACCGGGTTCGGGTGTGACGGGATCGTGCTGTCCACGCCCACCGGGTCCACGGCGTACGCGTTCTCTGCCGGGGGGCCGGTGGTGTGGCCCGAGGTGGAGGCGCTGCTGATGGTGCCGATCTCCGCGCATGCGCTGTTCGCGAAGCCGTTGGTGACTTCGCCGAACTCTGTGCTGGCCGTGGAGTTGTTGCCGCACATCCCGCCGGGGGTGTTGTGGTGTGACGGGCGGCGGACCTTTGAGTTGCCGCCCGGGGCTCGGGTGGAGGTGCGGCGGGGGGCTGTGCCGGTGCGGCTGGCTCGGCTGCATCATGCGTCCTTCACCGACCGGCTTGTGGCGAAGTTCGCGTTGCCGGTATCCGGGTGGCGGGGGGCGCCTCACTAGCGCTCCGTAGGGGGTGGCTTGTGGGGTGTGCGCGACACAAGGCCGCATGTGGCTGGTCGCGCAGTTCCCCGCGCCCCTGAAGAACCTCCACTCGCCCGAGTGAACAGGGCACCTCGCACTCGCCCGCCCCGACCTCGTAAGGTCTTCACCGTGCTGGAAGAGATGCGGATACGGTCGCTCGGAGTCATCGATGACGCTGTCGTCGAGCTGTCGCCCGGGTTCACCGCTGTCACCGGTGAGACGGGTGCGGGCAAGACCATGGTGGTCACCAGCCTCGGGCTGCTGCTCGGCGGGCGGGCTGACGCGGCGCTCGTGCGGATCGGGGCCGAGAAGGCGGTCGTGGAGGGGCGGATCACCGTGTCCGCCGGGGACTCCGTGGTCGTACGGGCCGAGGAGGCCGGGGCGGAGCTCGACGACGGGGCGCTGCTGATCAGCCGTACCGTTTCCGCCGAAGGGCGGTCCCGGGCGCATCTCGGCGGGCGGTCGGTGCCCGTCGGGGTGCTCGCGGAGCTCGCGGATGAGCTGGTCGCCGTGCACGGGCAGACCGATCAGCAGGGGCTGCTCAAGCTGACCCGGCAGCGGCAGGCGCTCGACCGGTACGCCGGGGACGCGGTGGCCGTGCCGCTGGCCAAGTACACCGAGGCCTACCGGCGGCTGCGGGCCGTCTCCGCCGAGCTGGACGAGATCGTCACACGCGCGCGTGAGCGGGCCCAGGAAGCCGACATGCTGCGGTACGGGCTCGACGAGATCGCCGGCGTGGAGCCACGGGCCGGCGAGGACGTCGAGCTGGCGGAGGAGGCGGAGCGGCTGGGGCACGCCGAGGCCCTGTCGTCCGCCGCCACGGCCGCTCATGCCGCCCTCGCGGGCAATCCCGAGGACCCGGAGGGGATCGACGCGGCCACGCTCGTGGCGGGCGCCCAGCGGGCCCTGGAAGCCGTACGGTCGCACGACCCCGCCCTGTCCGCGCTGGCCGACCGGATCGGGGAGATCGGGATCCTGCTGGGCGACGTGGCCGGGGAGCTGGCCGGGTACGCCGACGACCTGGACGCCGATCCGCTGCGGCTGTCCGCCGTCGAGGAGCGGCGGGCCGCGCTCACCGCGCTGACGCGGAAGTACGGCGAGGACGTGGCCGCCGTGCTGGCCTGGGCCGAGCGGAGCGCCGCGCGGCTCACCGAGCTCGACGGCGACGACGAGCGGATCGACGAGCTGACCGCCGAGCGGGACGCGCTCAGGGCCGAACTGGGTGGACTCGCGCAGGCGTTGACGGACGCACGATCGGAGGCCGCGGAGAGGTTCGCGGCGGCGGTGACGGCAGAGCTGGCGTCACTGGCGATGCCCCACGCGCGGGTGTCCTTCGCCATCCGGCAGACCGAGGACCCGGAGGGTGTGGAGGTCGGCGGTCGTCCCGTCGCCTACGGGCCGGCCGGTGTCGACGAGGTCGAACTGCTGCTGGCCCCGCACCCGGGCGCCCCGGCGCGGCCCATCGCCAAGGGCGCGTCCGGTGGCGAGCTCTCGCGCGTGATGCTGGCCGTCGAGGTCGTGTTCGCGGGGACCGACCCCGTGCCGACGTATCTCTTCGACGAGGTCGACGCCGGTGTCGGCGGCAAGGCGGCGGTCGAGATCGGCCGGCGCCTCGCGCGGCTCGCGAAGACCGCGCAGGTCGTCGTGGTGACCCACCTTCCCCAGGTCGCGGCCTTCGCCGATCGGCAGTTGCTGGTCGAGAAGACCAACGACGGGTCCGTCACCCGGTCCGGGGTGAAGGTGCTGGAGGGCGAGGAACGGGTGCGCGAGCTGTCCCGGATGCTCGCCGGCCAGGAGGACTCGGAGACGGCCCGGGCACACGCGGAGGAGTTGCTGGCGACGGCTCGGGCGGACGCGTGAGGGGTGCATCACTCGTGTGAGTGAACCCGACTCGCCGTGCGTGCCCTTCCCCGGTTCTCCGCATGCACGGAACACCCGTGCGTCCTGGCATCCTTGGCAGAGAACCCATCACGCGTAGGAAGCGCGCGGTACACCCCCCGCTCGACACCTTCTGTACGTTTCCTCGTGACCGTCCGACCCGAACCAGGAGCCCGGCCACGTGACCCCCGTGAGCAGCCACGCACCGCACGGCCAGTCCTCGCTGCGCACCGTGCAGGTGCTGGGCGGCGGCAATGCCGGCAGCAGCGCGCATGTGCGCTCCCTGACCTCGGGGCTCGTCGCGCGGGGCGTGCGGGTCACGGTGTGCGCCCCCGCCGAGGCGGACCGCGCCTACGACTTCAGCGGGGCCGGCGCTGAGCACGTGCATGTGCCGCGGAGCAGTGACCCGACCTCCGTCGCCATACTGCGGGCGGTCTGCTCGGACGCCGACCTCGTGCACGCGCACGGACTGCACGCCTCGTTCCGCGCGGTACTCGCGCTCAGCGGGCGCCGGACTCCGCTGGTCGTCACCTGGCACGACCGGGCGTACGCGGAGGGCGCCCGGGCCCATTTCGTGCGCCTCCTGGAACGCCGGGTCGTGAAGGCGGCCGCCGTGGTGCTCGGGTCCACCTCGGCGCTCGTGGACCGGGCCCGCAGGACCGGTGCCCGCGACGCCCGCCTCGCCGCCGTCGCCCTGCCCGGACCGCGAGGGGCCGTCGACCAGGAGGACCCGGACCGGCTACGGCCCAAGCTGCGGGCCGAACTCGGGGCCACCGGGCGGCCGTTGCTGATGGCCGTCGGGGCTCTGGAGCGGCACAAGGGCTACGAGACCCTGCTGGACGCCACCCGCGCGTGGCGCCGGCTCGACCCCGTGCCGCTGGTCGTCGTCGCCGGGGAGGGGCCGCTGCGGACGGTCCTTCAGCAACGTATCGAGGACGAGGGGTTGCCCGTCCGGCTCATCGGACGCCGTGACGACGTCGCCGAGTTGCTCACCGCCGCCGACCTCGCGCTGCTGCCCAGCCGCCTGGAGGCGCGGTCCGTCCTCGCCCAGGAGGCGCTGCACGCGCGCGTACCGCTCGTCGCGACCGCGGTCGGCGGGATCCCCGAACTCGTCGGTGACGCCGCCGAACTCGTCCCGTACGGCGACTCGGAGGCGCTCGCCGAGGCCGTCGTACGGCTGCTCGGTGACCCCGAGCGGCAGGAGCTGCTGCGGGAGCGGGGGGTGCGGCAGGCGGCGACCTGGCCCACCGAGGACGAGACCGTCGCGCAAGTGCTGAGCGTCTACGACGAGTTGACGCAGCCCCGGCCGATCTGAGGTCCAGGCACCAGAACTAGGGCACGTGCCGGCGGGCCCGCAGCGCCAGGCTCAACGCCAGGACCGTCTGCGGGTCGTCGAGGTCGGTGCCGAGCAACTCGCCGATGCGGGCGAGGCGGTTGTAGAGGGTCTGCCGGTTGAGATGGAGTTCGCGGGCCGTTTCCGCCTTGCGGCCGGCGTGCGCCAGGTAGGTCTGCAAGGTGGGCAGCAGCGGCGGCTTGGAGCGGTCGTCGTGGGCGCGCAGGGGGCCGATGGCGCGGTCCACGAAGGCCGCCAGGTCCGGGTGGTCGCGCAGCCGCCACAGCAGCAGGTCGATGTCGAGGCGGCGGGCGTCGTACCAGGGGCGGTCCGACAGGCCCTGGGCCGCCGTCGCCGTCTCGGCCGCGTGCCGCAGGCCGGCCGAGGCCGCCGCCCAGCTGCCCGCCACGCCCACCACGACCACGGGCGGCCGGTCGCCCGGCCGTTGCATCCCGGCGCGCTCCAGGCCCGCCCTGAGAGCCGCCGCGACCCGGTCCGCCACCGTCGGCCGCTCCGAGTCCGAGCGCAGGCCCAGCAGGACCAGGACGCGGCCCTCGACGGGCCGTACGCCGAGCAGGACCGGCACCCCGACCGAGGCCAGTTCCTCGGAGACCGCCCGGGCCAGGACCGTCCAGCCGCCGCCCGAGGAGCCGAGGTGCATCACCACGGGCAGCAGCGGGCCGCCGCCCGGCCGGAAGCCCAGCACGCGCGCCTGCGCGGGCGCGTCCTCCGCCGTGATCCGGCCCTCCGCGAGGTCGGTGAGGAAGTCACCGCGCCCGCGGGCCGCCAGCTCCTCCTCCTGGCGGGCCTGCATCAGGACCACGGCCAGGATGCCCGCGGCGCGTTCGGCCGCCATCCGGTGCACCGGGCCCATCGGCCCCCGAACGGGCAGCAGCACCAGCCGCGCCCGCACCGACCCCGTGCCGGGCCCACCGCCGGGCACGTCCACGAGGACCGACCCGGCCGGCGGCGAGTCCTTGTGCTGGCCGCGCAGCCCCTCCCAGACCTGGAGCGGGTCGGCGCCCTCGGGTCCGGCCCCGGCGGCGTACAGGAGCCGCCCGTCGGTCGTCTCCAGGAAGACCGGATTGCCGCCGAAGTCGGCCAGGATGCCGAGGACCTGCGGCACACCGCCGCCGCCCAGCAGGGCCTCCGTACAGCGGCGGTACACCTCCTCGGCCCGCTGGAGCAGGGCGTAGTGACCGTTGACGATCTCGGTGTGGATCTCCTCGGTGACCGTCACGAACGGCACCTCGCGGTGCAGCTGCACGAGCGGCAGACCGGTCGCGCGGGCCGTGTCGACGAGGGCCGCGGGCAGCCGGGTGAAGCGCGGACCCAGCTCGACGACCAGGGCCGCGATGCCCCGCTCGGCCAGCGTGCGCACGAACGCGCGCTGGTCGGCCGGACGGGTGCCGAGCCCGTAGCCCGTGGTCAGCAGCAGCTCCCCGCCCTTCAGCAGGGAGGCGATGTTCGGCACCTCGCCCGCGTGCACCCAGCGCACGCTCCGGTGCAGCCGGTCGGCGCCCGCGAGGATCTCCGGGAGCCCGCTGCGCAGCCCGGGCAGCTCCAGCGCGCGCCGCACGGTGATCCCGGCGCCCTGGGTGTCGAATCCGCTGTTCGTAGCGCTGTCCATGAGCCGGACGCTACCCGAGGCGTGCGGGCGGCAGGGGCGGGGTAGCGGCCGGTGCATGGACTTCAGCGTGGTGGCCGTGGCACGGGAGGACGACACTCCGGTCGAGGAGCCGATGCGGGTGGCCGTGACCGCCGACCGGCTCGGGTACCGGGAGGTCTGGGCGGGGGAGGGCCCCACCTGGGACTCCTTCGTCCTCGCCACCGCGATCGGGCGGGCCACCGAGCGGGTCGCGCTGACGGCGGGACCGGTGCCGGTGTCCGTACGCGACCCGTACACCTCGGCCCGGGGAGCCGCCTCGGTCGCGGCCCTCGTCGGCCGGCCGGTCGGGGTGGCGCTGGGCACCTCCAGCAAGCGGGTGGTGGAGGGCGTGCACGACCGGCCGAGGACCCGCCCCGCCGCCGTCCTGGAGGAGCACGCGGCAGCCGTACGACGGTTTCTGCACGGTTCTCTCGGTGAACCGGTCGTGCCGGGCAGTTCCTTCCGCCGGCGTCTGCCGCCGCCCGGGGGTTCGCTCACGGTGGCCGCGTTCGGGCCCCGCGCGATCGCCACGGCCGCCGCGCACGCCGACCGCATGCTGCTGGACGTGGTCTCGCCGGAGCAGGTGCGGGCGCTGCGCGCACAGCTGGACGCGGCGGCCGTCGAGGCGGGCCGTACGGCGCCCACGCTCGCCGCGTGGCTGCCCGCCGCCGTCGACCCCGAGCCGGAGTCCCTCGCGCAGGTGCTGGGGAGCATCGCCGGCTACCTGACCGTGCCGGGGTACAGCGAGGTGTTCGCCGGGGCCGGGTTCGGCGACGCGGTGGAGCTGGCAGCGCGCGGGGCCGACCGGGAGACCCTGGTGCGGGCGCTGCCCGCCGCGGCCGCGGGCACGGTCGGTCTGGTGGGCGACCTGGACGCCGTACGGGAGCGGATCGCCGCCTATGCCGAGGCCGGCCTTGACGAGGTCGCCCTGGTGCCGGCCACGGCGGGCGACCCCGGCGGCGAACGTACGCTGACGGCGCTCAGGCCGGCCTGATGTTGTGGTTGAAGCGGAACACGTTGTCCGGGTCGTAGCGGCGCTTCACCTCGGCCAGGCGGCGGGTGTTCGCGGTGCCCATGCCGGCCACCACCCGGTCGGCGCCCTCGTCGCCGATGAAGTTGAGGTAGACCGCACCCGTGCTCCACGGCCGGGCGTCGGCGCGGACGTCCCGGACCCACTGGACGCCCCGCTCGTCGTCGGCCGGGTCCTCCCACATCCCGAAGGGGTGCAGGCCCCAGGGGGCGTCACGGTAGGGCACGGGCCACTCGCGCGGGCCGTCGGCGATCGCGCCGCCGAGCGGGAACAGGGCGTGGATGCTGCCGGAGGGCACCGGCATGGACTGCGCGCGGGCGCAGTAGAGGTCCACGTACGCGTCGGGCAGTTCCGTGAGGTACTCCGCCGACCAGTAGTTCCGCATCCCCGGCGGGTCGTCGATCATGCACTGGACGTCGGCGTACGGCATCGTCCCGACGACCTCCGTCTCGTGCGGCAGCGCCAGCAGTGGTTCGGCCACCTTGCGCATGTCCGCCTCGCCGCCGACGTACGTCAGCAGCACACCGCACAGGAGGGTGCCGACGAGGTGGGGCGGGACGAACTCCTCGGGCGGGCCGGTGATGTACAGGACGGCGCCGCTCGCCTCGTCGGGGCCGTGGGCGATCACCTCCCGGTAGGTGCGGACCACCTCCGGGCCGAACTCCGGCTGGTACAGCAGCAGCGCGATGGAGAACTCGGGCAGCCGGTGCAGCTTCAGGGTGATCGCGGTCGCGATGCCGAAGTTGCCGCCGCCGCCGTGCAGGCCCCAGAACAGGTCGGGGTGCTCGTCGGCGCTCGCGTGGACGCGCTCGCCGTCCGCGGTGACCAGTTCGACGCCGAGCAGGTTGTCGACGGCGAGCCCGCACCAGCGGTCCAGCCAGCCGGAGCCGCCGCCCAGGACGAAGCCGCCGACCCCGGTGGTCGAGGCCCGGCCGCCGGTGGTGGCCAGGGCGTGGGGCTCGCAGGCCCGGTCCAGGTCGCTCATCGTGGCGCCGCCCGCGACGCGGACCGCCTCCGCGGCCGGATCGACGGCCACGGCGCGCATGTGGCGCAGATCCACGACCAGGCCGCCGTCGTTCACCGCCGTCCCGGCCACGCTGTGCCCGCCGCCACGCACCGCGATCGGCAGGTCCAGGTCACGGGCGAAGCGGACGGCCCGTACGACGTCGTCCTCGTTCACGCACTGCGCGATCGCCGCGGGCCTGCGGTCGATCATCGCGTTGAAGACGGTCCGGGCCTCGTCGTAGCCCGGGTCGTCAGGGGCGAGCACGTCGCCGGTCAGATCCTCGCGCAGCGCGGTGAGAGCCGCGCCCGCCTTCGACGGGGATGCCATGGGGCGCCCCCTTTCGTGCAGGGGCTGTTGGCTCCCAGCCTAGGCGGGCCCGGCGCTCCGGTCCTGTTCAGCCGCCGTACGCCCCCGACGCCGTCAGGCGCAGCGCCGTGTCGATGAGCGGGACGTGGCTGAAGGCCTGCGGGAAGTTGCCGACCTGGCGCTTGAGACGCGGGTCCCACTCCTCGGCGAGCAGACCGAGGTCGTTGCGCAGCGAGAGCAGCTTCTCGAAGAGCTTCCTCGCCTCGTCCACGCGGCCGATCATCGCGAGGTCGTCCGCCATCCAGAACGAGCAGGCCAGGAAGGCCCCTTCGTCGCCGGGGAGACCGTCGACGTTCTCCTCGCCGCTGGAGGTCGGGTAGCGCAGGATGAAGCCGTCCGGCGTGGACAGCTCGCGCTGGATCGCCTCGATGGTGCCGATGACGCGCTTGTCGTCGGGCGGCAGGAAGCCCATCTGCGGGATGAGCAGCAGGCTCGCGTCCAGCTCCTTCGAGCCGTAGGACTGCGTGAAGGTGTTGCGCTCCTTGTCGTAGCCCTTCTCGCAGACGTCCCGGTGGATGTCGTCGCGCAGGTCGCGCCACTTCTCCAGCGGGCCGTCCGCGTCACCGGACTCGATCAGCTTGATGGTGCGGTCCACCGCGACCCAGGCCATCACCTTGGAGTGCACGAAGTGGCGGCGCGGGCCGCGCACCTCCCAGATGCCCTCGTCCGGCTCGTTCCAGTGGTCCTCCAGGTAGCGGATCAACTTGAGCTGGAGGATGGAGGCGTAGTCGTTGCGGGCCAGGCCCGTCATGTGGCCGAGGTGCAGGGCCTCGGTGACCTCGCCGTACACGTCCAGCTGGAGCTGGTGCGCGGCGCCGTTGCCGACCCGGACCGGCGCGGAGTTCTCGTAGCCGGGCAGCCAGTCCAGCTCGGCCTCGCCCAGCTCGCGCTCGCCCGCGATGCCGTACATGATCTGGAGGTTCTCGGGGTCGCCTGCGACCGCTCTGAGCAGCCACTCGCGCCAGGCGCGGGCCTCCTCGCGGTAGCCGGTGCGCAGCAGCGAGGACAGGGTGATGGCCGCGTCCCGCAGCCAGGTGTAGCGGTAGTCCCAGTTGCGGACGCCGCCGATGTCCTCGGGGAGCGAGGTGGTCGGGGCCGCCACGATGCCGCCCGTGGGGGCGTAGGTGAGCGCCTTGAGGGTGATCAGGGAGCGGATCACCGCCTCGCGGTAAGGGCCGTGGTACGTACAGTGCTCGACCCACTCGCGCCAGAAGTCCTCGGTCGCCTCCAGGGACTGCTCGGGCTCCGGGAGCGGCGGCGGCTGCTTGTGCGAGGGCTCCCAGGAGATGGTGAACGCGATCCGGTCACCCGGGGCGACCGTGAAGTCCGAGTACGTGGTCAGGGACTTGCCGTAGGTCTCGCAGTCGGTGTCGAACCACACCGAGTCGGGGCCCGCCACGGCGACCGTGCGGCCCTCGTGCTTGTGGACCCAGGGGACGACCCGGCCGTAGGAGAAACGCATCCGGAGGGCCGAGCGCATGGGCACGCGGCCCGAGACGCCCTCCACGATCCGGATCAGCTGGGGGGCGCCGTCACGCGGGGGCATGAAATCCGTCACCCTGACCGTGCCGCGTGAGGTGTCCCACTCCGATTCCAGGATCAGGGAGTCGCCGCGGTAGGTGCGCCGGGCCGCCGTGGGGGGCTCGGCGTCGGCCGCGTGCGCGGGGCCGAGCCTCCAGAAGCCGTGCTCCTCGGTGCCCAGCAGGCCGGCGAAGATGGCATGCGAGTCGAAGCGGGGCAGGCACAGCCAGTCCACTGTGCCGTCCCGGCAGACCAGCGCCGCGGTCTGCATGTCTCCGATGAGTGCGTAGTCTTCGATGCGCCCGGCCACGTGCAACTCCAGTCGAACGGCCACGTCACCCCCTGAAGGAAAAAGGGGGCTGTCGCTTGGTGCGGTCAAGGGGGTCGTTGTAATGCGTCGTTGAGCGGTGAAGCAAAACAGTCATGCAGCTGTGAGGCAAAACGACAACTGTTGCTCAACGAACTGACGAGCTCTCGTTGTTCCGGGTCTTACGGGTGGGGGTGGTCCCGTGTTTCCGGCCGGGCTCGGCAGCGAGTGTCCGAGCAGGATACGACGCACGTAGATGATCTGTGTGCCGCTCGGGACAACGCGGCTGGGCCGAACGGGTGAGCAACGGGTGAGAAACCGGTGCGCTCGTGCGGGTCCGTGTCGGCTTGTGTGCGGAGCGTGGCCGGAAGCCATCTCCTCACGGCGCTGATACCCTGGTAGCCCGTGGACCGGTGGGCGCCAGACCCCCGAACCGCACCTCCAGATCGCGACCACGGGAGCCCCCTCTTGGCCATGCCCCCTGTTTTTCGAAACAGCACCACGACGACCAAGCACATCTTCGTCACCGGGGGTGTCGCCTCCTCGCTCGGCAAGGGCCTGACGGCTTCCAGCCTCGGCATGCTGCTCAAGGCGCGGGGCCTGCGCGTCGTCATGCAGAAGCTCGACCCGTACCTCAACGTCGACCCGGGCACGATGAACCCCTTCCAGCACGGCGAGGTGTTCGTCACCAACGACGGCGCCGAGACCGACCTGGACATCGGCCACTACGAGCGCTTCCTCGACCGCGACCTGGACGGCTCCGCCAACGTCACCACCGGTCAGGTCTACAACACGGTGATCGCCAAGGAGCGGCGCGGCGAGTACCTGGGTGACACCGTGCAGGTCATCCCGCACATCACCAACGAGATCAAGCACCGCATCCGGCGCATGGCGACCGACGAGGTCGACGTGGTGATCACCGAGGTCGGCGGCACCGTCGGCGACATCGAGTCGCTGCCGTTCCTGGAGACGGTCCGCCAGGTCCGTCACGAGGTCGGCCGTGACAACGTCTTCGTCGTCCATATCTCGCTCCTGCCGTACATCGGCCCCTCGGGTGAGCTGAAGACGAAGCCGACCCAGCACTCGGTTGCGGCCCTGCGGAACATCGGTATCCAGCCGGACGCGATCGTGCTCCGCTGCGACCGCGAGGTCCCCACCGCCATCAAGCGCAAGATCTCGCTGATGTGCGACGTCGACGAGGCCGCCGTGGTCGCCTGCCCCGACGCCCGCTCGATCTACGACATCCCGAAGACCGTGCACGGCGAGGGCCTGGACGCCTATGTCGTCCGCAAGCTGGACCTGCCGTTCCGGGACGTGGACTGGACGACCTGGGACGACCTGCTCGACCGCGTCCACAACCCCGACCACGAGATCACCCTCGCCCTGGTCGGCAAGTACATCGACCTGCCCGACGCCTACCTCTCGGTCACCGAGGCGCTGCGCGCGGGCGGCTTCGCCAACAAGGCCCGTGTCAAGATCAAGTGGGTCACCTCCGACGACTGCAAGACCCCGGCCGGCGCCGCAGCCCAGCTCGGTGACGTCGACGGCATCTGCATCCCGGGCGGCTTCGGCGACCGCGGTGTGCTCGGCAAGGTCGGCGCGATCAAGTACGCCCGCGAGAACAGGATCCCGCTCCTCGGCCTGTGCCTGGGCCTCCAGTGCATCGTGATCGAGGCCGCGCGGAACCTGGCCGACATCCCGGACGCCAACTCCACCGAGTTCGACTCCGCGACCGCCCACCCGGTCATCTCCACCATGGCCGAGCAGCTCGACATCGTCGCCGGTGAGGGCGACATGGGCGGCACCATGCGGCTCGGCATGTACCCGGCCAAGCTCGCCGAGGGCTCCATCGTCCGCGAGGTGTACGACGGCAAGGAGTACGTCGAGGAGCGGCACCGGCACCGCTACGAGGTGAACAACGCCTACCGCGCGGAGCTCGAAAAGAAGGCGGGCATCCTGTTTTCCGGCACCTCGCCGGACGGCAAGCTCGTCGAATACGTCGAATACCCGCGCGATGTCCACCCCTATCTGGTCGCCACGCAGGCCCACCCGGAGCTGCGCTCGCGCCCGACACGTCCGCATCCGCTCTTCGCGGGCCTCGTGAAGGCGTCGGTCGAGCGGAAGACTTCGAACTGACACGACAGTTGTACGGTGGCCGGGGCGCGCGCATTCAACAGCGGGCGTCCCGGCTTCTTTTGCACGTGGGGAAGGACAGGGCATGACGATCAAGGACACCCCGGAAGAGTGGGAGATCCGGGGGACCCGGACCCCCTTCGTGGGCAACAAGACCTCCGTCCGCACGGACGAGGTGGTCATGCCCGACGGCTCGGTGGTCCACCGCGACTACCAGGTCCACCCGGGGTCCGTGGCCGTCCTCGCCCTCGACGACGAGGACCGGGTGCTGCTCATCCGGCAGTACCGGCACCCCGTACGGCAGAAGCTGTGGGAGATCCCGGCGGGACTCCTCGACGTGCCGGGGGAGAACCCGCTGCACGCGGCGCAGCGGGAGCTGTACGAGGAGGCGCACGTCAAGGCGGAGGACTGGCGGGTGCTGACGGATGTCTACACGTCGCCGGGGGGCTCCGACGAGGCGATCCGGATCTTCCTGGCGCGGGGGCTGTCCGAGGCCGACGGTGAGCGCTTCGAGGTCGAGCACGAGGAGATCGACCTGGAGTACGCGCGCGTGTCCGTGCCGGAGTTGGTGCGGGGGGTGCTGGCGGGGGAGTTGCACAACGACTGCCTGGTGGTGGGCGTGCTGGCGCTGGTCGCCGCGCGGGCCTCCGGTGGGTTGGACGGGTTGCGTCCTGCTGAGGCGGAGTGGCCTGCGCGGCCGTTTGAGGCGTGACGGTTTCTCGGGTTGCGCCGCGGTCGTAGCGGTCCGTGGCGGAATGCGGGTTCGTGGGGGCTGATCGCGCAGTTCCCCGCGCCCCTGGCGGTACTGCCAAGACCGGCGATCCTATGATCCGTTGATCCGATCGAGGGACTCTTCAGCCCTCACCGCCGCGCTCCGCCAGGAACGTTGCACAGCGTGAACTAGGCTTTTGGTGCCCGTTCCGGGGTTACCGGCGGGCTTTGCGCGTGCGGTGGGACGGGAGTGTGGCCCGTGACGGATCAGGCGGTGGACGCGGAGGGCGTACGGCTGTCCGGCGAGGATCATTTCCTGGGGCGGACACGGGAGTTGAAGGAACTGTGCGCCGACATCGAGCGCGCCGGACTGGACACCCTCGCGGGCCGGAAAGCACCTCGCGCGCGCGTGCTGCTCATCGCGGGACGTCCCGGCTCGGGGCGTACCGCGCTCGCCGAGGAACTCGTCCGCGCGGTCGCTGAGCGTTACGAGGACGGGGTGCTGCGCGCCCGGCTGAGCGAGCCCGACGGCACCCCTGTTCCGGTCGCGCAGGTGGCCCGGGACCTGCTCACCGAGCTGGACGTGAAGGCGCCCGCGGGAGCCACCGAGGACGACCTCTCCGAGACCCTGCGCGAGGCCCTCGCCGACCGGCGCGCGCTGCTCCTGCTGGACGACGCGGTGGCCGCGGAACAGGTGGACGCCCTGCTTCCGGACACTCCGGAGTGCCTGGTCGTGGCCGTGTCCGGGGGCCCGCTGACCGGGATCGCGGACGTCCGGCCGTGCACCGTCGGCGGCCTGGACACCAAGTCCGCGCTGGAGTTGCTGTCCCGGCACACCGGGTCGGTCCGCATCACCGTGGACCCCCGCGCGGCCGAGCAACTGGTCGAGGAGTGCCAGGCGCATCCCGCCGCACTGATGCTGGCCGGGGGCTGGCTCGCCGCCCGGCCCAAGGCCGCCGTGGCCGATCTGTCCAAGCAGCTGCATGCGGAGAGTGACGAGGGAACCCCGCTCAGCCGGGTCTTCAAGCTCGTCCACACCTCCCTGCCCGCCCCCGCCGCCCGGATACTGCGACTGCTCTCCCTCGCCCCGGCCGGCCTCGTCGACCCGCACACCGCTTCCGCGCTCGCCGGCTGCTCGGTGGGCGGCGCCCGTTCCACCCTCGACGACTTCGTCGCGCTCGGCCTGCTGCACGCCGTGGACTCCCCGCTGCCGCAGTACGAGGTCCCCGGCTGTCTGCACCCGCTGCTCAAGGCCCTCGCCGACACCCAGGAGCGCCCCGCCGAGCTCCAGCTGGCCCGCGCCCGGATGCTGGAGCGGACCGTACGGCTGCTCCAGTCCTCCCGCGCGATCACCGAGACCGACAACCCGGACGCCCACAAGAAACTCCAGGGCATGCCCCGCTCGCTGCGCTTCCCGAGCCCCAGGGCCGCCGAGGACTGGCTGCGCGTCCGCAGGCCCGCCCTGCTCGCCGCGGCCCGGCTCGCGGTCGCCGACGGGGAGCTGGACACCCTGGCCAGGCGCCTGATGTCGCAGCTCGTGCGCACCATGGTGGCCCACTTCGGCACCAAGGCCGCCGCCCCCGACCTCTACGGCATCCACGGCCTCGTCCTCGACGTGGCCGAGCGGCGCGCGCTGCCCCGCGAGAAGGCCGCGGCCCTGCTGAACCTCGCCGACCTGGACGCCCAGACCGGCCGGACCCGGGAGGCACTGACCCGCTACCGGGCGGCTCTGGACGCCGGACGGCAGGCGAATGACCCGTACGCGACCGGCCGCGCGATGGAATCCGTAGGCGGTGCGCATCTGGAACTCGGGGACTACGACCGGGCCGCCGACTGGTTCGGCCGGGCCCTCGCCCAGAGGCTGGCCCGGGACGAGCGCGCGGAGGCCGCCCGGCTGTACGGCCGGATCGCCGCCGCGCACACCTACGCCGGCCGCTACGGCGAAGCGGTCAGGAACTGGCGGGCCGCGCTCGCCGGGCACCGCAAGAACGGCGATGTCGCGGCCCACGCACGGGCGTTGAGCGAACTCGCCCGGGTCCAGGAGTACGCCGGACACCCCGAGGAGTCGCTGCGCACCTGCCAGGACGCCGTGGAGTGGGCCCGGCGCGCGGAGGACGTCCGGCTCCAGGCAGCGCTCCAGCTGCGGATCGCCGACACCCTGGAACACCTGGGCGATCCGGCGGCCGCGCAACTGCACCGCGGCGCCGCAGAACGGCTGCTGAGTGAGGAGCTTTCCGAGGGGGAACCCGGGTCCTCGCAGGTCGATGAGCCGAAACAAGACGCTGACGCCTGCGAAATCCGTAGTACATCCGCAGAAGATTGATGCAATGAAAGGCTAGACAGAGAGAACACCTTCATTAGACTGGCTCTGCCGCACCTTCTCCTGCGGTGTCTCCTGGTGTGCCCATGCATGCCCGGGTATGTGTCGTATTGCCCCACACACTCTGAGCCAAGGACCGTGATCCACGTGAAGGTCGGCATCCCCCGCGAGGTCAAGAACAACGAGTTCCGGGTGGCCATCACCCCCGCCGGTGTGCACGAGCTGGTGCGCCACGGCCACCAGGTCGTCATCGAGCGCGGCGCCGGTATCGGCTCCTCGATCCCGGACGAGGAGTACGTCGCCGAGGGCGCCCAGATCCTGGACACCGCCGACGAGGTGTGGGCCACCGCCGACCTGCTACTGAAGGTCAAGGAGCCCGTCGCCGAGGAGTACCACCGGCTGCGCAAGGACCAGACGCTCTTCACCTACCTGCACCTGGCCGCCTCCAAGGAGTGCACCGACGCGCTCATCGAGTCCGGCACCACCGCGATCGCCTACGAGACCGTCGAGCTGCCCTCCCGCGCGCTCCCGCTGCTCGCCCCGATGTCCGAGGTCGCGGGCCGGCTGGCCCCGCAGGTCGGCGCCTACCACCTGATGCGCTCGGTCGGCGGCCGCGGTGTCCTGCCCGGCGGTGTCCCCGGCACCCAGCCCGCGCGGGCCGTCGTCATCGGCGGCGGGGTCTCCGGCTGGAACGCCACCCAGATCGCCGTCGGCATGGGCTTCCACGTCACGCTGCTCGACCGGGACATCAACAAGCTGCGCGAGGCCGACAAGGTCTTCGGCACCAAGGTCCGGGCGATCATGTCCAACGCCTTCGAGCTGGAGAAGGCCGTCCTGGACGCCGACCTCGTCATCGGCGCCGTCCTCATCCCGGGCGCCAAGGCCCCGAAGCTGGTCACCAACGAGCTGGTGTCCCGCATGAAGCCCGGAAGTGTCCTTGTCGACATCGCGATCGACCAGGGCGGCTGCTTCGAGGACTCCCGCCCGACCACCCACGCCGAGCCGACCTTCCAGGTGCACGACTCGGTCTTCTACTGCGTCGCCAACATGCCCGGCGCGGTGCCCAACACCTCGACCTACGCGCTCACCAACGCGACGCTGCCCTACATCGTCGAACTCGCCGACCGCGGCTGGGTGGAGGCGCTGCGCCGCGACCCCGCGCTCGCCAAGGGCCTCAACACCCATGACGGCAAGGTCGTTTACCGCGAGGTCGCGGAGGCCCACGGCCTGGAGCACGTGGAGCTCGAGACCCTGCTCGGCTGAGCCGCTGACCTCGGCAGAGAGCTAAGTCACCTTTTCGTAAAGGCGATACGTCAACAAGGCGCGTCAACGAGGCACATGCGGCCGGACCTTGCCCACAAGGTCCGGCCACATGTGTGTATGGTCACTTTGCGACTCTCGGTCAACTCGCGTCGAACGTAACCCTTGAACCGATTCGTACACCGGCGAAACCTGCCGTGCGACTGCCGTACGCCCTTGACAGCGGGATGTTTCATTGCCGACACATCCTGCCGGGTCCGGCGGATTGTGTTGCTGTGAACACCCGACACGCCATAGAGTCGCCAACCGTCGGCATGGTGCCACGCTGACCTTGTCTAGAAGTTTCCTGGTCACCAAGGAGGTAAGACGACTTGTGAATGAGTCGACATTTTCTCCCGGGGGTGGTCAACCAGGAATGCCTGCCGAGGCCCAGGGCCACGCGGGGTTCGAGGCTGTCGGCTCCGTCGCGGTGCGCACCTTCGCAGCCCACCAGAGTCGTCCGCAGACCCTGCGGACAGCACACCAGAGCATGGATGGCCATCACGTGAACGCCATGGCCGGCGACGGAAGTGGCGCGCCCCACAACCACTTCGCCGACTACGACGAACTGCCCGAGGGGCACTTCTACGACCCCGACGCCGAGTACGAGCCGGATCCGGAGTACGCGGCCACGCTCGCGCCCGACGCGGCCCGCCAGCGCCGTGAGCGCGTGGGCCCGACCGGACGCCCGCTGCCGTACTTCCCGATCCCGGGCCCGCTGACCGACCACGGCCCCGCGAAGATCATCGCGATGTGCAACCAGAAGGGCGGCGTCGGCAAGACCACGTCGACCATCAACCTGGGTGCCGCGCTCGCGGAGTACGGCCGGCGCGTGCTGCTCGTGGACTTCGACCCGCAGGGCGCGCTGTCGGTGGGTCTCGGTGTCAACCCGATGGAGCTCGACCTCACCGTCTACAACCTGCTCATGGAGCGGGGCATGGCGGCCGACGAGGTCCTGCTGAAGACCGCGGTCCCCAACATGGACCTGCTGCCGAGCAATATCGACTTGTCGGCGGCGGAGGTCCAGCTGGTCTCCGAGGTCGCCCGAGAGTCGACATTGCAGCGTGCCCTCAAGCCGCTCATGGCCGACTACGACTACATCGTGATCGACTGTCAGCCCTCGCTCGGCCTCCTCACGGTCAACGCCCTGACGGCCGCGCACAAGGTGATAGTGCCTCTGGAGTGCGAGTTCTTCGCGCTGCGCGGTGTCGCACTGCTGACGGAGACCATCGAGAAGGTCCAGGAGCGGCTCAACCCGGAGCTCGAGCTCGACGGGATCCTCGCGACCATGTACGACTCGCGCACGGTTCACAGCCGTGAGGTGCTCGCGCGTGTCGTCGAGGCGTTCGACGACCACGTCTACCACACGGTCATCGGGCGCACGGTCCGCTTCCCGGAGACCACGGTCGCCGGAGAGCCGATCACCACGTACGCCTCCAACTCCGTCGGTGCCGCCGCCTACCGTCAGCTCGCCAGGGAGGTGCTCGCCCGGTGTCACGCCGAGTGAGTCTGCCGGGGGCCGACGAACTGTTCCGTACGACAGGGGGAATGGCGCTCCAGGCGTCCACTCCCCGGCGGGGGGCCAACGGCGAGGCCCGGGTACCGGCTCCCGCGGGGGAGTCCGACGGGGTCGCGGCGTCCGAGGACGCGCCGCAGTCCGTGCCCGCGCAGGGCGGGGACGGCGACGGGGCCGAGCATGTGGCGGCCGACGCCGACGGCTCCGAGGAGGGCGAGTCCCGCAGCCGCTCCGCGCGTGGTCGAGGGGCGCAGGAAGGTTCTGCCTCCGACGCCGGGCAGCCCCGGGGCAAGCGTGGCCGCTCGCCCGCGCGGCGGCCCAGTGGGCGGGAGCGGCACGACGAGAAGATCACCGTGTACGTGTCGGCCGAGGAGCTGATGGATCTGGAGCACGCGCGTCTGGTGCTCCGGGGCGAGCACGGACTGGCGGTGGACCGGGGGCGGATCGTCCGCGAGGCGGTCGCCGTGGTGCTGGCGGATCTGGAGTCCCGTGGGGACGCGAGCATTCTCGTACGCCGGCTGCGTGGGCGGTAGGCGGTAGCCTGCGGGGGCTATGACCTCGAACGACTCTTCCGCTTCCGGGCCCGGTGGCTCCGCCGGGCGTCGGCGTGCGCTGGGGCGGGGGCCGGTCGGTCCGTCTGTGGCCGAGGTCGAGTCCGGGCCTGAGACCGGTGAGCCGTTGCGCCCGCCCGGCCCGCCGGGCGGGACGCCTGCCCACAATGACGACGGTGACCCAAAGGAGCCCCCCGCCGGCGAACCGCAAGAAGAGACCCCCGACGGTGTCTTCAAGGTTCGGCTGGCCAACTTCGAGGGACCCTTCGATCTGCTGCTCCAGCTGATCTCCAAGCACAAGCTGGACGTCACCGAGGTGGCGCTCTCCAAGGTCACCGACGAGTTCATGGCGTACATCCGGGCCATGGGGCCCGACTGGGACCTGGACGAGACGACCGAGTTCCTCGTCGTCGCCGCCACGCTCCTCGACCTCAAGGCGGCCCGGCTGCTGCCCGCCGCCGAAGTGGAGGACGAGGCCGACCTCGCGCTGCTCGAAGCCCGGGACCTGCTCTTCGCGCGGCTGCTGCAGTACCGCGCGTACAAACAGATCGCGGACATCTTCAACCGGCGGCTCGACGAGGAGGCCCGGCGCTACCCCCGTACCGTCGGCCTCGAACCGCACCACGCCGACCTGCTGCCCGAGGTCGTCATCAGCATCGGCGCCGAGGGGTTCGCGAAGCTCGCCGTGAAGGCGATGCAGCCCAAGCCCAAGCCGCAGGTCTACGTCGACCACATCCACGCGCCCCTGGTGAGCGTCCAGGAGCAGGCCGGGATCGTCGTCGCGCGGCTCAGGGAGCTCGGTGAGGCCAGCTTCCGGCTGCTGGTGGAGGATGCCGACGGCACCCTGACCGTCGTGGCGCGCTTCCTGGCACTGCTGGAGC
Source organism: Streptomyces griseorubiginosus (assembly GCF_036345115.1). Taxonomy (GTDB): domain Bacteria; phylum Actinomycetota; class Actinomycetes; order Streptomycetales; family Streptomycetaceae; genus Streptomyces; species Streptomyces griseorubiginosus_C. The sequence continues at coordinate 7,551,587 of NZ_CP107766.1, forward strand.
TGTACCGGGAGAAGGCCGTGGCGCTGGACCAGGAGACCGCGCTCGGGGAGCTTCTGGTGCGGTGGACCGGTGGTGAGGGGGAGGCCGAGCCGACGGTGACCGACGAGTTCGACCGGCCGCCCGAGCCGCCCAAGGAGGAGAAGGCGTGAGCGAGGAGACCCAAGAGGCCCCGGCAGGGCTGCCCGGCGTCGCCGACCTCGACCTGAAGCCGGCCTTGGAGGCCGTCCTGATGGTCGTGGACGAACCGGCGACCGAGGAGCACCTGGCGAAGATCCTGGAACGGCCCAAGCGGCAGATCACCAAGGCGCTCAGGGAGCTGGCCGGGGAGTACGCCGCCCAGGGGCGCGGGTTCGAGCTGCGGCACGTCGCGAACGGCTGGCGGTTCTACACCCGGGCCGCGTACGCCCCGGCCGTGGAACGGTTCGTCCTGGACGGCCAGCAGGCCCGGCTCACCCAGGCCGCGCTGGAGACCCTGGCGGTGGTCGCCTACCGCCAGCCGGTCAGCCGCAGCCGGGTCTCCGCGGTGCGCGGAGTGAACTGTGACGGCGTGATGCGCACCCTCCTCCAGCGGGGCCTGGTGGCGGAGGCGGGCACGGAACCCGAAACAGGTGCGATCCTGTACGTGACGACGAACTACTTCCTGGAGCGGATGGGCCTGCGCGGTCTGGACGAGCTCCCGGAGCTCGCGCCCTTCCTCCCGGAGGCGGAGGCGATCGAGGCCGAGACCCAGGAAGCCGTACCCTCGTTCGATCCGGACGCCCCGGATCCGGACGACGGCCCCACGTCGGCCAGGCCTGACACGACGACGACGGAACTTTGATGCGAAGCAGCAGCGGCAGGAACAGCAGCGGAAACAACGGCGGGAGCCGTGGTGGCAACAGCGGCGGCCGCGGTGGGAACAGCGGTGGTCGCGGCGGGAGCGGCGGTCGCGGTGCGGGCACCGGCGGGCGCGGAAACTACCGCGGCGCCGGAAACGACCGCGACGACAACCAGGGCGGCCGGCCGAAGAAGCCCCGCCCCGAGGAGCGGCGCTACGACGTCGGCCCCGGCGCCTCCCCGGAGGGCCCGAAGTCGGGGCGCGGTGCCTCCGCGCGCGGCGGCGCCAAGGGCGGGCCGAAGCAGGGCCAGGGCACAGGGCGTGGCCGTTGGGCGCCCGCGACCTCCCGTGAGTACGACGCCCGGGCCGAGGAGCGCAACCGGGAGCGGTACGCCGGCAAGAAGGACGTGAAGCTCCCCAAGACCTTCCCGGGCGCCGAGCAGGAGGGCGAGCGGCTGCAGAAGATCCTCGCGCGCGCGGGCTACGGTTCGCGGCGGGCCTGCGAGGAGCTCATCGAGCAGGCGCGGGTCGAGGTCAACGGCGAGATCGTCCTGGAGCAGGGCAAGCGGGTCGACCCCGAGAAGGACGAGGTCAGGGTCGACGGCCTGACCGTGGCGACGCAGTCGTACCAGTTCTTCTCGCTGAACAAGCCCGCCGGTGTCGTCTCGACGATGGAGGACAACGAGGGCCGGCAGTGCCTCGGCGACTACGTCACCAACCGTGAGACGCGGCTCTTCCACGTGGGGCGGCTCGACACCGAGACCGAGGGCGTCATCCTGCTCACCAACCACGGTGAGCTGGCCCACCGGCTGACCCACCCCAAGTACGGCGTGAAGAAGGTCTACCTCGCGCACATCGTGGGCCCGATCCCGCGCGACCTGGGCAAGCAGCTCAAGGACGGCATCCAGCTGGAGGACGGGTACGCGCGTGCGGACCACTTCCGGGTCGTCGAGCAGACCGGCAAGAACTACCTCGTCGAGGTCACCCTCCACGAGGGGCGCAAGCACATCGTGCGCCGCATGCTCGCCGAGGCCGGGTTCCCGGTCGACAAGCTGGTGCGGGTCGCCTTCGGCCCCATCACCCTGGGCGACCAGAAGTCGGGCTGGCTGCGGCGGCTGTCCAACACCGAGGTCGGCATGCTGATGAAGGAAGTCGATCTGTAGGCACGACACGCGTGCGTGTGCGGCCGGTTCCGGAGAACTCCGGGACCGGCCGATGCGTTTTCGCCCTCCTGGCGGTCTGTATCCGTGACGGCCGTGGTGGAGGGAGCGGGGATGGACGAGAGGACCGGGATCAGCGGCGAGACGGGTCCGGCGGCGCTGGAGGGCCCTGTGCGGCTCTCGGGGCTCGTCGGGTCGGCCGGGGTCCGGCAGGCGCCTGCGGGGCCGCTGAGAGGCCGCTGCGGCGATCCGGCGGGGGTGCTGTCATGAGTGCGGGGGAGTTGCTGGAGCGTTCGCTGGCCTACGCGCTGGGCAGTGTGGCGGGAGCGGGGCGGGTGAGTCCCGGCAGGGACACACCGTGCGCCGACTGGAACCTGGGCGAGCTGCTGGACCATCTCGAGGACTCCCTGGACGCGCTGTACGAGGGGCTGACCGGCGGCCGCATCGGGCTGCTCCCGCACGCCGACCGGGTCTGCGGCTTCCGTACACGCGCGTGTGCCGTGCTCGGCGCCTGGGCCGCCGGGCCGCCGGAGGACGTGCTGGTAGGTGAACGGCCGCTGGACGTGCGGGTGATGGCGGCCGTCGGCGCCGTCGAGATCACCGTGCACGGGTGGGACGTGGCCCGGGCCTGTGGGCGGGAGTGGCCTGTTCCGGAGGGCCTCGCGGCCGAACTGCTGCCCGTCGCCGAGTGCGTGGTGGGGCAGGAGGACCGGGGCGTGCGGTTCGCCGGACCCCTCGCCGTGCCGTCCCGCGCGCGTGCCGAGACACGGCTGCTCGCCTTTCTGGGTCGGCGCCTCTAGGGGCTTGTCGGACCCGCTCGCCCCCTTTATAGTCGTAGTGACTATTAGTCATGCTGACCATAAAGGGGGCGAGCGCGAGTGGACTACGACAAGTACGCCTACGAACCCTTCGCCGTCACCGTCGACCTCGCCGTCCTGACCGTTGCCGAAGGCGCCCTGCACGTGCTGCTCGTGGAGCGGGGGCAGGAGCCGTACGCCGGACACTGGGCGCTGCCCGGCGGGTTCGTGCACCCGGACGAGTCCGCGGAGAGCGCCGCCCGGCGTGAACTCGCCGAGGAGACCGGGCTGTCGGACGTCTCCGGGCTGCATCTGGAACAGCTGCGCACCTACAGCGAGCCCGACCGCGACCCCCGGATGCGGGTCGTCTCCGTCGCCTTCGCCGCCCTCCTGCCCGACCCTCCCGAACCGCACGGCGGCAGCGACGCGGCCGACGCCCGCTGGGTGCCGTACGACCGGGCGCGGCCGCTCGCCTTCGACCACGACCGCATCCTGGCCGACGCCCACGAACGCGTCGGCGCCAAGTTCGAGTACACGTGCCTGGCCACCGCCTTCTGCCCGCCCGAGTTCACCCTCGGCGAGCTCCAGCAGGTCTACGAGACGGTCTGGGGCACCACCCTCGACCGGCCCAACTTCCGCCGCAAAGTGCTGGCCACTCCCGGCTTCGTCGAAGCCGTCCCCGGTGCCGCGCGGTTGACCGGTGGCCGCGGCAAACCGGCCGCGCTCTACCGCGCGGGACCCGCCACCGGTCTGCACCCCCCTCTCCTCCGACCGTCCCCGGAAGGACGCCCCGCATGACCACGATCCTGACCAAGCGCGCCGCCACCGGCACCCTCGTCGGCCTCGCCCTCGGGGACGCCCTCGGCTTCCCGACCGAGTTCAACGACGTGCGGTCGATCCTCGCCAAGTGCGGGCCGTGGCGGGAGATGGAGCTGTTCACTCCGGCCGTCGTCAGCGACGACACCCAGATGACGCTGGCCGTGGGCAGGGGGCTGCGGACGGCCATGGACCGGGGGGTGCTCGGGCCCGAGATGGCCGAACCGGTCCGCCGGGAGTTCATCGCGTGGAACCGCTCCCCGGAGAACAACCGCGCCCCCGGCAACACCTGCCTCAGGGCCTGCGACCTCCTGGAGCGCCCGGATCTGCCCTGGCAGGACGCCAGCCAGATCGGCTCCAAGGGCTGCGGGGCCAACATGCGCGTCGCACCCGTCGGACTCGTCCCCGGCCTGAGCGACGAACAGCGCGCGGGCGCCGCCCAGTTGCAGTCCGCGCTCACCCACGGGCACCCGACCGCGCTCGCCGCCTCCGACCTCACCGCACGTGCCGTACGGCTGCTCGCCCAGGGCACCGAGCCGGGTGACCTGGTCGCGCTGCTGCGGTCGTACGCCCTGGTGAACCGGGGCCAGTACCACGAGCGCTGGCTCGGGGACCTGTGGGCGCGCAGTCAGGATCCGACGCCCGGGCAGTTCATGGCGCGCGGCTGGGACGAGTGCCTCGCGGTCCTCGACCGGCTCGACGACGCGGTGCGCACCGCCTCGCCCGAGGACGACCCGTGCCTGGCCACCGGGGCGGGCTGGATCGCCGAAGAGGCCCTGGCGACCGGGCTGTTGTGCTTCCTGCAGTTCCCCGAGGAGCCGCTCACGGCCCTGCGGCGGGCCGCGTGCAGCTCCGGCGACTCCGACTCGATCGCCTGCCTCACGGGCGCCTTCGCGGGCGCCCACCTGGGAGCCGACGCGTGGCCCGTGGAGTGGGCCGACCGGATCGAGTACGGCAGTGAGCTGGTGACGCTCGGGGCGCTCTGGGACGCGTAGTCCCGGGACGCCTAGGCGAGTTCGATCGAGTCGCCGGTGACCTTGATCTGCTTCTCCGGCAGCGGCCGGTTGGCCGGCGGGTTCGCCACCGAGCCGTCCGTGATGTTGAACTTGCTGCCGTGGCACGGGCAGTTGATGGTGCCGTCGGAGACGCTGGTCACCTGGCAGCCCTGGTGGGTGCAGATGTCGGAGAAGGCCTTGAACTCGCCCTTCTTCGGCTGGGTGACCACGACCTTCTCGTCCTTGAAGATCTTTCCGCCGCCGACCGGGATCTCGCTCGTCTTCGCCAGTTCGGTACCGGGCGACGCCTGAACCGAACTCGACCCGGAGTCGCTGTTCTCGTTGCCGTACTCGCCGCAGCCGACGGTGAGCGAGACCGCGCCCGTCGCGAGAAGGACCGTGCGCCGCGTAGGGCTGTGCGTCATGTCGTCACTCCGAAGGTGCGGAAGAACCAGAGGGCGGAGGTCAGCCACAGGATCGTGAGCGCGGTGAAGACGAGCCCGCCGACGATCGGCAGCAGCCATCCGGGAAGTCGCTCCCAGCGGAGCAGCAGCATCTTGGCACTGAAGACACCGAAGAAGAAGCAACCCAGGAGGGAGTGCCACAGAACGCGTGATTCGTACGACTGGAAGCCCAGCGCGTACAGGCAGTGCACCGCGACCGGCACCGCGAGGAGGAAGGCCACGCGCCCTGACCAGCGGTGCAGGGTGGACGACCAACTCGGGCCCGGCAGCTTGCCGTACACCATCAAGGCCGAGACGAGCTGGACGAGCGCGAAGAGGAACGCGGCCGTCGCGAGCCATGACTTCACCGCGCCCGTACTGCTGAAACCGGCGAGGTTGAAGGCCGTCCCCGCCGGGTCGTGGACCTTGCCGTAGGCGCCCAGGGCGACCGCCACCGCGGCGGCGACCAGGGCCGGGATCAGATAGCGGGCTGGGCTCGGGCGGCGCTCGGGTTCGGGTGAGGGCCAGCTCTGGGTGGCCGCGTTCGGGTCGACGGTCATGATCGGCTCCCTCGGGCTAGGGTCTGTCCGGCGGATCAGGCCGGCTGCAAGAGACGGTGCTGCTCGGTGCAGGTGAGCGGGGCTGGGTGCGTCTGGCTGCAAGGCGGAGGAGGGAGTCGACGCGATGGGGGTCCCTCCCGCGCGAGGTTGTTCGAGCGTGGGGGAGTCGGCGAGTGACGACAACGCGGCAGACGGGCGTGCCCAGCCCCGCGACGCCGGCATGATCCGCCGGACAGACCCTGGGGTCAGGGGGTTACCGGGCGGGCCGTGAGCTGTTGTCCGTCGACCGTCACCGCACCGGTCTCCGGGTCGATCTCGGGTGCGGGGGAGGGCTTGCCGTCGCGCTTGAGGATGCCGACCTGCTCGCCGTCCGGCAGCACGATCCAGCCGCCCTCGATCTTCGCGCCGGCCACCGTGCTGTTCGCCCGGTAGAGGCCGGACGACTCGTTCGTCCTGTCGATGGTGAAGGGGTAGCCGCCGCTGCCGACGTTCGCCTTGCCGCTGAGCTGCCTGGTCCCCTTCATCTTGGCGTCCAGGCTCGCGCCGCCCTTGCCGGTGAGCTTCAGGCTGCCGTCGTCCTTCACGTCGCCCTGGAGCCACGACTCGACGTTCCTGCCGTCGCAGACGTACGCGATCGCCTTGTCGTCGCGCACGGTGATCGCGACGGCGGCGGAGTCGTCGTCGGTACGGCCCGTGTAGACGCCCTCGGACACGGGAGTGCGGGACGGGGACGGGCTCGGTGGCGCGGTGGTCGGTTTCGGCGCGGCACTCGGCGACGCGTCGGTGCCGGGCGACGCCTTGGTGCTGGGTGACGGCTGCACCGCCGCCGACGTCGGCTTCTCGCCCGTCGTGGCGTTGAGCGACAGCATGAACAGGCCGAGCAGCAATCCCGCGAGCAAGGTCAGCAGCGGTCCGGAACGCTTCATGTAAAAGGCCTCCCCCGAGGCGAGTTTCCTGCCATGAGAGCGGACCCGGGGGCCCGAGTCCAGAGGCGCACGGGTGTGTTTCGCCCCAAGTAGCGGAACTGGGACATTCAGGTGACATTGACCTGGTGTGTGCAGCCATCTCACGGGGCGGGCGCCGCGCACCCCTCCCGGGCGGGCTGACTAGGCTGGTCGTCCACAGAGCCGGTATGCAGATCAGCGAGGAGCAACGTCGTGGCGGTACGAGCGGTCCGGGGCGCCGTCCAACTCGAACAGGACGAGGCCGGCCACATGGACGAGCAGGTCGGGGCGCTGCTCACCGCCATCATGGAGCGGAACGAGCTGACCGCGGACGACCTGATCAGCATCTGGTTCACGGCCACGCCCGACCTGCACAGCGACTTCCCGGCGGCCGCGGCCCGCAAGCTCGGCATCGTCGACGTCCCGCTGATCTGCGCGCAGGAACTCGACATCGAGGGTGCCATGCCCCGCGTGGTCCGGGTCCTCGCGCACATAGAGTCCGACCGGTCCCGCGCCGACATCGCGCACGTCTACCTCGGCGCCGCGGCCGCCCTCCGCAAGGACATCGCCCAGTGAGGACCGCACTCGTCGTCGGAAGCGGGCTCATCGGTACGTCCGCCGCGCTGGCCCTGACCCAGCGGGGTGTCACCGTGCACCTCGCCGACCACGACCCCGAACAGGCCCGTACGGCGGCCGCGCTCGGCGCCGGCACCGACGAGACGCCCGAGGGCCCGGTCGACCTCGCGATCGTCGCCGCTCCTCCCGCGCACGTGGCCGGAGTGCTCGCCGACGCCATGCGGCGCGGTGTCGCCCGCGGCTACATCGACGTGGCCAGCGTCAAGGGCGGGCCGCGCCGGGAGCTGGAGGGGCTGGGACTCGACCTGTCCTCGTACATCGGTACGCATCCGATGTCCGGGCGGGAGAAGTCCGGGCCGCTCGCCGCCTCCGCGGACCTCTTCGAGGGCCGGCCCTGGGTGCTCACCCCCACCCGGGACACCGACACCGAGGTGCTCAATCTCGCACTGGAGCTGGTCTCGCACTGCCGTGCGGTGCCGGTGGTCATGGACGCCGAGGCCCACGACCGGGCCGTGGCGCTGGTCTCGCACATGCCCCATCTGGTGTCCAGCATGGTCGCCGCACGACTGGAGCACGCCGAGGAGGCCGCCGTACGGCTGTGCGGTCAGGGGATCCGGGACGTGACCCGGATCGCCGCCTCCGACCCCCGGATGTGGATCGACATCCTCTCCGCGAACCCGGGACCGGTCGCCGACCTGCTCACCGATGTCGCCGGGGACCTCGAGGAGACCGTGCGGGCGCTGCGGGCGCTCCAGTCCGCCGACGAGGCCAAGCGGGTCGAGGGCGCGTCCGGGATCGAGAACGTGCTCCGGCGCGGCAACGCGGGCCAGGTACGGGTGCCCGGCAAGCACGGGTCCGCTCCCCGGGTGTACGAGGTCGTGGCCGTGCTCATCGACGACCAGCCGGGACAGCTGGCCAGGATCTTCGCGGACGCCGGCCGGGCGGGCGTGAACATCGAGGACGTGCGGATCGAGCACGCGACCGGGCAACAGGCAGGTCTGGTGCAGCTGATGGTGGAGCCGTCGGCAGCGCCGGTGCTGTCGGCCTCGTTGCGGGAACGGGGCTGGGCGATCCGGCAGTGATCCGCTGGATCATCCGTCTGTAAGACAGGGTCCGGGGAGCCAGTAACCTGGTGCGGGGCACAGTCGCGCCCCCACACCACTCGCCAGACCGCACCCGAAAGGTGTCCCCCCGTGGAAAACGGCGCCGCCCAGCCCGTGATTGTCGCCATCGACGGCCCCTCCGGCACGGGCAAGTCGAGCACTTCGAAGGCTGTCGCCGCGCAGCTGGGGCTGAGCTACCTGGACACCGGCGCCCAGTACCGGGCGATCACCTGGTGGATGGTGAACAACGGCATCGACATCGACGACCCGACGGCGATCGCCGCCGTGGCCGGCAAGGCGGAGATCGTCTCCGGCACCGACCCGGAGAACCCGACGATCACCGTCGACGGCACCGACGTGGCCGGTCCGATCCGCACCCAGGAGGTCACCTCCAAGGTGAGCGCCGTGAGCGCGGTGCCCGAGGTGCGGGCCCGGATCACCGAGCTCCAGCGCTCGCTCGCCTCCTCCGCCGAGAAGGGCATCGTCGTCGAGGGGCGGGACATCGGCACCACCGTGCTGCCCGACGCCGACCTCAAGATCTTCCTCACCGCCTCGCCGGAGGCCCGCGCCGCCCGCCGCAGCGGTGAGCTCAAGGGTGCCGACGTCCAGGCCACCCGCGAGGCCCTGATCAAGCGGGACGCGGCCGACTCCAGCCGGAAGACCTCCCCGCTCGCCAAGGCCGACGACGCGGTCGAGGTGGACACCACCGAGCTCACCCTCGCGCAGGTCATCGAGTGTGTCGTGACCCTCGTCGAGGAGAAGCGGGCCGGCAAGTGAGCGAGCTGCCCTCGGGGCGGGGGGCCGAGGTCGGGCGGCGGATCGGCGTCGGCCTGATGTACGGGCTGTGGAAGCCGCGGGTGCTGGGTGCCTGGAAGGTGCCGAGCACCGGTCCGGTGATCCTCGCCGTCAACCACTCCCACAACATCGACGGTCCGATGGTCATGGGTGTGGCGCCCCGGCCGACGCACTTCCTGATCAAGAAGGAGGCGTTCGTCGGTCCGCTCGACCCGTTCCTGACGGCCATCGGTCAGCTGAAGGTGGACCGTACGGCCGCCGACCGCCAGGCGATCTCCCGGGCGCTGCACGTCCTCGCGGGCGGCGGAGTGCTCGGCATCTTCCCCGAGGGCAGCCGGGGCGAGGGCGACTTCGCCGCGTTGCGCGCGGGGCTCGCGTACTTCGCCGTGCGGGGCGAGGCTCCGATCGTCCCGGTAGCGGTGCTGGGAAGCAACGAGAAGCCGGGACGGTTGATAAAGGGGCTGCCTCCGCTGCGCAGCCGCGTCGACGTCGTCTTCGGCGAGCCCTTCGAGGCGGGCGACGGCACCGGACGGCGGACGCGCAGGGCGCTCGACGAGGCGACCGAACGCATCCAGAAGCAACTGAGCAGTCACCTGGAAAACGCCAGGCGCCTCACCGGGCGCTAGGCGACACTGAGTAGTGGATCAAACCGGACACCTCCGGCCGGTCCACCGATCACCACGATGAACGAGGTACGGACTTCATGAACGACCACATCCACTCCGAGGGCTCGGGCGAGGAGCACGACCACGGGGCGCTTGGCGACGCCGAGTACGCGGAGTTCATGGAGCTCGCCGCGGAAGAGGGCTTCGACATCGAGGACGTCGAGGGGGCCATCGAGGCGGCCGGGCACGGTCCGCTGCCCGTGCTCGCCGTCGTCGGCCGCCCCAATGTCGGCAAGTCGACCCTCGTCAACCGCATCATCGGACGCCGCGAGGCCGTCGTGGAGGACAAGCCCGGGGTCACCCGTGACCGCGTGACCTACGAGGCCGAGTGGGCCGGGCGCCGCTTCAAGGTCGTCGACACCGGCGGCTGGGAGCAGGACGTCCTCGGCATCGACGCCTCCGTGGCCGCGCAGGCCGAGTACGCCATCGAGGCCGCCGACGCCGTCGTGTTCGTCGTCGACGCCAAGGTGGGTGCCACCGACACCGACGAGGCGGTCGTACGACTGCTGCGCAAGGCCGGCAAGCCCGTGGTGCTGGCTGCCAACAAGGTCGACGGCCTGAGCGGTGAGTCCGACGCGGCGTACCTGTGGTCCCTGGGCCTCGGCGAGCCGCACCCCGTCTCCGCGCTGCACGGCCGGGGCACCGGCGACATGCTGGACGCGGTCCTGGAGGCGCTGCCGGAGGCGCCCGAGCAGACCTTCGGCGGCACCGGGATCGGCGGCCCCCGCCGGATCGCGCTGATCGGCCGCCCGAACGTCGGCAAGTCCTCGCTGCTGAACAAGGTCGCCGGCGAGGAGCGGGTCGTCGTCAACGAGATGGCCGGCACCACCCGTGACCCGGTCGACGAGCTGATCGAACTCGGCGGCATCACCTGGAAGTTCGTCGACACCGCCGGTATCCGCAAGCGGGTCCACCTCCAGCAGGGCGCCGACTACTACGCCTCGCTGCGTACCGCGGCCGCCGTCGAGAAGGCCGAGGTCGCGGTCATCCTGATCGACGGCTCCGAGTCCATCTCGGTGCAGGACCAGCGGATCGTCACCATGGCCGTCGAGGCGGGCCGCGCCGTCGTCATGGCCTACAACAAGTGGGACACCCTCGACGAGGAGCGCCGCTACTACCTGGAGCGGGAGATCGAGACCGAGCTCGGCCAGGTCGCCTGGGCGCCGCGCGTGAACGTCTCGGCGAAGACCGGACGGCACATGGAGAAGCTCGTCCCGGCGATCGAGACGGCGCTGGCGGGCTGGGAGACACGGGTCCCGACCGGCCGCCTGAACGCCTTCCTGGGTGAGCTGGTCGCCGCCCACCCGCACCCGATCCGGGGCGGCAAGCAGCCGCGCATCCTCTTCGGCACCCAGGCCGGCACCAAGCCGCCGCGGTTCGTGCTCTTCGCCTCCGGGTTCATCGAGGCGGGCTACCGGCGGTTCATCGAGCGCCGGCTGCGTGAGGAGTTCGGCTTCGAGGGCACCCCGATCCACATCTCGGTGCGGGTGCGCGAGAAGCGCGGCGCGAAGAACACCAGGAAGAAGTGACGCGAGCATGAGTGAGGGGGCGGTCCCGTCCGGGACCGCCCCCTCACTCATGCCTCAGATCCCTCTGCGCGGGCCGGGCGGCAGCGCCGCCGGGACGTGGTGCATCCCGGTGTGCTGCTGCCCGATGTGTCCCACCCGCTGCCACTGCGACTGCTGGCGGGCGCTGAACGCCCCCGCGCTGTAGGCGCTGTACGAGCTGCTGAACGAGCCCGAGGCGTGCGGGGTGTTCCCGAACGCGGTGAAGCCCAGCTCCTCCTCGCCGCTGCGGTCACCCGGCAGCGAACGGAAGGTCTTGACGTACTCGGAGTAGAGCGCGTCGTAGATCGGCGTGGCCGATGGTCCGCCGGGAAACCGGCGCGGAGCGTCGTATGGGTGCACGTATGTCCAAACGACCGCGGGACTTCAGGGATGCGGGTGTGCCCTCAAGGGTGGGTTCCCCGAGGGCCCCTCAGGTGCCCGCGAGGGGCATCGCGGCAGCCACCAACTTCCCGTTGGCCGCGGCCTTGTCGAGGGCGTCCCGCAGCAGGTCCTCGCGCGGCTGGCGTCCGATGGAGCCCACCGGGGCGGCGAACATCAGCACCTGCTGGTGCTTGTTCGCGGCGGCCCGCCAGCCCTCGGTGACCTGGAGCGGCTGGTGCGCCTGCCACCAGGCCACCGGCTGGCCGCCGTTCGCCGACGGCTGGAGCACCGCGTGCAGCTGGCCCACCGCCAGCAGCACCGACCAGCCGTGCAGCACCGACGGCACCGAGTCGATCGTGGTCAGCGGCATGAAGCCCTGCTCGATCAGCAGCGGCAGGAAGTCATCGCCGAGTCCCGTCGCGCCCGGCCGCACGATCGGCCCGGTGGGCTCCACGACCAGCGCCGGGTGCAACTCCCCGGCGATCAGGACCAGTCCGCTGGTCACCCCGAGCACCGCCTGCTCGGGTACGACCTTGTCCGGGTCCAGGTCGACGGTGTCACCGGTGATGGACTTCACCGCGCCCTGGAGCTGCTCCTCGGTGACCTGGACGACCTGGGAGGGCAGGCAGGTGGCGTGGGCGAAGGCCAGGACGGCGGTCTCGTCGCCGATGAACAGGACGGTGCTGGTGCGCTCCTGTTCGGAGTCGCCCTGGGTGCGGCAGGACGTGCAGTCGTAACTGCCGGGGGCGTTCTCTCCGGCGAGCAGCCGGTCGGCTTCTTCGTCGCCGATCTCGGCACGTACCTCGTCGCTGACGTCGAGCATGCGCGGCACGGGTGGCTCCCTCGGGATGTGGTGCTCGGGCGGGTCCCGGGCTCATGAAGAAGACAACGGCCGATCTGTGGCGGGAGTCACGCCCCAGGGCGAACGGAATCGAACCATCCAGCGCACAGGGTCACCGCAGGTGCGGAATCGGACACTCAGTGTCAAGTCGATGGAAAGGCAAGGGAGTTGGTTGCGTGAACTGAGTCACAGATCGGTAACGCACCTGGTCGACAAATCAGGAAATCAGCGAATGAAGTGGGTGTCCGGAAATCGCCGATACCCTCGGTAACGGCGAACTGGCCTGGAATGACAAGCAGTTGGTTGATGCCGACCGGTCGCCCTCCCTACATTCCTCCGCCGTGTGCAGCGAGCACCGCTCGGGAACGTCCGCCGACGCACCAAGCCAGCACTTCGCACCACCTTCGGCGGACGGGGCGGAGCGCGACCACCCGGCCCCTGTGCCGGGAGCGCGCCCCGCCTTGGGGGACCCCGGGTTGTTCGAGAGGGAACCGCATGTCCGAATGTGCCGATACCACGCGCGACAGCGCTCGTAAGACCCGGACCACCGCGGCCCTTGCCGGGGCCGCCCTGCTCGCCCCCCTCGGACTGCTGGCCGCGGCCGGCAACTCCGTGGCGGCGGACGGCGGGGTGTGGGACCGCATCGCCCAGTGCGAGAGCGGCGGGAACTGGCACATCAACACCGGCAACGGCTACTACGGGGGACTCCAGTTCTCCGCCGGCACCTGGCGCGCGTACGGCGGTACGGCCTACGCGCCCACCGCCGACCAGGCCACCAAGTCCCAGCAGATCGCCGTGGCCACCAAGGTCCAGGGCGCCCAGGGGTGGGGCGCCTGGCCGACCTGCTCTGCCCGGGCCGGGGCGTACGGCAGCGCGCCCGGCGCCTCCTCCGGCTCGGCCGGGAGCTCCTCCTCCGCCAAGGCCGCCCCCTCCAAGCCGGCGAAGACGCCGACCCGTTCGGAGGGCCACATCAACCGCAGCGCGTCCCGCGGCGACTACACCGTCCGCCCGGGCGACACGCTCAGCAAGGTCGCCGCCCGGCACGGCACCACCTGGCAGCGGCTCTACACCGCCAACAAGGCCGTCATCGGAGCTGATCCCAACCTGATCGTGCCCGGGCAGCGCCTCGAAATCTGAGAGCTCCCCCCTGTCGCGGGCACGGGGCCCCGTCCGGTCCTCCGACCGGGCGGGGCCCCTGGGCGCACAAGGTGCCACCGAGGCTCACCCCGGCCGCGGCTCCGCCGCCTCCCCGGCGAACACGACCGCGCCGCGCCGCAGTTCGTACACGATCGCCGTCCTGCCGAGCAGCGCGGGCGGCAGCCGCTGTTCGGCCACGACCACGCACGCGTCCAGCGCGGCGAGCAGTTCGTACGTGCGGGCCGCGACCGTCGGGGACATGCCCTGGGCCGGCTCGTCGACGAGGACCACGCGTGCGCGTGCCAGCAGGGCGCGGGAGATCGCGAGCATCCGCTGTTCGCCGCCGGAGAGGGTGCCGGCCCGGCGGGGGAGCAGCGGGGCCAGTTGCGGGTAGGCGTCCAGGGCCAGGTCGTGGGCGGACGCGGCGAGTTCGAGGTTCTCGCGGACGGTGAGCGAGCCGAACACCGCCTGGCGCTCGGGGACCATGCACAGCCCGCGGCGGGCCCGCTCGTACGCCGGCACGCGCGTCACGTCGGCGCCGTCCCACACCACGCTGCCCCTGGTCAGGGGCACGGTTCCGGCCAGGGCGCGCAGCGCCGTCGTACGGCCCGATCCGTTGCGGCCCAGCAGGACGGTGAGGCCGGGACCGGGGGCGGTGAGGGTGACGCCGTGCAGGGCCTCCAACGGGCCGTAGCGCACGCGCGCGTGGCGCAGGGAGATTCCTTTCATACGGCCGTCTCCCGGGCGTCGAGTGCGTCCAGCACGTGGGCCGGGGGCCCGGAGGCGATGATGCGGCCCGCGGTCATGACGTGCACGACGTCCGCGAGGTCGGCGACCAGGTCGAGGTCGTGCTCGACGACCAGGAGGGCGGTGCCGTCCGCCGCGAGGGCCTTGAGGACACGGGCCAGAGCGGTCACCTCGGCGGTGTCCAGGCCGGCGGCGGGTTCGTCGAGGAGGAGGACGCTCGGGGTGCCGGCGAGGGCTCTGGCGAGTTCCACGCGGCGGAGGGTGCCGGTGGGGAGGCCGGCGGCCGGGGCGTTGCGCAGGTTGCCGTCGAGGGTGAGCAGCCTGAGGGCGCGGTCCGGTGCCTCTGGGTCTTTGATGTGGCCCTGTTCCGCGCCCACTTGGATGTTCTCGGTGACGGTCAGGGTGGGGAAGACGGCGAGTTGCTGGAAGGTGCGGGCGATGCCGAGGCGGGTGCGGGTGTGGGGGGACAGGTGGGTGATGTCCTTGTTGTCGTAGCGGACTTGGCCGTGGGTGGGGCGGAGGGTGCCTGCCAGGCAGTGGAAGAGGGTGCTCTTTCCGGCGCCGTTGGGGCCGATGATCGCGGTGATGCTGCCTGGGGGGACGGTGAGGTCGATTCCGTCGAGGGCGGTGAAGCCGTCGTAGCGGGCCTGGAGGTTGTGGGTGGTGAGGACTCCCCGGCCTTTGGGTGCGGGTGGCCCCGGTGGGGGTGCGGCGCCGTCGGCGGCCGGCGGTGGGAGGGGGCTGCGGCGGTGGGCCGGGGTGGGTTCGGCACCGCCGGGGTCCGCCCTCGGGGTGCTCGCCGTTGCGGCGGGGAACGACAGCTGCGCTGACCGCAGTCGGTGCCGTGCCTCACGGCCCTTCGCCGTCAGCGTCGGTCTCCGCCCGGACCGCAGCCGCCGTACCGCCTCGTACGGGCCCCCCGGGAACCGGCCCACCAGCACCGCCAGGACGCCGATCAGGGCCGCCGCCACCCCGCCCCTCGCCCCCGCGTCCAGGCCGACCAGGAGGGCCGCCGCGGCCAGGGCGCCCAGGGTGCTGTCGGCGCCCAGGACCACCACCGCGGCGAACCACAGGAGGCTGCGGACGGGGTCGTAGGCGCCGGGGTCGAAGGCGCGCAGGCCCATGGCGAGCATTCCGCCGCCCAGGGCGGCCAGGGCGGCGCCCGCCACGAAGGCCAGGAGCTTCAGGGCGGGGACCCGGACGCCGGCCGCCGACGCGCCCGGCTCGTGATCGCGCAGGGCGGCCAGGGCCCTGCCGGTGCGGCCTCTGCGCAGGGCTCGGGTCGCCAGCAGGGCCAGTGTCAGCAGGGCCAGCTCCAGGACGTAGTACGCGCGGTCGCCCTCGAAGCCCTCGGGGCGGTCCAGGGACAGGCCCGACGTGGCGTACGGCTGGGCGAAGACGAAGCGGCTCACGCCCACGCCGACCGCGAACGTCGCGAGGGCCAGCGCCAGGCCCCGGCGGGTGATCGCCGGCCAGCCGGTCAGGAGGCCCAGGGGGGCCACCAGGAGCACCGCAAGGGCCAGGGCCGCCAGTTCCGGCAGGCGGGGCAGGCCGGGGAAGCGGCCCGCGGCGAGCAGTGCCGTCAACAGGGCGCCCAGGCCCGCGTAGGCCGCTTGTCCGAGCGAGATCTGACCGCCCCTGCCCGTCACCACCACCAGCGACAGCAGCACCACTCCCAGCGCCGGTACCTGGACCGACGTGTGCAGGTCCGAGCCCGCGAAGCCCAGCGGGAGCAGGAACAGCACCGCCGCGACGATCCACGCGCCCGGCGGCGTCGGCACGCGCGCGGTGGCCGTGCGGGGGAGTGCGTCGCGGGTCCCGACACGGGGGAGTGCCAGGGAGGCGATCAGCAGGGCCACGACGAAGAGGTTCGCGCCGACCGCCTGGAGCAGCGGCTCGCCCCAGCCCGAGGGGTGCAGTCTCGTCAGCTGGCTCTGGGCGACCCCGATGGCCAGCGCCACCAGGACGGCCACCGGCAGGCTCCGCATCCGGGCCGCCACGGCGACCGCCACCACCTCCATGACGAGCAGAGGGAGACCGTACGGGTCCAGGCGGACGTGGGGCGCCAGCAGCACCCCCGTCAGGCCCGCCGTGAACGACCCGAACGCCCAGCCGGCCGCCGCCACCCGGTCGGCGTCGATCCCGCCCAGCACGGCCAGCCGCCGGTCGTCCACGACGGCCCGCAGCTCCCGTCCGAAGCGGGTCCGGCGGATCACGGCGCCGACGCCCACGGCCAGCACCAGGACGACCGCCAGCTGCCCCCACGGGTCCGCCGGCACCAGCTCAGGGGCGTCGTCCCGGGCGCCCTGGCCCCACAGCAGCGCGGCCCCGCCCACGAGCAGCACGAACACCCCGATGGAGGCCACCGGGGTCTGGGCCGGATCGCCGCCCAGGACGGACAGCGGCCGGAAGACGAAACGCTCCAGCACCACACCCAGGGCCGGGGCCAGGACCAGGAGCGTCAGCACCGCGCCGACCCACAGCGGCCAGCCCCACTCCACCACGCACTGCCGCAGCGCGTACGCACACACCATCGCGATCGCCCCGTGCGCGAAGTTCAGCACCCCGGTCGCGCGGTACGTCACGATCAGGCCGATTCCGGTGAGCGCGGCCGCACTGCCGACCGACAGACCGGCCAGCGTGAGGTCCCAGGTCAGCGAGGACATCAGTCGGTTTCCTCGACCGGCTCGCAGATCGGGCAGGGACCCAGCTCGCCGCTCGCCAGGAGCTTGGCGTCCACCGGGACCGACTCCACCTTCCCGGCGACCAGCGGGCAGTCCGCGCGGTGCCAGAGCGTGCCGCCGGGCACCATGAGGAGGTCTCCGCTGACCGCCAGGGGAGCGCTCGTGGCGGACTCCTCGGCCTCCGCGGGCTCCGCCGCGACCAGGAGGCCGTACAGCTCCTCCACGCGCGCGGCGGCGAGCGCGCCCCGGCCGTGGGTGAGGAGGACCGCGCCGGCGACGATCAGCGCGGCGCCTGGGACCGTGCAGGAGGCGAGGTAGGGCAGCTGCCGCTCGGCGTAGCGCTCGCCCGAGACGCCGTACCAGCCGAGCACGCACAGCACCGCGCCCGCGGCGAGCGCGGCCCAGCCGGCCCAGAGGACGGGGTGCACGGTCCGCAGTCGGGCTGTCCGCATCTCTGGCTCCCACATGTCGCGTCCCTGTCCATGTCAGCCAATCGCTTGCACTATGCCTTCTTGAAGCTGACCCTGAAAGCACCGGGCGCACATGGCCCGGACCGACACCCGGTGGTGAGCCAGATGGTTCTCGGGAGCGACCGCACGTGGGGGAACGGCAGCCGGGGGCTGGTGGTGGGGTTCGTCCTCGCCGTGGCCCTCACGGCGTGCAGCGACGACAGCGGCGGCGGCAGCGAGAGCCCGCCGCCGACGCCTTCCGTGGAGCAGCCGGCGTCCTCCGCGCCGCCGTCACCGAGCGGACCGGCCGACGCGGCTGCCGCCCAGCGCGAGATCAAGACGAACTGGGAGAAGTTCTTCGACCCGAAGACCTCCACCAAGGACAAGCAGGCGGTCCTGGAGAACGGCGACGAGATGGGCCCGGTGCTCCAGGCCTTCAGCGGTGACCAGCGCGGCGGGCAGGTGAAGGCTCAGGTCACCAAGGTGGAGTTCACGAAACCGGACCAGGCGACCGTGACGTACACCCTGCTCTTGAACGGTGCCACCGCCCTGCCGAAGGCCTCCGGAACGGCCGTCGAGGAGGACGGCACCTGGAAGGTCTCGGTCAACACCCTGTGCGCACTGGTGCAGTTGAGCGGCAATGCCACGGCGTCGGCCCTGCCGGGCTGCTGAGGCCGCCCTCGCCGTCCTGCTGCTCGCGGTGGGCACGGCGTGCGGCAGCAGGCTGCCGGAGAGCGACTTCGAGCACCGGGAGCGGGCCACCCCCGCGCGGGACACCGGCCCGATCCGCGTCGGCATCGTCACCAGCGCCACCAGCCCGGTCGGCGGCGACACCTTCACCGGCCCCCGCGACGGCGCCAAGGCGTACTTCGAGCGCCTCAACGCGCGCGGGGGCGTCGCAGGGCGCCGGATCGAGGTGCGCGAGTGCGACGACGGCGGCAGCGGGGTCGGCAACAACACCTGCGTGCACCGGCTGATCGACGAGGACAAGGTGGTCGCCCTGGTCGCGACCACCGCCCTCGACTACGCGGGCGCCTCCCGCGTCTCCCACGCGCGCGTGCCCGACATCGGCGGCCAGCCCCTCGGCGCCGCCTACGACACCTGGCCGCACCTCTACGGCATCTACGGCAGCCTCGCACCCCGCGCCGGCACCACCGGCTGGGACGGCAGGCAGTACGGCGGCACCGAGGTCTACCGCTACTTCAAGCGCGCGCACGCGGCCCGTACGGCGGCCGTCGTGTCGTACAACCAGGCCGCCTCCGCCGCCTACGCACGGCTCGTCGAGCAGGGGCTGCGGGCCGAGGGCTACAAGGTCGTCACCGAGCAGGTCGACTTCGCGCTGCCCAACTTCCGTGCCGTGGCGGCCGATCTGAAGGAGCAGGGCGTCGACCTGGTTCTCGACGCCGTCGACAGCCACGGCAACGCCCAGTTGTGCGAGGCGATGGACGAGGCCGGCGTCGAGGTCACCGCCAAGGTCACCAACGTGCAGAACTGGACCTCCACCGTCCCCGACGACTACAAGGACGCCCCGCGCTGCCGCAACGCCCTGTGGGCGACCGGGTCCAGCCGGAACTTCGAGGACACCGGCGACGCGGCCGTACGCGCCTTCAGGGACGCCACGAAGGACCTCGGGACGCACTCCCAGTGGCAGTTGGAGGGCTGGGCGGCCGCGATGTGGTTCACGGACGCGGCGAAGTCCTGCGCGGCACAGGGCGTCACGCGCGCGTGTGTCGACGCCTGGATGAACCGCAGCCAGGGTTACACGGCGGACAGTCTGCTCGTCCCGGTCCGCTTCGAGCGCCTGCCCGAGCCGCCGAAGTCCCGGAAGACCTGTCTCTCGGTGGCCCGCTGGCAGGACGGCCGGGGCTGGGTCTCCCAGGGCGACATGAACAGCACCTGCTTCGACGTTCCGCAACTGCCGTATCAGCAGTGAGTGACCGCACGCACGCAACCAAAGGAGGCCCACGAAGGTCTGACCGGACGACATGAACCACGGGAGGACCATGCCCGCACGGCAGGGCGTACGACTGCGCGCCGACTGTGTCGCCGACTCCGCCGGCGGCCTGACCTTCGACGTCACCGCGGGCGGGGCGAGCGGTACGGCCCATCTGGTGCTGCGCCGCCGCGACGGCCACGAGGAGGTGGGACTGCCGCTGTCCCCGGTGGGCGAAGGACGGCTGCGCGCCGCCCTGCCGAGCACCGTCCTCCTGCCCGAGGGCCGCTGGGACGCGTACGCTTGCGTGGCCGACGACGAGCCGCTGCGCCTCGTGACCGGGGCCACCGACCTGCGCGCCCTCACCGCCCGCACCCCGAGCGGCTCCCGCGGGTACGTCGCCGTCCGCATCCCGTACGCGACCCGCCAGGGCAACCTCACCGTCCGCAGCTGGCTGCGCGCCCCGCACGCCGAGGCGGACGAGCCGAGCGTGGAGCCCGCCGGACTGACCGTACGAGGACGCCTCTACGGCACCTGCTTCACCCCGGCCGCGTACGCCGAGCTGCGCCCCCGGCACGCCCCGGGCCCCGCCCACCGCACCGAAGTCGCCGTGGCCGAGGCCCGGTTCGTCCTCCCGGTGCCGTATCAGGTGCTCGGGCCCGGGATCTGGGACCTGTGGCTGCGGCCGCACGGTGAGAGCGGGCCCCGGGTGCGGATCGCCCGGCTGCTCGACGACATCGCCGACAAACAGCCCGTGTTCAGCTATCCCCGCGCACACGTGGAGACGGCGTACGGCCCGGTCGAGGCCGGGCCGTACTACACGCGGGACAACGACCTGTCGGTGTCCGTCACCGCAGCGCGCTGAAGAACTGCCGTACGTCACCGGCGAGCAGCTCCGGGACCTCCAGGGCCGCGAAGTGGCCGCCGCGGTCGAACTCCGTCCAGCGCACGACGGTGTTGGCCTGCTCGGCCCAGCGGCGGATCGCCACGTCCTCGCCGAAGTTGGCCACTGCCGTCGGCACCCCGGAGCTCGACGTCGGGAACCAGTCCGGGACATGGCTGTTCTCGTAGTACATGCGGGCCGCGGAACCGGCCGTGCCGGTCAGCCAGTACAGCATCACGTTGGTGAGCAGGGTGTCCCGGTCGACCGCGTCCTCCGGCAGTGCTGCCGAGGAGTGCGTCCACGCCTGGAACTTCTCCATGATCCAGGCCAGTTGGCCCACCGGCGAGTCGGTGAGGCCGTAGGAGAGGGTCTGCGGGCGGGTCGACTGCAGGACGTTGTAGCCGAAGCCGTCCGTGGTGAAGTCGGCGATGCTCGCGAGGCTCTTGAGTTCGCGCTCGGTCAGCCCCTCCCTGGCGTCCTCGTCGACCGGACCGAGCGGGATGAAGCCGACCGAGGCGGCGTTCACATGGACGCCGACCACGGACTCGGGGGCGACACGGGCCAGCGCGGGGGAGATCAGCGCGCCGAGGTCGCCGCCCTGGGCGCCGTAGCGCTCGTAGCCCAGCCTGCGCATCAGCTCCGCCCAGGCGCGGGCGACCCGGCTGACGTTCCAGCCCTTCTCGCGCGTGGGCCCCGAGAAGCCGAAGCCCGGGATGGAGGGGATCACCAGGTGGAACTGCTCGCTCAGGGAGCCGATCACGCCGAGGAACTCCACGACCGACCCCGGCCAGCCGTGCGTCAGGATCAGCGGGAGCGCGTCCGGGCGGGCGGAGCGGATGTGCAGGAAGTGCACCCGGGCGCCGTCGATCTCCGTGACGTACTGCGGGAGTTCGTTGAGCGCGGCCTCGTGCTTGCGCCAGTCGTAGGCGCCGCGCCAGTACGCCGCGAGATCCCGGAGGTACGGCAGGGAGGCGCCGTACGCCCAGCCCGCGTCCGGGAGTTCGTCCGGCCAGCGGGTGAGGTCCAGGCGGGTGTGCAGGTCGTCGAGCTGGGCCTGCGGAATGTCGATCCGGTGGCTGTGCACGCTGTTGTCTGCCATGAGTCCAAGGTAGGAAGGCTTGCGGACAGCCACTGTCCGCAATGACTGGCAGACTCGGCACCATGTTGGAGACCTCGGCACGACTGCTGCGCCTGCTCTCGCTGCTCCAGGCCCACCGCGACTGGTCCGGTGCCGACCTCGCCGACCGCCTCGGCGTCACCCCGCGCACCGTGCGGCGGGACGTGGAGCGGCTGCGCGAGCTGGGCTACCCCGTCAACGCCAGCCCCGGCACCGGCGGCGGCTACCAGCTGGGCGCGGGCGCCGAGCTGCCCCCGCTGCTCCTGGACGACGACGAGGCCGTCGCGGTCGCCGTCGGCCTGCGCACCGCGGCGGGACAGGGCATCGAGGGCATCGGCGAGACCTCGGTGCGGGCCCTCACCAAGCTGGAGCAGGTCCTGCCGGGCCGGCTGCGCCGCCGGGTGGGCGCCCTGAACGCCTTCACCGTGCCGATGCTGCGCGGCCCCCAGCCCGATGCCGTGGACCCGGGAGTCCTCACCGAGCTCGCCCACCTCTGCCGGGACGCCGAGCGGCTGCGCTTCGAGTACCGCGACCACGGGGGCGCCACCAGCCGCCGTACCGTCGAACCGCACCGCCTGGTGTGCAGCGAACGGCGCTGGTACCTGGTCGCCTGGGACCTCGACCGGGACGACTGGCGGACCTTCCGCGCCGACCGGATCACCCCGAAGCCGCCGCACGGACCCCGCTTCACCCCGCGCACCCCGCCCGCCGACGACCTCGCCGCCTATGTCTCGCGAGGCGTCTCCACGCGCGCGTACGCCGCACACGCGGTGGTACGGCTGCTGGTGCCGGTCGAGGAGGCCGCGGAACGGATCTCGCCGAGCGCCGGGGTGCTGGAGGCGGAGGGGCCCGACAGCTGCATCCTGCGCACCGGGGCCTCCAGCCTCGACGTCATGGTGATCCATGTGGTGCTGACCGGCTTCGAGTTCGAGGTGCTGGAGCCCGCCGAGCTGACCGAGGCGATCAGGACGGTGCGTGACCGGCTTGCTCGCTCGCTTGCTCGCTCTTCGGCTCGGGCTGCGGAGCCTGGGCCGCGTACTCCGGATGGTGCAGGTCGAACGCCGGGGACTCGGAACGGATCCGCGGCAGCGTCGTGAAGTTGTGCCGCGGCGGCGGGCAGGACGTCGCCCACTCCAGGGAGCGGCCGAAGCCCCACGGGTCGTCGACCCCGACCGGCACGCCGTACTTCGCGGTCTTCCAGATGTTGTAGAGGAACGGCAGCGTCGACATGCCGAGCAGGAAGGCGCCGATCGTCGAGACCGTGTTCAGGGCGGTGAAGCCGTCCGCGGCGAGGTAGTCCGCGTACCGGCGGGGCATGCCTTCCGCGCCCAGCCAGTGCTGCACCAGGAACGTGGTGTGGAAGCCCACGAACAGCGTCCAGAAGTGGATCTTGCCGAGCCGCTCGTCGAGCAGCTTGCCGGTGAACTTGGGCCACCAGAAGTAGAAGCCGGCGAAGATCGCGAAGACGACCGTGCCGAAGACGACGTAGTGGAAGTGCGCCACCACGAAGTAGGTGTCCGAGACGTGGAAGTCCAGCGGGGGTGAGGCCAGCAGCACCCCGGTCAGACCGCCGAACAGGAACGTCACCAGGAAGCCGGTCGCCCACAGCATCGGTGTCTCGAAGGACAGCGAGCCCTTGATCATCGTGCCGGTCCAGTTGAAGAACTTCACGCCCGTCGGGACGGCGATCAGGAAGCTCATGAACGAGAAGAACGGCAGCAGCACCGCGCCGGTGACGAACATGTGGTGCGCCCACACCACGATCGACAGACCGGTGATCGACATCGTCGCCGCGACCAGCGTCAGATAGCCGAAGATCGGCTTGCGGCTGAAGACCGGGATGATCTCCGTGATGATGCCGAAGAACGGCAGCGCGATGATGTACACCTCGGGATGCCCGAAGAACCAGAACAGGTGCTGCCACAGCAGC
Organism: Streptomyces griseorubiginosus; assembly: GCF_036345115.1. GTDB lineage: Bacteria > Actinomycetota > Actinomycetes > Streptomycetales > Streptomycetaceae > Streptomyces > Streptomyces griseorubiginosus_C. Next base: position 7,574,907 of record NZ_CP107766.1, read on the forward strand.
GCCCCGCCGTTGCCCGCCTCGAAGACCTGCGAGCCGAAGCGCCGGTCCGCCTCCAGGACCAGCAGCGCGGCCGCGAGCACCGGGAACGCCAGCAGGATCAGGATCGACGTGAACAGGGTGTTCCAGGTGAAGATCGGCATCCGGAACATCGTCATGCCGGGCGCGCGCATCCCGATGATCGTGGTGATGAAGTTGACCGCCCCGAGGATCGTGCCGAAGCCGGCCAGCGCCAGGCCCATGATCCACAGGTCGGGGCCGACGCCCGGGGAGTGCGCGGAGTCGTTGAGCGGCGCGTAGGCGAACCAGCCGAAGGCGGCGGGGCCGGTCGGCACGAGCAGCGAACCCAGCACGATCAGACCGCCGAACAGGAAGAACCAGTACGACAGCATGTTCAGTCGTGGGAAGGCCACGTCCGGGGCGCCGATCTGGAGCGGCATCAGCTCGTTGGCGAAGCCCGCGAAGCTCGGGGTCGCGAACAGCAGCAGCATGATCGTGCCGTGCATGGTGAACAGCTGGTTGAACTGCTGGTTGTCCAGGATCTGGAGCCCGGGGCGGGCGAGCTCGGCCCGCATCAGCAGGGCCATGACCCCGCCGACCAGGAAGAACGCGAACGACGTGATCAGGTAGAGGTGACCGATCTTCTTGTGGTCGGTGGTGGTCAGCCAGTCCACGACCAGCCGCCCCCGCCGCCTGGTCCGCACGGGTCGTGCCGTCGCCTGCACGGTCTGCGTCCCCATCGCTCGCCCCTTCGCTCGGCTCACGCCATGATGCTCGCGCCCCCGTGCGCACGACAGGGGGCGTAAGGGGGTTGTGTGCCGGAACCGTGTATTTCCTATGCGGTGTCAGCTTCCCCGGACCTGTCCTGTATCGGCGGGCAAAGGGACTGCGGCCCGTTGTCCGGCAAGCCTTCGCACAGGCTTTTCGGGGAAGTCGGGCGACACGCGGAAATCACGTTCGAATACCCGCGGAAGGGCTAGGGAAACGCCCGTCCGTGTGACGCAGTGCTAGGGAAACACGGGCCGTGATCCTGTGACAGAAGCGTGACAGGAGGGCGGCCGGGTCCGGACTTCCGTGGTCGCCGGGCAGGCCCTAGCGTGGCGCCATGGCACCCATTCCCACACCGTCCGCCGAACCCGACGACAGCCCGGACACCTACGTCGGCCTCGACTCCGCCGCCGCCGAGCGGATCGCGCGTGAGCGCGGCTGGTCGACGGTCCGGTCGCTGCCACCGGGGGCGATCATCACGATGGAGTACCGCGCGGGCCGGCTGAACTTCGAGGTGAAGGACGGCTTGGTCGCCCGGGCCTGGAAGGGCTGAGATCTCCCCGTACCACGACGAAGCCCCGGGTTCCTCGCGAGGAACCCGGGGCTTCGTGCGGGGTGGTGTGCGTACCGGCCCCGCTGGTGTGAAGGGCGAGGTCAGCCGCCCGTCAGCGGCCGGGTGGCCGGGGCCGGGGTGCCGCGCACGAGGCGGTCCGACTGCGGCGGCCGGCGGCTGCCGACCGGGGTGACCGGGGTGCGCTCCGACCGGCTGGTGTGCGGGCCGGGGGACAGGTGGACCGGTGACCTGGGGCCACGCGGCGGTACGGCGGCCTCGCGGGCCGCCGTCTCGTTCTGCGGAGCGGTGAGCGGCTTGAGCCGGGCCGGGGCCGCGACCGGGGTGACCGGGGCCGGGGCCTTGACGCCGCCGCGGGCCCGCCAGCGGTCGCGCAGGTCGAAGGCGTAGACCTCGGTACGGGCGATCCACGGCTCGAACCACGGCAGCGCCAGCAGGATCAGCAGCCCCGCGACCCAGCCCAGCAGGACGTCGCTCAGCCAGTGCGTACCCAGGTAGACGGTGGCCATGCCGACGCCCAGCGAGGTCACCGCGGAGATCGCGGACAGCCAGCGCTGAGCCCTCGGGGTGGAGGCCAGATAGGCCAGGATTCCCCAGGTCACCACGGCGTTGGCGGTGTGGCCGCTGGGAAATATATCGCCGCCCAGGCCCATCTCGTTCGAGCCGATGACGGTGGCGTAGTGCGGTCCGAGCCTTCCCATGCCGTACTTGGCGGCGCCGACCGTGATGTTCAGCAGCAGCAGCGAGGTGCCGAGGGTCAGCAGCGGGCGCAGGGTGTGCTGCCGCCAGGAACGCCAGCCCAGCCAGGCCGCGACCATCACCGCGGTCGGGCCGCGCTGGCCCAGCACCACGTAGTAGTCGACGAACCAGTGGATGGACGCCCACTGCTGGTACGGCCGGAAGAACATGACCTGCCAGTCGAGGCGGACCAGCCACGAGGTGGTCACCACCAGCCACACGATCGCCAGGTAGAACGCCAGGGCGGCGATCACCAGGACGGTCCGGTGGCGGCTCGCTCTGGGCACGCTGAGGTGGGCCGGCCGTTCCGGCTCACGGTCCAGCCTGGCGAACACCCGGTCCAGACGGGTGGGGTTCCGTTCGATACGCACCCAATCGACGTTACAGCGAGTGAGCTCTGTTCCCCGTCGAATCAGCGGCTTTGTGATGACGATGTGATGTGGGATTCCTCTCAGGCGGGGGTTTATTTCCAGGGATTCCGCAAAGGCAGGTGGCTGCGTCCTTCAATTCCTTTGATCATTCCGGGTTCCGGTTTTATGGCCCTTATGAATTCGTTCACCGAATCATGGGACGGAATTGTCCGGGCGCTCATGGACGCGGCAGGCCGATCATGGTGGACCGGTGCCGTTCAGCCAGAACGCGCCGTACAGGGCGGACGCGGTGGCGATCGCGGCCACGACCGCTGCTGACCTGCGGGTCCTCGCGCGGGCGAGGGTCAGGGCGAGGGGGAGCAGCAGGGGGAAGGCGGGCATCAGCAGGCGCGGTTTCGAGCCGAAGTAGCTCGACGCGCACAGGGCGAGCGCGGTGACGACCCCGGCGTACACCAGCAGGGGCAGCGGCTGCGCCTGCCGCACGCAGGTGACGTACAGCCAGACGATCAGCCCGACCCCGACGATCAGCCCCACTCCGGCGAGGGCCGACGGGAACGACGTGAACTTGTCGCCGACGAAACGGGCGAAGGCGTACCCCCCGTCGAACCCGTTCCGCCAGCCGGCCTGGACGTCGAGATACCCGAGCGGGCCCTTGCCGGTGCGATGCCCCACCCAGAGGACGTAGCCGGCGGCACCGAGGGGCGCCAGCACCATGCCGAGGAGACGGCGGAGGGAGAGGGCGGGGGGTGGGGGGTCGGTGGCGGGGGTGCGGTGGGGGGTGACGCCGGGGGTGCGCCCAGGGCTGACGCCGGGGGTGCGCTCAGGGCTGGTGTCGGGGGTGCGCCCAGGGCCGGTGCCGGGGGCGGGCGGGGGATCGGTGCCCGGGGTGGGCTCGGGGTCGGTGCCGGGGGCGCGGGTCGGGGTGAGCGCGCCCTTCGCGTCCGGGGCGCGCCCGGTCGTGGAGGCCGTCCCGGTCGCGGGGGCGTGTCCGGCGGCGCGGGCGCCGCCCGTCTCCGCCGCGCTTCGGGTTCGCACGAAAGAGCCGGGGGCGGGGGTGCCCGTGCCGCCTGCGGCCTGGGGGTCTCCGTGCAGGCGCGGTTCGTGTGTGGTCGAGCGGCTGCCGGGCGGGTGCGGCTCACCTGCGGCGCCGACGGCCCCCGACGCGCCGCGGCCCAGCTGGCCGGCGCTGTCCTCGTCCGCGCCCCAACCCCGCTCGCTCGTGCCGGTGTCGTCCCCGCCCCGGCCCCCTTCGCCGGTGCCCGTCCCGGTCTCGGTGCCGGTCTGTCGGTTCCGTCGGGACCGTAGGGAAGCGGCGGCGCCCGTCGCCCACACCGCTGCCACCACCGCGAGGCCTACCGGGCGGGTCAGGCCCGCCAGGGAGGCCAGGAGGCCCGCCGTCACCCAGCGGTCGGTCAGGATCGCGTACAGGGACCAGGCCGCCAGTGCCGTGAACAGCGACTCGCTGTACGCCATCGACTGGACGATCCCGACCGGCAGCACGGCCCACAGCAGGACCGCGCACACCCCGGCGCGGCTGCCGTACACGTGGTCCGTCACCGCGAAGATCCCCCACGCCGCCATCAGGGAGGCGAGCAGGGAGACCGCGAAGCCCGCGTCGGCGTACGACAGCGGGGTCAGCGCGGACAGCGCCCGCTCCAGCCAGGGCAGGAGCGGGAAGAAGGCGAGGTTCGAGTGCACGTCGCCGTTCGGGAGGCGCACCTCGTAGCCATAGCCCTGTTCCGCGACCCGCGTGTACCAGAGGGCGTCCCAGCGGGCCGTCAGCAAGGTGTACGCGCTCTTGTCGCGCGCCGCGCTCCACAGGGCCAGCGCGAGGAGGCCCAGGGCGCGCACGGCCGCGTAGCCGAGCAGCGCCGGAGCGGCTCGGCGCAGGGCCGGTTCGGTACGCGTTCCAAGATCGGTCACGGGTCCGATTATCGACCGCGCGCCGAACCGCCCCGCCCGCCGGGTCGTGGGAAGAGGCAAGCGGAGTGGTGTACGCCACACGAGTTCTGTCCCAAGTCTGAGAGGTCCACCACTGGGCGTACGCGCGAACTCGCGTACGCTGACGTGTCACCCGCCGTTCGCTGCGCGGGCCGGAGACCACCGCTCCTCTCCGGCCGAGATCATGGGGAGTCCCCACCCCATGTGCCCGCCGAACGCGAGGGAACATCTGGGAGGTACGTACATGTCCGGGACGACCACGGCCGCCGCACTGCTGCGCCGTCGGGCGGCCGGGGCCGGTGCAAACCGCTGGGTCGTCCTCGTCGTCCTCTGCGTCAGCCTGCTCCTGGTCGCCCTCGACGCGACGGTGCTGCACGTGGCGGTGCCCGCCGTCACCGAGGACCTCAAGCCCGGCGCGATAGAACTGCTCTGGATCGTCGACGTCTATCCGCTCGTCTGCGCCTCGCTGCTGATCCTCTTCGGCACGCTCGGCGACCGCGTGGGCCGCAGACGCGTACTCCTTCTCGGCTACGCCCTCTTCGGCGTCGCCTCCGCCGCGGCCGCCCTCGCGGACAGCGCCGAGGTGCTGATCCTGGCGCGGGCCCTGCTCGGCGTCGGCGGCGCGATGATCATGCCCGCGACCCTCTCGATCCTCCGCCAGGTCTTCCCCGACCGGCGCGAGCGCGCGCTCGCGATCGGCATCTGGAGCGCGGTGGCCGCGGTCGGCGCGGCGGTCGGACCGCTGCTCGGCGGCTTCCTCCTCGAGCACTTCTGGTGGGGCTCGGTCTTCCTCGTCAACATCCCCCTGATGCTGGTCAGTCTGCCGGTGGGCCGGCTGCTGCTGCCCGAGTCGAAGGGCAGCGGGGACGGCCCCTGGGACGTGGTCGGCGCCCTGATGGCCGCCGCCGGACTCTTCGCCCTCGTGCTCGGCGTGAAACGGCTCGGCGGCGGCGAGTTCGACGCCTTCACCGCGATCCCGCTGATCGTGGGCGCGGTGCTGCTGGTCCTGTTCGTACGACGCCAGCGGCGGCTCACGCACCCCCTGGTCGACCTGCGGATGTTCACGCGCCCGGCGTTCAGCACCTCGGTCGGCTGCATCGTGCTGGCCATGCTCGCCCTGGTCGGCCTCGAACTGATCGCGGCGCAGTATCTCCAGCTGGTCCTCGACCTTTCCCCCTTGGAGACCGGTCTACGACTGCTGCCGCTGACCATCGCCGCGATGGCGGCCGGACTCGCCGGGGCGCGGCTGCTGCGGCGGTTCGGCCCGCGCCGGATGGTCAGCGCCGGGTTCTGCCTCACCGCCGTCGCCGTGCTGCTGCTGACCGCGATGGGGGACGCCGACAACACCGGGCTGCTGCTGTCCGGGTTCGTGCTGCTCGGGTTCGGCCTGGAGACCACGCTCTTCGGGGCGTACGAGTCGATGCTCAGCGAGGCACCGCCGGAGCAGGCGGGCGGGGCCGCGGCGATCGGTGAGACCTCCTATCAACTGGGCGCGGGCATCGGGATCGCCCTGCTCGGCAGCGTGATGAACGCGGCCTACGCACCCGGCCTCTCGGGCGTGCCCGGGGTCCCCGAGTCGGCGTCGAAGTCGGCAGGGCACTCCCTCGGCGAGGCCTACGACGTCGCCGGCAGCCTCGGCGGATCCGCCGGGGTCGCCCTGCGCCGCGCCGCCCGCGACGCCTTCGTGCACGGTCTGCACGTGACCTTGCTGGTCAGCGCGGGGTTGTTGGTGCTGGGCGCGGTGATGGCACTGCGGCTGCCCCGGACCATGCAGTGCGGTGAGGCCCCGGCGGCCGTGGAGCTCCCGGCGCCCAGGGAAGTCACGGAGTCACGCGTATCGGCCTGACGGTCTCTGCGGCTGGGCGTCTGGCTGTGCGGGGGCCCGCGTTGTAACGTCGGCCCCGGAAGCTTAATTAGCGCTGCTAGTTTCGCGCGCTGGTTTTCGCCTTGGTTTCGAGCCGCTCGCCCGCCGGAGGATGTGCCATGCCCCCGTTCGACCCCGCCGACCCCCTCGGCATCGACGACCTGCTGGAGCCGGAGGACCTGGCGATCCGCGCGACCGTGCGGACCTGGGCCGCCGACCGGGTCCTGCCCCATGTCGCCGACTGGTACGAGAAGGGCGAGCTGCCGGAGATCAGGGAACTGGCCCGCGAGCTCGGGGAGATCGGCGCCCTCGGGATGTCGCTCAGCGGCTACGGCTGTGCCGGCGCCTCCGCCGTGCAGTACGGGCTCGCCTGTCTGGAGCTGGAGGCCGCCGACTCCGGCATCCGCTCCCTCGTCTCCGTGCAGGGCTCCCTCGCCATGTACGCCATCCACCGCTTCGGCAGCGAGGAGCAGAAGCAGACCTGGCTGCCCCGCATGGCCGCCGGCGAGGTCATCGGCTGCTTCGGGCTGACCGAGCCCGACCACGGTTCCGACCCCGGCTCCATGCGGACATACGCCAAGAAGGACGGCACGGACTGGGTCCTGAACGGGCGCAAGATGTGGATCACCAACGGGTCGGTCGCCGGGGTCGCCGTGGTGTGGGCGCAGACCGACGACGGGATCCGCGGGTTCGCCGTGCCGACCGACACGCCGGGATTCTCGGCGCCGGAGATCAAGCACAAGTGGTCGCTGCGGGCCAGCGTCACGAGCGAGCTGGTCCTGGACGACGTACGACTGCCCGCCGACGCGGTGCTGCCGGAGGTCGTCGGGCTCAAGGGGCCGCTGAGCTGTCTCTCGCACGCACGGTACGGGATCGTGTGGGGGGCCATGGGGGCGGCGCGGTCGTGTTTCGAGAGCGCCGTCGACTACGCGAAGACGCGCGAGCAGTTCGGGCGGCCGATCGGGGGCTTCCAGCTCACCCAGGCCAAACTCGCCGACATGGCGGTCGAACTGCACAAGGGGATCCTGCTCGCCCACCACCTGGGGCGGCGCATGGACGCCGGCCGCCTGCGTCCCGAGCAGGTCAGCTTCGGCAAGCTCAACAACGTCCGCGAGGCCATCGAGATCTGCCGTACGGCACGGACGATCCTCGGTGCCAACGGGATCTCCCTCGAATACCCCGTGATGCGGCACGCGACGAACCTCGAGTCGGTGCTGACGTACGAGGGCACCGTCGAGATGCACCAGCTGGTGCTGGGCAAGGCGCTCACCGGACTGGACGCCTTCCGGTAGAGCCCGCGGGGGCAGGGCCGGCGAGCGGCCCTGCCTCAGCTCTGGTTGAAGAAGCCGTCCGTGCGGTGCTGTGCCGGGTCGCCGTTCACGATCTCCGTGTTGGCGGGGGTCAGCAGGAACACCCGGGTGGACACGCGCTCGATGGAGCCGCGCAGTCCGAAGATCAGCCCGGCCGCGAAGTCGACGACGCGCTTGGCGTCACCGGCCTCCATCGCGGTGAGGTTCATGATGACGGGGACGCCGTCGCGGAACATCTCGCCGATGGCCCGGGCGTCTCTGAAGCTGTCGGGGGTCACCGTGCCGATCCGGCGGCCCTTCTCCTCGGCGACGTCCGAGGCCACCTTGACCCGTGGGTCGGTGACCCAGGCATCCCCGGGCTCGGTCCCTTCGGAGTAGCCGTCGTCGTCGTAGTAACGCTCGTCATCGTTGTCGTCAACGAGGCCCAGCCAGGCACTCGCCTTGCGCACCGATCCCATGGACGCCTCCTCTCACAGCGGTCTCTCTTGCTTCTGTATCCCTATGGTCATCCATGATGCGGATCGCGCGCCAAGTGGATAGCCGCCGCGCGGGGGGTTTGTGACGGTACTGGTGCACAGGGAATACGTCGAGAGCCCGGGTGCCCCAAGGGTCGTTTCCCATACGGCTGCTGACTGTGAGTGAAATATGATTCTTCGGGGCGTATGGGTGAGGAGTGGGGCATACGGGTGAGCCGGAAGGGCCTCCGAGACGCCGTCTGAGGCGCCGTCAGTTCTTCTGCTCGGGCGGGGAGATCCCGGATTCGGTGATCGCGGACCCGGTCGGCAGTGTGCCCGCGGTGATGAGGGCTGACGGGAGGATGAGCCGATTGCGGGCATGCGGGGGTGTACGCATGGTGGGGCGGTCTCCTGTGCACGGGAAAAGAGCGCTGGGTGAGGGGAGGGCGCGCGTGTGAAGGCGAGAAGGCGGGAAAGGAGGAGAACGCGAAAGGCGCCCCGTGGAACCGGGGCGCGCAGTGGGTCAGCTCAACAGGAAGAGGACCACACGCGACCGAGGTCGATGTGGGAGCGCTTGACCAGCCACTGCTGTGGATGCATGAGGTAAGTGGAACAGGCATCCGGTTTTGCGTCAACCGACTTGAGACGTACGGCTCACAGTGTGGACGGCCTTGACAGCAAGGGGAAACGGCCCCGTAGTCTCGGACGGCGGCCCTGCTGAGGGGCTCGGCCGCACCCGTGTGAAGGCACCCGTCCGAGTTCGAGACTCGAAGCCACGGAGCCCTCGCATGTCCTCCGACACCCTCGCCAAAGCCCCCGCCCCGCCCGGCATACCGGGGCAGGCGGATTCCCTGCGGATCGTCCCGCGCCGCCGTCTCGGCCAGTGGACCGCCGCCGTCGCCGTGTCGGCCCTGCTCGGCCTCGCCGTCCACTCCGTCCTGCGCAACGACGCGTTCCAGTGGGACGTCGTCGTGGACTGCTTCACCACCGACGCGGTGCTTCGCGGACTGTGGCTCACGCTCTGGCTGACCGCGGTCGTCATGGTGCTCGGCTTCGTGCTGGGCGCCCTGCTCGCGGCCGCCGGACTGTCCGCCAACCCCGTCCTCAGAAGCGTCAGCCGGGGATACGTCGACCTGCTCCACTCCGTGCAGCAGCACTACGCCCGCGGTTCGGAGCGCACCCGATGAGGCGCTCCCTGGTGATCGTCGGTGCCGGGCCGCGGGGGACCGGTCTGATCGAGCGCATCGCCGCCAACGCACCCGAGCTGTACGACGGCCAGGGCCTGGACATCCACCTGGTGGACCCGCATCCGCCCGGCGCCGGACGCATCTGGCGCGCTGCCCAGTCCCCGCTGCTGTGGATGAACTCGCACGCCGAGGACGTCACCATGTTCACCGACGAGACCGTGGACATGGCAGGCCCGGTGACCCCCGGCCCCACCCTGCACGAGTGGGCCGGCATCGACGGCCGCACCTTCGCCGACCGGCAGCTCCAGGGTGCCTATCTGCGCTGGGTGCACGAGCGGGCGGTGGCTGCCCTCCCGGACGGCGTCACCGTGCACCACCACCCGCTGCGCGCCCTACGGGTCAGCGGATCGCGCCAGGGCCGCCAGCAGGTCTGGCTGGAGGGCCGCCCGCGTCCGCTCCTCGCCGACCTGGTCGTCCTGGCCCTCGGCCACCTCGACGCCGAACTCGACCCGGAACAGAGCGACCTGGCCGCGTACGCCCGTACCCACGGCCTGGTCCACCTGCCGCCCGACTTCACCGCCGACAGCGACCTGTCCGCGCTCGCGCCCGGCGAACCCGTCCTGGTCCGCGGCTTCGGCCTCGCCTTCGTCGACCTGATGGTGCTGCTCACCGAGGGCCGGGGCGGGCGCTACGACGGGGACACCTACGTCCCCTCGGGACGGGAACCGGTGCTCCACGTCGGATCGCGGCGCGGAGTGCCGTACCACTCGAAGATCGGCTACGACTGGACCGGCGAGCGGCCGCCGCTGCCCCGCTTCCTGGGGCCGGCCCAGATCGACGAACTGCTCGCCAAGCCCGGCGGGTTCGCCCGTGGCGAAGCCGCTGTCGGACTCAGTCGGGCGGACGTGTGGCCGCTGGTGGAGAAGGAGCTCGGATTCGCCCACTACCACCGGCTGTTCACCGTGCACCCGGAGCGGACCGCGATGTCCTGGGCCGACTTCGAGGAGAAGTACGCGGTGGCCGGTCCGGCCGAGCGAGGGGTGCTGGTCGCCTCCGCGGTACCGGATCCCCGCGACCGGCTCGACCTCGCCCAGCTCGACCGGCCGCTCACGGGACTTCGGTTCGGGTCGCACGAGGAGCTCCAGGAGGGGCTGCGGGAGTACGTCGAGGCGGATCTGAACCGACGCCATGATTCCGCGTACAGCCCGGACCTGGCGGTCTTCCTCGGACTGCTCTCCGTCTACGGGCAGTTGGTGAAACTCGGGGACATCGGCGGCTGGTGGCACGGGTTCTTCAGCTATCTCGCCTCCGGGCCGCCCGGGCCCCGGCTGCGGCAGCTGCTCGCGCTGTCCCGGGCCGGGGTGGTCAGGTTCGTCGGCGCGGACATGGAGGTCCGCGCCGAGGACGGGGTGTTCCGGGCGTCCAGTCCCACGGTGCCGGGAGCCTTGGTCGAGGCCCGGGCGCTGGTCGAGGCGCGGCTGCCCGAGCCGACGGTCCGGCGGGCCCTCGATCCGCTGCTGCGCGAACTGCACGCCGAGGGGGTCGCCGAGACCCCGGACGGACTGCTGCGCGTGGACCGCAGCGACGGACGGCTCCTCGACCTGGCCGGCCGGCCGCACCCACGGCGCTTCGCGCTCGGACCGCACACCGACGGCCGTACCCCGGGCGCCTTCACCAGGCCGCGCACCGGTGGCCCGGCCTTCCGGCAGAACGACGCGACGGCCCGGGCCGCGCTGCTGTTCCTCGCCGAACTCGCCGGCCGTGCGGCCGCCTAAGTCATCAGGGAAGCAGGGGAGTCCAGCGATGAGCGTCACGGCCGACATCAGGTCCGTCCACAAGAGCTTCGGCGTCAGCGTGGACGGGGCCCCGGTGTCCGCGCTGAAGCGGCCCCGCAAGGAGGCCGTCGAGGCGGCGCTGCGGCTGCTCGACCGGGTGGGGCTCGGCGAGAAGGCCGACTCCTGTCCGCAGCTCTCCGGGGGACAGCAGCAACGGGTCGCCGTCGCACGGGCGTTGGCGCTGGAGCCGCGGCTGCTGCTGCTCGAAAAGGTGCTGTGATGCTGCATCTCTCCGTCGCCGTGGACCAGCCGTCCGCCTACGACGCGGCCTCCTACGTGGCCCTCGCCCGGCTCGCCGAACGCGGCGGGCTCGACTTCGTGACGCTGGACGACAGCTTCGCCCGCCCCGGTCCCGACGCACTCGCCGTGCTGTCCCGGGTGGCGCCCGCCACCACCCGGATCGGCCTGGTGCCCACCGTCACCACCACCCACACCGAGCCCTTCCACGTCCAGGCCGCCGTCGCCACCCTCGACTGGGTCAGCCGGGGCCGGGCCGGCTGGCGGCTCGACGTGTCGACCACCGAGGGCGAGGCCCGCCTCTTCGGCCGCCGGCACGCGGCAGTAGCCGACGCCCTGTGGCAGGAGGCCGGGGAAGTGGCCGACGTGGCCGCCAAGTTGTGGGACAGCTGGGAGGACGACGCCGAGATCCGGGACGTGCCGACCGGCCGCTTCATCGACCGGGACAAGCTGCACCACGTCGACTTCCGGGGCACGTCCTTCTCGGTCAAGGGCCCCTCGATCGTGCCCCGCCCTCCGCAGGGCCACCCGGTCCGCGTGGTCGACGCCACCGACGGCCAAGCCCGGCGAACGGCAGCGCGGTACGCCGACGTGGCCCTGGTGCGGGCCGTCAGCGCCGGGCAGGCAGCCGCCGTACGCGAAGAACTGCGGTCCCAGGCAGCCGAGTCCGGCCGTGACCCCGATGCGCTGCGGGTCCTCGCGAGCCTGCTCGTCGATCTCTGCGCCGGTGAGCACGCGGCCGAGCCGGGGCACGGCGGGGGCGGTCCCCGGCCGAGCCCGCAGGGGCCGCTGTACCGGGGCGGTCCCGTCGACCTCGCGGAACTGATCGCCACCTGGCACGGCCAGGGCATCGTCGACGGCTTCCACCTCACGCCCGCCGAACCGCTCCGCGACCTGGAGCGGCTGGTCAACGGCACGGTGGCGCTGCTCCAGCACCGCGGACTGTTCCGCACCTTCTACCCGGGCAGCACGCTCAGGGAGCACCTGGGCCTCTCCCGGCCCGCCAACCAGTACGCCGTGACCAAGGGAACCTCATGAGCCGTAGGCAGATGCATCTGGCGGCCCACTTCCCGGGCGTCAACAACACCACCGTGTGGGCCGATCCGGAGTCGAAATCCCAGATCGAGTTCTCGTCCTTCGAGCATCTGGCCCGTACCGCCGAGCGCGGTCTGTTCGACTTCTTCTTCCTCGCCGAGGGGCTGCGGCTGCGCGAACACAAGGGCCGTATCCACGACTTGGACGTGGTCGGCCGGCCCGAGTCGATCACCGTCCTCAGCGCCCTGGCCGCCGTCACCGAACGGCTCGGGCTGGCCGCCACCGTCAACGCGACCTTCAACGAGCCGTTCGAACTCGCCCGCAGATTCGCCACCCTGGACCATCTCAGCGGCGGCCGGGCCGCCTGGAACGTGGTGACCTCCTCCGACGCCTTCACCGGAGAGAACTTCCGGCGCGGCGGCTACCTGGACCGGGCCGACCGCTATACCCGGGCCGCCGAATTCCTCGACACCGCACGCGAGTTGTGGGACTCCTGGACGCCCGACGGGATCCCGCGGCCGTTCGCGCACCGAGGGCGGCACTTCGACATCGCGGGCGAGTTCACCCTGCCGCGCCCGCCGCAGGGCCACCCGGTCGTGATCCAGGCCGGGGACTCCGACGAGGGACGGGAGTTCGCCGCCTCCGCCGCCGACGTGGTCTTCTCCCGGCGGAGCTCGCTGGAGGACGGCCGCGCCTTCTACGCCGATGTGAAGCGCCGGCTCGCCAAGTACGGCCGCGCACCGGGGGACTTGAAGATCATGCCCGGGGTCGGGGTCGTCCTCGGCGACACCGCGGCCGAGGCCCAGGAGCGGGCCGCCGAGATCCGCCGGCAGCAGACCTCCCCGCAGACCGCGCTCCTCACCCTGGAGCAGATCTGGGGCGTCGACCTGTCCTCCTACGACCCGGACGGCCCGCTGCCCGACATCGACCCGGTGGTCGATCCGGCGCTCACCCAGGGGCGGACCCGGCGCGGTGACACGGTCGCGATCGCCGAGAAGTGGCGGGCCCTGTCCCGGGAGAAGGGACTGTCGATCCGGCAGACCGTGATCGAGGCGGGCGGCCGGCAGTTCTTCATCGGCACTCCGGAGGCCGTCGCCACCGAACTCGAGCAGTTCGTGCGGTACGAGGCCGCCGACGGCTTCATCCTCGTACCCCATCTCACCCCGGGCGGGCTCGACGAGTTCGTGGACCGGGTGGTCCCGCTGCTCCAGGAGCGCGGCGCGTTCCGCACGGAGTACCGCGGCAGCACGCTGCGCTCGCATCTCGGGCTCCCCGAGCCCGTACGGAACTGAGGCCGAGGCCGCCGTACAGGGCGACGGTTTTCGGCGATGCCGTGAGCGCGGACGGAGGCCACCGGTTCCGCTTCCGGTACCCCGGCCGCGCGGGACGCCGTCGGCTGTACGGCGATCGACTTCGACCGCTCGCCGCTGCCGCCGTGCGCTCTTGCCGACCACTTCATCTGGCCGTTCCCGCCGCCGGGGAACACCCCGGGCGTTCGCCGTCGCGGAGGGAGATGCGGACGTAATCCGGAGGCATCCGGTTCCCTCCGGATCGCAAAGGTGGTTCAAAGGTTCACGGCCGAAAGGCGCCCTTGCGGCGACCGGTCGTTCGGCCGAATACTCCCCCTCAGCGCTTGTCAGGGGCACGGCGTGTCCGCAATCCGGACGGACGTGCCTCCGACTGCGCCTCACGGGCCCCGACCCCACGCGGGCCCCCGAATTCCCCTGGGAGGGAACGAAACGTGAGGATCAAGCGCACCACCCCCCGCAGTGGCATCACGAGACGCACCCGGCTGATCGCCGGTACCACCGGCCTCGTGGCCGCGGCCGCCATCGCGGTCCCCAGCGCGAACGCGACCGCTGCGACCCCGTTCAGCACCGCCGAACTCAAGAGCGCCAGCAACTCGGTGCTCAAGGCCGACATCCCGGGCACCGCCTGGGCCGTCACCGGCAACCGTGTCGTCGTCACCGTCGACAGCACGGTCTCACAGGCCGAGATCGCCAAGATCAAGGAGCAGGCCGGCAGCAACGCCGACGCGCTCACGATCAAGCGGACCCCGGGCAAGTTCAACAAGCTGATCTCCGGCGGCGACGCCATCTATGCGAGTAGCTGGCGCTGCTCCCTCGGCTTCAACGTCCGCAGCGGCAGCACCTACTACTTCCTGACCGCCGGTCACTGCACCGACGGCGCGGGCACCTGGTGGTCCAACTCCGGGCACACCTCGACCCTCGGCTCGACGGCCGGGTCCAGCTTCCCGACCAACGACTACGGCCTCGTCAAGTACTCGACGAGCTACCCCGTGTCGTCGATCTCCGGCACCGTCGGCAGCGTCGACATCACCCGGGCCGCCACCCCGACCGTGGGCACCACGGTCACCCGCCGCGGCTCCACCACCGGCATCCACAGCGGACGGGTCACCGCGCTCAACGCGACCGTCAACTACGGCGGCGGTGACGTCGTCTACGGCATGATCCAGACCACGGTCTGCGCCGAGCCCGGCGACTCCGGCGGCCCGCTGTACGGCACCAACGGCACCGCCTACGGTCTGACCTCCGGCGGCAGCGGCAACTGCTCCTCCGGCGGCACGACCTTCTTCCAGCCGGTCACCGAGGCACTGAGCGCGTACGGCGTCAGCGTCTTCTAGGGTTCAGCGGTGCGCGAGTCCCCGTACGCGTCTGGCGTACGGGGACTTGTCGTCGGTGTCCGGGGTGGTCAGGGGGCGGCCGGTTCCGTGGTGGGGTGCAGCCAGTCCAGTACGGCGGGCAGTGCCTCCAGGGCGCCGAAGTGGCCGGCGTCCTGCTCCAGGACGGGGCGGGCGCGCGGGACGTGGTGCGCGAGCCACTTGAAGTGGCCGACCGGGGAGAGGGTGTCCCGGGCGCCGTGCCACAGCAGGACGGGCCGGGTGACGGTCGCCGGGTCGAAGCCCCAGTTGCTGAGCAGCGCCAGGTCGTCGTCGAGCCAGCCGTCCGACGAACCGCGCAGCGCCTCGCGGTAGGCGCGCAGCAGCGGCTCGCCGACCGCCGGGGTGGACAGGATCCGCCGGTCGGAGTCGGTGAGCCCGTCGCGCAGCGAGACCAGCAGCTGGGCCGGGTCGCGGCGGACGTCGGCGGCGCGGGCGGCGAGCCGGCCGGCGTAGGCGAGCGGGTCGGTGAGCGCCAGGGTGACCTCCTCGACGCGGGAGTCGGCCATGCCGTCGAACCAGCTCAGGTCCCGCGCGTCCGGCGGCGCCGGTGACGCCAGGGCCGCCGCCCGCCGCACCCGGGAGGGCAGCAGCGCGGCGCAGGCCAGCGCGTGCGGGGCACCGCCGAAGAGGCCGAGCACCGAGAAGTGGTCGAGCCCGAGCGCGTCGGCCACGTCCCGCACGTCCCGGGCGGCGTCGGCCACGCGGCGGCCCGGCTGCCGGTCCGAGTCGCCGTAGCCGGGACGGTCGTAGGAGATGAACCGGGTGCCCGGGTGCCCGGTCACCACGTCCTCGGGTACGGCCCCGAAGCGGCAGCCCGGGGTGCCGTGCAGCAGGATCACCGCGGTGCCGTCCGGGTCGCCGTACTCCTCGACGGTCAGTCCCCGGCCGTCCTGTGTCCGTATGCCGTGGGCCACCTGCGTCCTCCGTCTCCCCTTTGTGTACATGCCGGAGTTACCGTCGAAGTACACACCTTGAGCACCTGGTTCGGACCCTGGGGGTCGCGATGGTCGAGGAGCTGGTTGCGGCGGGCGTGGCACTCGTGTCCGCCGGAGCGGTGTACGCGATGGCGGCCGCGCGGGTCGTCAAACAGTACGAGCGGGGCGTGGTCTTCCGCCTCGGCAGGCTGCGGCCGGACGTGCGGGGGCCGGGCTTCACCATGATCGTTCCGGGCATCGACAAGCTCCGGAAGGTCAACATGCAGATCGTGACCATGCCGGTGCCCGCGCAGGAGGGCATCACGCGGGACAACGTCACCGTGCGGGTGGACGCCGTCGTCTACTTCCGGGTGACCGGGCCGGCCGAGGCGGTCGTGCGGGTGGAGGACTACCGGTTCGCGGTCTCGCAGATGGCGCAGACGTCGTTGCGTTCCATCATCGGCAAGAGCGAACTGGACGATCTGCTGTCCGACCGCGAAAAGCTCAACCAGGGGCTGGAGTTGATGATCGACAGTCCCGCGGTGGAGTGGGGGGTGACCATCGACCGCGTCGAGATCAAGGACGTGTCGCTGCCCGAGACGATGAAGCGGTCCATGGCCCGGCAGGCCGAGGCGGACCGGGAGCGGCGGGCCCGGGTCATCAACGCGGACGCGGAGCTCCAGGCGTCGAAGAAGCTGGCCGAGGCGGCCAAGGAGATGTCCGAGCAGCCGGCCGCGCTGCAACTGCGGTTGCTGCAGACGGTGGTGGCGGTGGCGGCGGAGAAGAACTCGACGCTGGTGCTGCCGTTCCCGGTGGAGTTGCTGCGGTTCTTGGAGAAGGCGCAGCAGGGGGTCGGTGGGGGGTCCGGGGTTGTTCAGCAGCCGGTGCCGCAACCGGTTCAACAGTCGGTGCAGGAACCGGTGCAGGAACCGGTGCAGGAGCCGGTGCAGCAGTCGGTGCAGGAGCCGGTGCAGCAGTCGGTGCAGGAGCAACTTCCGTCTCCTCCGCCTCGATTGGATGCCGCTGCAGGAGGGTCGGTTTCAGGACAGGACTAGACCTCGTGCGGTCGCTCGTCATCGTTACCCGTTCGAGACCTCAAGTTGCTCACGTCGCGCTTGGGGCGGCCGTTACATTTGCGGTCCCTGGGGCGCCAACTTCCTTCTGACCAATGGAAGTTGATCACCCAGCAGCTTGCTTCGCAGCCGATCGTTTCGGGGGAGACGCCGTGCAGAAGATCCAGTTGACCTATTGGTGGAACGGGCACGAGCCCGGTGACGTCGTGGACGTCGACGACCTGGCCGCCCGGGAACTCCTCGGCGTCATCGCACGGCCCGCGGAGGGCATCGAGGACTCCGCAGACTCCGCCCACTCCGATGAATGAGCCGTACATCACCTTCCCGGACGTGGAGCAGCTGGTCGTCGACCTGCTCAAGGACCGCAGCGAGCTGTCCGGCGTAGTCGTCGACGTCGCGCCGCCCTCCGGCTTCGACGGCTCGCAGCGCGCCGTACTGGTCTCCCGGATGGGCGGTGCCTGGTCGGAGGATCCGCGGCTCGACAATCCGCTGGTCGACCTGGAGGTGTACGGCCCCTCCAAGGCCGCGGCCCACACCGTCTCCCTCGTGGCCCGTGCCCTGATGCTCCAGCTCAGAGGCGCGCGCCACGGCGGGGCCACCGTCGTGGACGTCGTCGAGGAGGACGGGCCGCGCTGGCTGCCCGACTACCGGCACGCCAGTGCCAACCGCTATGTCTCGACCACCCGCCTGGTGGTCCGCCCGGCCTGAACGGCCGTACGCCCGGCGTGACTTCGCCGTACTCCCACATCAGCACGTCATGTCCATCTCCCAGCAAGGAGCAGTGATGGCCGGAACGAACGCCAAGGAGATCCGGGTCGCGGGCAGTGGCCGTGTCCTCATCGCCCCGCTCGCCACCGCACCGCCCGCCGACACCGCCGCGGCGTGGGGTGCCGGATGGAAGGACCTCGGCTACACCACCACCGACGGGGTCAAGATCTCCAAGAAGGACAAGCTGGACCCCGTGGACACCTGGCAGAGCGTCAGCTCGGCGAGGTTCGTCTACTCCGACCGCGACCTCAGCTTCAAGTTCCAGCTCCTCCAACTCAACGAGGACACCCTGCCGTTCTTCTTCGGCGGCGGGCAGGTGAAGGAGACGGCGACCGGGTCCGGGCTCTACAAGTACGAGCTGGCGGCCGAGCCGAAGTTCGACGAGCGGATGCTCGGGCTGGAGTTCGTGGACGGTGACGAGGTCAAGTACCGCATGATCGTCGCCCGCGGACAGGTGACCGAGACGGAGGAGCTCGCCCTCGTCCGTACCGCTCCCGTGAAGCTCGGCGTCACCTTCACCGCGCTGGCCACGGTGGACGGTGCTCCGCTGGCGACCTTCCTGATGAAGGACCCGAGCTTCAGCGCGGCCTGACCCTTTCGTACCTCTCGTAGCAAGGAGCTCCACCGACATGGCCCCCTTCAACGTCAACGCCGCCCGTGCCCAGCGACTCGAAGCGGTCGGAAAGAACTGGGAGTTCGAGGTGGACGGGGATGTGTTCCACCTGCCCACCGAGTTCCCGCGCGGTATCGCCAAGCAGATCGCGGCGCTGGACGACAACGACATCGACGGGCTGCTGGCGCTGCTGCTCGGAGCGGAGCAGTTCGAGCGGTTCTGCAAGTACGACACGAGTGTCCAGGACGTCTCCGCGATCCTGGAGGCGTACGGCAACGACACCGGCATGTCGTTGGGGGAAGGCTGAGCCTCGGCGCGCTGGTCGACGAGCACGCCGAGGCTCTGGAGGCGGATCTGCTCCGCCACTACGGGGTCGACCTCCTCGACTGGCACCGGGGCCGGCTCTCCTCCCGCCGTCTGCGCGTCCTGGTCGAACACCTTCCCTCGGACTCGTCCTTCGCCCGAGCGGTCCACGGCGAACAGGCGGACTGGACGGTGACGGACCATCTGCTGGCGGCGGTCGTCGACCATCTGGCGGTCGCCAACTGGATGTTCGCGACGGTCCATCGGGACGAGGACGCGGAACCGGCGGAGTACCCGGAGGCGGTGCCGCGGCCGTCGGGGGCGACTGCCGAGGTCGTGGACAACCTCCAGGCGGGGGGAGAGGGGAGCGCCGCGACACCCGCCGAAATCGTGGCATTTCTCAGTTCTCCCGGATGACAGGACAGCGATCGTGACTTCACCTCCCGACCCTCGAAGAATCCCTGATTGGGTCCAGGGTTTTATCGACTCGCAGATGTTCAAGACCGCTGTCGACGCGAGGGTCCAGAGTGTGAAGTCCTCCGTTGATCAGCAGGTCGGTGAACTGCGAAGCAAGGTCGATGAACTCAAGGCTGACGCCGAGGCCGCCTTCAGCCGCAACGTGCAGGCACAGGTGCCCATCAGCGGGTTCAAGGAGGAGGTCGCGGGTCTGAATGCCGCGGTCAACGGGATAAAGGCCGAGTTCAATGTCTTCGATCCCGTCAAGTTGTTCGGGCTCCAGGACAAGTACGACGAGTGGTTGCTGAACAGGTTCCGCTCGGAGGAGAAGCGAAAGGAAGCCAGGGACCAGAAACCCGAGAACCTTTTGGCCGAGGTCAACAAGGCCAAGGAAGAGATCGCCAAGGCGAAGAACCGGCTGACCACGTTGGAAGGCAGGCTGGACAAGCCGAAAAGTCTCAGTGAGCTGCGCAAGGACGTCACTGAGAACCATGTCTGGGCCAAGAACCAGATCAAGGACCTGAGGGGCAGGAAGAAGAACCCGCGTGACGACATCCCCTCGGTCAGGCGCAACACCCCGGACCCGAACCTCCGCCAGTTGCACCAGCAGGAGAGGCAGCTCAGGGCGACCATCGCGCACTTCGTTCGTGTCGTGAAGGGGGCCGTTCCCGAAGCGGCCGCTCTTTCGCGGGAGATGGCCCATATCGAACGGGAGCTGAAGAAGTGAGCTGTCCGCCCCGCCCGCCCCACAGGAGTCGACCATGAGAACCGCACTGGTTCAGGCAACGAGCGCGCTCACCCGCTTCCGCACCGCGATGACTCAGACGAGTGCGGCCGGAAGTCGACTGCGCACCGCTGCGACCGGGGCCGGTAGTTCGGTCGACCGGCTCAAGAACTCCGCCACCCAGGCGAGCAGCGCCACAGGCCGGCTGCGGGCCTCCGCCACCCAGGCGAGTGCCGGGCTCAATCAGGTGCGGACCGCTGCCGCCCGGGCATCCAGTGATGTGCAGCGGGCCGGGCGGAGTGCGGCCTCGGGTGGTGGGCTGTTCTCCCGGTTCAGTCAGGGGCTGCGTACCGCCACCACCGCCCAGCGCGGGCTCAACACCGCCATGAAGGCCAACATCCTCGGCGCGATTCTCGCCCTCATCATGCCGCTCATCACCAAGCTCATCGACATGGCGATGCAGTCGAAGACCGTGCAGGCCGTCATGCAGGCGGCGTTCAAGATCATCGGGCAGGTGGTGGGGACGGTCATGAAGGGGGCGTCGGTCGCCATCAACTGGCTGATCGACGCCGGGAAGAATGTCGTCAACTGGCTCAAGGCCAACTGGCCGCTGCTCGTCGCCATTCTCACCGGCCCCGTCGGCATCGCCGTGCTCGCGATCGTCAAGCACTGGGACAAGATCAAGGACGCCGTCGGCTCGGTGCGGGACTGGATCGTCGACAAGTGGAACGGCGTTGTGGACTTCCTGCGCGGCGTGCCCGGGAAGATCTGGGGGTTCTTCGCCGAACTCCCCGACAAACTCCTGCGCTTGGGCGGCGACATCGTCAACGGCCTCATCAACGGCATCAAGAACTCCGCCGGTGCCCTTCTCAACACCGTCAAGAACTTCATCGTCAACACCATCCCCGGCCCCATCCGCAGCATCCTCGGTATCGCCTCCCCGTCCAAGGTGATGATGGGCTTCGGCGGGGACGTCGGCGAAGGGCTCGCCCTCGGCATGGAGGGGGCCGGCAACAGGGTCGCGAGTGCTGCGGGGCGGCTTGCCACTGCCACCGCGCGGAGCGTCATCGGCCCCGGTTACAGCCTTGCCGGAGTCGCCGCCGGGGCGGCACCCCGGGCCGGAGCCGCCCCGGCGAGCGGGCCCGTCACCGTCAACGTGCACCCCCGCCCCGGCCAGTCCGAGTACGAGATCGGCCGGATCACCGCCCGCGAACTCGCCTGGGCGGCCAAGCGATGAGCGGCCGCCAGCTCCAGCAGCCGGTGTTCGAGGTGGACGGCTGGGCCGGGAACACCGTCGACGACGACGGCGTCGAGTGGTGGGTCACCAGCGAACAGGGCTGGGCCGCCACCCCGCCCGTCCGGCTCACCCTGACCGACCGCCCCGAGCGGCACGGTGCGTTCGACGCCCCCTCCTACCGGGGCCCTCGCGTGGTCACCCTGGAGGGCATGGCCATCGCCCCCGAACGCGCCGTACGCGAGGAGGCGAAGGACCGGCTGGCCGCCGTACTCGCCGACGGCAGCACGCTGTTGCCGCTCGTCGTCACCGAACCGCACCGCGTCCGGCGGGCGTTGGTCCGCCTCACCGCCGAGACGAAGATCGTCGACCGCAAGTCCGGCGCCTTCGAGTTCTCGCTGACCATGACCGCGCCGGACCCGCTGCGGTACTCGTACGGGCTGAACACCAGCACCTGCCCGCTGCCCTCCTCCAGCGGCGGAGTCACCTTCCCGCTCTCCTTCCCCCTCGACTTCGGGTCGGGTTCCTCCGGTGGCCGGCTGCTGCTGGAGAACAAGGGCACCGTGCCCACCTGGCCGGTCTGGCGGATCAGCGGGCCCTGCGTCCAGCCGGTGATCAGCAACACCGCGACCGGTGAGGAACTTGCTTTCGAACTCACCCTCCAGAACGGCGAGTTCCTCATCGTCGACACCGACGCACGCTCGGTCCTGCTCCAGGGCACGGCCTCCCGCCGGGCAACGCTGCTGCCCGACTCGGACTGGTTCCCGCTCCGGCCGGGCGCGACGCCCGTACTCTTCCGCGCCCGCGACTACGAACCGGCCGCCCGGTTGACCGCGGAGTGGCGCGACGCCTGGCTCTGACCCGCCCGCCCTCCGCTACCAGAAGGAACGCACCCGCATGGCTGACCCTGTCCCTGAAGACCTCGAGCGTGACTCCGGATGGCTCTCCGGCGGTGTCGTCGACGCCAATGACGCGCGGCTCGCCACCGGCGTGTTCGCTTCGGCGGCGACCGACTCCACCAACCCGATCGCGGCCCGCACGGGCATCAAGCCCGGCCCCGGCAACCCCGGCGGCGTCGAGGCGGAGGCGACCCCCTCGCGCAGTGTGAAGGTCCAGCCCTTCCAGGGGGTCCTGCAGGGCACCCGTGCGTCGTACGCGGGCGCGTACCTGATCACGCTCGGTCGGATGAAGACCCTCGACGTGCTCACCGCGGCCCCGGCCCACTCCTCCTACGCCCGGATCGTCCTCGTCGTGGCCCGGCAGACCGACCGGCAGTACGGCGACGCGAGCGACGGCATGGTGGTGCAGGTGGCGGCCGGGGCGCCCGCGCCGACGCCGGTCGCGCCGAGGCTCAGCGACGACTTCCTGCCGCTCGCCGAGATCACCGTGCGGCCCAACGCGGGGTCCATCACCCAGGCGGACATCAAGGACCTCCGGGTGTTCACCGTGGCCACGGGCGGAGTACTGCCGTTGCAGACCCACGAGTCGCTCCCGGCGAACGGCTACGCCGGACAGCGGCTGTACGACGTCAAGGCCGGCCTCGACCTGGTCCGTACGGGCACGGCCTGGCGGCCGGCGGCCACGGGGGCGGTGGAGTTCTTCGGGCCGGCGGACCCGGGCTGGCCGCAGATCGGCGGCTTGGCCGAAGCCACCGGCCTCACCTTCAACCAGGTCACCGTGCCCACGGCGCCGTACCCCCGAATGCTGCTGATCACAGGGCAGATGTACGCGGTGACCTCGGGCCCCGACGAGCGGTGGGACCACGTGGTGCGCAAGCAGGACGGGACGGCCTTGTCCCTTGCCTGTTTCCACGGCGGTCCCTCGAGGATCACCACCAGCGTGGCCCAGGGGCACTACCTGCTGCCCGCCGCGACCAAGCTGGTGCTGACGCAGTACGTCGCCCGGGGCGGCGGCATGACGACCGGTGCCTGCAGGGTGGGCTCGGACGCCGCGCTCTACACCGGCCTGCGTGTGATCGCGTTCCCCGTCCCGTGACACTCCGACCGGAAGAGGCATCCCCATGAGCACGCCGACCCCAGAACGCGACTCCGGCTGGATCTCCGGCGGAGTCGTCGACGCCGAGGACGCCCGGCTGGCCACGGGCGTGTTCGCCGCGCCCGGGCCCAGCCCGGTGCAGGCCCGCAGCGGAATCCGGCCCGCCACCGGGGACCCCGGCCGGGTCCAGGCCACCGCCACCGTCTCCGGCAAGGTCACCGTCGCCCCCTTCCAGGGCGTGATCCAGGGGACCCGGGCCAGCGCGACCGGCGCCTACCTCGTCACCCTCGGCCAGCAGAAGACCCTCGACGTCCTCGGCACCAACCCGGCCGACTCCAGCAACCCGCGCAACGACCTGGTGATCGCCCGGCAGCGTGACGCGCAGTACGGCGACGCCACCACCGGCATGACCGTGGAACTCGTGAAGGGAACCGCCGCCGCCACTCCCGTCGACCCCGCGGTGAGCGGTGACTTCATCCCGCTCGCCCGGATCAGAGTCGCGAAGAACGCCTCCTCCGTCACCGCCCCCGACATCGACGACCTGCGCGTGTGGACCGCGGCGGCCGGTGGCATCCTGCGGGTCGCGGGCGAGGCCGGCCGGCCCGCGTACCCGTACGCCGGCATGTACATCCACCGCTCGGACAGCAACCACCTGGAGTGGTACGACAGTACGGCGGGCTGGCGGGCGGTCAACAACGACACCGGCTGGACCACGCTCACCTTTCCCGCCAGTTGGACCGTGTACAACAACGAGCCACCGGCCGTGCGCAGGGTCGGTGCGGTCGCCTACCTGCGCGGCGCGATCCGCACGAGTGTCGCCCAGTCGGCCAACCCCACGACCATCATGACCCTCCCGGCCGCCTTCCGCCCAGCGGTACGGCACCACTGGTACGTGGTGCTCGGCGGCACCCGGACGGGCGTGGAGGGCATCGTCGACCCCGACGGCAGCCTGAACCTCTACCCGCAGAACGACCCTCTGACCGCCGGCCAGCTGGTCTACATCAACACCACCTGGCTGGTGGGCTAGTGGCCGCCCGACCGACCCGCTACACCTACTACACCGCCGACCTCGCCACCGGCGTCATCACCGACGAACTCCCGCTGTACGACGTCACGTTCAGCACCGAGCTCAACGAAGCCGGCGAGTTCCGCGCCCGGTTGCCCCTCGGTGACCCGCGGATCACCGTCCACCGCCCCCGCGAACTCACCGAACCGGGACGCGCGGCCCTCTACGTCGAGCGGGACGGCGTGCTGGTGTGGGGCGGGGTGGTCTGGACCGTCAAGTACACCTCCGTGGACCAGCACCTGGAGATCGGCGCGGCCGGATTCCTCTCCTACTTCGACCACCGCCGCGTCCTGCCCAAGACCTTCGATCCGGCCGACCTGGCCTCCGCGAACGTCTCCTTCACCGACCGTGACCAGAGCGACATCGCCCGCGCCCTCGTGGCCTTCGCCCAGGAGCATCCCGACGGCGACATCGGGGTGCGCCCCGAGTCCACCACGCCCTCCGGAATCACCCGCACCCTTCTCTACCCCGGCAGCGACCTCAAGAGCACCGGCGAGGCGCTGCGTGAGCTGGCCAGCCTGGAGCGCGGCCCCGACTTCGTCATCGACATGGCGTACGGCAGCGACGGCCGCCCGGTGCGCAGACTCCGGGTCGGCACCCCGCAGCTCGGCCGGCAGGGCACCCCGCACGTGTGGGAGTACGGCGCCAATCTCATCGGCTACGCCTGGCCGGCCGACGGCGCCTCCACCGCCACCCGGGTCTTCGCCCTCGGGGAGCAGGGTGAGAACGGCCAGCTCGTCGCGGTCGCCGAGGACGGCGGCACCGGGCGCCCACTGACCGAGACCGAGGTCTCCTACGTCCATCTCACCGACGCGGACCTGTTGCGCTCCCAGGCCAGGTCGGCCCTCGCCGCGGTCTCGGCCCCCGTCGTCCTGCCCGAGCTGACCGTGCGCGCCGACCTGGATCCGGTGCTCGGGTCCTACCAGGTCGGCGACGACGCCCTCGTCGTCATCAAGGACGTGTTCTTTCCCGAGGGCGCCCGGTTCGGTGTGCGCATCACCGGGATCGAGGTCACTCCGGGCAACGACGCGGGCGAGGAACAGGTCCAGCTGACCGTGACACCCGCCACCAGCACTCCCTGAACCAACCGCACCCCCCTGAACCAGAGGAGCACCCGTGACCAGGATCAACCGCCCCGACACCCTGCTGACCGAGCTGCGCGACATCAAGCGCCGCCTGCACGCCCTGGAGACCGCGCAGCGCACGACGGCCACCTCCCGCCAGCCGGCCGTCACGGCCGAGAACGCCACCGAGGAGCCCCCGGGGACGGACACCGCCGGGCCCGTCCAGCCCCGCCCCGGCAGCTAGGCCGACGACCGTTTCCGCAGGTGGGGGACGGTCCCGCCGCTGTCGTACGCATGTTCGAGTTTTGGTTTATGGTGGAGGAGGGGCGATAGGGAACTGATGTTCGATGCGGGAGGTGTGGATGGCCGGGTTCACTCATCTGCACACCGTCTCCGGGTTCTCCCTGCGCTACGGCGCCTCGCACCCGGAGCGCCTGGCCGAGCGCGCCTCCGAGCGGGGGATGGACGCCCTCGCCCTCACTGATCGGGACACCCTCGCGGGGTCGGTCCGGTTCGCGAAGGCCTGTGCGAAGGCGGGGGTGCGGCCGTTGTTCGGGGTAGGGCTGGCCGTGGAGGAGATCGAGCCCGTACGGCGGGAGCGGCGCCGTGTCCCCGTGCGCGGAGGCGCCTTCGTGGACGAGTCGGCACCCCGGGTCACCTTCCTCGCCCGGGACGGCGCCCATGGCTGGGCCGACCTGTGCCGGCTCGTCACCGCGGTGCACTCCGAGAAGGGGGTGGAGGGCCCGCCCCTGCTGCCCTGGGAGGAGAACCGGGGAGACGGGCTGACCGTGCTGCTCGGGCCCGCCTCCGACGTCGGCCGCGCTCTCGCCGCCGGCCGTCCGGACCGGGCTGCCCGGCTGCTGGGCCCCTGGCGGGAGGTCTACGGTGACGCCCTGCGGCTGGAGGCCGTCTGGCACGGGAGGAAGGGCACCGGTCCGGGCTCCCTGCGGCTGGCCGCCCGTACCGTCGGCTTCGCCGCCGAACAGCGGATCCGGCCCGTGCTCAGCAACGCCGTACGGTACGCCGACGCGGGCCTCGGCCCGGTCGCCGACGTGCTGGACTCCGCCCGCCGGCTCGTCCCCGTCGGCGCCGTCAAGGAACTGGACTCCGGTGAGGCCTGGCTCAAGGACGCCGGTGCCATGCTGGCGGCCGCCGAGCGGATCGTCGAGGCCGCGGGCTTCCGGCGCGACACCGCCCACCGGCTGCTGGAGCAGACGCAAGCGACCGCGGCCGAGTGCGTCGTGGACCCCGAGGACGACCTCGGCATCGGCACCGTCCACTTCCCCGAGCCGCATCTCGTCGGTGCGGGCCGCCGTACCGCCCAGCGGGCCCTGGCCTCCCGGGCGGCGGCGGGGATGGTGCTGAAGGGGTACGCGGGCAGAGGGGCGTACTGGGAGCGGATGCACGACGAACTGGACATCATCGCCCACCACGGCTTCGCCTCCTACTTCCTGACGGTCGCTCAAGTAGTGGACGACGTACGGGACATGGGGATCCGGGTGGCCGCGCGGGGTTCCGGGGCGGGGTCGCTGGTCAACCATCTGCTCGGGATCGCGCACGCCGACCCCGTCGAACACGGGCTGCTGATGGAGCGGTTCCTGTCCAAGCGCCGGCTCGTGCTGCCCGACATCGACATCGACGTGGAGTCCGCGCGCCGGCTGGAGGTCTACCGGGCGATCATCGGGCGGTTCGGCAGCGAGCGGGTGGCCACCGTCGCCATGCCGGAGACGTACCGGGTGCGGCACGCCGTCCGGGACGTGGGGGCGGCCCTGTCCATGGACCCCGCCGAGATCGACCGGATCGCCAAGTCCTTCCCGCACATCCGGGCCCGGGACGCCCGAGCGGCACTGGCGGAACTGCCCGAACTCAAGGCGCTGGCGGGGGAGAAGGACCGGTACGGGAAGCTGTGGGAGCTGGTCGAGGCCCTCGACGCCCTGCCGCGCGGAGTCGCCATGCATCCGTGCGGGGTGCTGCTCTCCGACGCGTCCCTGCTGAGGCGTACGCCGGTCATGCCGACCAGCGGCGAGGGGCTGCCCATGTCGCAGTTCGACAAGGAGGACGTCGAGGACCTCGGGCTGCTCAAGCTCGACGTGCTCGGCGTGCGGATGCAGTCGGCGATGGCGCACGCGGTCGCGGAGGTGGAGCGGGGCACGGGCGAGCGGATCGACCTGGACGCGCTGGCGCCGGGCGATCCGGCGACGTACCAACTCATCCGTTCCACCGAGACGTTGGGGTGCTTCCAGATCGAGTCGCCGGGGCAGCGGGACCTGGTCGGACGGCTCCAGCCGGCTACTTTTCACGATCTCGTCGTCGACATCTCGCTGTTCCGGCCCGGGCCGGTCGCCGCCGACATGGTGCGGCCGTTCATCGAGGCGCGGCACGGGCGGGCGCCCGTCCGCTATCCGCACCGGGACCTGGAGGGACCCCTGAAGGAGACGTACGGGGTCGTCGTCTTCCACGAGCAGATCATCGACATCGTCGACATCATGACCGGGTGCGGACGCGGCGAGGCGGACCGGGTGCGGCGCGGGCTGTCCGAACCGGAGTCGCAGGGGCGGATCCGGTTCTGGTTCGCCCAGCACGCGGCGGCGAACGGCTACAGCGCGGAAACGATTCAGCGCACCTGGGAGATCGTCGAGGCCTTCGGGTCGTACGGCTTCTGCAAGGCGCACGCGGTCGCCTTCGCCGTACCGACGTACCAGTCGGCGTGGCTGAAGGCGCATCATCCCGCCGCCTTCTACGCCGGGCTGCTCACCCACGACCCCGGGATGTACCCGAAGCGGCTGCTGCTGGCGGACGCGCGGCGGCGCGGGGTGCCGATCCTGCCCCTGGACGTGAACGAGTCGGGGGTCGCACACAGGATCGAACTGGTGTCTGATAAACCTTCGGTGTGGGGTCTGCGACTCGCCCTCTCCGACGTGTACGGCATCAGCGAGGCCGAGGCCGCGCGGATCGCGGAGGGGCAGCCGTACGCCTCGCTGCTGGACTTCTGGGAGCGGGCGCGGCCGAGCCGGCCGGTGGCCCAAAGGCTGGCCCAGGTCGGCGCGTTGGACTCCTTCGGCGCGAACCGGCGTGATCTGCAACTGCACTTGACCGAGCTGCACCGGGGCGGGCGGGGTGCGGGCGGTGGGCAGCTCCCGCTGGCCGGCGGGCGCAGGACCGCCCCGGCCGGGCTGCCGGACCTGTCCTCCGTGGAGCGGCTCAGTGCCGAGCTGGGGGTGCTGGCGATGGACGTCTCGCGCAATCTGATGGACGACCACCAGGATTTCCTGCGGGAGTTGGGCGTGGTCGGCGCGCGGCGGCTGCGGGAGGCGCGGCACGGGGAGACCGTGCTCGTCGCGGGGGCCAAGGTGGCCACCCAGACCCCGCCGATCCGGTCCGGCAAGCGGGTCATCTTCACCACCCTGGACGACGGCACCGGCCTGGTCGACCTCGCCTTCTTCGACGACTCGCACGACGCCTGCGCGCACGCCGTCTTCCACTCCTGGTTGCTGCTGGTGCGCGGAGTGGTGCAGCGGCGCGGACCGCGCAGCCTCAGTGTGGTGGGCGCGGCCGCCTGGAACCTCGCCGAACTGGTCGAACTGCGGAACGAGGAGGGCCTCGACGCGGTGGCGGCACGGCTGGCGGAGCCGGCACCGGGGCCGGTGTCAGCGGCAGGGGCAGGGGCAGGGCCGGGTTCGGAAGGAGTTGGTGACGAGAGCGGGGTCCGGGCGGGAGGCCCGTCCGGCGATCCGACCGGTGGGCGGCGAATCCAAATGCCGACGGGATACGAACTGCATCCGTGGGCCGATCTGCGGCCGGCGGGTCAAGAGGCTTCACAGGTACGGAAGTTGTGGCACCAGAGTCCGGGGAGTGCGGGATGACCATCCTCTGCGTACGTTTCCAGCTGCCGCCGACGCGAGAGGCGGCCCTGCCCGAACTGCTCGGCCTCCTCGAGGAGTTCACGCCGGTCGTCGAGGCGCTGCCGCCGGACGGGGCACTGGCCGACCTGCGGGGCGCCGAACGGTACTTCAAGCGCGACGCCGTCGAACTGGCCTCGGTGATCCGGGTCCGCGCCCTCGCCCTGCACGGAGTGGACTGCGCGATCGGCGCCGGACCCGGACCGATGCTGGCCCGTATGGCGCTGAAGGACGCCCGGCCCGGACTGACCCGGACGGTCCCCGAGGACGCGGTGGCGGACTTCCTCGCCGGCCGGCCCGTCGCCGCACTCCCCGGCGTCGGCACCGCGACCGCCCGCGTGCTGTGCGAGTACGGCCTCGACACCCTGGACCGGGTCGCCGCCGCACCCCTGTCCACCCTCCAGCGACTGGTCGGCGCCAAGCCCGGCCGCGAGCTGCACGAGAAGGCGAACGGCGTGGACCGCGGCCGGGTGGTCCCGAACGGCGTCTCGCGCTCCCTCGCCACCGAACGCCCCTTCACCCGCGACGAGTTGGACCCCGACCGGCACCGCCGCGCCCTGCTCTCCGCCGCCGAGGAGCTGGGCACCAGGCTGCGGGCCCTCGACAAGGTCTGCCGCACCCTGACCCTCACCGTCCGCTACGCCGACCGCACCGCGACCACCCGCAGCCGCACCCTCGGCGAGCCCACCGCCCACTCGGCGGCCCTGACCAGGGCGGCCTACGGCATGTACGAGGCGCTGGGCCTCCAGCGCGCCCGGGTCCGCTCCCTCGCCCTCCGGGCCGAGGGCCTGGACTCCGCCGAACAGGCCTCCCACCAGCTCACCTTCGACCCCACCGACGAGAAGCTCCGCCGTATCGAGGAGGCCGCGGACCGCGTCCGGGCGAAGTTCGGACCGCTGGCGGTGCTGCCGGGGACCCTGGCGGCGTAGGGGCAGCCACCCCCGGGAGCCCGCGTGAGGTCAGTTGGCCCACGGCGGGGTGATGCGGGTGCCGTCGGCCAGTTCCGCCTCCAGGCCGATGGAGGTGGTGACCCAGGTGAGGGCGGTGTGGTCGGTCGGGTTCTCGACGCTCAGGGTCGCGCCCGGGTTGATGATCGCCGTGTCGCCCGCGGTGAGCCGGTGGGTGGTGCCGTCGAGGGTGATCAGGAGTTCGCCGATGAGCAGATGGAAGATCTCCTCGCGGTTGACGGTGTGAGCCGGTGCCTTCGTCCCGGCGGGGATCTCGCCGCGCCAGGCGCACAGCTCCCTGCTGCCGGTGAGGGGAGTGGCGTACGAGACGAAACGGGCGCCGTGGATCTCGTGGGTGACGGCTTCGGACGAGTGGACT
This sequence comes from Streptomyces griseorubiginosus, assembly GCF_036345115.1. Classification (GTDB taxonomy): domain Bacteria; phylum Actinomycetota; class Actinomycetes; order Streptomycetales; family Streptomycetaceae; genus Streptomyces; species Streptomyces griseorubiginosus_C. Next base: position 7,605,334 of record NZ_CP107766.1, read on the forward strand.
ACGGGCATGCGGGCCTCCGTGATCGAAGAAGGTCGAAGGGTGACCTCAGATGGTCAAGCAACTTGAACAAGTAGCTTGACTATAGTGCTCTCATGCAGAACTCCGAAGCCCTTTTTCTGACCTCCGCCCTGCTCTCCGCCGCGAGCGATCTGACCCGGCGCATCAACGAGGGGGTCGTCGCCCGTGGATTCGAGGGTGTGCGCCCCGCCCACGGCTTCGCGTTCACGCGGCTCGCGCCGGACGGGGCCACGGTCACGGAGCTCGCCGGGCATCTCGGGGTGACCAAGCAGGCCGCCAGTCAGCTGGTCGACGAGATCGTGCGCAAGGGGTACGCCGAGCGGCGACCGCATCCCGAGGACGCGCGGGCCCGGCTCGTCGTGCTCACCGAGCAGGGGTGGGCCTGCACCCGGGCGGCGGAAGAGGCCGCCACGGAGGCGGTCGCGGCGTGGGTCGATGTCATCGGCGAGGGTGAAGTGCGCGCGTTGTGCCATCAATTGGGACGCATTGCCCCCTATGGTCCCATCAGGCCAGCCTGGTGACGGTTCATCATCGGATACATCCGACGCGGTTATCACTGGAAGTTTTTACTGACGCGTAACTTCACAAGCGAACTACTCGTCCGTAACTTTCGAATTGAACAGCATCCTTCGTGATCCGGATCACAGGGCGTAAGGCCATCGCAACTCCCTTGAGCCGCAAGGAGATCACCCGATGCTGCCCTGGAAACGACTGCTCAGACCCCTCGCCGCCGTACTCCTGACCGCCGCGGTCGCCGTCGTCCCCGCCGCCGGAACCGCCCAGGCGGCCACCGCCCCCAGCGCCGGCTGGAACGACTGGTCCTGCAAGCCCTCCACCGCCCACCCCCGTCCCGTCGTCCTCGTGCACGGCACGTTCGCCAACTCCGTCGACAACTGGCTGGCCCTCGCCCCCTACCTGGAGAATCGCGGCTACTGCCTCTTCTCCTTCGACTACGGCCAGTTGTCCGGGGTGCCCCTCGTCTACGGCCTCGGTCCCATCGACAAGTCGGCCGAGCAGCTGAAGACCTTCGTCGACAAGGTGCTCGCCGCCACCGGCGCCACCGAGACCGACCTGGTCGGTCACTCGCAGGGCGGTCTGATGCCCCGCTACTACCTGAAGTTCCTCGGCGGCGCCGCCAAGGTGAACGCCCTCGTCGGCATCGCCCCCGACAACCACGGCACCACCCTGTCGGGGCTGACCAACCTGCTGCCGTACTTCCCGGGTGTCGGTGACTTCCTCACCACCAACACCCCCGCCCTGGCCGACCAGGTCGTCGGCTCCGCCTTCCTCACCAAGCTCAACGCGGGCGGCGACACCGTCCCCGGCGTCAAGTACACCGTCCTCGCCACCAGGTACGACGAGGTCGTCACGCCGTACCAGAGCCAGTTCCTCAGCGGATCCGGCGTCCACAACGTCCTGCTCCAGGACCTGTGTCCGCTCGACCTCTCGGAGCACGTGGCCATCGGCCTGTTCGACCGGATCGCCTTCCACGAGGTGGCCAACGCCCTCGACCCGGCCCACGCCACCGCCACCACCTGTGCGTCGGCGCTGAGTTGAGCGTCGCCGGGGCCTGTCCGGCCTGAGCCGCCGGTCAGGCCCCGGAGTTCATCGGATCAACGGCCGCGCCGTCCACCGTGGTTCACCGCACGCCTGCGCACCGAACCGAACAGGATCGCCGCGCCGGCCGCGAGGGTGGCGGCACCGCCCATCGCGAGATACGAGGTGCTGGTGTCGCCGCCCGTCTCGGCGAGGTTCTGCGAACTCCCCGCCGCCTGCACGTCGTTGGCCGGCAGACCCGCCGTCTCCTGGGCCGTCGGCTGGGCCGACGTACCTGCGTCGTCGTCACCGTGCCCGTGATGCTCGACCGTCGACTTGTCGGTGCCGGCCTCGATCTGCTCCTCGGAGGGCGCGGAGGCGCTCGGCGCCGGAGCCGAACTGCCCTTCACGGCCCCGGAACCGCCCCCGAACGTCACGTCCGAGCAGGAGTAGAACGCCTCCGGGCTGTCCGAGCGCTGCCAGACGGCGTACAGGAGCTGCTTGCCCGAGCGCTCCGGGAGCGTGCCCGAGAACGTGTAGAAGCCGCCCGAGGCGACCGGGTCCGTGGCCGTCGCGACCGGGTGCGACAGGTCCAGGTCGTCCCAGGCCAGCGGCTGCGCGGGGTCGTAGCCCGGCTTGGTGAGGTAGACCTTGAAGGTGCCCTTGTGCGGGGCGGTCACGCGGTACTTGAAGGTGTACGACCCGCTGCGCACGCTCGTCGCCGGCCAGTCGGCGCGGGCCAGGTCCAGCCCCTTGAACTCGTCGTTGTTCGCGCTGCACAGCCTGCCGTCCGGGATGAGCTCCTGGTGCCGTCCGCCCGCGTCGCCGATGCGGATGCCGTTCCAGTCGTAGAGCGCCTGGGTGCCGCCGCCCGCGACCGCCGCCCGGCACGCGTCGGACTTCGGGCTCTCCGGGCCCTCCGCGTAGCACTGCGAGACCCGGCTGACCGGGTCGCCCAGCGAGCCGTGCGCCGCCGCGGGCGCGGTGGCCAGCGCGGTCAGGGCGAGCGGGGCCAGTCCGACGGCGGCGGCTGCGGCGGCCTTGCGGCGTGCGGGCAGGCGTGCGGGCATGGGGGTCTCCTCGGAACCGGAACTGATGGGTGCCGGATCAAAGAAACCGTGAAATCCCCAGCTTGTGACGGCCGCTGACGATCTTTATGGCTGTCTTAAGGGACTGCTGAGACGGAGATCAGGTAGGTAGCGTGCGGGCATGACGAACGAGGAGATCAGGCCCGCCGGGACAGCCGACGTGCCGGCCGTGAAGGCCGTGACGGACGCCGCGTACGAGCACTACATCGAGCGCATCGGGCTGGTACCGCAGCCCATGCGACGGGACCACGCGGCGAACGTGGCCGCGGGGCAGGTGTACGTCACCGGCGACCCGGTGGTCGGGCTCGTGGTGATCGAGGAGCGCGCCGACCATCTGTACCTGGACAACATCGCCGTCCGTCCCGACGCCCAGGGGCAGGGAGTGGGTGGACGGCTGCTGCGGTTCGTCGAGGCACACGCGCGTGCGCTGGGACTGCCCGAGGTCAGGCTCTACACCAACGCGAAGATGTGGGAGAACCAGGAGATCTACCCGAAGTTCGGTTATGAGGTCGTGGAACGGCGAGTGGACGGGCCCTATGACCGCGTCCACTACCGCAAGCGACTGGTCTGACACGGAGCATGCCTGCCGCCGTCAGCCGTCCGGCCACCAGGTCCGCGCGATGTCCTTGCGGACCTCGGGTCGTCCCGCGGGGCGCTCGTCGGCCTCCTCACGGATCCGGCGGGCGTCCGTCCTCTTCAGGGGCTTCTGCACGGTGGTACGGCGCATGGCTGCCTCCTTCAGTGCCTACCGAGTTCCGCGTTCTCACGGAGGTAGACCCTTTCGGGGAGAGTTCCTCATCGGTCAGTGGTCTGTCAGTGGCGGCTGTCACGATTCGAGTGTCAGTGGCGGGTGTCACTCTGGGGGCATGACGGAGAACAGTGGTGGTGGGGGCGTGGACTGGGACGCGGAGGCGGCGTCCTTCGACGAGGAACCGGATCACGGGCTGCGCGACCCCGAGGTGCGGCGGGCCTGGGCGGGGCGGCTCCGGGAGTGGCTCCCGGAGCGGGCTTCCGACGTCCTCGACCTCGGGTGCGGGACCGGCAGCCTGTCGCTCCTCGCGGCCGAGCAGGGACACCACGTCACCGGTGTCGACCTGTCGCCGGCCATGGTGGAGCGGGCCCGCGCGAAGCTGGCCGGGCGTGACGCGGTGTTCCTCGTCGGTGACGCCGCGCAGCCGCCGGTGGGGGAGCAGCGGTTCGACGTGGTGCTCGTACGGCATGTGCTGTGGGCGCTGCCGGATCCCGGGCGGGTGCTGCGGCGGTGGTGGGGGTTGGTGCGGCCGGGTGGGCGGTTGGTGCTGGTAGAGGGGGTGTGGGGGGCCTTCGGGATATCCGCCGAGGTGGTGAGGGGGTTGGCGGAGACGCTCGGGGGGCGGGTACTCGTGGAGCGACTCTCAGGGGATTCTGCGTTGTGGGGGAAGGACGTGGACGACGAGCGGTATGCGGTGGTGGTGCGGGGCGACTAGAGGGGTGGGAAGCGGTGTCGTTCGTCGGCTGCGGGTGCGTCGTGGCCTCTCGCGCCGTTGCCCGCGCCCCCAGAGAGGTGGGTCAGCGCCTCCAACTCGTTCAGAGCTGTCCATGCCGCTGACGCCGCTTCCGGGTCCCGCTCCGCCAGGCCGCTCTCCTCGAACTCGTCCTCGTCCAGGCGCAGGATCTCCTTGAAGTCGGCCGAGACCCACAGGTCGAGGTCCAGGTCTTCTACGACCAGCTCGGTGCCGTGCAGTGTCGCCGGGCGGGTGATGTCGCAGTACCAGCCCTTCAGGGTGCCGTCCCCCGAGCGGACCTCCTTCACCGCGTACCAGCGGTCCCGCCAGTAGTGCTCGGTGAACACGTCACCCGGTTCGAAGCGGACGAAGCCGAAGTCGCGGACGCCCTCCCCGGCCCAGGGGGCCCGGACCGTGACGCGGGTGCCGTCGTCGGTGAGGAGCTCGGCCTCGTAGCGGATCTTCGTGCGGCCGGCCTTGACCAGGACGACCTCCACACGCGGGAGCGGTTCAGGTGAGTTCGCGGACATGGCGTACCTCCGTGGCGCGGATCTCGTACCCGAACCACTTGTTGATCGCGAGCATCGGTTCGTTTCCGGCGTCGTTGCCGGTGAGGGCCTCCGTGCAGCCGGCGGCGCGGGCGCGGTGCAGGGAGGCGTTCTTGACGAGCTTGGCGAGGCCCCGGCCCCGGAAGGCGCGGGCGGTGCCGGTCATCGCGGTGGCGTAGCGGCCGGTGCCGTCGGTGTGGGCGGCGCTGAAGGCTGCCGGACGGCCGTCGACCAGGGCGATCGTGGTCAGGGCGTGGTCGAGGAGCGGGTGCTTCCAGTTCTCCTCGATCCAGGCCTTGTAGTCCGTGAACTCGGTGTCCACGTCGCTCGGTTCGTCCCCGACGGTCTCCGCGTCCAGCTGGAAGAAGGGCCGCGGATCGTCCGCGAAGTCGGCTGCGGTGCGCAGTTCGACACCAGGGGGAGGGGTCCGGAGCGGGGGCAGTGTGGCGTTCACCAGGTCCAGGCGCAGAAAGTGCGCGGCGCGGCTGGCGCGGTAGCCGAACCGCTCGGCGAAGGCGCGGTTGTACGGCTCGTCCAGAACCCAGGAGAACAGCTTGGTCGCCCCGTGCGCCGCCAGGTGCTCCTCGGCGGTGCGCACGAGGAGGGCACCGGCACCGCGCCGGACGCGGTCCGGTCGTACGTAGACGTTGTGATAGCCCTGGCCCGGCTCGGGGCTGTCATGGGCGAGGCCCAGCTGCGCCGTGCCGATCACCTCGCCGTCCTCCTCCGCGACGAGGGAACGGTAATGGGCGTCCGGGTGGGTGTGGACCGTGCGGTGGATGACGCCGGCCGGCGTCCACAGCACGTGCGGGAGAGCCAGATGGCGGGCACGGGCGAAGTTCTCGACGTCGGCCGGGTCCTGGGGGCGCAGGTCGCGCACGATCACGGTCATGAAGGCGCACGTTACGTGGGGGCCTGGGCCGGGTGCCTCTCATTTTCCGGCCCGTGCGGGACAATCGGCTGGTGACTTTGAAGATCCACATCGACGACAGCGCACCGCCGTACGAGCAGGTACGGATGCAGATCTCCGAGCAGGCCCGGGCGGGCGTGCTGCCGGTGGGGTACCGGCTGCCGACCGTGCGGGGGCTCGCGGAGTCGCTCGGGCTGGCCGCGAACACCGTCGCCAAGGCGTACCGGGCGCTCGAGAGCGACGGGGTGATCGAGACGCGGGGGCGCAACGGCACGTTCGTCGCCGCGGCGGGCTCGGCAGCGGAACGGGAGGCGGCGTCGGCGGCCCAGGCCTACGTCGAGCGGGTGCGGCGGCTGGGGTTGACCGAGGGCGACGCCCTGGCGGCCGTACGGGATGCCCTGCGGGCGGGTTACGGGCAGGGCTGAGCGGGGTTCGGCACCGCGGAGATGCGTCGCCGTGGCCGCGCGCCGTTGCGGAGGAGCAGTGTTTCGAACACCGGTGCGTCGTGGACGGCCGCGCCGTTCGGGTCGTTGTTGAAGTACGCGTACACGTCCTCGTCGCCGGAGAAGGTCCGGCTGACGCGGTCCGCCCAGGTCTCCAGGGAGCGCCTGCCGTAGCTCGGCCACGCCCGGGCGCGGCCCTCGTGGAAGCGGACGTAACCCCAGTTGGCCGTCCGCCACAGCGGGGTCACCGGGCGGGCCCGTACGTCGGCCCAGCACAGCGCCGCGCCGCGGGCCTCCAGGACCCCGCGGACCTCGTCCGTCCACCAGGACTCGTGGCGGGGTTCCACCGCGACCCGGATCGAGGACGGGAAACAGGCCAGGCAGGCGTCCAGCAGGCCCGCGTCCGCCTTCAGGGTCGGAGGGAGCTGGAGGAGGACCGGGCCCAGGCGCGGGCCCAGGCCCTCCGCGTGGCTCATCAGACGGTGGACCGGCTCCTGAGGGTCCTTCAGGCGTTTGATGTGGGTCAGGTACCGGCTCGCCTTCACCGCCACGACGAAGTCCTCCGGCACCCGGGCCCGCCACGCCTCGAAGGTCTCCCGGGACGGCAGCCGGTAGAACGCGTTGTTGATCTCGACCGTCGGGAAGTGCGCGGTGTACTCCTCCAGCCAGAGCCGCACGGGCACGCCCTCGGGATAGAGGACGCCCCGCCAGTCCTTGTACTGCCACCCGGAAGTGCCGACGAACAAGGTCATACATCCATCAAAGCACTACAGGTACAGCCCCGCGTCCGCCCCCGGCCGCGGCTCCGGCAGCGCCGTCGGTGACGTCCCGCGGCGCAGCGCGTACAGCTCGGCCAGGGGCGCGCCCTCGCGGCCCACGCCCTCCTCGGTGCCGAGCCAGCCCACCGCCTCCCGCCGGGTCAGCGGGCCCACCTCGATCCGGGCCAGACAGCGGCCGGGCCGGACCACGGCGGGGTGCAGCCGCTCCAGGTCCTCGTTGGTCGTCACGCCCACCAGGACGTTGCGGCCCTGTCCGAGCAGACCGTCGGTGAGGTTGAGCAGCCGGGACAGGGCCTGGCCCGCCGTGTGCTTGGCCTCGCCGCGGATCAGCTCGTCGCAGTCCTCCAGGAGCAGCAGCCGCCAACGGCCCTTGCCCGTGGAGTCCTCCTCGCCGATCGCGATGTCCATCAGATAGCCCACGTCGGAGAACAGCCGCTCGGGGTCCAGGACGCAGTCCACCTGGCACCAGTCCCGCCAGGAGCGGGCCAGGGTGCGCAGGGCTGAGGTCTTGCCGGTGCCCGGCGGACCGTGGAGCAGCAGCAGCCGGCCCGCGATGTCCTCCGGGGTCGTCTTCATCAGGCTGTCCATGGCGTCCGCGACCGGCGCCGTGTAGTTCTCCCGCACCTCGTCCCAGGTGCCCGCCGAGATCTGCCGGGTCGTGCGGTGCGGACCGCGCCTGGGGGAGACGTACCAGAACCCCATGGTCACGTTCTCCGGCTGGGGTTCCGGCTCGTCGGCCGCCCCGTCGGTGGCCTGGTCGAGGATCTTCTTGGCCAGCTCGGCGTCGGTCGCCGTGACCGTGACGTCGGCGCCGCGGTTCCAGCGGGAGATCAGCAGGGTCCAGCCCTCGCCCTCGGCGAGCGTGGCGCTGCGGTCGTCGTCGCGGGCGACGCGCAGCACCCGGGCACCGGCCGGCAGGAGCGTGGCCCCGGTGCGGACCCGGTCGATGTTGGCCGCGTGGGAGTACGGCTGCTCGCCCGTCGCGAAGCGGCCGAGGAACAGCGCGTCGACGACGTCGGACGGGGAGTCGCTGTCGTCGACGTTGAGCCGGATCGGCAGCGCGTCGTGTGGGTTCGCAGACATGCGGCCCATGATCCGGCACGGGAGGTCCCCACGCACCCGGTTTCCGCAGGGGCCGGACCGTGTCGCCGGCGTCCGGTCCGTCCGCCCACCGCTGTTACAAGTCTGTGCATCCCCGGCATCTGCCCGCACAGGCGTGTTCGCGGATACCGTTGTCCTCAATGGGACGTCATGGGTGGTATACGGGGGCGCGGCGGTGGCGGCTCACCGCACTGCTCGGGGTGGGCGCGGCGGCTCTGGCGCTGGTCGTGACGCTCCTCAACACGCTTCCGGGCAGCGGCGCGGGCACCGACGGCACCTCGCGCAACGGCGACCGGGTCCACGGCACTCCGACGACCACACCGGACGCCGACACCCCGGACGTCGGATGGGGCTTCACCCACACCCAGTTCAGCGCCGACGAGGGCAGCTCCACGGCCACCGAACGGGTCGAACGGGAGATCAAGGACGCCGGCGGCATCCCGCAGAACCAGCACATCATGGGCTGGGGCGCCGACAACCCCGAGCCCGTCAAGGGGCGTTACGACTTCGAGGACCTGGACCGGCGCGTCGACTTCATCCGCGCCTCCGGCTCCACACCGACCATCACCCTGTGCTGCGCGCCGGACTGGATGAAGGGCGGCGAGGCCGGCGTCGGCAACACCGACTGGAGCCAGGCGTCGCTGGAGAAGGCCCCGGACCCGGCGCACTTCAAGGACTACGCGGCGCTCGCCGCGACCGTCGCCAAGCGCTACCCGGACGTACGGCACTTCATCGTCTGGAACGAGTTCAAGGGCTTCTGGAACAACGCGAAGGCCCGCTGGGACTACGAGGGCTACACCCAGCTGTACAACCTGGTCTACAAGGCGCTCAAGAAGGTGAACCCCGACATCATGGTCGGCGGCCCGTACCTCGTCATGGACAGCGTCGACCCGCGCTCCACCGACGCCTCCGCGACCTTCAAGGGCCCCTGGGGCGCGATGGACCAGCGGATCCTGGACGCCTTCGACTACTGGAACAGGAACAAGGCCGGCGCCGACTTCGTGGTCGTGGACGGCTCCAGCTACACCAACGACGACGAGCTGCTGCCGAACGAGTTCGCCGCCACCGACAAGTTCACCGCGGTGAGCAGGTGGGTGCGGGAGCAGACCGGGAACCTGCCGCTGTGGTGGGCCGAGTACTACGTCGAGCCCGCCGACAGCAGGGACGAACGCGAGGGCTGGTCCGAGGACCGCCGGGTCGCCGTGCAGGCCGCCGGGATGATCGCGCTGGCCAGGGGCGGCACCACGTCCGCGTTCTACTGGAACCCGGAGAACGAGAAGGGCACCGACTGCGCGGGGTGTCTGTGGACGCCGACGAACGCCAGCGGCGGCGGCCGGAAGCTGCCGATGTTCGACCTCGTCAGCCGGTTCGGCAAGGCCTTCGCGCCGGGCAGCACCTTCGAGAACGTCTCCGTCGCCGCCGACGACGTCCCCAACGTGCGGGTCCTCGCCACTGACGAGACCGTCCTGGTCGTCAACACCCTGAACCGGCAGATCAACGCCGACATCGACGGGAAGAAGTTCGCGATGCAGGCTTACGAGGTCAAGTGGCTGAGCCGCTGAGCCACTTGACCTTCGAAGAACCTCCGGAAGACCTCACTTCATCGTCAGGAACCGCTGCACCAGCGCCGCCAGGAACACCGCCAGCAGCGGCAGCGAGAACCAGAAACTGCTCTGGAGCCAGCGCAGTTGGCGCACGCCGGGCCGTACCGCGACCCGCACCACCTCACGGGCCGACAGCAGCAGGATCAGCGCCAGTGCGGCCAGCGCCCCCACCACCGACCAGGGCGTCCAGGTCACCTGCGGCCCGATCGGTCCCGGATCGGGTTTCGGCACCTTCCCCGCGGGCTGGTCCCGCAGCGCGTACATGGTCACGTCCGGGTTGGTGAAGACCCGCTTGAGCTCCTTGCGGCTGTCCAGGTTGTCGAGCAGCCGCGGCTCCCACGTCCTCGAATAGCCCACGTCGAGCCGCAGATACGTGACCTGACTGACGTTGACCATGAGATACGAGTTCGGGCCCGCGTCCCTGAGCGACTTGACCAGACCCGACACCAGCACCGGGTCGGGCGGCGCGAGCGTCGGCACGTAGGACACCTTCTCCATGTCCTTCGCGCCCCACGGCATCGCCGGGGTCACGTTGTTCACCGTGTCGTTGGACAGCCACAGCACCCGGACCGTCGGATCGTCATGGGCGTACACGTAGTCCATCGCGGCGAACTCGCCGGGCCGGATCCGCTCGAACGGCTCGTTGCCCCAACGGGCGATCAGGAAGCCGCCGACGAGCAGGAGCCCCGCCATCAGCGCGGCCACCGGAGCGAGACTGACCCGGTCCTTCTCGCGTTCCTTCGCGGTGACGCCGGTGCGCGGGAAGAGCGCCAGGGCGGCGAGCAGGCCCGCGCCCGGCAGGGCGAACATGAAGACGCGCAGCGCCATTTCGCCGCCGTACGACTGCATGCCGAAGCCGAGGAACGGCACGAAGGTGAGGACGAGCAGGGCGGCTTCCCGGTACCTGTGCTCGCGGCGGCGCCACCAGCCGTAGCAGGCGAGGGCCATGACCCCGCCGGCCAGCAGGACCCGCACGTACAGGACCAGCTTGTGGGTCGAACTGCCGCCCTCGATACGGCCGGACACCGACGAGGACACATTGCCGCCGACCCCGCCGACCCCGCCGAACAGGTCGTCGAAGTGACCCGACCAGTACGGTTCGGCCATCCACCCGATCCAGGCGGTCACCATCACGGCGAACAGGACGGGCAGGCCGCGCAGTTCGCTGCGGTGGAACACTACGAGTGCCGCCAGCACGCCGAGCATCATGAACGGGGTGAGCTGGTGGGCGGGCACGGTCGCCGCGAACAGGCCGATCACCACGGCCAGCAGGACGGCCCGTTGGCTGCGGCTCGTCGGTTCGACCTCGGCCTCGCCGGGCCGCCGCTTCGTCCAGATCACGCGCGGGGCCCGGAACCAGACCAGCAGGACCGCCACGAACACCAGGTACAGCAGATAGGTGAAGCCCTGCGGGGAGAAGTAGTCCTGGCCGACCCAGCCGCTGAGGACGAAGATCCAGATGCCGGTCCACTTGGCCCGCCAGCTCGCCCGCATGTGCCGTACGAGAAGGAACATCGGGACCAGGTAGGCCAGTTGGATCGCCGTCGGCCACCAGCGGATGACCTCGGTGAAATCGGTGACCCCGCAGGCCTTCGCGACGAACGCGGCCACCGCGAAGAAGCCCGGCCAGCTCCAGCGGGCGTCCAGGTCGGGCACCGCGGAACCGGTCCGGTCGATGTAGTCGATGAACCCGAGGTGCTGCCAGGCCGTCGCGAACCGCGGCTCGGCCTCGATCACCGCGGGCAGCGCGTGCAGCGACACCACCGTCGCCACCAGGGTGAGCAGCAGCAGCGCCTTGTGCTCGCGGCCCAGCCACAGCAGCGAGGCGAAGACCACGACCAGCAGGGCCGCGCCGAGCAGCGTGGGCAGCGGCAGGATCGAGATCAGCCCGAGCCCGCCCATGCGGTCCAGGTCCGCCTCGCCCAGCCGCAGCACCGGCACCCAGTACAGGAGCAGCGCGACGGCGAGCAGACCGCCGAGGAACACCCCGAGCCAGGTGGGCTGGAGCCGCTCCCGCAGGGAGAGGGGCCGCGGCGGTTCACCGGACCGCGGTACCGCTTCGGGTACGGCCGGCTCCTCCGGTACGGCGGCCTCCTCCCGTACGGCGATCTCCTTTCCCGCGTCGAAAGCCTCCTCGAACGGGGCGTCCACCTCGGTCTCGGACGGGCCCAGGGACGACTCGGAGCCCGGTTCCCGCTCCTCCACCGGCAGCCCGAACTCGGGCAGCTTCTTCAGCGCCCAGGTCGGCCGGTCACGGGACGGGCGCACCACCGGTGTCCCCGTGGGCGGGGTGCCGGGACCCGGCCGTACGTCGGGCCGGCGCTCCTGGTGGTCGAAGTCGACGTGGATGCCGAGCGCGAGGGTGTCCTGGTCGAGCGCCCAGCCGGGGCGGCGGGTGCGGCCGGCGGACGGCGCCTCGCGCGCCCCGAGGTCGGCGAGGTCGCCGTCGGGGGCCGCGGCCGCCGGGACCTCGGCGGGCGGGGCGTGCCGGATCGTCCGGTACAGCTTGGGCGCGGCGATCGCGACGATCACGGCGAGCGAGGAGATCTCGGCGACGCCCGCCCCGGTCAGCCCCATGCGGGGCAGGAGCAGCAGGGTCAGACCGAGCACCATGGCGCACAACAGGCCCTGGAGCCAGGCGAGTCCGGAGGTGCGGCTCTGCGCGCGCAGGACCGCGAAGTACGTCTCCATGACGACCCTGAGCACCGCGCCCACCGCGAACCAGCGCAGCAGCGGGGTGGCCGCGTCCGCGTAGCCGGAGCCGAACACCCCGAGGATCCAGGGCGCCCCGACGAACAGGACCGCGGCCACCGGCAGCATGATCCGGGCCATCCGCTTCAGCGCGGCACGGGTGTTGGCGGCCAGCCGCCCCGGGTCGTGCGAGCCCTCGACGGTCAGGGAGGCGCCCATGTTGATGGCGAGCAGGTTGCAGGTGCCGCCGATCGTCGTGGTGATGTAGAAGTACGCGTTGTCCTGGGAGCTGACCTGGGCGGCCACGATGACCGGGACCAGGTAGACCACGGCGAGCGAGAACAGCGAGCCGGTGTAGTCGCCCGCGAGGAAACGCCCGATCTCCCTGAAGGAGGGCGGCTTCGCGTGGTCCTCGGTCGCCTTGACGTGGCGCGGAGCCAGGCGCCGGAACACCAGCCAGCCCAGCGGCAGCACGGAGACGGCGATCGCCGCGACCCACGACACGAAGACACCGGCGGTCGGGATCGCCACCGCGAACGCGACCAGGAGGCCCAGCTTCACCGCGGAGAAGACGGTGTTGCCGACCGGTACCCACAGCGCGCTGCGCAGCCCGGTCAGCACACCGTCCTGGAGCGTGAGGACGTTCCAGGCGACGACGGCCGCGATGAAGCCGAGCCCGTTCACCGGCCCGTGCAGGAAGCGGTACGACGGCCCCCACACGTCCAGCGTGAGCAGGAAGACGACCGCGGCGACCGCCACGACCACCGAACTGCCCGCGTACGTACGGAAGATGAGGCGGCCGGTGGCGCGGCCCGCGACCGGTATGAAGCGGGCCAGCGCGCCGGTCAGGGTCACCGCGGTCAGGCCGGCGAGGAGCTTCATCGCGGCGATCGCGGCGGAGCCCTGGCCCACGGCCGACTCGGAGTAGTAGCGGGCCGCCGCCAGCCAGAAGCCGAGGCCGAGCACCGCGGAGATACCGGTGTTGAGCATCAGGGCGTAGGCGTTGCGGAACAGCTGGTTGCCGCCGCCCGCGTCCCTGCCCCGGCCGAGCAGCCGAAAACGGCGCCCCGGCTGCTCGGGCGCCTTGGCCGCGGTCGACTCGGGCTCGGTCGTGGTCGTCGTGTCAGACACGGGAACGGGAGACCTTCCGGCGGACCTGTCGTGCTCTTCGGACCAACGCGTACCCCTTGGTGAGGGCACGGTCCCTGGCGAAGTCCCGGGCGATCGCACGGCCCTGGACGAGCCGCTCGAACTCCTCGGTCGTGGTGGCGCGGCGCACCGTGAGTCGGGTGAGGGCGTACGGCCCCTGACGGCGGCGCGCGAGACCGTTGTTGACGGCGAGCGCCTGGCCGTACCCCGTCTCCCGGACCGCCTCGCGCACCCGGCGGCTGGAGTAGCCGTACGGGTAGGCGAGCGAGAGCGGCACGGTGCCCAGTTCGTCGCTGACGATCTCCTTGGAGTGGATCAGCTCGTGGCGCAGCGCGGTGTCGTCGAGCTGGTCGAGCTGCGGGTGCGTGTGGGTGTGGCCGCCGATCTCCACGTCCGCTGCGGCGAGTTCGCGGACCTGGTCCCAGTCCAGCATGGTGTCCAGGCCGCCCCCCATGTCGTGCGCGCCGCGGATCCAGCCCGTGGAGACGAACACCGTGGCCGTGAAGCCGTGTTTGGCCAGCACGGGCAGCGCGTGGCGGTGGACGCCCTCGTAGCCGTCGTCGAAGGTGATCAGGACGGGCCGCTCGGGCAGCGGGCGGCCGGACCGCCAACGGGCCGCCAGATCAGCCGTCCTGAGCGGTGTGCACCCCAGCGCGCCGATCAGCTCCATCTGCCGGGCGAAAGCCTCCGGGGACACCGACAGCGCCCGGGTGGCGTCGTTCGGGTCGGTCGAGACGGCGTGGTACATGAGGATCGGTACGGGTGGCTCAGCCATCTCTCTCCCCCTCGATCTCCACGACCGAGAACGTGGCCCCGCCCCGCCGTGCCCGGACGGTGCCGACGACATACCCGCCGGCCGCCGTCAGCACCCCCGCGACGATCGCGCCCGCCCGGCCCGCGCCGCCCGGCCGGGCCAGCGCCGCGTCCCGCAGCCCGCGCACCACCCCGGACGGCAGGACCCGGGTGGCGTACCGGCGCTCCGACTCAAGTCCCTTGTCCGCACCGACACTTCGCGCCACCAGCGCCTTCGACAGGCCCTCCGCGTACGCGCGCGTGCGGAAGTACCCGAAGTGCTCGCGCGCCTCGGGCACCCGGTGGTGGATCACCGCCCGGTCGTCGATCAGCAGCACCGCGTCCGGTCTGGCCCGGCTCAGCCGGATGCACAGCTCGGTCTCCTCGCAGCCCAGCGGCCGCTTGTCGCCGTCCCGTCCGATGCCGGTGGCGAAGCCGCCCGCCGCGTCGAAGGCACTGCGGCGGAAGGAGGCGTTGCCGCCGAGGACGTTGCGCACCCGGACCAGACCGGCCGGGATGCCCTTGTAGGTGCAGCCCACCACCCAGTCGAACTCCTCCGGGAACCAGGCGGGCCGGCGTCCCGACGCCCAGATGGGCACCGTACGGCCGCCGACCGCCATGACCTTCGGATCGGCGTAGGCCCCTGCGAAGTGCCGCAGCCAGTCCCGCTCGGCGACCGCGTCGTCGTCGAGGAAGGCGACCACCTCGCCGCGGGAGGCGGCGATCCCGGTGTTGCGGCCCGCGGACAGGCCGCGGGGGCCCGCGTTGGCGAACACGCGGACCTCCCCGCTCTCCAGGAAGTCCTTGTACTCCTTGGCCAGCCGGTCCAGGAGCGCCGGGTTGTGGTCGACGACCAGCAGCGTCTCCAGGGCCGGGTACGACTGCGTCCGCACCGAGGCGACCGCCGCGAGGATGTCCTCCCAGCGGTCCTCGGTGTACACGCAGATCACGACGGAGACGTCGGGACCGCTCAAGACACCTCTCCCCGGCGCGAGTCGAGCAGCGGCGAGTGGTGGGTACGGCGGCGCAGCGCACGGCGGTTGGACCGCTCCCCGAGGATCACCCTGAGCACCCGGAAGCCGTCCCGGACCGCCCGCAGATTGCTGGCGCCGTGGATGCGCAGGTACTCGTAGCTCGGGATCTCCTGCACCTTGAGCCCCGCCTTGACCACCCGGATGTTCATCAGGGTCTCCACCTCGAAGCCCGTGCAGTCGAGGTCGATCTTGTCGAGGCAGTGCCGCCAGAAGGCGTTGTAGCCGTAGCAGAGATCCGTGTAGCGGGCGCCGAACTTGCGGTTGACGATCGTGCACAGCGCCCAGTTGCCGAGCTTGCGGATGAAGGTCATGTCGTCGGTGCCGCCGCCGTTGGCGAAGCGGGACCCCTTGGCGAAGTCCGCGCCCGAGACCAGGGCGGAGACGTAGGAGACGATCTCGTTGCCGTCGGCGGAGCCGTCCGCGTCGATCATGACGACGATGTCACCGGTGCAGGCCTCGAAGCCGGTGATCAGGGCGTCCCCCTTGCCCTTGCCGTGCTGTTTCACGACCTTCACCTCGGGCCACAGCTCGCGGGCCACCGCGACGGTGTCGTCCGTGGAGTTGCCGTCCACCAGGACCACTTCGTGGATCCAGTCGGGCAGGGTCTTGAAGACGTACGGAAGGTTCTCCGCCTCGTTCATGGCGGGTATGACCACGCTCACCGGTGGCGCTATGGCCAGATGAGTGGAGATCGGTCGGTACTGGCCGGCTACTGGCGCATCCTGGCCCGTAGTCGCCGGGCGCAGAACTGAACTCATGAGTCTGGTTCCCTCTCGTCCGGTGGACCGCCCGCCCCTGTGGGCGGTCCGGCTTTTTGCTCCGGTTCGAAAGGGGGGTTCTCACTCACGGCATGCCGGAAGGAATCTCCGTACCCGCCGGGTGAGCTGGCAAAGCTGGCCGACTGCCGTCGTGCTGTGCTTGGTGCGAAAAGACGACAGCCGGTCGCGCGGCACGGCCCGGCCACCAGTGCGGCCGCCGAGCACGGCACCCCCCTACCGCGCCCCGCGCCTCCCCGTCGCGGTCCTTGAGCCCTCCCCTAGAGCCGCTCGATGACGGGACGATGCGGGTGAGATGTATGACGGTATTGACGATTGAACCCGTATGGCAAGACCTGGAACGAGGCCTCACGTTTTTGTTGGTTTGACCGTTACAGTCGCCCCCGAACGGATCTTTCCCATTTTCTTCAGTAGCCGGTCGGCCGGTTCGAACAGCTCCGGCCGTGTCACCACGGCGTTGCGCAGTGCGCGCGCCGGAGCCCGGCGGGCGCGGTGTCCCACCGCGACCGGGTGCCGGCGGGTCACCCACCCCTCCGACACGGTCAGTTCCCGTGTCTTCAGGGAGTCCTTGTACTCCTTCTGCCCCCGGCCCAGGTCGAGGTACGCGACGCCGTCGGCGGCGGCCGCCTCCGCCATGCGCAGATGCAGGATCAGGCCGGGGGAGTACTTCGCGTACTCCGGGTCGTACGCCGGGAACCAGCAGGCGAGGACGCGCTCGGTGCGCAGCCCGAAGTGGGCGGCGACCGGCTTCCCGTCGGCGTACAGCACCGAGAGGATCCCCGCGAACGGCTCCGAGCGGGTGTGGAACAGCTGCTGGACGAGGTCGGCGATCCACTCGTGCGCGAAGCGGTCGCTGCGGCCGGTCCTGCGGTACTGGGCGGACTTCCAGTCCATCAGGGTGCGCAGGACGGCGGGATCGCGCTCGTCGTGAACGTAGCGCACCTCGCTCGCGGCCCGCAGGAGCCGGCGTTCCTTGGCGAGGGTGGTGCGGGTGAACTTCGGTGAGCGTTCCCGCAGTTGGGCGAGATAGGTCTCGTAGCCCTGGTCGATGTCCATGACGGGGGAGGGGAAGCCCTTGGCGGTCCCCGTCTCGAACGGCCCCTGGCCCTCCACCAGATGGTCGAACTCGAGGACGGCGAGTCCGCAGGCCCGTAACAACTCCCGGGCGTCCCAGGTGAATCCGGGCCGGTGGACCACCCCCTGGGCGTCCGAGATGCCGAGACCGACGGCCCGGCCGACACCGGCCGCGGTCCGCTGGAACGGGAAGAACGCGGCGGGCTCGCCCCGCTCCCGTACGACCGCGATCCGCACGCCCCGCCTGCACCGGCCCACCGCGAGCGCGAACTCGGGGGACAGGAACGGGTTGGCCAGGCCGGGCGAGCCCTGGAGATGGGCCTTGGACTGCAGAGCCGTCCACGCCGCCCGGTCGGCGCCACTGAGCTCGCCGGGGCGGTACACGCTGATGTCCACGTCAGCCGTCCTGACCCTTCGCCGCACGGCGCCGCCGCAGCAGCACCGGCAGCAGGATCAGGGCGCTGATCACGCCCACCGCCACCACACCGCCGCGCGCCGACCAGCGGTGCGTGGCCAGCATGCCCTGCGCCACCAGCATGTTCAGGACGACCGAGCCGGCCAGCGCGGTCGGCACCCGGGCGAACGGATCGAGGCCGCGCAGCGCCAGGGCGATGCCGGCGGCGGGCGCCGCGAGCAGGAAGAACAGCACGAGCGGGGCGCGCAACGGTGAGTCGGAGCCGGTGAGCGCGAGCAGCGCGCCGAATCCCCCCACGGCGGTAGCCGCGCCCGCGAGCAGCGGCGTCAGTTCTCTGCCGGACGCTCGCGAAGGAGTTTGTGCACGAGTGGTCTGCATGAGCGACGTTTCCCCCCAGAAAGCGTCGGATGCCGGGCTTCAATGTCGCGCAGCGCCCTGGGAGCCGTCAAGGCCGTCTGGTACGGACTTGGACAGGGGTGTCCCCGGAGACGCAAAGCGCCTCCGGGGAACGGGTGTTGACGTCCTACGGGGTTTGCGGGTCCTACCGGACGAGCTTGAGGAGCTTGTTGGGCGAGCCGGTGCCCGGGCTGGTGACCGCGTTGGACGTGGCGCCGCCCACCAGGGCCGTGGCGACCTGGGCCGGGGTGGCCGAGGTGTGTCCGGCGAGGTATACCGCGGCCGCGCCCGCGACGTGCGGGGTCGCCATCGACGTACCGGAGATGGTGTTGGTGGCGGTGTCGCTGGTGTACCAGCCCGCCGTGATGGAGGAGCCGGGGGCGAAGATGTCGAGCACCGAGCCGTAGTTGGAGTAGCTGGCCCGGGCGTCGGTGCTGGTGGTGGCACCGACGGTGATCGCCTCGGTGACGCGCGCCGGGGAGTACGAGGAGGCGTTGGCGCTGCTGTTGCCCGCCGCGACGGCGTAGGTGACACCGCTCGCGATGGAGTTGCGGACGGCGGTGTCCAGGGTGGTGGACGCGCCGCCGCCGAGCGAGAGGTTGGCGACCGAGGGACCGGAGTGGTTGTTGGTCACCCAGTCGACGCCGGCGATGACGCCCGCGGTGGTGCCGGAGCCGGCGTTGTCGAGCACGCGCACCGCCACGATCTTCGCCTTCTTGGCGACGCCGTAGGTGGACCCCGCGATCGTGGTGGCCACATGGGTGCCGTGGCCGTTGCCGTCGGCGGCGGTGGTGTCGCCGTCGACCGCGTCGTAGCCGTAGGAGGCGCGTCCGCTGATCTGGGTGTGGGTGATGCGGACACCGGTGTCGATGACATACGCCGTGACGCCGCTGCCCGCGGTGTCCGGGTAGGTGTAGGTGCCGGAGAGCGGGAGCGCGGCCTGGTCGATGCGGTCCAGGCCCCAGGGGGCGCTGGACTGGGTGGTGTCGGCCAGGTGGACCTTCTGGTTCTGCTCCACGGCGGCCACCGACGGGTCGGCGGCGAGTCTCTTCGCCTCGGTCGCGGAGAGCGTGGCGGTGTAGCCGTTGAGCGCGGAGCCGAAGGTCTTCCCGACGGTCCCGCCGTACTCCTTGATGAGCCCCTTGCCCTCGCTGGACGAGGCCTTGAAGCCCGCGTTCTTCTTGAGCGTGACGATGTAGCTGTCCTTGACGGCCGTGGGGGAGCCGGCGGCGAGGACCGTGCCCTCGGCCGGGGCGGCCTCGGCGGGCAGGGCGGTGAGTCCGCCGACGAGGGCGGTGGTCGCCAGGGTGGTTATCGCGGCGAACCGGAACTTCTTGCTACGCAGTTGTGCCATTACGAGGGAGTCCTCCTCATGGGCGACCCGCGCCTGGGTCGGGCGTGGGTCCGTGGGGGGTGCGCGCGGGATCGCGCACACGGCGGGGAGCGTCGCGTTCCGCTCCCGGCTGAGGTAAAGGCTGGGTCATCTACACGGGCAGAACAAGGGAGTTGAGGAGGAGTCAACAAAGCTGTCATGTCCACGAAATCAATGCCGTTTTTGGCATGGACACTTCCCGTCGTTGCACCTGCTTGCTACGACAGATGTGGCAGAGATCCTGCTAAAGGGAGGTTCCATGAGACGTTCCCGATTTGCCGCATACGTCGGCTCACTCCTCCTCGCCCTCGCCGCAGTCCTCACCGGGACAGGCACCGCCCACGCCGCCGAAGGCCCCTACGTGGCCCTCGGGGACTCCTATTCCTCGGGCGTGGGTGCAGGCAGTTACCTCAGTTCGAGCGGTGACTGCAAGCGCAGCACGAAGGCCTACCCCTACCTCTGGGCGGCCGCGCACTCACCCTCGTCGTTCGCTTTCACGGCCTGCTCGGGCGCCCGTACGGGTGATGTTCTGGCGAGTCAGCTGACCCCGCTCAACGCCGCCACCGCCCTCGTCTCGATCAGCATCGGCGGTAACGACGCCGGCTTCTCCGACGTCATGACGACCTGTGTGCTCCAGTCCGACAGCTCCTGCCTGGCCCGGATCAACACCGCGAAGGCGTACGTCGACGCCACGCTCCCGGGCCAACTGGACAACGTCTACTCGGCGATCACGTCCCGGGCCCCCAACGCCCACGTGGTCGTCCTCGGCTACCCCCGCTTCTACAAGCTCGGCACCACCTGCCTCGGCCTCTCCGAGACCAAGCGGAAGGCGATCAACGACGCCGCCGACTACCTCGACACCGCCATCGCCAAGCGGGCCGCGAACCACGGCTTCGCCTGGGCCGACGTCCGTGGCACCTTCACCGGCCACGAACTGTGCTCCGGCAGCGCCTGGCTGCACAGTCTCAACCTGCTCAACATCGGCGAGTCCTACCACCCGACCGCGGCCGGCCAGTCCGGCGGCTACCTCCCGGTCCTGAACAGCGCGGCCTGACCACCCCTCACGGGGAAGCGGTGGAGGAGGCCTCGTCGCTGCCGGACGGGGTCTCCGTCACGCAAGTGAGGGAGAAGGGGACCGAGTTGGACGTCTCCTCGACCGGGTCGCGGACCTCCACGCTGATGGTGTCCTCGAACGTCCCGCTGTCGTCCTGCGTGGTGACGAACCGCCGGTCCTGCTGGGTCTTCCCGCCCCCGGCGGAGAACGTCAGCGTCTTCCAGTTGCCGTTCACCGAGCCGTTCTTCGACACCCAGCGGTACGTCACCGTCGCCGGGAGGCGGCCGACCGTCAGGGTGGCCGTGAAGCTGGGGGCCGCCGACCTGTCCGGCGGGCAGGCGCCCGTGTAGTCGGTGTTCGAACCGCTCAGGGAGACGCTCACCGACTGCGGCGGGGGCGCGCTGGTGGTGCTCTCGCTCTCGCTCGGGGTCGGGCTCTCCTCAGCCGTCTGGTCCGGGGTGGTCGACGCGGGCGAACTCACCGCCGGAGCGGTGTCCTTGGCGGTCTCCCCGTCCTTGTCGCCGTTGTCACGGTTCAGCAGCGCGTACGTCAGCCCCGCGATCGCCAGCGCGAGTGCGAGCACCCCCGCGACCAGGACCACTCCCGCGCGACGGTTGCGCTCGGGGGCCGTGGCGGTGGTGGTGGGAGTGGAGGTCGGGGTGGGCGCGGGCCGGTAGGGGGCGGTCGGCGGCTCCTGCGGGAACGGCGCCGCCACCGTCGGGGCGTACGGCCCCGCCTGCACGGCGTCCGCCCGGGGCGTGCCCCCGGCCGCGATGATCCGCAGCTCCTGCTCGGCGCGCTCGGCCGGCAGCCGCTGGGCCGGATCCTTGACCAGCAGACCCTCGATGACCGGGGTGAGCGGACCGGCCCGGTACGGCGGCGGCAGCTCCTCGTCCACGATCGCACGCAGGGTGCTCAGCGGGGTGTTCTGCCGGAAGGGGGAGTTCCCCTCCACGGCGGCGTACAGCAGCACGCCCAGCGACCACAGGTCGGACTCCGGGCCCGGGGTGCGGCCCAGTGCCCGCTCCGGGGCGAGGAACTCGGGCGAGCCGATGACCTCGCCGGTCATCGTCAGCGCCGAGCTGCCCTCGACCTGGGCGATGCCGAAGTCGGTGAGCACCACCCGGCCGTCGTTCGACAGCAGCACGTTGGCCGGCTTCACGTCCCGGTGCAGGACCCCGGCCTCGTGCGCGGCACGCAGCGCGGAGAGCACCTCGGCGCCGATGTGCGCGGTCCGCTGTGGGCTGAGCGGGCCCTCCGCGTCCAGGAGTTCGGCGAGCGAGACACCGCGCACCAGCTCCATCACGATCCACGGGCGGCCGTCCTCGGTGGCCACGTCGTACACCGTCACCACATTGCGGTTGGCGACCCGGGCCGCCGCCCACGCCTCGCGCTCCAGGCGGGCGTACAACCGCTCGACCTCGGAGGCCGCCAGCCCGTGCGGCGCGCGTACCTCCTTGACGGCGACCTCGCGGTGCAGCACCTCGTCGCGGGCGCGCCACACGGTTCCCATGCCGCCCTCGCCGAGCGGGGACAGCAGGCGGTAGCGGCCCGCGATCACTCGGTCACCGCCCGGTTCTTCGGACACGGCCGTCCCCCACTTCGTACTCCGCTCGACTTCGCATGATTTCTTCACAAACGTAGCTCAGCCGAGTGCGGATGCCGCCCCCTTGAGCACCAAACCCGCCCCAAGGGCCACGACGACGAACGCGGACATCAGCGGTGCCGTCCTGCGCACCAGCGCCGTCAGCGGGCTCGCCGCCAGGCGGGGGCGCCGGTCCAGCACCCGGGTTACTCCGCTACCCAGCCTGACGACGGCGAATCCGGCCGCGGTCAGGGTCAGGGCGAGCCCGACGCCGTACGCCACCACGAGCAGCAGCCCGAACCAGGCCTGCCCGAGCGCTGCCGCGCCGACGAGCACGACGACGGCGGAGGGACTGGGCACGAGCCCGCCGGCGAAACCGAGCAGGATCGTGCCGCGGACGGTGGGGGCGACGGCGTGGGTGTGGGTGAAGCCGCCGTGGGTGTGTTCGAGGGAGTGGTTGTGGGGGTGCGGGTGGTCGTGGTCGTGGGTGTGACCGTGGTCGTGATGGTGGTCGTGGGTGTGGGCCGGCGTGTGCGCGTGGGCCGGCGTGTGCGCGTGGACCGGCGTGTGCGCGTGGGCGCGGGCCTTGGCGGGGGCCGGTTCCGCGTGGGCGGCGACCAGCACGAGGGGGCGTTCCTCGGCCTCTTCGTGCTCGTGGGTGTGGTCGCTCGGTCCGTGGGGGTGCGGGTGGTCGTGGTCGGGCCCATGGCTGTGCGGGTGCGGGTGCGGGTGCGGATGCCCGTGGTGGCGGTTGCGGAGGGCCCGGCGCAGCAGGGTCACGCCCGCCGCGGTCACCATGAGGCCGCTCGCGATGCCCAGCCAGGCGATCACCGAGGGGGCCGCCGTCGAACCGGCCGCGACCAGCAGGCCCAGCGCGACCACGCCCAGGGTGTGGGTCACCGTCACGGACGCGGCCAGCGGCAGCACGTCCTTCATCCGGGCCCGGCCGCCGCGGGCCGCGGCCACCGCCGCCATCAGGGTCTTGCCGTGGCCCGGGGCGAGCGCGTGCATCGCGCCTAGGAAGACGGCGATGAGCAGGGCGAGCGCCGCGAAACCGACGGTGAGGTCGTGACGGGCGACCAGGGAGTCCAGGGCGCGGGTCCAGCGGTCGGCGCCGCGGGGCAGCACGGAGGCGGCGGGGGCGTCCGTCCGCTCCTCGGCGAGCGCCGGTCCACCGGGCCGTACGCGCACGGAGGCGGTGACGGTGTCGGCGGGGGAGGACAGCAACTCCTGCGGATATGTGGTCAGTTCCTTCGAGATCGACGTGGTGGGCACGTCCGACCCCGTGAGCGTCGTCCGGTCGCCGCGCGCGGTGATCTCCCGCCAGCCGGGGCCGGAGTCGCTGCCCGCGCTGTGGAAGCCGAGGGCGACGGGGGCGTCCTTCGGCAGCGGGGCGGTCAGCCGGCACTCCACGCGCAGGGTGTTCAGGCCGGCCTGCCCGGGGCGCACGCGCGCGTGGCTGTTCTTCACGGTGAGCGCGACCGTACGGCCGTCGACGGTGACCTTGGCGCCCTCGGCAGCCGTACGGCAGCGCTGAGCGGCCCACGCGGCCGTGCCGAGCCTCTCGAGGTCCGGTTTGACCTGGGTGGCCGGGATCTCGGCGAGGTCCTCGACATGGTCGACCCGGAGCTGACCGGGGGCGGCCACGAGACCGTCGTAGCGGTTGACGGTGAAGTTGCCGAGAGGGTGGGCGCTCGCGCTGCTGGAAGGGAGCAGCGCGAGCGCACAAGCCGCCGTCAGGACGGCCGGGAGGGACACGAACAGACGGCGGAGCTTCAACGGGCCATCTCCTTCAGTGCCTTGCGGGCCTCGCGGGCACCGAGCGGGGAGAAGCCGGGGTTCAGCTTCAGGGCGGAGGTGAGGTGGGTCCTGGCCGCCTTCTCGTCACCCGTGGCGAGCTCGATGATCCCGCGGTGGTAGCGGAAGGAGGCGTTGCGGTAGCCGGTGGCGGTGGCCTGCCGGGCGTACGGCAGGGCCTCCTCGTCCCGGCCGTTGACGTGCAGGGCCCACGCCAGCGCGTCCGCGGTGTGCACGGTGTGCCGGCGGGCCCACTCGGCGCGGGCGGCGCGCAGGGCGGAGGCCTTGTCGCCGTGGTCGGCGGCGGCCAGCGCGGTGTCGAGGTCGGCGTTGACGCCGTTGGCCCGGGCGAGGGCGATCCAGGCGTCGACGAGCGCGTACTGGTCGCTTGCCCTGGCCTTGTCCCCGTCGCCACCCCGGTCCTCGTACAGCTCACCGAGTTCGACGAGCGGACCGGGCAGCGGATACCGCGCTACGACAGCCTCCATGCCCTTGATCGCGGCGGCCCGGTCACCGCTCGCGGCCTGGGCGCGCGCCCTGCCCTCCAGGGCGGGGAGGTAGGTGTCGTCGGCGGCGAGAGCGCGGGCGTAGTCGGTCAGGGCCGTGGCGTAGTCGCCCTGGTTCCATGCGAGTTGGCCCAGCGCGGTGGCCACGTACGCGATGTCGCCGGGGGTGGTCGCGGTGGACAGGGCCTGCTCCAGGACATCGCGAGCCGTACCGACGTCACCGCGCAGCTCGTGGACGTACGCGTAGCGGGTGAACACCGGGATGCCGGGCCGCCGTTCGTCCGCGAGGTCGGCGGCCTTCGACGCCTCGTCGTAGCGGCCGAGTTCGACGAGGGCGTCGATCCGGGAGGACAGGGCGCGCTCGTCGTAGGGGTTCTGCTTCAGGGTCCGGTCGGCGTAGGCGAGGGCGCCCTTGAAGTCGTGCCGGGCGGCGGCGAGCGCGCCGAGACCGGCGAGGCCCTGCTCGTTGTCCGCCTTCAACTCCAGTGATTTCTTGAGGGCTTGCTCGGCCTGCGGATACCGCGAGGGGTCACCCTTGGTCCGCGCCTGCTCGACGTAGGCGAGCCCGAGCGTGGCCCAGCTGCCGAAGTCCTTGGGCTGCGTGCGCAGATGGGCCTGGATCGCCTTGATGCTCGCGTCGAGGTCACCCCTGGCCATGAGCCCGGGCGAGAGAGCCGACGACGAACTGGCGACGGTGGCGGTACCGCCGTCCCGCAGCGCACCGAAGGCGATCGACCCCCCGGTCAGTGCGACGGCCAACAGAGCCGCACACCCGGCGAGTTGAGCGGCCCGCCACCGCCGCCCGGCCGCGGAGACCCGCCGCACGGCGGCGACCTTCGCGTCCTCGGCGTCAGCTGAGGGCTCCACGGTCTCCGACGAACCGCTCTGCTCGTCCTCGGGTGCGCTGTCGGTCGTAGACCCGGACATGCCCTCTCCTGTTTCGTTCGTGATCGATCGTGTACTACGGCGCGGCCTGCACCGTGGGGGATGAGTACGCGCAGGCCGCGCCAGTTATTAGGGGGGGCGTTGAGGGCCCTTGGGGGCGCGGGGAACTGCGCGACCAGCCACAGTCAACCCGCACCCGCCAGACGGCAGATCGAGGCACCCCCGTAGGCACCGCCAACCTCAGTAGGCACGCCTCCGCATACGCCGCCACCACATCAGCGCCGCCCCGATCAGCACGATCCCCGCCGCACCGGCGCCCGCGGACCCGGCGATCAGCGTCGTGTTGTTCGACCCGGAGGCACCGGCCGGCGACAGCGCGTCCCCGAGCTGGTTACGGACGTCGTTCCCACCGGACGTGCCCTTGGCCAGCGGCCCGCGAGAACCCTCCGTCGGCAGCGCCAGGTACGGGAAGGACTTCTCGAAGTCCTTGTCGTTCTTGTCGACCGCGTCACCCAGGTCGTTCTTGGACCCGACCAGCTCACCCTCGACGACCTGGAGCGACGCGTCGATCACGTCGTCGGTCAGGCGGCGCCCGTTCGGGAACCCGGCGTTGTCGCCATCAAGCACACCGAGCCGCTTCGGAGAATCGGTGGGCTTGATGGACGTGTTGAGGCGCAGCTCCTCCGCGGGCCGCACGTGGGGCGGCTGGTTCAGCCCCTTCACACCCTTGAGGAACACGTCCACGAGGTCGTTGCGAGGCTCCTTCGGGGCCGGGATCTTGTAGATCGCCTCGATGAGCTTCGGCAGTTCGGGGTTGGTCACGTTCTTCAGGAACTGCCCGTCCTCCCACGGCGAGGACGCGTTGAACTTGTCCTTGTCCTTGAGCGGGTTGACGACCTCGTTGACGAGCGGGTTGCCCAGCCGCGAGACCTGGGAGTAGTACCCCTGCGCGTTCCGGCGCTGGGTCGTCGACCAGATGCCCACGACCGGCTGGTGCGAGGACTCGGTGATCATGTCCGTCGGGACCTGGAGGGCGATCGAGTTGACGTTGTAGCCCTTGAGCGTGTCGTTGCCGACCTCGCTCAGGTTCCCGCCGTACAGCAGGTCGAAGACGCGCAGGTCCAGGAAGAACGGGTCGTCGGCCTGGCCGGCGAACGCCGTCGCGTCACCGGGAAGCTTGTAGACCGCCTGGTCGCGCAGCTTCTCGTAGTTCGGCATGGACGCCTTGCCGACGTTCGACGGCGCCACCGGGATGTCGTCGGCGACCTTCGTCTTGTACTGCACCTTCTGGTTCTTCAGCCGGAACAGCTCGATGTCGTACGTCTGCGTGACGTTCAGGTCCGGGTCGTCGAGGCTGTCGACCGCACCCGTGTTGTACAGGAACGTCTTCTTGTTCTTCACATGCGTCTTGAACGTGAAGCGGTACAGCAGGTCGCCCTGTCCGTCGCCGTTGTGGTCGATGTGGATGTCGTACTGGGCGTCCTCGGCGAACTGGTAGAAGTTCGGGCCGCCCGACGGGTCCTCGAAGGGGATCCAGTTCGCGATGATCGTCGTCGAGTCCGGCTTGTCGGGGCTGACGAACGCGTACACGTCGGTGTTGTCGTACTGCGGGGTGCCCGAGATCAGCGGGGCCTCCCGGTGACTTGAGGCGGAGGCCGCCCCAGGTTCCAGCGTGGCCACGCCGGCGGCTGCGAGCCCCCCGGCGGCCAGCGCACCACATACGAGGGTCGCGAGGCTCCTGCGTCCCGAGCCGCTCCTGGAGATAGGTGTCATGCCGTCCGTCCTCAGTCCAACTTGCCTGACGCTCGGTGATTCGGAGCGGTGGGCGGGGCGGATTGGTCGAATCTCAAAACTTCTTTTCTGCTGCTCGACCCGCGTTTTCGGCGATCTGATCCGTAACCCCATCCGGAGGTGTGTTCGTTGCGAATACCTCGTGGGACGGGACGGCCCAGGTGCGGCTTTGCGGGAGGGGGCGGCGAGTTGGAAGCGGACGAGCTTCTGGTGCTCGTGGCGGGAGGGGACCAGAAGGCATTCGAGGAGCTCTACGGGCTCGTCGCCGGGCCGGTGTTCGGACTCGTACGGCGGGTGGTGCGTGATCCGGCGCAGTCGGAGGAGGTGTCGCAGGAAGTGCTGTTGGAGACCTGGCGGTCCGCCGCGCGGTTCGACCCCCGTCGGGGCAGCGCGCTGTCCTGGATCCTCACCCTCGCGCACCGCCGTGCCGTCGACCGGGTGCGCAGCGCCCGCGCGGCCGGTGAGCGCGAGCAGCGTGAGGCGCACCGGGCCCACCACACCGCGTTCGACCAGGTGACCGAGGAGGTCGAGGCCGGTCTCGAACGCGAGTGGGTGCGCCGGTGCCTGGAGCGTCTCACCGAACTCCAGCGCCAGTCGGTCACCCTCGCCTATTACGACGGGTACACCTACCGTGAAGTGGCTGAGCGGCTGTCCTTGCCGCTGGGAACGGTGAAGACGCGCATGCGTGACGGACTGACCCGCTTGCGGGAGTGCCTGGGAGGTGTGGCGTGAGTCTCTTCCGCCGGGAAGATCTCCACTCCCTCGCGGCTCCCTACGCCCTCGACGCCCTGGAGCCGCCCGAGCGGGCCCGCTTCGAGCGGCACCTCAAGGGCTGCGACAGCTGCGCGGCGGAGGTGCGCGCCCTGTCCGAGGACGCCGTACGGCTGGCATGGTCGGCGGCCGCCCCGCCGCCCGCCGCGATGCGCGACCGGGTGCTGTCCGCCGTGCGCTCCATCCCGCAGGAGCCCGCCGCGCGGCCGGAGCCGGTGCGGGCCCGGCCGGAGCCCGCCCGGGCGCGCACATCACAGCTGCCGCCCCATGTGTGGGGGGTCCAGCCGCCGCCCAGGCAGCGGCAGCGGCGCCCGCTGTTCGCGCCCTTCGCGACGGCCACCGCGGCCGCGGCCCTCGTCGTCGCCTCCCTGTTCGCCGTCCAGGCCAACCGGACCCAGGACGAACTGGACGCGCAGAAGGCGCAGGCCAGTGAGATCGCCCACGTTCTCCAGGCCTCGGACGCGCTCGCGACCCGCGGGCAGGACGCACAGGGCCGAACGATCGGAGTGGTCGCTTCCGCATCGGAGGGGCGCGCGGTCGTCACCCTGAGCGGGTACAGCGCGCCCCCGAGCGGCCGCGTGCGCCAGTTGTGGCTCATGCGCCCCAACGAGCAACCGCGCTCCCTGGGGCTCTTCGACGCCGACACGCCCTTGGTCGCGACCGGACTCGACAAGTCTGCGACATCACTCGCAGTGACCGTCGAGCCGGACGGTGGCTCACCGCAGCCCACTACTCAGCCGGTTGTCCAACTCGCCCTGAAATCTGTTGGATTCGGAGAGTAATCATGGAGGGGTCGTCAACACCCTTACGGGGAAGGTGAATCCTGTGACGCCGATACACGTGTGCCCCGACGGGGCGATAGGGTTACCCTGCCCGGGCCGGGTGGACTCGTACGGGTGGGGAGTGACATGGAACAGATAACAGTGCGCAGGGCGAGGGTCCCTGCGATCACCTGCGGGAGCAGCGCGACCAGTTCGCGCCTGGACCGCCATCTCTCGGTGCTGTCGGGGCCCGCCGTCCCGCAGCGCGAGGCGGCCGAGGCGACCTCGCTGATGCGTGAGCTGACCGCGCGTGACACCACCAAGCAGGAGCGCAGCGACCGGGGCGCCCGTGTGCGTCGCGTCTCGCTGTTCGCACCACTGCGCCGACTGCGCCGTTCGCTGTTTGGCGGGCACTGAGCCCCAGCCGCCCGGGTTCGTGCTGCGACCTGTCCGTCATCCCCACGGCATGCAGCACGATCCAGGTGAGCCGGCCGAGCGAGGGTCACGCCCCCGGCTCGGCCTCCCCGTACGCACCATCTTTGGCATGCACGCCTCCGAGGTCGGCCCGGGCCCCGGCAGGGCCCGAACTCTCCTCCCGGCACGAGGCGTTCAGCCCTCCCCGCGGCCGTACCGCCGTACGGCGAGCGGCGCGAAGGCCGCGAGCAGCAGCGTGCACCACAGCAGTGACCCGGCGACCGGATGGGCCACCGGCCAGGCCGCGCCCTCCGGCACCGGCGCGTTCCCGAACAGCTTCCGCAGAGCCGTGGTCACCGCGCTGATCGGGTTCCACTCGGCGAGGGTGCGCAGCCAGCCGGGCAGGCCCTCGGCCGGAATGTACGCGTTGGACAGCAGCGGCAGCACGAACGTGGCCCCGCCCAGCTGACCCGCGGCCTCCTCGCTGCCGGTGAGCAGGCCGAGGTAGATGCCGATCCAGGTCGTCGCGAACCGGAACAGCAACAACAGCCCCACGGCGCCCACCGCTTGGAGCGCGGACCCCTCGACGCGCCAGCCCACGGCGAGCCCCACCAGCAGGAACGGCACCATGCCGACGGCGGTCACCAGGACGTCCGCGACCGACTGTCCCAGCGGTACGGCTGCCCGGCTGATCGGCAGGGTGCGCAGCCGGTCCGTCACGCCCCGGTGGACGTCCTGGGCCGCCTGGAACATCCCGGTCATGATCCCGTTCGCCGCCGTCGCCACCAGCAGACCCGGCACCAGGAAGGACCGGTACTCCTCGCCCGGCATCGCCAGCGCGCTGCCGAACACGTATCCGAAGAACAGCAGCATGGTGATCGGCATGGTCTGGGTCAGGACCAGCAGCCCGGGGTTGTTCCGTACCCGCCGCAGCTGACGCCCCAGCATGGCCGTGCCGTCGTAGGCCAGCGTGCTCATGCGGCCACCTCCTCGGTCAGTCGCAGGAAGACGTCGTCGAGGGTCGGCGGCCGGATGCTCGCGTCGAGCAACGGCACGCCCGCCGCGTCCAGTTCACGTACCAGCCGGGGGAGCGTGAGCGTGGTGTCCCGGGTGACCGCGCCGACCGCGTTCCGTTCGTGGTCGAACGACGGTTCCCCGCCCGTGAGTTGGTCGAGGACCCCGGCCGCCTTCACCAGGACGTCCGGGTCCGCGACGACGATCTCGACATGTGCTCCGATCAGCGCCTTGAGCTGGGCCGGTGACCCCGTGTGAGCGACCCGCCCCCGGTCCATCAGGGCGATGTCGTGGGCGAGTTGGTCGGCCTCCTCCAGGTACTGCGTGGTCAGCAGCACGGTCGTGCCGTCCGCCGTGAGATCGCGTACGGCGTCCCGGACGGCGTTGCGGCTGGCCGGGTCGAGCCCGGTCGTGGGCTCGTCGAGGAACAGGATCTCGGGACGGCGGACCAGGCTCGCCGCGAGGTCGAGGCGGCGGCGCATCCCGCCCGAGTAGGTGGACGCGGCCCGGTCGGCGGCCTCTGACAGGCCGAAGCGCTCCAGCAGCTCGGCGGCCCGCTCGGCCGGCCCCCGCACCCGGTGCAGCCGGGCGAACAGCCGGAGGTTCTGCCGTCCGGTCAGGTCCCCGTCGACCGACGCGTACTGCCCGGTGACGGCGATCGCGCGGCGGACCGCCTCCGGCTCCCGGACCAGGTCGTGCCCGGCGACCCGCGCGGAGCCGGCGTCCGGCCGCAGCAGCGTGGTCAGCAGCCGTATCGCCGTGGTCTTGCCCGCGCCGTTGGGGCCGAGGATGCCGCAGACCGTGCCCGGAGCGACCGCGAGATCGAGGCCGCGCAGGGCATGGACCTCCCCGAACCGCTTCTCCAGACCTTCACTAAGTACAGCGTACGTAGAAGTCATGGCAGGACCATAGCGCACTACGTACGCTGTACGTAACTAGGATGGTGGCCGAGGTGATGATCGATGGCGGGCCGAGCGGCCGTACCCGAAGTGATCTGGGCTCGTCCCGAACGGACCGGGCGTGGGCCCAAACCCGCGTTCACCAGGGCGGACATCGCGGCGGCGGCGGTGCGGCTGGCGGATGCCGGGGGCCTGGACGCCGTGTCCATGCGACACGTGGCGGCCGAGCTGGGCTGCGGCACGATGTCGCTCTACAACTACGTCCCCCGCAAGGAGGACCTGTACGAGCTGATGGTGGACGCGGTCAGCGGGGAGCACGAGCTGTTCGAGCCGACGGGGGACTGGCGGGCCGACATGCTCCGCAACGCGCGCCAGACCAAGGCGCTCATGCACCGGCACGCCTGGATGGTCCGGCTGATGTCGGGGGTGTACGGCTTCAGCCCCAACGCCCTGCGCTATCTGGAGCACTGCCTCGCCTGCCTCGACCCGCTGGACGCCCCCTACGGCACGAAGATCGAGCTGGTCGCGATGCTCAACGGGTGCGTGACGACGTACGTCTCGAACGAACTCTCCACGGCTGAGCGGGTGCGGTCGCTGCCCTGGTCGGAGGAGCAGGAGAACGCGGTGCGGATCGCGTATCTGGGGAGTCAGGTGGCTTCCGGGGCGTATCCGCGGTTGGCGGCGTCTTTCGCGGAGGATGCCGGGCCCATTGATCTCGACGCGGTGTTCGAGCGGATGTTG
The DNA here is from genome assembly GCF_036345115.1 of Streptomyces griseorubiginosus. Taxonomy (GTDB): domain Bacteria; phylum Actinomycetota; class Actinomycetes; order Streptomycetales; family Streptomycetaceae; genus Streptomyces; species Streptomyces griseorubiginosus_C. Next base: position 7,636,762 of record NZ_CP107766.1, read on the forward strand.
GGGCGGGTGCTGGACGGGTTCGCGCCCAGAGCCTAGATGAGCGTGAGCTGGCCCTCCGGCCCCTCCTCGTGCCCGTCCAGGACCGAGGCCGGCCTGCGGGCCGAGTCCGGGGCCGGTAGCACGCCTGCCTTACGCAGTTCGTTCGTCGTGATCCGTGACGTCAACTCTTCCTGCGGTGGCTCGAGATCGGCCAGCAGCGCCAGCACCGTGATCAGTTCCAGGAGTTCCGACGTCCACGTCTGCGGCCAGGTCGCCGGGCGGATCGCCGCCAGCGTGCCCGGCTCCGGTTCCGTGACGCGGGCCGTGAACCACTGCTCCAGCACCCGCACCCCGCCCGCCTCGAAGTCCCAGGCCTCCGGCGGTACCGGGGAGATGCGGCCCTCGTCCAGCAGGAGGGCCTCCTCGTCGCGGTCGTAGTCCAGGGCCAGGGGGTGGGACGGCAGGGGCGCGCGGACGTAGGGGCGGCGGCCGCCGGGGAGCTTGGGGCGGTCGCCGTCGCGGCGCATCAACCAGAGCGTGCGGTGGCCCGACTCGACGCCCCGGGACCAGAGTTCGGGGTCGTCGGTGAGCGGGACGCTGAGGTCCGGGCGGACGGCTGTCAGGATCCAGGCGAGGACGTCCAGGGGCTCCACCGGGACGCCGAGGCGGGCCCGCAGATGTTCCAGGAGGCCCGGGGCCAGGTTGGGTTCCGTGCCGCCGGGGCGGCGGTACAGCGGGCGGATGCGACCCGGGCGGAGCAGGGGCAGCACCGAGGTCGCGAGGAGCTGGGGGCCCGGGCCGTCCGAGGGTGTCTCCACCACGAACACCTGCTCCTCGTCCGCCACCCGCCACAGCTCGGGCCGGGCCGCGTCGATCAGCCGGTGGTCCGGGATCAGCCACTGCTCGTCGAACGGCGCGTGCAGGACCCGTACCGGCTCCGGGCAGGGGCCGGTGGCCCGGGCGAGCCGCTCCGTGCCGCCCGTGCGCCCCGGCAGCTGTCCGACCGCCGAGCGCAGGGTCCGGGAGCGGGTGGGCTCGAACAGGGCTTCCCGGTCGGGGCCCTCGGCCTTGAGCAGCGCGTCCCAGCGGGCCTTCAGGGATGCCGCGTCGGGACCCGTCGGCCAGCCCCGGCCGAGCCGCGGCGGTGCGACGGACCACGGCATGAGGTCCGCGAGTGGCGGAGCGTCGTCGTGCGTCACGCTGGGCATCGTACGACCTGCGACGGACAGTGAGCTCATGTGGCTTCCAGAGTCACCGAGAAGGAGAAGCGGTCGCCGCGGTAGTGGATCACCGCCGCGTCCAGCACCCGGCCCTCCGTGTCGTACGACAGGCCCGTGTAGTGCAGGATCGGGCTGAGCAGCGGGACTTGGAGCAGCCGGGCCGTCTCCGGGTCCGCGAGCCGGGCCTCCACGGTGTCCGTGATGCGGCTGATGTCCGCGCCGACGACATCCCGCAGCACCTTCGTCATCGGCCAGCGCACCAGGTCCGACGGGTCGATGCGCGCGGCCAGTTCGGGGCGGACGTAGTTGCGGGCGTGGTTGGTCGGCTCGCCCGTCCGCTCGTCGCTGCGCAGCCGGTGGTACGCCGCCACCTCGTCCAACGCCGGGAAGTGCTCGGCGAGTTCGGTGGGCACCGCGGACTTGCCGTGCTCGAGCAGCTCGGTCGTCATACCGGACTGCTGGGCCACGATCGCGTCCACCGAGCCGAGCAGCCGGACCGGGCTGCCCCTTCGCGCGTCCGGCTCGATGAAGGTGCCCCGGCGGCGGTGCCGGGTGATGAGCCCCTCGTCCTCCAGCTCCTTGAGCGCCTGCCGCATGGTCAGCACGCTCACGCCGTAGTGCCCGGCCAGCTGTTCCTCGGTGGGCAGGCGGAGCGGGTCCTGGGGTGAGCGGCCGAGTATCGAGGCGCGCAGCGACTGCGACACCTGGTACCAGAGCGGCAGCTTGCGGTTCAGGACGATCGAGTCCGGAGCGAAGGAGGTCACGGGCTATCCGTACCTTTCGCGGATCGGTCGGTGCAACGGGGGATCGGTGGCGGTGGGCGGATCCGTGGGGCGGGTGGGTCGGTATGACGGGTGGATCTGCGAGATGGGTGGGGGTCGGTGCGGTGGGCGGATTTCCGGGACGGGCGGGTCGGTGTGACGGGCGGATCCGCGGGGCCGACCGGACTCGCGGGGCGGGTGGGTCAGGGCATCGGGCGGATCCGTGGGGCGGGTGGGTCAGTTCGGTGGGCGGAAGTGACGTTCCAGGCCCCGCCACACGTCGTCGTAGTGCGGCTGGAGGTGGTCCGCCCGGGCCGCGTGTGCGGTGAGCGTCACCGGCCAGCGGGTCTCGAACATGAACGCCAGCCCGTCGTCGATCTTCTGCGGCCGCAGCTCGGCGGCGCTCGCCCGGTCGAACGTCTCCCGGTCCGGTCCGTGCGCCGACATCATGTTGTGCAGCGAGCCGCCGCCCGGCACGAAGCCCCCCTTTCCGGCGGTCTTCGCGTCGTACACGCCCTCGATCAGGCCCATGTACTCGCTCATCACGTTGCGGTGGAAGTACGGCGGCCGGAAGGTGTCCTCGCCCACCAGCCAGCGCGGCGCGAAGACCACGAAGTCCACGCCGGCCAGCCCAGGGGTGTCCGACGGGGACGTCAGCACGGTGAAGATCGACGGGTCGGGGTGGTCGTAGGAGATGGAGCCGATGACGTTGAAGCGGCGCAGGTCGTAGACGTACGGCACATGGTTGCCGTGCCAGGCGACGACGTCGAGCGGGGAGTGGTCGTAGGTCGCGGTCCAGAGGTTGCCGCAGAACTTGTTGACCACCTCCACCGGCCCCTCGACGTCCTCGTAAGCGGCGACGGGGGCCCGGAAGTCGCGGGCGTTGGCGAGGCCGTTGGCGCCGATCGGGCCGAGGTCGGGGAGCTGGAAAGGGGCCCCGTAGTTCTCACACACATAACCCCTGGCCGACTCGTCGAGCAGCTCCACACGGAAGCGCACCCCACGAGGGATCAGCGCCACATGGCCCGGCTCCACATGCAGCAGTCCGAACTCCGTGCGCAGCAGCAGCCCGCCGCGCTCCGGGACGATCAGCAGCTCACCGTCGGCGTCGCTGAAGACGCGGTCCATGGAGTCGGTGGCGTGGTAGAGGTGCACGGCCATGCCGGTGCGCTGGGTGACGTCGCCGTTGCCGCCGAGGGTCCACAGTCCGGCCAGGAAGTCGGTGCCCTCACCGGGCTCCGGCAGCGGGTCCCAGCGCAGCCGGTTGGGGTCGGGGACCGACTCGGTGAAGGGGGCTGTACGGATCCGGCCGTGGTGGGTGTGGGTGAACGCGGGGTGCGCGGCCGAGGGGCGGATGCGGTACAGCCAGGAGCGGCGGTTGTGGGCGCGGGGCTCGGTGAAGGCCGTACCGCTGAGCTGCTCCGAGTAGAGGCCGAGGGGCGCGCGCTGGGGGGCGTTGCGGCCCTCGGGGAGGGCGCCGGGGACGGCCTCCGAGGCGTGTTCGTTGCCGAAACCGGACAGGTACGCCAGGCCCTCGGCGGTCTTGCGTGCGTCGCCGCGCGTGATCGCTGCGTCCCCGCTCATGGTCGCTCCCTTGCGGTCTGATTCCTATGGACTACCGTAGGATTGCGGTTTCGGCGGCGCAAGGGTGCCGTTCCGTGGAACCGATTTCCCCGCTCGTGACCTCCTCAGGGAGGAGGACGAGAACCAGACCACAGGGGGATTCGCGGTGTCGTACCCGTGTTCTAGGCTCCCCGGCATGTCGTGGACGCGGGGACTCCTTGCCGCGCTCGCGGTCTGTGTCGTGCTGGTGACCGGATCCGTGAGCTGTGGCGCCAGTGGGGCCAAGGAGCACAAGGAAGGCACGTCGGTCTCACCGGTGGGCAAGGTCCTCGACGACACCGACCAGGAGGGCCGGCACTACCGCGAGGTGGACAAGGACAGCGCCCCCGAGGTCGGCATAGAGGTGCAGCCGGCCACCGACGACTGCTGGTCGGTGCGGCTGACCGTCGAGAACTTCGACTTCTCGCCCAGCAACACCAAGGCCGAGGCGGTCCCCGGCCGGGGCGTCGCCGTCCTCTTCGTGGACGACCGCCCGGTCACCACCCTGCGCACCCCCGACTACCGGCTCGCGGCCGCGTACGTCCCGCAGGGCACCCACAAGGTCACCGCCCGCCTCTACGCCGACGACGGCACCGTGTGGGCCGTGGACGGCGACCCGGTGGAGAGCACGGCGGACGTCACGGCGTCGGAGCCGCAGCCGTCGACGAGCACGGGGGGCGGGACGCCGGGCGCGGAGTCGGTCCCCGGTGCGGAGTCGACGGCGGGCACGGGCGGGGACGGCTCGGGGGCGCAGTCCGCGCCGAGCGCGGGCGAGGGCGCCTCCGGGGCACGCGACGGCGACTCCGGGGCGCGGTTCGCGGCGCTGACCGGCGTCACCGGCTCCGGCCCGACGTTCACAGTGACCACCGGCGGCGGCGATTCCGGCACGGTCTACCCGGCGACCACGGGCGGCGGCGATTCCGGCACGGTCTACCCGGCGACCACCGGCGGCGGCTTCGGGGCCGTCACCTCCGCCACCACCGGCGCCGGTTCCGGAACCGCCTCCACCGCGTTCACGGGCGACACCGGCTCCGGCGCAATACCCGCGGCCGGCGGCGGCCCCGCCGTGACCCCCCTCACGGTGAGCGCTCGCGACGGCGATCACGGAACGTGGCTCACGGCGAGCACCGGCGGTGACCGGTGAGCACCGCGAGCCCCCGGCCCCGTACCAGGTGGCGGGGTTCACCCGACCACGGCGGAAAGGCATCATGAAGCCCGTGCCCCAAGCGACCCCGCTTCGCCGCGCCCCCGTGCAGCGGCGCAGTGCCGAACGGCTGACCAGAATCCTCGACGCCTGTGCCGACCTGCTCGACGAGGTCGGCTACGACGACCTGAGCACCCGCGCCGTCGCCCTGCGCGCCGGCGTCCCCATCGGCTCGGTCTACCGCTTCTTCGGCAACAAGCGGCAGATGGCCGACGCCCTCGCCCAGCGCAACCTCGAACGCTTCACCGAGCGGGTCACCGACCGCCTCCAGAAGTCGGGCGAGGAGGGCGGCTGGCGTACGGTCATGGACGTCGTCCTGGACGAGTACCTGGCCATGAAGCGCACCGCCCCCGGCTTCTCCCTGGTCGACTTCGGCAACCAGATCCCCGTCGGCGCCCGCCACGCCGAACCCAACCACCGCGTCGCCGACCGCCTCACCGACCTCCTGTCCGGCTACCTCGCCCGTGAACCCGACGACGACCTCCGCCGCACCTTCCTGATCGCCACGGAAACCGCGGACACCCTCGTCCACCTGGCCTTCCGGATGGCACCGGAGGGCGACGAACGGATCATCCAGGAGGCCCGGGAGATGTTGCGGGCGTATCTGGCGCGCGTTCTGGACTGAGGTCCGGCAACCCCTCCCCTCCGTTCATACCGGTCGGTATGCTCACCCGGACAGGCACCGCTGCCCCGGGAGGACCCGTGTCCCGCACCGCTCTGCGTATCTGCCCCCTGTGCGAGGCCACCTGTGGTCTGACGCTCACCGTCGAAGGGACCCGGGTCACCGGCGCCCGCGGCGACCGCGACGACGTGTTCAGCAAGGGGTTCATCTGCCCGAAGGGCGCCTCCTTCGGGGCCGTCGACGGCGACCCCGACCGGCTGCGCACCCCCCTCGTGCGCCGGGACGGGGAGCTGCGCGAGGCCACCTGGGCGGAGGCCTTCGACGCGGTCGCCGCCGGAATCCGGGCCGTCGTCGAGGGCCACGGGGCGAACTCCGTCGGAGTCGTCCTCGGCAACCCCAACGTGCACACCATGGCCGGCGCCCTCTACCCGCCGGTGCTGCTCGCCGGGCTCGGCACCCGGAGCGTCTTCACCGCCTCCACGGTCGACCAGATGCCCAAGCACGTCTCCAGCGGCCTGCTGTACGGCGACGCCAACGCCATCCCCGTACCCGACCTCGACCACACCGACCACCTGCTCCTCCTCGGCGCCAACCCCCTGGAGTCCAACGGGAGTCTGTGCACCGCCCCCGACTTCCCCGGCAAGCTCAAGGCGCTCAAGGCCCGCGGCGGCACCCTCACCGTCATCGACCCCCGCCGCACCCGCACCGCGAAGCTCGCCGACCGGCACATCGCCATCCGTCCCGGCACCGACGCACTGCTGCTCGCGGCGATGGCGCACGTCCTCTTCGAGGAAGAGCTGGTCGACACCGGGGAGTTGGCCCCTCATCTGCAAGGGCTCGACGAACTCCGCGAAGCCGTAAGGGATTTCACCCCCGAGGCCGTCGCCGAGGCCTGTGACGTGGACGCCTCGGAGACACGCCTGCTCGCCCGCGAACTCGCCGCCGCCCCGACGGCCGCCGTGTACGGCCGCATCGGCAGCTGCACGGTCCCGCACGGCACCCTCGCCAGCTGGCTCGTCGACGTGCTCAACATCCTCACCGGCAACCTCGACCGGCCCGGCGGCGCCCTCTTCCCGCAGGCCGCCACCGACCGCACCCCCCGGCCCGCCGGACCCAGCCACGGCTTCGCCCTCGGACGCTGGCACTCCCGGGTGAGTCAACACCCCGAGGCCAAGGGCGAGTTGCCGCTCTCCGCGCTCGCCGAGGAGATCGACACCACGACCGCGGAGGGCGAGCCGATCCGCGCCCTCGTCGCCGTCGCCGCCAACCCGGTCCTCTCCGCACCCGACGGCGACCGGCTCGACAAGGCCCTCGGCTCCCTCGACTTCATGGTCAGCGTGGACCCGTACCTCAACGAGACCTCACGCCACGCCCACGTCGTGCTGCCGCCGCCCCCGCCCTCCCAGAGCCCCCACCACGACTTCGCCTTCAACACCCTGGCCGTGCGCAACCAGGTCCGCTACACCCGCCCCGCCGTCCCGCTGGAGCCCGGCCGGATGGCGGAGACGGAGATCCTCGCCCGGCTGGTCCTCGCCGTCACCGGCATGCACGGCGCCGACCCGTCCGCCGTGGACGACCTGGTCATCGGCCAGACCCTCGGCAAGGCGGTCAAGGAGACCCACTCGCCCGTGCACGGCCGCGACCCGCGGGAACTCGCGGCCCTCCTGAAGGGCGACACCGGCCCCGAGCGGCGGCTCGACATGATGCTGCGCCTGGGTCCCTACGGCGACGGTTTCGGCGTACGACCGGACGGGCTCAGCCTGACCAAGCTGCTCGCGCATCCGCACGGCATCGACCTCGGTCCGCTGACGTCCCGGCTGCCGCAGCCGCTGAAGACCCGCAGCGGCAAGGTCGAGCTGCTGCCGGGGCCGATCGCGGACGACCTCCCCCGGCTGCGGGAGGCCCTGCGGCACCGGGCCGACGGGTTCGTCCTCGTCGGCCGCCGGCACCTGCGCTCCAACAACAGCTGGATGCACAACGTCCCCGCCCTCACCGGCGGCACCAACCGCTGCACCCTGCACATCCACCCCGAGGACGCGGAGGGCCTGCGGCTCGTCGACGGGCAGCGGGTCGGGATCAAGGGGGCCGGGGGAGCGGTGATCGCGCCGGTGGAGATCACGGACACGGTACGGCGGGGTGTGGTGAGCCTGCCGCACGGCTGGGGCCACGACCGCCCCGGGACCCGTACGCGGCACGCGGCCCAGGACCCCGGTGTCAATGTGAACCAGCTGCTCGACGGCACCCTCCTTGACCCCCTGTCAGGCAACGCGGTCCTCAACGGAGTGCCCGTCGAACTGATCGCAAGTCCGTGACCTGGAGTTTTGCGCTTATTGCTCGCACGTCAACGTCTTGTTAACGCCACTTGACGGGTCCTAACGTCATCGCACTGCCGGCTCCGGTGGGAGTTCAAGGGCGAACGTTAGGTATCCACTCATGCTGACCATCCTCGGCTTCGCCATGATCGCGACCTTCCTGGTCCTGATCATGATGAAGAAGATGTCGCCGATCGCGGCGCTCGTGCTGATCCCGGCACTGTTCTGTGTCTTCGTCGGGAAAGGCGCCAAGCTCGGTGACTACGTCATCGAAGGCGTCACCAGCCTCGCCCCCACCGCGGCGATGCTCATGTTCGCGATCGTCTACTTCGGGGTGATGATCGACGTCGGCCTCTTCGACCCGATCGTCCGGGGCATCCTGAAGTTCTGCAAGGCCGACCCGATGCGGATCGTCGTGGGCACCGCGGTGCTCGCCGCGATCGTCTCGCTCGACGGCGACGGCTCGACCACCTTCATGATCACCGTCTCGGCGATGTACCCGCTGTACAAGCGCCTGAAGATGAGCCTGGTCGTGATGACCGGTGTCGCCGCCATGGCCAACGGCGTGATGAACACGCTGCCCTGGGGCGGTCCGACGGCCCGCGCCGCCACCGCGCTGAAGCTCGACGCCAGCGACATCTTCGTGCCGATGATCCCGGCCCTGGCCGTCGGCCTGCTGGGCGTCTTCGTCCTCTCGTACGTCCTCGGCATGCGCGAGCGCAAGCGGCTGGGCGTGCTCACGCTGGGCGAGGTCCTGGTGGAGGAGAAGGTCGAGGAGACCGAGACCGTCCTGGTGGGCGCCGGCTCCGGTAAATCCGGCACCGGCAAGGCCGCGGTGACCACCGGCGGGTCCGGCTCCGGCACCGACGCCGAGGACGACGAGGCCGGCGACGCCGAGCGCTTCCAGGTCCTCGACCCCGACCGCCCCACCCTGCGCCCCAAGCTGTACTGGTTCAACGCGCTGCTCACGGTCACCCTCCTCACCTGCATGATCATGGAGTGGCTGCCGATCCCGGTGCTGTTCCTGCTCGGCGCCGCGCTCGCGCTCACCGTGAACTTCCCGCACATCCCCGACCAGAAGGCCCGCCTGGCCGCCCACGCGGACAACGTCCTCAACGTCTCCGGCATGGTCTTCGCCGCCGCCGTCTTCACCGGCGTCCTCCAGGGCACCGGCATGGTCGACCACATGGCCCGCTGGATGGTCGACGTCATCCCGGACGGCATGGGCCCGCACATGGCCCTCGTCACCGGCGTGCTGAGCCTCCCGCTGACCTACTTCATGTCGAACGACGGCTTCTACTTCGGTGTCCTGCCGGTCCTCGCCGAGGCCGGCGCCGCGCACGGCGTCACCCCGCTGGAGATGGCCCGCGCCTCCCTCGTCGGCCAGCCCCTGCACATGTCGAGCCCGCTCGTCCCGGCCGTGTACGTCCTGGTCGGCATGGCCAAGGTGGAGTTCGGCGACCACACCCGGTTCGTCGTCAAATGGGCCGCGCTCACCTGCCTCGTGATCCTCGGGGCGGGCATCCTCTTCGGCATCATCTGACCTTCGTCCAGGGAGACTTGAACATGGTGCCCGGTGGGAACCGCGGCTGGCTGCTCCGCCTCGTCATCGCCTTCAGCTTCGCGCAGGGGGCGGTGTCGATGGCCCGGCCCGCCGTCTCCTACCGGGCCCTCGCGCTGGGCGCGGACGAGCGGGCGATCGGTGTCATCGCCGGTGTGTACGCGCTGCTGCCGCTCTTCGCGGCCGTACCGCTCGGCCGCCGTACCGACCACGGGCGGTGCGCGCCGCTGCTGCCCGTCGGTGTGGTCCTGATATCCGGCGGCTGCGCGCTGAGCGGTGTCGCCGGCTCCCTCTGGGCCATGGCGGTCTGGAGCGGGGTGATGGGCCTCGGGCACCTGTGCTTCGTCATCGGTTCCCAGTCGCTGGTCGCCCGGCAGTCCGCCCCGCACGAACAGGACCGCAACTTCGGGCACTTCACCATCGGCGCCTCCCTCGGCCAGCTGGTCGGCCCGATCGCGGCCGGCGCGCTGATCGGTGGCTCCGACCGGGCGGGCACGAGCGCGCTCGCGCTGCTGGTCGCGGGCGCCGGGGCGGCCGTCGCGTTCACCTCGCTGTGGCGCATCGAGCATCGCGACGCCGCTGCCAAGTCCCCTGCCGCACCGGGCGACCGGGTGTCCGTCGGGCACATCCTGCGGTCCCGGGGCGTGCCCGGAGGCATCCTCGTGAGCCTGTCCGTGCTGTCCGCCACGGACATCCTCACCGCCTACCTTCCGGTGGTCGGCGAGCACCGGGGCATCGCCCCCTCGGTGATCGGCCTGCTGCTGAGCCTGCGCGCGGCCGCCACCATCGCCTGCCGTCTGGTGCTGACCCCGCTGCTACGGCTGCTGGGGCGCGCCCTGCTCCTCACGGTGACGTGTCTGCTGGCGGCCTTCCTCTGCGCGGGCGTCGCGCTGCCGGTCCCGGTGTGGGCGCTGGCGGTGATGCTCGCCCTGCTCGGTTTCTGCCTGGGCGTCGGACAGCCGCTGTCCATGACGACGGTGGTCCAGGCCGCCCCCGACGGCGCCCGCTCCACCGCCCTCGCCCTGCGGCTGACCGGCAACCGCCTCGGCCAGGTCGCCGCACCGGCCACCGCGGGGCTGGTGGCGGGGCTCGCCGGTGTGGCGGCGCCGTTCGTGATGCTGGGCGGCCTGCTGCTGGTGTCGTCGGGCGTCGCGCTGCGGTCTTCGGCGCGGCCCGATGAAGGGACCGGACCAGCCGCGGGGGAGCGGCCGAAGCGCCCGGGATTGCGCCGCACGAGCGATATCTGACGGCGCGCCGGGCGTCGCTGCGGGCGACCGCGGCGCGCATGAAGGAGAGTCCTCCCGAAAGAGCGATTTGTATGAAAATCGTCTGAATCGGAGGAGCGCGCATGCCCAGCCTGACACTCCCACATGGTCTCCGCGCCCGCGCGGGTGCCACTGTCATCCTCACCGCCCTCGCCGCGTCCGGCGCCTCCTGGGTGGCGGCACCCGCCGCCTCGGCCGCAGGAGAGAACGGCGACATCAGGATCCACCGCGTGGGCGTGCCCTACGGCGTGTCGAAGGAGGACTCCAGGGTCTGCAAGTTCTACCTGGACGCCGTCAACTTCGACTCCCTCACCACCATCCCGTACACCATCACCCCCCAGCCTCCGCTGGCCAGCGCCGCGACCGTGACCGGCGCCATCCAGCTCGCCGGCGGTGCCGGTCACACCGACGCGCTGGGGGTGGCGGACGGGCAGTACGAGATCACTTGGATCGTGGCGGGTGCCACCAAGAAGAAGGTCTTCCACGTCAACTGCCATGACGACAAGCGTGACGGCGGCCGTCGTCCGGGCGACCAGATCGAGGACCAGCAGCACGGTGGCGGCGCGGCCTGGGGGCAGAACGACCCCAACGGCCCCAAGGGCGGTGTGCACGCGGGTGGTGGCGGTCTCGTCGACACCGCGGCCGCGTACGCGCCGGTGGCCGGCGCCGCGGCGGTCGGCCTGGTGGCGGTCGGCGGTGTCGCGTACTTCCGGCAGAACCGCCGTCGGCCCCATGGCGCCGCGTAGGCGCAGACGCAGGCCCTGGTACCGGACCCGCGCCTACCGTCTCACCAGGACGGCCCTGCTCACAGTCGTCCTGGTGACCACGGGGGTGCGGTGCACGGCGGATGACGGGCCGCCCCTGCCGGACGGGCCCGGCGGCCCGGACGCCGTGGCGGCCGCCGGCCCGGAGGCGGAGGCCGCCGGTGGGGCGGGCGCGGAGGTGGCCGGTGGGGCGCAGGGCGATGCAGCCGTGAGGGCGACCCCCTCGGCCCGCCGTCCCCCGCGAAGCACGCCACCCCGCAAGCCCCCGCGCACGCCACCGCCCCGGCCGTTGACCAGGTCCCGGCCGACGTCCGTGCGCATCCCGTCCCTCGGCATCGACGCCCCGGTCATGGCCCTCGGGCTCATCAAGGGCCGGGAGCTGGCGACGCCCCCGGTCGACAAGCCGAAACTCGTGGGCTGGTACCAGGGGGGGCCGACGCCCGGCGAGTCCGGCACGGCGATCGCCGTGGGCCACCGTGACACCATGACCGGCCCCGCCGTCTTCGCCGGGCTCGCCCAGGTGAAGCCGGGCAAGGTGATCGAGGCGCGGCGCGCGGACGGCCGTACCGCCGTCTACCAGGTGGACCGGGTGAAGATCTTCGACAAGGCGGGCTTCCCCGACAAGGAGGTCTACGGCCCGTCCCGGCGCCCGGAACTGCGCGTGATCACCTGCGGCGGACTCTTCACGAGACGGACCGGCTACACCAGCAACGTGGTCGTCTTCGCCCACCTGGTCCGGACCCGCGAGCCCCAGGCCCGTGCACCCCAGAGTCCCGGGCCCAGGAGTCCCGGGTCCAGGAGTCCCGGATCCCAGAGCCTCGGGCCCCAGAGTCCCGGCCCCCAGAGTCCCGTGTCCCGGACCCCGGAGCCTCAGAGCCGCGGGCTGCGAACTCCCGGGCCGCGGACTCCCGGGCCACAGGTGGCAGAGCCCTGGAGTCCAGGGCCCCCGACCCCCGAGCCGTGGCCGTCGAGGAGCGTGGCCGCTCGCTGAATGCGGTCGTCCGCTTTCTCGGTGGTTGGACGGGAACGCCGGATCCCGCCCAGTCTCTTCCCCCCGCCGGGTGCATTCCGTTAACTTCCGTGACTCACAGCCCCGTGCGAGCCGGCCGGGGTCTTCCGACCGCGGAGCACCAACGCCTGATACAGCCCCCGGGGGCACTGCCATGACACGCGCCATCACCCTGCACGACGTGAGCAAGACGTACACCCGAGGAGCCAGGGTGGTGGACCGTCTCTCGCTGGACGTCGCACCCGGCGAGTTCCTCGTCCTGCTCGGCCCCTCCGGTTGCGGCAAGTCCACCGTGCTACGCATGATCGCCGGCCTCGAGGAGATCACCGAGGGCGAGCTCAGGCTCGACGGCGAGTACGCCAACGACCTGGGGCCCGCCGAGCGCCGGATGGCGATGGTGTTCCAGAACTTCGCCCTCTATCCGAACATGACGAACCGCGCGAACATCGGCTTCCCGCTCCGCATCGAGGCCCCCGGCCAGGACCCCCGCCCACGCGTGGACGCCACCGCCCGCATGCTCGGCATCGAGGACCTCCTCGACCGCTACCCGGGCCAGCTCTCCGGCGGTGAACGCCAGCGCGTGGCGATGGGCCGGGCCATCTCCCGCCACCCCTCCGCCTTCCTGATGGACGAACCGCTGTCCAACCTCGACGCCAAGCTCCGCAACCACCTGCGCGCCGAGATAGCGAGCCTCACCCGCGAACTGGGCGTCACCACGGTCTACGTCACCCACGACCAGGCCGAGGCCATGTCGCTCGGCGACCGGGTCGCCGTACTGCGCGGGGGAGTCCTCCAGCAGGTCGACACCCCGCGCTCGGTGTACGCCCTGCCCCGCAACGTCTTCGTCGCCGCCTTCATCGGCACCCCGCGCATCAACCTCCTGCGCGGCCTGGTCCGGGCCCCGCTGGACGGCGCCATGACCATCAGCCTCGGCAAGCAGTACCTGCGGCTGCCCGAACCGCTGTCCCTGGACCACCAGTTGCTCCGCGTGCAGCAAGGACGTGAGGTCATCGTGGGCCTGCGTTCGGAGGCCATCCGCATCGCCCACCCCGCCTCCGCCCGCCCGGGCGAGATGCCGATCACCGGCCTGGTGGAGCACGTGGAGTTCCAGGGGCACGAAATCCTCGTGCACTTCAACACCGGCTCCAGCCCGGCCGTCGTCGCCGACCTGGAGGCCGCGCGCCCCGCCGCGCGCCCGGCCGCCCGGCGCCGCCGCGACGGCACGGTCCTGGACCGCCTCAAGGAGCGCGCGGGTTCCCTGCGGGCGGGCCCCGTCGTGGTCCTGGAGGACACGCCGGCCCCCGCCCCCGAGCCCACGCCGCCCGACCCCCGCCTCCCCGGCGACCTGGTCGTCCGCACCACCCCGGACATCGACCTCCGCCGCGGTATGCAGGTCCCCCTCCTCGTGGACATCTCCCACCTGTTCGTCTTCGACCAGCACGGCGAACGCATCTGCCCGTCCCCGGACCACGTTCCCGACCTGGACGAGTGAACTGAGCGCGGGTCGACGGGGCTTGGTGCCGGGTGCCCGCTAGGCAGGTGCCATGCAACCGCACCTCACCCGCACCAGGGTCGCCCTGACCGTCGCCGGCCTCCTGCTCGCCGCCGCGCCCACCGCCTACGCCGGCCTCGCCGAGGCCGACTCCGCGGTGCCGGAGCGAAAGGCACCGGAGCGAAAGGCACCGGAGCGAAATGCGCCGGAGCGAAATGCACCGGAGCGAAATGCGCCGGAGCGGGGAGCGCCGTGCATCGAGACGCAGCTGTTCTTCGGCACCGAGCGGCCGGACGGCGGGCCGGCCGTCACCGACGCGCAGTTCATGGCCTTCGTCGACAGCGAGGTCACCCCGGAGTTCCCCGACGGACTGACCGTGCAGAGCGGGCGCGGGCAGTGGCGGGACGTGAGCGGGGCGATCGAGAAGGAGCGGTCGTACGAGCTGATCCTGCTGTACCCGGTGGCACGGGCCGCCGTGAGCGACCGGAGGATCGAGGGGATCCGGCAGGCCTACGAGAAGGAGTTCGGGCAGGAGGCCGTGGCGAGGGTGGACGAGCGGGCCCGCGTCGACTTCTGATGTCCCTGCACGCTCGGTTGTGAGGTTCGGAACGCTCCGGTTGTGATGTTCGCCGACCGCCCGGCCCCGCCCTGGCGTCGAAAAACTATCGCCGCTAGTTTGTGGGCTGGACTTTGTGAGCCGGACGACACGGCCCAGCCCGGGAGGACGCACCATGAAGGCGCACGACGGCATGTACATCGACGGCGAGTGGCGCCCGGCCACCGGCCCGGACGTGATCGAGGTCGTGAACCCGGTCGACGAACAGGTCGTCGGGCGGGTCCCGGCGGGCACCGCCGAGGACGTCGACCTCGCCGTACGGGCCGCCCGCGCCGCCCTTCCGGCCTGGGCCGCGACCACCCCGGCCGAGCGGGCCGCCCGGCTGGCCGCCCTCCGGGACGTCCTGGCCGCCCGCAAGGACGAGATCGCCGAGACGGTCACCGCCGAACTCGGCTCGCCCCTGAAGTTCTCGCAGAACGTCCACGCGGCCGTACCGGTCGCGGTCGCCGGCTCCTACGCCGAGCTGGCCGCGACCCACCCCTTCGAGGAGAAGGTCGGCAACTCCACCGTCCACCAGGAGCCGATCGGCGTCGTCGCCGCGATCACGCCCTGGAACTACCCGCTGCACCAGATCGTCGCCAAGGTCGCCCCGGCCCTCGCCGCCGGCTGCACGGTCGTCCTCAAGCCCGCCGAGGACACCCCCCTCGTCGCCCAGCTCTTCGCCGAGGCGGTCCACGAGGCGGGTGTCCCGGCCGGTGTCTTCAACCTGGTCACCGGCCTCGGCCCGGTCGCCGGTCAGGCGCTCGCCGAGCACCCCGAGGTCGACCTGGTCTCCTTCACCGGCTCCACCGCGGTCGGCCGGCAGATCGGCGCGACCGCCGGTGCCGCGCTGAAGAAGGTCGCCCTGGAGCTCGGCGGCAAGTCCGCCAACGTCATCCTGCCGAGCGCCGACCTCGCCAAGGCGGTCA
This sequence comes from Streptomyces griseorubiginosus, assembly GCF_036345115.1. Lineage (GTDB taxonomy): Bacteria > Actinomycetota > Actinomycetes > Streptomycetales > Streptomycetaceae > Streptomyces > Streptomyces griseorubiginosus_C. The sequence continues at coordinate 7,652,077 of NZ_CP107766.1, forward strand.
ACGTGGGCGTCGCCAACGTGATGTCCAACTCCGGCCAGACATGCAGCGCCTGGACCCGGATGCTGGTCCACCGCGACCAGTACGACGAGGCCGTCGAGCTGGCCGCCGCCGCTGCCGCGAAGTACGGCGAGCGCATCGGCCCCGTCGTCAACGCCAAGCAGCAGGCACGGGTGCGGGGTTACATCGAGAAGGGCGTCGCCGAGGGCGCCCGGCTGGTCGCGGGCGGCCCCGAATCCCCGTGCGAGCAGGGCTACTTCGTCGCCCCGACCGTCTTCGCCGATGTCACCCCCGACATGACGATCGCGCAGGAGGAGATCTTCGGCCCGGTCCTGTCGATCCTGCGCTACGAGGACGAGGAGGACGCCCTGCGCATCGCCAACGGCACGGTCTACGGCCTCGCGGGCGCCGTCTGGGCGGGCGACGAGTCGGAGGCGGTGGCCTTCGCCCGCCGGATGGACACCGGCCAGGTCGACATCAACGGCGGCCGCTTCAACCCCCTTGCCCCGTTCGGCGGTTACAAGCAGTCCGGCGTCGGCCGCGAGCTCGGCTCGCACGGTCTCGCCGAGTACCTCCAGACCAAGTCCCTCCAGTTCTGAGGAGCCTTCCCGTGGTTCGTGCCGCCGTCCTTCCCGCCGTGGGCGCTCCCCTGGAGGTCACCGACATCGAGCTCCCGGACCCCGGCCCCGGCCAGGTCCGGGTCCGGCTCGCCGCCGCCGGGGTCTGCCACTCCGACCTGTCCCTGTCCAACGGCACCATGCGCGTCCCCGTCCCGGCCGTCCTCGGCCACGAGGGCGCGGGCACGGTCGTCGCCGTGGGGGAGGGGGTCACCGGGGTGGCGCCCGGCGCCGGAGTAGTCCTCAACTGGGCTCCCTCCTGCGGTGATTGCCACGCCTGCGCGCTCGGCGAGGTGTGGCTGTGCGCCAACGCCCTCAACGGCGCCGCCGACGTCTACGCCCGCACCGCCGACGGCACCGACCTCCACCCGGGCCTGAACGTCGCCGCGTTCGCCGAGGAGACGGTCGTCCCCGCGTTCTGCCTCCTGCCCCTCCCCGACGGCATCCCGCTCACCGACGCGGCCCTCCTGGGCTGCGCGGTCCTCACCGGCTACGGCGCCGTCCACCACTCGGCGCGGGTCCGCGAGGGCGAGACGGTCGCGGTGTACGGGGTCGGGGGAGTGGGCCTGGCCGCGCTCCAGGCCGCCCGGATCGCGGGCGCCTCGAAGATCGTCGCGGTTGATGTGTCCCCGGAGAAGGAGGAGTTGGCGCGCGCCGCCGGAGCCACCGACTACGTGATCGCCTCCGAGAACACCGCCCGCGAGATCAGGGGTCTCACCGGCAGGCAGGGCGTCGACGTCGCCGTCGAGTGCGTCGGTCGCGCGTCGACCATCCGCACCGCCTGGGACTCCACCCGCCGCGGCGGCCGTACGACGGTCGTCGGCATCGGCGGCAAGGACCAGCAGGTCACGTTCAACGCCCTGGAGATCTTCCACTGGGGCCGCACCCTCGCGGGCTGTGTCTACGGCGACTCCGACCCCGCCGAGGACCTGCCGGTGCTGGCCGAGCACGTCCGGGCGGGCCGCCTCGACCTCGGGATGCTGGTGACCGAGCGGATCGCGCTGGACGGCATCCCGGCGGCCTTCGACAACATGCTGGCGGGCAAGGGCGGCAGGGCCCTGGTGGTGTTCTGACCCACGGGATTCCGGGAGCCCCTCTCGGCTCCCCCTGATCCACAGGTCGCCCGGAGCCCCCTCTCAGGTGCTCCGGGCAACCTTCCCGCACACCCGTTGACCCCATACCGTCCGGTCAGTATGTTCAGCCGCCAACGTCCCCACGCACCCATCGGAGTGTGCACTGCATGGACACGGCCCCTACCGCTCAGCCCACTTCCGTCACCGCGCCGGCGACTCCCCACCGCCGTCGCGTCGCCACCGCGGCCGCGCTCGCCTCCGCCGTCGAGTGGTACGACTACTTCGTCTTCGGCATAGCCGCCGCCCTGGTCCTCGGTGACCTGTACTTCCCGGCGGGCAGCTCCTCCGCCGGCGTCCTCGCCGCCTTCGCCACCTTCGCGGTCGGCTTCCTCGCCCGCCCGATCGGCGGCATCGTCGCGGGCCAACTCGGCGACAAGCGTGGCCGCAAGCCCATGCTGGTCCTCGCGCTCACCCTCATGGGCCTCGCCACCACGGGCATCGGCCTGCTGCCGACCTACGACACGATCGGCGTCGCCGCCCCGATCCTGCTCGTCCTCCTGCGGGTCGTGCAGGGCGTCGCGGTCGGCGCGCAGTGGGGCGGCGCGATGCTGCTGGCCACCGAGTACGCCCCCGAGGGCAAGCGCGGCCTCTACGGCAGCGTGGTCCAACTCGGCGTCCCCATCGGCGTGGTGACCGCCAACACGGTCTTCCTGCTGGCCGGGGCGTTCACCACGGACACCGCCTTCGCGGCCTGGGGATGGCGAATCCCGTTCCTCATCGGCCTGTTCGTCCTCGCGCTCGCCTGGTACATCCACACCAAGGTCGAGGAGACCCCCGAATTCCGGCAGGCGGAGCGAGAGCTGGCCGAGAAGGAGCAGGCCGGGCAGAACTCCCCGCTGCGCACGATCCTGCGCCACCACCTCGGCACGGTCCTGCTCGCGGGCGGCTCCTTCGCGGTGAACACCGCCACCTTCTACATCCTGATCACCGGTGTCCTCGACTACACGACCCGCGAGCTCGACATGAAGAAGAGTGCGGTCCTCATGGTCTCGCTCTGCGTCAGCCTCACCCAGCTGGTGCTGATCCCGGCCGCCGCCGCGCTCTCCGACCGCCTCGGCCGTATCCGGATCTACGCCCTCGGCGCGGTCGGCATCGCCCTGTGGGCCGTACCGATGTTCCTGCTCATCGACACCGGGTCGCTGCTGTGGCTGGCGGTCGGCACCTTCGTCGCCGGATGCTTCCTGAGCATCATGTACGGCCCCCAAGCCGCCCTGTTCGCCGAGCTGTTCACCCCGGAGATGCGCTACACCGGAGCCTCCCTCGGCTACCAGATCGCCGCCGTGCTCGGCGGTGGGCTCGCGCCCTTCCTCATGGTGCTGCTGCTGGAGGCCACGGGGACGTCGATGGCGGTGTCCGGGTACATCATCGGCCTGTCGGTGATCGCGCTCCTGTGCATCAAGGTCCTTGCGGGCAGGGCGCGTTCACGCGGGGTCTGACGCCTTCTCGGGCCGCGGCTCCGGTGCCGTCACCGGGGCCGCGGCGCTCCGCCGTGGCCGGGAGCGGGACACCGCCACACCCGCCAGGCACAACACCCCTCCCGCGAGCGTGAACAGGCCCGGGATCTCGCCGAGGAACAGCCAGGACATCAGGACGACCAGGGCGGGCACCGCGTAGGTGGTCGCGCCCATCCGGCTCGCGGTCGTACGGGCCAGGGCGTAGGCCCAGGTGGTGAAGGCCAGGGCGGTCGGGAAGACGCCCAGGTAGACCATGTTCAGTGTGGCCGAGGCGGGCGCGTCGGCCGCCTCCGACACCAGCTGCCCGGCGAACGGGAGGCACACGACGGCGCCGATGAGACAGCCGAAGGCCGTCACCTGGAGCGGGGTGCCCGAGCCCAGCGCCGGCTTCTGGGCCACGACTCCGCCGGCGTAGGCGATCGCCGCGAGGAGGCACAGGACCACGCCGAGCACCGAGGAGCCGCCGTCGTCCGACATCGACAGGCCCACGGTGACCGCGCCCGCGAAGGAGACCGCCATGCCCGCCAGCAGCCGGGGCGGCATCGCGTCCCCGAGCAGACGGGTGCCGAGCAGGGCGATCAGGATCGGACCGATGTTCACGACCAGCGCCGCGGTGCCGGCGTCGACCTGCTGCTCGCCCCAGTTCAGGACGACCATGTACAGCCCGAACCAGAGGACCCCGGAGACCGCGATGCCGCGCCAGGCCGCACGCGGGGGCAGGCCCTCCCGCCGTATCAGACAGATCGCGCCCAGGGCGAGCGCGCCGGACAGCAGCCGTCCCAGGGCCAGGGCGCCGGGCGAGTAGGCGGCACCCGCGCTGCGGATGGAGACGAAGGCGGAGGCCCAGAGGATCACGGTCACCGTGGCCGCGCCGGCGGCCAGGAGTTCGGTGCGGCGGGGGTTCATCATGCTCCTGAGGGTAGGGAGGTGCGGGTTCGGAAGCTCGCGGATTTCGGACGGGTGCGTCGCCGTCTGCGGGTGGGTGGGGGCTGGTCGCGCTCGCGCGGCGGAGCCGCATATCGACCCGGTCCCGAGCCCCTGAAGGGCGCTCAGCGCAGCGTTGGTCCGGCGATCCCCAAGAGGTCCTCCAGTGCCTGTTCTCCCGCTGCGGTCACCTTCACCGCCCGCTCCGAGCCGATGCGGACGCACCAGCCCTCGGCGAGCGCGTGTCGGCACAGGGCCGCTCCCGCGACCCCGGCCAGATGCGGGCGGCGTTCCGTCCAGTCCAGGCAGGCCCGGGCCAGGGGGCGGCGGCCGGTGCGGACGAGGGGGATGCCTGTCTCCTCGAACCACTTCAGCCCCGCCTCCGTCAGCGCGAAACCCGTGTCCTGGCGCAGCAGTCGACGCGTCGTCAGGGCGTCCGTGACCGCGATGCCCAGGCGCCCGGCCAAGTGGTCGTAGCACGTGCGGCCCCGGGCCATCGCCGAGCCCGCGCTCGACTCCCGCAGGCTGCGGGGGCGTTGGACGGTGTCCGGGGAGACCTGGGCCGCCAGGTCCTCCACCAGGTGGGCCACCCGCGCGTCGGCCAGGCGTACGTACCGGTGGCGGCCCTGGCGCTCCTCGGTCAGCAGACCGCCCGCGACCAGCTTGCCGAGGTGTTCGCTCACGGTCGACGCGGCGACTCCCGCGTGGCGCGCCAGCTCACCCGCCGTCCAGGCCCGGCCGTCCAGCAGGGCCAGGAGGCAGGCGGCCCGGGTCTCGTCGGCGATGAGCGCGGCGAGCCTCGCCAGCTGGGGTGCCTGCGGGTCCTTGGTCATGGCATCCAGCATGCGGGAGCGATGCTTCGGCGCTCACCGAACTGTGGCTATCCGGTGCGTCCGACCTGCTCGTACTGCTGCGCGAGTCCGTCCAGCAGGGCCCCGAGACCCGTCTCGAAGGCCCGCTCGTCGATCTTCTCCTGCTGTTCGGCGAGGAGATGGGCCTGGCCGAGGTGGGGGTAGTCGGCCGGGTCGTACGCGCTCGCGTCGTCCACGAAACCGCCGGCGAAGGAGCCGAGCGCCGAGCCCATGATGAAGTAGCGCATCAGCGCGCCGATGGAGGTCGCCTGTGCCGGGGGCCAGCCCGCGTCGACCATCGCGCCGTAGACCGCGTCGGCGAGGCGCAGCCCGGCGGGGCGGCGGCCGGGGCCCTGGGCCAGGACCGGCACGATGTTCGGGTGGTCGCGCAGGGCCGCACGGTAGGAGACGGCCCAGTCGTGCAGGGCGGTCCGCCAGGGACGGCCGTCCTCGAACATCGACAGGTCGACCTGGGCGCTCACCGAGTCGGCGACCGCCTCCAGGATCTCGTCCTTGGTGCGGAAGTGGTTGTAGAGGGACGGGCCGCTGACCCCGAGTTCCGCGGCGAGCCGACGGGTGGACAGGCCCGCCAGGCCCTCCGAGTCCACGAGCGCGCGGGCCGTCTCGACGATCCGGTCGGTGCTGAGGAGGGGCTTGCGCGGTCGGGCCATGGCGCACATAGTAGGGCTACGAACGACAAACTAGCAGTGCTAATTTAAAGGTGTATCTCTCACAGTGAGGTGATCTCGTGGTCGACCTGGGGCTCAGCGAGGAGCAGACCGCCGTCCGGCGGCTGGCACGGGACTTCGTGGACCGTGAGATCGCCCCCCATGTCGTCGCCTGGGACCGCGCCGAGGAGGTCGACCGTTCGATCGTCAAGAAGCTCGGCGAGGTGGGGTTCCTCGGGCTGACGATCGACGAGGAGTACGGCGGCTCGGGCGGCGACCATCTCGCGTACTGCCTGGTCACCGAGGAGCTGGGGCGGGGTGATTCCTCGGTGCGCGGGATCGTGTCCGTCTCGCTGGGACTGGTCGCCAAGACGGTCGCCGCGTGGGGGAGCGAGGAGCAGAAGCTGCGCTGGCTGCCGGGTCTCACCTCCGGGGAGTACGTGGGCTGCTTCGGCCTCACCGAGCCGGGGACCGGCTCCGACGCGGGCAACCTTGCCACGCGTGCGGTGCGGGACGGGGACGAGTACGTCATCGACGGCACGAAGATGTTCATCACGAACGGGACCTGGGCCGATGTGGTGCTGCTGTTCGCCCGCTCGACGGACGGGCCCGGGCACAAGGGTGTCTCCGCGTTCCTCGTGCCGACCGACACCCCCGGTCTGACCCGCCGGACCATCCACGGCAAGCTAGGGCTGCGCGGACAGGCGACCGCCGAGCTGGTCCTGGAGGGGGTGCGGGTGCCGGCCTCCGCGATGCTGGGTGCCGAGGGCAAGGGGTTCTCCGTCGCGATGTCCGCGCTGGCCAAGGGGCGGATGTCGGTGGCGGCGGGGTGCGTGGGGATCGCGCAGGCCGCGCTGGACGCGGCGGTCCGGTACGCCGGTGAGCGCGAGCAGTTCGGGAAGCCGATCGCGGGGCACCAGCTGGTCCAGGAGCTGATCAGCGACATCGCCGTCGACGTGGACGCGGCGCGGTTGCTGACCTGGCGGGTGGCCGATCTGATCGACCGCGGCCGGCCCTTCGCCGTGGAGTCCTCCAAGGCCAAGCTGTTCGCCTCGGAGGCGGCGGTGCGGGCCGCGAACAACGCGCTCCAGGTGTTCGGCGGCTACGGCTACATCGACGAGTACCCGGCGGGGAAACTGCTGCGGGACGCACGCGTGATGACCCTGTACGAGGGCACGAGCCAGATCCAGAAGCTGGTGATCGGGCGGGCGCTGACGGGTGTGTCGGCGTTCTGAGTACCGCCTGAGTACCTGAGCGGATGTGGCGGGGGTCACGGACGGCCGAGACTCCTGCCATGAGTGACACACCGGTCAAGCAGCAGAACACGGCGGCCTTCTACGGACAGGCCGTCGCCTCCTTCGCCGTGGCCATGGCCGCCACCGCGATCGGCATCTTCCGGCTGAACGCCGACGCCTGGGTGCGCGGCTTCCTCGCCATCGCCGTCCTGTACCTCGTCACCTCGGCCTTCACCCTGGCCAAGGTCATCCGCGACCGCCAGGAGGCCGGTCAGATCGTCAGCCGGGTCGACCAGGCCCGCCTGGAGAAGCTCCTCGCCGAACACGACCCCTTCGAGAAGCTGTGAGCGGGGTCGGTGACCCCACCGACGCACCTCCCGGAGCTGCCTCCCCGCACACTGGCTAAGCGCTCGCTCAGGTTCGGCGGTATGGTGGGGGCTCTGAACAGTGGGAGAGGGGCGTGTGATGAGTACGGCGGAGGAGACGGCCGGCGGCGAGACGTCGGCGTGGGGTGAGGTCACGCCCGACGCGGCACGGCGGCTGCTCATTGCCGCGGTGGAGGCGTTCGCCGAGCGCGGCTACCACGCCACCACGACCCGCGACATCGCGGGCCGGGCCGGCATGAGCCCCGCCGCGCTCTACATCCACTACAAGACCAAGGAAGAGCTGCTCCACCGCATCAGCCGGATCGGCCACGCCAAGGCCCTGGAGATCCTCCAGGTCGCGGCCCGCCGCGAGGGCACCGCCACCGAGCGGCTCGCCGACGCCGTGAGCTCCTTCGTCCGCTGGCACGCCGGCGGCCGTACCACCGCCCGGGTCGTCCAGTACGAACTCGACTCCCTCGGCCCCGACGCCCGTGCCGAGATCCTCGACCTGCGCCGCCAGTGCGACGCCGAGGTGCGCGGGATCATCGAGGACGGCGTGGCCTCCGGCGAGTTCGACGTCCTCGACGTCAAGGGCACCACCCTCGCCGTGATGTCGCTCTGCATCGACGTGGCCCGCTGGTTCAACGTCGACGGCCCCTGGACGCCGGACGAGGTCGGCGCGCTCGACGCCGACCTCGTGCTGCGGATGGTGGGGGCGGCGAAGTAGCCGCTCAGAGGTAGTAGCGGGAGACCGACTCCGCCACGCACACCGGCTTGTCCCCGCCCTCGCGCTCCACGCTGAAGGCGACGGTGACCTGCACGCCGCCCGCCACGTCGTCGACGCCGGTGATCCGCGCGGTGGCGCGCAGCCGGGAGCCGACGGGGACCGGTGCGGGGAAACGGACCTTGTTCGTGCCGTAGTTGACGCCCATCTTCACGCCCTCGACCTTGATCAGCTGAGGTCCGAAGAGCGGCAGCAGGGACAGCGTGAGGTAGCCGTGCGCGATGGTCGTGCCGAAGGGACCCGCGGCGGCCTTCTCCGGGTCGACGTGGATCCACTGGTGGTCGCCGGTGGCCTCGGCGAACAGGTCGATGCGCTTCTGGTCCACCTCCAGCCAGTCGGTGTACCCCAGTTCCTCGCCCACCGCCGCCTTCAGGTCGTCGGCGCCCGTGAAGATCCTCGGCTCTGCCATGTCCCGGCCTCCTCGCCACATCGTGTCTAAGCGACTGCTTAGCATGGTCGGCCGGAGAGCCCCTGTCAACGGACCACGGGGTGAGGGCATGGGTAGGGTTCGAGGGGTGCCCCAGATTCCCGAGAAGATCCACGAGCTCACGGTCGGCCAGCTCGCCGCCCGCAGCGGCGCCGCCGTCTCCGCCCTGCACTTCTACGAGTCCAAGGGCCTGATCAGCAGCCGCCGCACCACGGGCAACCAGCGCCGCTACTCCCGTGACGCGCTGCGCCGGGTCGCCTTCGTGCGGGCCGCGCAGCGGGTCGGCATCCCGCTGGCCACGATCCGCGAGGCCCTCTCCGAACTCCCCGAGGAACGCACGCCCACCCGCGAGGACTGGGCGCGCCTCTCCGAGGCCTGGCGTTCCGAACTGGACGAGCGCATCAAGCAGTTGAACCGGCTGCGTGACCACCTCACCGACTGCATCGGCTGCGGCTGCCTCTCCCTGGACACCTGCGTCCTGTCCAACCCGGACGACGTCTTCGGCGACCGCCACACGGGATCGCGCCTGCTGGTGGAGCAGAGCGGGGGACGGCAGCGGAACGGGGGCCGGGCGCGGCGACCGGACCAGGAGACGGAGGGGTGCGGCTGAGCCGAGCCGGTGGTGGGGGACTCACGCCTCCCTGGCGAACGCCGCATGCAGCGGAGGCCGGATCGCGGCGGTCCAAAAACCCGCTGGCCCCCCCACCCCGGCCCTGGTAGCGTCGCGATCTTCGGCCGGCGGTGACGCCGTGCCCGGAGTCCTGACGGGATCAACTCCCATGACGTCACCGGCCCTTGACGCGGCCCTCGCCGACATCGAGACGGTCTTCAACGGCTTCAGCAGCCCTACTGAGCAGGCCTGCGGGCTCTGCCACCTCCCGGAGGAGGCCGCGTACCTGCGCACGCCGTACACCCGGATTCCGGCCGACGTGCTGCGGATGTACACCTTCGAGGTGTCCGGCCACTTCGACGACCACGCGGCCGCGATGCGCCGACTGCTGCCGCAGGGCGCGCGGGCGCTGGTCATGGGGGAGATGGAGCCGCTCGGCCTCGGTTTCCACGGACTCGCCATGGTCGACTGGCGCACCTGGCCCGCGGAACAGTCCGCCGCCGTGGAGGCGTTCGTGCTCGCCTGGTGGGGGGAGGTCCTCACCACGCCGAAGCCGCCGTACTGGATCGTCGAGATCTTCGAACTGTGCGCCTCGATCCTGCGCTCGGTCACCCCGCTGCTCGACCGCTGGCACGCGAGCCCGGTCGCCGACGGGCATCTCGCCGAGTGCGTCGACTGGTGGCTGGGGAAACTCCTCGTCGACGACTCGCCGTTCCACTGGTTCCTCTACGGCGAGGAGGCGGCCGTGGTCGATCTGCGGACCTGGCTCTCCCGGCACGCCCCCGACCGCCTGCTGGCCCGGGGTGAGCCGCACCTCGCGATCCGTGCCGAACTCCTCGGCCTGCCCTACGACGACCGCTGGGCGCATCCGTACTGGGCCAGTGCCCCGGTGATCAACTGAGCGTTGGACAGCGCGGGTTGGCCGTCCGGCAGGAGGAGCGTGTCCTCCAGGCCCATCCGGGTCGCGAGGCCGAGGCTCCCGGCCAGCCGCAGCACCGGCCACGCGCCGCCGTCCTCGCCGTGCAGCAGTACGGGGCGGCCGTGGGCCGGGCCGAGTGCGGCGAGGAGGGCGCGTGCCGAAGCCTCCGGTGCCCCGGTGTCCATCACCTCGGCCAGGACCCGCAGCACCCTCGGTCCGAGCGGAGACACCGCGAACCGCTCGGCCGCGTCGGTCCCCGACCAGACGCCGGCCTCCACGCCGACCCCCAGGTCGAGCAGCGCCGCGGCCATCGACTCGGCACCGGGCTCGTGCCAGTTCACCGAGGCGTGGTCGGGCAGCACCGTCCAGGCCCGGACACGGGCGAGCCGGGCCGCCGGGTCCGGTTCGGCCCAGGCGCCGGTGGTCACCCCGACCGGGACCGACACCCGCGCACGGATCGCCTCGAGCGTCTCCGCGACCGCGCGCGGCGACAGAGTGTCCTGCCCGCACGGTGTCTTGGGGTGAACGTGGATGTCCGTGGCGCCCGCCGCCACGGCCTCGGCCGCCGACTCGGCCAGCGCCGAGGGCGTCAGGGGCACCGCCGACCCGTCGGCGGCCCCGCGCGGACCGTTGAGACACACCTGCACCATCACTCGATGATGCCAGCGGTCACCCCACGGACCGACAGAAACAGGGGGTGCGGCATCCCCGGCGCACCCCCAGCGCGCACTCGCTCTAGGCCGACATCAGCAGCCGTCCGCGCCTGGCGTCCGCCAGGGCCTCCGGGGTGAGCACGGGCCGCGGCACCAGGATTCCGCAGTCCGCGCAGACCGGACCGGTCGAGGGTTCGTGGTCCAGTTCGTACTTCCAGACGAGCCGCTCCCCGTCGCACACCGGGCACACCGCGCCCGGCTCGCGCTCCAGCGCGGAGATCAGCCGGCGCAGCACCTCCGCCAGCGGTTCATCGGGGTGGACGCGGGGGTCGTCGCACCACGCGACACCGAACCCGCCCCAGGTCAGCCGGTGCCAGTCGTCGACACTGCCCGGCCTGCGCAACCCGTCGTGCTTCTCCTTCTTGCGCCGCTCGGCGAACTCGACCTCGTAGGCGAGCCAGACCGAGCGGGCCTCTTCCAACTCCTCCAGTGCGGCCACGAGCCGCGCTGGGTCGGGGGAGCGGTCCTCGGGACCGAATCCCGCCCGGGAGCACAAATGGTCCCAGGTCGCCCTGTGCCCGTACGGAGCGAACCGCTCAAGGCACTTGCGCAGCGAGTAGCGCCGAAGCGCCAGATCGCACCGCGGATCTCGCACCTGTCTCGCCAGACTCCGGAAACCGGCCATCGCCCTGCACCTCCGTCACACCTGCACCTGTACTTCGGTCACTTCGGCGTCGTCGTTCGGACGTCGCCGAATAGACGTATCGACAAGCGATTTGGCTCCATCCGATTTCCGATGCCCTCCATAAGCCCACGCACCCCTGCCAAAACTTGACGCATGTTCATCTTCAATCCCGGGGATACCGGCGGTAACGTCCCGGCACACCCCCCGTCGGTTGGAGCTGCCATGCCTCGGCGTAACTCGCGCACCCTCCTTGACAGACTGAGAACTCCCGGCAGACTCTCCGGGTTCCTGAAGTCGGCATCCATATGCGTCCTGGTTGCGGGTCTTTTGTCCCCGCTCGCGCAGACCACGGCCACCGCGGCCGCCTCCAACGACTACTGCGGCGGCCAGTGTTCCGACATCCTGCCGCCCGGCGAGAACGGCAACGCGACCCTCGCGCAGATCCTCCTCAACCAGGCCTTCGGCAGTCAGCCCGACCACGCCGAGGACCAGCTCGGCCCCTACGCCAACCTGGCCAAGGGGTACCCCACGCTCACCAACTCCACCATCAATACGTTCTTCAACGACGCGTCGTTCGGGGTCCCCTCCGACCAGGTCGCCTCCACCCTCAGTCCCGCCGGCCGCACCGACGTGACGATCGTCCGCGACAAGAAGACGGGTGTGCCGCACATCACCGGTACCACCAGATACGGCACCGAGTTCGGCGCGGGCTATGCGGCCGCCCAGGACCGGCTGTGGCTCATGGACGTCTTCCGGCACGTGGGCCGCGGCCAGCTGACCGCCTTCGCGGGCGGCGCCGCCTCCAACCAGGGCCTGGAGCAGCAGTTCTGGCGCAACGCCCCCTACAGCGAGGCCGACCTCCAGGCGCAGATCGACAACGCGGTCGCGGCCAACGGCGCCCGCGGCCAGCAGGCACTCGCCGACGCCAACGCCTACCTCGCCGGCATCAACGCCTACATCGACGCCTCCGACAGCGGCCGCTACTTCCCCGGCGAGTACGTCCTGACCGGACACAAGGACTCCGTCACCAACGCCGGCACCATCGACCACTTCAAGATCACCGACCTGGTCGCGCTGGCCTCCGTCATCGGCGCCCTCTTCGGCTCCGGAGGCGGCGGCGAGGTCAACAACGCGATCTCGCTGATGGCCGCCCAGGAGCGGTACGGCGTGACGAAGGGCACCGAGGTCTGGGAGTCCTTCCGGGAGCGCAACGACCCGGAGGCCGTCCTCACCGTCCACAACGGCGAGAGCTTCCCGTACGCCGGCAAGCCCTCGAACCCCCAGGGCGAGGCGCTGCCCGACGCCGGTTCGGTGAGCACCGAGCCGCTGGTCTACGACGCCACGGGCACCGGCGCCGACCAGAGCGCGAGCGCGGCCTCCGCCACGGCCACCGCGAACGCCCTCACCTCCGCCAAGCGCGGCATGTCCAACGCCCTCGTGGTCAGCGGGAAGTACACGGCCAGCGGTCACCCCGTCGCCGTCTTCGGACCGCAGACCGGCTACTTCGCCCCGCAGCTCCTCATGCTCCAGGAGATCCAGGGCCCCGGCATCAGCGCCCGCGGCGCCTCCTTCGCGGGCCTGAGCATGTACGTCGAGCTCGGCCGCGGCCAGGACTACTCGTGGTCCGCGACGACCTCCGGCCAGGACATCATCGACACCTACGCCGTCGAGCTGTGCCAGGACGACTACCACTACCTGTACCACGGCACCTGCACGGCCATGGACAAGATCGAGCAGAAGAACTCCTGGGCCCCGACCACGGCCGACGGCACCGCCGCGGGGTCGTACACGATGCGGGTCTGGCGCACGAAGTACGGGCCCGTCGAGTACCGGGCGACCGTCGGCGGCAAGAAGGTCGCCTACACCACCCTGCGCTCCTCCTTCATGCACGAGGCCGACTCGATCATCGGCTTCCAGATGCTGAACGACCCGGACTACGTCAAGAGCCCGCAGACCTTCCAGAGCGCGGTGCAGCACATCAACTACACCTTCAACTGGTTCTACGCCGACTCCTCGCACACCGCGTACTACAACAGCGGCAACAACCCGGTGCGCGCGTCCGGCGTCGACGCCGAGTTCCCGGTGTGGGCGCAGTCGGCGTACGAGTGGAAGAACTGGAACCCGACCACCAACACCGCCGACTACACCCCGGCCTCCGCGCACCCCAACTCGATCGACCAGGACTACTACATCTCCTGGAACAACAAACAGGCGCTCGACTACGCGACGGCCTCCTGGGGCGACGGTTCCGTGCACCGCGGCAACCTGCTGGAGGACCGGGTCAAGAAGCTGGTCGCGGCCGGCGGGGTCACCAGGGCCTCGCTGGTGAAGGCCATGGCCGACGCCTCCCTCGCCGACCTGCGGGCCGAGGACGTCCTGCCCGACCTGCTGAAGGTGATCAACAGCTCGACGGTCACCGACTCCACCGCCGCGGCGGCGGTGACCAAGCTCCAGACCTGGCTGACGGCGGGCGGCAAGCGCACCGAGACCTCGGCCGGTTCCAAGAAGTACGCCGACGCCGACGCGATCCGGATCCTGGACGCGTGGTGGCCCCTGCTGGCCAAGGGCATCTTCGAACCGGGCCTCGGCACCGACCTGTACACCGCCTTCCAGGCCAACCTGCCCGTCGACGAGTCCCCGTCGGCCGCGCACGGCCCCACCGGCGCCCACGCGGGCAGCTCCTTCCAGTACGGCTGGTGGAGCTACGTCGACAAGGACGTCCGCGCGGTCCTCGGTGAGAGCGTGCAGGGGCCGCTGGCCAGCAAGTACTGCGGCGGCGGCAGCCTCAGCGCCTGCCGGGACATCCTCATCAGCACCCTGAAGACCGCGGCCGGCAAGACGGCGGCCCAGGTCTACCCGGGCGACGACCTGTGCTCGGCGGGCGACCAGTGGTGCGCCGACTCGATCGTCCAGCGCACCCTCGGCGGCATCAAGCACTACAACATCAGCTGGCAGAACCGTCCGACCTTCCAGCAGGTGGTGGAGTTCACCTCGCACCGGTAACACGCGCGAGTAGTGGGGAAGTTGGCGGCGGGTCAGTGAACACGGCCCGCCGCCAGCACCAGTTGGGCCAGTTCACGGTGGACGATGTCGCTGTGGGCCCCGGAGGGCGGCCCGCCGCGCCGGACCACGGCCGCCGCGTCGACGTTCACACAGCCCTTCGTGGGAAGCCTCCTGAGGGCGTCGGCGAGCTTCAGGGACGGCGTGCCGGGCACCGCCTGCACGCCGTCGTGGCCCATCGCACCCCATTTGGCGCCCAGCACCTGCCCGATGCCGAACTCCGCGACCCCCTGGGCGTCCCCCGCCATCCGGGAGGCCAGCGGATACAGCGTGCCGAGCGCCGAGTCATGGCTGGAGTAGCAGCACACCAGCGGCCCGTCGACCCGGTTCTGCTGCCCCTGGAGCACGCCTCCCGCGCGGCTGTCGTGCGGCAGCCGGGTCGCGAACGCGTAGTGGGAGAAGGCCCCTTGGAGCAGGGTGACCGACTTGACCGTGTGCACCCCCTCCGGCAGCCCGCGCAGCGCGAACGACACCAGCCGGCCGCCGAAGCTGTGCCCCACGAGATGCACCCGCACCCCGGGCGCCCGCTCGGCGAGCTGCCCGATCACCCGGCCGAGCCCGCGCTCACCGACCGTGCCCGCACGCCGTTTCATCGCGTAGTACGTCCCCTGCCGCAGCAGTTCGTGCGCCCCGTCCCACGGGTCGGGAATCGTGAACCCCCGTGCCCCGTCGGGGGCTTCGAGATCCGCGATGGCCTGCGCGAACTCCTCGCACACGGTCGCCGTGGACCCGGCGAGGAACGCCGGCTCGTCCTGCGGCACCCCCTCGGCGAGCGTGTCCGCCCCGAACAGCGCCTGCGGCCCCGGCGGCACGATCTCCACCAGCAGCCGCACCAGCCGCCCGAACTCCTCCAACTCGGTTTCCTCCCGCGGCTGTTGGTCCAGCAACCGGGCCAACCGGTCGATCACCGTGGCCCGGCCGGGGAAGGTCTCCAGCAGGGCGTGCCGGGTGTCCTTGTCGAGCACCGGACGCGGCGGCAGCTCGGCGGCCACGGCCCGCGGGAAGTCCGGGATCGGCTCGTCGGAGAACCGCATCGACGGCCATACGACCCCCACGTACCCGAGCTTCGCCGCCGGCGCCAGCTCCGGGAACGGGGCGAAGAAGTGGCTGTAGAGCCGGGTCGCCCCCGAGCGGTCGCTGTTCCAGCCGTGCGAGAAGACGACCAGGTCCCTGACGCCCCGGGCCACCACCTCCGTGAGCAGCCGGTCCCGCCGGCCGGTGTCCGGGTCGCCGTCCGCGTCGAACGTCAGCTCCCAGTACGGCGTCACACTCATCGCCGGATCCGCCATGACAGGCCCCCTCGTCCCCCGCAGTGGTGCGCATCGTCCTACTACCGGGCGAAGTTGGCCATACGTCATGGCTCATCCGTAGAGGAGGTAATTCTTTCGAATCCGCCGGAACGCCCTCAGCTCGTCCCGCCAGCCGGCCACGACCTCGTCGGTGCTGGCGCCGGCGTCGATCATCGTGCGGACCCGGGTGGAGCCGGTGAGCCTGTCGATCCAGTTGTCGGAGCGCCAGGCGAAGCCGGACCAGGTCCTCTTCGCGGTCACGAGCAGTCCGACGCCGGTGCGGACGGGGTCGTACGCCTGCCGGTCGTGGACGTGGATCTGCACCCCGCCGATCGTCTTCCCCTGGAACTTGGAGAACGTGGGGGCGAAGTAGGCCTCCCTGAAGTGCACGCCGGGCAGGCCGAGTTCGTTCGCGGCGGCGGCCCAGCGGCCGTCCAGGCCCTCCGCGCCGAGGAGTTCGAAGGGGCGGGTGGTGCCGCGCCCCTCGGAGAGGTTCGTGCCCTCGAAGAGACAGGTGCCGGAGTAGACGAGTGCCGTGTCGGGGGTGGGCATGTTCGGGCTCGGCGGAACCCAGGGGAGGTCCCAGGCGTCGTAGAACTCCTCGCGCCGCCAGCCCGTCATCAGGACGGTGTCCAGGGGGACCGGGGTGGTGAGGAACTCGCCGTTGAAGAGGCGGGCCAGCTCGGCGACGGTCATGCCGTGCGCCTGGGAGATCGGCTGCCGGCCCACGAAGGTCGCGAACTCCCGGTGCAGGACCGGGCCCTGGGCCTGGCGGCCGGTGACGGGGTTCGGGCGGTCCAGTACGACGAAACGCTTGCCGGCGAGCTGGGCCGCCTCCATGCAGTCGTACAGCGTCCAGATGTAGGTGTAGAAGCGGGCTCCGACGTCCTGGATGTCGAAGACGATCGTGTCCACGGCGGAGGCGGTGAAGATGTCGGCGAGGGGCTGGCCGCTCTTCAGATACGTGTCGTAGACGGGAAGGCCGGTCGCGGGGTCGTCGTAGCGGCCCTCGGAGCCGCCCGCCTGGGCGGTGCCGCGGAAGCCGTGTTCGGGGCCGAAGACGGCCCCCAGGTTCACCCTCTCGTCGGCGTGCATCACGTCGACGATGTGGTGGACGTCGCGGGTCACGCCGGTGGGGTTGGTGACGATTCCTACGCGTTGGCCTTGGAGTCGTTCGTAGCCCGATGCGGCGAGGTTCTCGAACCCGGTGCGCTTCCTGTGCCGGGCCGCCGAGGCCGGTGGGGCTGAGGTGAGTGAGGCTGCTGCCGTTGTCGCTGCGAGGAGAGCTCGTCTGGATAGGCGCATGTTGTGCACGGTATGGCTCCCGCCGGTTGTGGGGAAGCTTGCGGTCGTCTGTGGCTTGTCGCGCCCACGCGGCGGAGCCGCAAATCGATACAGCCCCGCGCCCCTGGGTAGGTTTCCCTCGCCCTTTCTTTGAACATACCGACCGGTTAGTCTGGGCCCGCAGTCGAGCCGTAGTCGAAGGAGACCGATGGTGGAAGCCCTGCATGACGCCGGAGTGGTTGTGACCGGAGCGGGAGGTGGCATCGGGGCTGCGCTTGCGCGGCGGTTCGCTGCCGAAGGGGCTCGGGTCGTCGTCAACGACCTCGATGCCGGGCGGGCCAAG
This sequence comes from Streptomyces griseorubiginosus, assembly GCF_036345115.1. Taxonomy (GTDB): domain Bacteria; phylum Actinomycetota; class Actinomycetes; order Streptomycetales; family Streptomycetaceae; genus Streptomyces; species Streptomyces griseorubiginosus_C. The sequence continues at coordinate 7,669,375 of NZ_CP107766.1, forward strand.
GCCGTGGCCGAGGAGGTCGGGGGGATCGCCGTGGCCGGGGACGCCTCCTCGGTCGTCTCCGACGCGCTCGACGCCCTCGGCGGGACCGTGGACGTCTACTGCGCCAACGCCGGTGTCGCCTTCGAGGGGGGCAACGCCGACTCACCGCTCGACGAGCACGCCTGGGCCGCCTCCTGGGACGTCAACGTCATGGCGCACGTACGGGCGGCCCACGCGCTGCTTCCGGCGTGGCTGGAGCGGGGGAGCGGGCGGTTCGTGTCGACCGTGTCCGCCGCCGGGCTGCTGACCATGATCGGGGCGGCTCCCTACGCCGTCACCAAGCACGGGGCGCTCGCCTTCGCCGAGTACCTGTCGCTGACGTACCGGCACCGCGGGATCAAGGTGCACGCGATCTGTCCGCAGGGCGTGCGGACCGACATGCTCGCCGCCACCGGGAGCGCGGGGGACCTGGTGCTCAAGCCGACCGCCGTGGAGCCGGAGGACGTGGCCGAGGCCCTGTTCCGGGGCATCGAGGAGGACCGGTTCCTGATCCTTCCGCATCCCGAGGCCGCCGAGTACTACCAGGCGCGGGCCGCCGCGCCCGACCGGTGGCTGGCCGGGATGAACCACCTCCAGCAGAAGTGGGAGGAGGCCCGATGAGCGACTCCCGGTACGCCGCCAAGCCCTGGCTCGGCCTGCTGAGCGAGGCCCAGCGCGGTCCGATCGCGCCCGACGACTCGCTGGTGCACGCCCTGCGGCGAGCCGTCGGCGAGGCGCCGGAGCGGCCCTTCCTGGCCTACTTCGACGGGCGGCTCAGCTACCGCGAGGTCGACGAGCTCAGCGACTCCGTCGCCGGGTACCTCGCCGCCCGCGGGCTGGAGCGCGGGGAGCGGGTGGCGATCCTGCTCCAGAACTCCCCGCTCTTCGTGCTCGCGCTGCTCGGCGCCTGGAAGGCGGGCGCGACCGTGGTCCCGGTCAACCCCATGTACAAGGCGGGCGAGGTCGGGCATGTGCTGCGGGACGGCGAGGTGGCCGCGCTGATCTGCTCCGACCGGGCCTGGGAGTCGTACCTGCGCGAGACGGCGGCCGGCTCGCCGGTGCGGATCGCGCTCACCGGGTGCGAGCTGGACTTCCAGACCCGCGGGGACGCGCGCGTGCTCGGCTTCGAGCGGCTGCCGCGGGCGGAGGACGCCGACGACCTGACCGCGGTCGCGCGCGCCGGGCACAAGGCGCCCGAGGGCCGGGAGCTCACGCCCGCGGACATCGCGCTGATCAGCTACACCTCCGGCACCAGCGGCACCCCCAAGGGGGCCACCAACACGCACGGCAACATCATGTTCAACGCCGAGCGGCAGCGGACCGGGCTCGCGCTGCCCGACGCGCCCGTGTACTACGCCCTCGCGCCGCTGTTCCACATCACCGGCATGGTCTGCCAGCTCGGGGCGTGCCTGAACAGCGTGGGCACGCTCGTGCTGACCTACCGCTTCGAGGCGGGCGTGGTGCTGGAGGCCTTCGCCGAGCACAAGCCGCACTACACCGTCGGCCCCTCGACCGCGTTCATGGCGCTGGCCGCCCACCCGGACGTCACCCGCGAGCACTTCTCGTCCTTCGTCAACATCTCCTCCGGCGGGGCCCCGCTGCCGCCCGCCCTGGTGGAGAAGTTCCGGGCCGGCTTCGGGCCGTACATCCGCAACGGCTACGGGCTGACCGAGTGCACCGCGCCCTGCGCCTCCGTGCCGCCCCAGCTGGAGGCGCCCGTCGACCCGGTGTCCGGGACGCTCGCGGTGGGTGTGCCGGGGCCCGACACCGTCGTACGCATCCTCGACGACCAGGGCGCGGAGGTGCCCTTCGGGGAGCAGGGCGAGATCGTCGTCCGCGGACCGCAGGTCGTGCCCGGGTACTGGCGGCGGCCCGACGCGACCGCCGAGACCTTCCCGGACGGTGAACTGCGCACGGGCGACATCGGGTTCATGGACCCGCAGGGCTGGCTCTACGTCGTCGACCGCAAGAAGGACATGATCAACGCGTCCGGCTTCAAGGTGTGGCCGCGCGAGGTCGAGGACGTGCTCTACACGCACCCGGCGGTACGGGAGGCGGCCGTCGTCGGGGTGCCGGACGGGTACCGCGGGGAGACCGTCAAGGCGTACATCAGCCTCCGTCCGGGTGCCGAAACCGACCCCGATGCGCTCGCCGCCTACTGCAAGGAGAGACTGGCCGCCTACAAATACCCGCGGCAGGTGGAGATCCTGCCCGACTTGCCCAAGACGGCAAGTGGGAAGATCCTCCGTCGGGAACTGCGTTCCCAACCGCAAGGCAGTGAATGACCTCCAGGAAGGCAGGTGGCGGCACAGTGCCCAGGACGACGGACGGAGACGGTACGCCCGTCCCGCAGCGGCTGCTGGCCGCCGCCACCCGGCTCTTCGCCGAGCAGGGCTACGACCGCACCTCGGTGCAGGAGATCGTCGAGGCGGCCGGCGTCACCAAGGGGGCGCTGTACCACTACTTCGGCTCCAAGGACGACCTCCTGCACGAGGTGTACGCGCGCGTGCTGCGCGTCCAGCAGGAGCGGCTCGACGCGCTCGCGGGCACCGACGAGCCGATCCAGAAGCGGCTGCGGGCCGCGGCGGCGGACGTCGTGGTCACGACGATCGAGAACCTCGACGACGCGATGATCTTCTTCCGGTCCATGCACCACCTCAGCCCGGAGAAGAACAAGCAGGTGCGGGCCGAGCGGCGGAAGTACCACGAGCGGTTCCGGGCGCTGGTCGAGGAGGGCCAGTCGGCGGGCGTCTTCTCCACGGCGACCCCGGCCGACCTGGTGGTGGACTACCACTTCGGGTCCGTCCACCACCTGTCCACGTGGTACCGCCCGGACGGACCGATGAGCCCGCAGGAGGTGGCCGACCACCTGGCCGACCTGCTGCTGCGGGCTCTGCGGCCGTAACAGCCCCTACAGGTACTTCTTCAGCTCCCGCCGGGCCAGCGACCGCTGGTGCACCTCGTCCGGGCCGTCCGCGATCATCAGGGTGCGGGCGCCGGCGTACAGCTCGGCCAGCGGGAAGTCCTGGCTGACCCCGCCCGCGCCGTGCAACTGGATGGCCCGGTCGATGATGTCGACGACCGCGCGGGGCGTGGCGATCTTGATGGACTGGATCTCGGTGTGGGCGCCCCGGTTGCCGACCGTGTCCATCAGCCAGGCCGTCTTCAGGACCAGCAGCCGCAGCTGCTCGACGGTCACGCGCGCGTCGGCGATCCAGTTGTGGACCACGCCCTGCTGGGCCAGCGCCTTGCCGAAGGCCGTGCGGGAGACGGCCCGCCGGCACATCAGCTCGATCGCCCGCTCGGCCATGCCGATGAGCCGCATGCAGTGGTGGATCCGGCCGGGCCCGAGGCGGGCCTGGGCGATGGCGAAGCCGCCGCCCTCCTCGCCGATCAGGTTCGAGGCCGGTACGCGCGCGTGGTCGAAGATCACCTCGGCGTGGCCGCCGTGGTAGTGGTCCTCGTAGCCGAAGACCCGCATGGCGCGCTCGACCGTGACGCCCGGGGTGTCGCGCGGGACCAGGATCATGGACTGCTGGCGGCGGAGGTCCGCGCCGTCCGGGTCGGTCTTGCCCATCACGATGAAGATCTTGCAGTCGGGGTTCATCGCCCCGGAGATGTACCACTTGCGGCCCGTGACGACATAGTCGTCGCCGTCGCGCTCGATGTAGGTGGTGATGTTGGTGGCGTCCGAGGAGGCCACCTCCGGCTCGGTCATCGCGAACGCCGAGCGGATCTCACCGGCCAGCAGCGGCTCCAGCCACTGCTTCTTCTGCCGCTCGTCACCGAACTGGCTCAGGACCTCCATGTTGCCGGTGTCCGGCGCCGCGCAGTTCAGTGCGGTGGGGGCGAGCTGCGGGGAGCGGCCGGTGATCTCGGCGAGCGGCGCGTACTGGAGGTTGGTGAGCCCCGCGCCGTACTCGGCGTCGGGCAGGAAGAGGTTCCACAGGCCCTGCCTGCGCGCCTCCGCCTTCAGCTCCTCCACCACGGCCGGGGTGTCCCACGGCGAGTCCAGCTGGGCGCGCTGCTCCTCCGCGACGGCCTCGGCGGGGTAGACGTACTCGTCCATGAAGGCGAGCAGCTTGGCGCGCAGCTCCTCGGTGCGCGCGTCGAACGCGAAGTCCATGCGGATCAGCCTTCCTGGATGCCGTCGTGAAGAGTGGTCAGACCGTGCTGGATGAAGACCGGGACGAGGTCGCCGATGCGGTCGAAGCCGGCGCCGACCGTCTGGCCGAGGGTGTAGCGGTAGTGGATGCCCTCCAGGATCACGGCGAGCTTGAACCAGGCGAACGCCGTGTACCAGGACACCGCCGTCACGTCCCGCCCCGAACGCTCCGCGTACCGCGCGACCAGTTCGGCCGGATCCGGGTGGCCCGGGGCCTGCGCGGTCGTCGACACCGGGGAGTCGGGCATGCCCAGCGGCATGCTGTACATCACCAGCAGGCCGAGGTCGGTGAGCGGGTCGCCGAGGGTCGACATCTCCCAGTCGAGGATCGCCTTGATCCGGTCGTCGTCGCCCATCAGGACGTTGTCGAGCCGGTAGTCGCCGTGCACGACGGTCGCCGCGGGGGACTGCGGGAGGTGACGGCCGAGGGCCGCGTGCAGCTCGTCGATGCCCGCCAGGTCGCGGTTGCGGGAGGCGTCCAGCTGCTTGCCCCAGCGGCGCAGCTGGCGGTCCAGGAAGCCCTCGGGGCGGCCGAAGTCCGCGAGACCGACCTCCGCGGGATCCACCGCGTGCAGCTCGACGAGGGTGTCGACGAGGGACAGCACGGCGTCACGGGTGCGCTGCGGGCCGAGGGGGGCGAGCTGGTCGGCGGTACGGTACGGGGTGCCCTCGACGAACTCCATGACGTAGAACGGCGCTCCGGGCGCCGCCTCGTTCTCGGGGTCCTCGCACAGCAGGACCGGCTCCGGCACCGGCACGCTCGTCGGGTGCAGGGCGCTGATCACGCGGTGCTCGCGCTTCATGTCGTGCGCGGTGGCGAGGACATGGCCGAGCGGGGGCCGCCGTACGACCCAGCGCGCGCTGCCGTCCGAGACGGCGTACGTGAGGTTCGACCGTCCGCCCTCGATCAGCCGGCCGGTCAGGGGGCCCTGCACCAGGCCGGGGCGCTCGCGGTCGAGCAGGCCGCGCAGCCGGTCGAGATCGAGGCCTGGCGGATGGTCGGGGCTCATCGGGGCTCCTTACGCGCGCGTGAACGTTTTCGACCATCATGCCGACTGGTCGGTATGTCGTCCAGAGGGGACGCTGAACGTGATCCGGCCCACGATAGGCCGACAGCTCCCCGGGCGGTGCGGCGGGGAGCTGCCGGCGGTGTCTCTCGGTGCTTTCCGGTCAGGTCAGTGGTCGTCCCAGTGACCCTCGTGCTCGGCGTGCCGGTGGCCGTCGTGGAGGTAGTCGACGTGGTCGCCGTGCAGGACGCTCTCGTGTCCGCAGTCCTGGCCGTGCCGGTGGTCGTGACCGTCGTGCGAGACGTGCCCACCGGGTTCGCACTCGTCCCAGTGGCCGTCGTGGGCCCGGTGCAGATGCCCGTCGTGCGCGTAGTCGACATGCCCCTCGTGCGGCACCTCGGTGTGCCCGCAGTCGGGACCGTGGACGTGCGCGTGGGAGGCGTGCTCGTGGTGGAGGGTGGTCATGAGGCTCCCCTTCGGAACGACAGTCGATGACGTCGCACAGGGTGCCACGGGTGGGGGGCATATGGGGCGATTCGGGTGGTGTGGCGTGGGGGTGCTGGATGGCGTGCTGCCCTGAGGGCCGGGGGTGGGGGTTCGGGCCGTGGGGGCGCGTCTTGAGTGAGGCCCCAGAGGCGCGGGGAACCGCGCGAGCAGCCCCGCTCACGCGCAGCCGCCCGACGACCGCACTCGGCACCCCAGTGGGCGCCTCCGTGGCCCCCTCAGAACACCAGCGCCGCCCCGCAAGCCGCCATTGCCACCGTGCACAGGACCGCCGCCGTCGCGTGTCTCGGGGGGAGGGCGGTCGGGGTGTCGGAGGCGGTCAGGGTGCGGATGCGGAGGTGGGCCAGGTACAGGAAGGCCAGCCAGAGGGCGCAGCACAGGGCGCCGGCCACCAGGCCCGCGGGGGACGGCCCGCCGTGCAGCACGGTCTTCACGGCGAGCACGGCGGCAACCGTGCCCGAGAGCGTCGTACGACGCCAGGCGAGCCGGGTGCGTTCGGGCTGGAGTCCCGGATCACGCCCACCGTCGGCGCCCCCGCTCACCCCTCCCACCCGAGGAGCACGACGGCGACCATGGCCACGGCCACCACCGCGACCACGAGAGACAGCAGTGCCGGGAACCGGGACGCCGGCAGATCCTCGCCCCGCCGCATCGCCCGCTCGCACCGCACCCAGTGATTGACCGCCCGCAACGAGCACAGCACCCCCGCCGCGAGCAGCGCGAGCGCCAGCCCGACCCGCCAGCCCCAGCGCAGGTCCGGCAGGAACTGGTCCACGGCGAAGCCACCGCCGATCAGGGCGAGCGCGGTCCGCAACCAGGCCAGGAAGGTACGTTCATTGGCCAGCGAGAACCGGTAGTCAGGGGTACGGCCCTCCTGCCGGACCTCCTCGGGGGCGAACCAGACGCGGACGTTCCGTGCGAAATCGATCACGCGCACGAGCCTATCGGCCCGGCTGCCGGAACCCGGCGCCGCCCGGTCCTCACCAGCTGATCCGGGCCGCCACCGGCAAGTGGTCGCTCCCCGTCGCCGGCAGCACCCACGAGCTGTCCGCCGTCACTCCTCCGACCAGGATCTGGTCGATCCGCGCCACCGGGAAGCCCGCAGGCCAGGTGAACCCGAAACCCTCTCCGGCCGCGTCCTGTGCCGACCGCATCCGTGCGGTGAGGCCGGCGAACGCGCGGTCGTCCACGGTGCCGTTCAGATCGCCGAGCAGCACCACCCGCTTGTTCCGCTCGCCGGCGACGGCCGTACCGATCGCCCGCACCCCCCGGTCCCGCTGAGCCGTCCCGAAACCGTCCCTGGGCGTCACCCGCACGGACGCCAGGTGCGCCACGTACACCACCAGAGGTCCCTGTTTCGTGGCCACCGTGGTGCGCAGTGCCCGGGTGGAGGCCGGATCGACCGGCTTGGTGGCCGCCAACGGGCCGTAGTCCATCTCGATGTCGACCGTCCGCGTGTCCGACAGCGGCAGCCTGCTCCACAGTCCGACCGTTCCCAGCAGCGTGTGGAACGGGTACGTCCTCGCCAGTTCCCGCTCGTAGACGCCGCCGGCCTCCGGGGTGATCTCCTCCAGCGCCAGCACGTCGGCGTCGGCGGCGACCAGGTCGCGGGCGGTGCCGGCCGGGTCGGGGTTGTCGGCGCCGACGTTGTGGCTGACCAGGGTGAGGTCGCCACCGGAGCGGGACCTGTCGCCGAGCAGCCCGCCGAAGAGGTTCAGCCACACCATGACCGGCAGCAGCAGGGCGACCACGGCGGAGGCGGAGCGCCGCAGCAGCGCCCCGGCCAGCAGCACCGGGACGAACACACCGAGCCACGGCAGGAAGGTCTCCAGCAGACTGCCGAGGTGCCCGATCCGGTTCGGGACGCTCCCGTGCAGCAGCATGAGCAGGCCGAGCAGCAGCGCCGACGCGGCGAGCACCGGGCCGCGCTTCCAGGGGTCCGGGCGCAGACGGAGCCGGACCGCCCGGCGGGCGGAACCGTCCGGACGGGCGCCTTCCGGACCGGCGCTTTCGTGATCGGTACGTTCCAGCCCGGTACGTTCCAGCCCGGTACGTTCCTGCCCGGTCTCCGGCGTGGGGTCGGCATACATGTGCATGCCGCCAGTCAAAGCGGCGCGATGTTGCGGGCCCGTATGCGGTTTTCGATATGCCGCCGATATACGGCGGTTCGTAGCATCGGGACCATGCGTGTGCTGATTGTCGAGGACGAGCCCTACCTGGCGGAGGCCATCCGCGACGGTCTGCGCCTGGAGGCGATCGCGGCCGACGTCGCGGGTGACGGCGGGACCGCCCTGGAACTGCTGGACGTGAACACGTACGACATCGCCGTCCTCGACCGCGACATCCCCGGACCCTCCGGTGACGAGATCGCCGAACGCATCGTGGCCTCCGGCAGCGGTATGCCGATCCTCATGCTCACCGCGGCCGACCGGCTCGACGACAAGGCATCCGGCTTCGAACTCGGTGCGGACGACTACCTGACGAAACCCTTCGAACTGCGGGAACTCGCGCTCAGGCTCAGAGCGCTCGACCGCAGACGCGCCCACAGCCGGCCGCCGGTGCGGGAGATCGCGGGACTGCGCCTCGACCCGTTCCGCCGGGAGGTCTACCGCGACGGTCGTTTCGTCGCGCTGACCAGGAAGCAGTTCGCCGTGCTGGAAGTCCTCGTCGCCGCCGAGGGCGGTGTCGTCAGCGCCGAGGAGCTCCTGGAGCGGGCCTGGGACGAGAACGCCGACCCGTTCACCAACGCCGTCCGCATCACCGTCTCGGCGCTGCGCAAACGGCTCGGTGAACCCTGGGTCATCGCCACCGTGCCGGGTGTCGGCTACCGCATCGACCCGCAACCGGGCGCCGGGGACGCGGGGGCGGTCCGTGGATAGGCGGCCCGGGGTGAGCGTCCGCCTGAAACTCACCCTCAGCTATGCCGGGTTCCTCATGGTCGCCGGTCTGCTGCTGCTCGCCGCGGTATGGCTGTTCCTGCTGCGTTACGTCCCCGACCGCGCGATGCTCTACAACCCGGACGACGGGCCCACGGGTGGCGTCTTCCCCATCCGCTCCGCCCTTCTACAGGTCTTCGCCCCGAGGGCGGCCGCGGTGCTGGCGTTCCTGCTGGTGTTCGGCCTCGTGGGCGGGTGGATCCTCGCCGGCCGGATGCTGGCCCCGCTGACCCGCATCACCGAGGCCACCCGCTCGGCCACGCACGGCTCGCTCTCCCACCGGGTCCAGCTGCCGGGCCGCAAGGACGAGTTCCGTGAACTCGCCGACGCCTTCGACGCGATGCTCGCCCGGCTGGAGGCGCACGTCGCCGAGCAGCAGAGGTTCGCGGCCAACGCCTCGCACGAGCTGCGCACCCCGCTGGCCGTCTCGAAGGCCCTGCTCGACGTGGCCCGCGCCGACCCGCACGCCGACACCGGCGAGGTCATCGAGCGCCTGCACTCCGTCAACGCCCGGGCGATCGACCTCACGGAGGCGCTGCTCCTGCTCAGCCGGGCCAACCAGCGGTCCTTCACCCGGGAACCCGTCGACCTGTCGCTGCTCGCGGAGGAGGCCACCGAGACGCTCCTCCCGCTCGCGGAGAAGCAGGGCGTCACGGTCGAGACCGGTGGGGACGCCGCTCCGACCAGTGGATCCCACGCGCTGCTGCTCCAGCTCACGACGAACCTCGTGCACAACGCGATCGTCCACAACCTGCCCGAGGAGGGGATCGTGCGGGTCACGACCGGCGTCCGCGCCGGAGTCGCGGTGCTCACGGTCGAGAACACCGGTGAGAGGCTCACGCCGGCGCTGGCCGCCACCCTCACCGAACCGTTCCAGCGCGGTACGGAGCGGGTGCGCACGGACCACGCGGGCGTCGGCCTCGGTCTCGCGATCGCCAAGACCATCACCCAGGCGCACGACGGCACCCTCGCGCTCGTGCCCCGCCCGGAGGGCGGACTCAGCGTCACGGTGGAGCTTGCGGCGGCCGGCGCCCCGGGGCCGGTGCCGGTCAGCCCATCGACCGGTACGCCTTGAGCCGCTCGTAGGCCGCCAGTCCGTCCGGCACCCACTCCCAGTCCCGCAGCCGTAGCTCCACCTCGTCCTCCGGCAGGAAGTCGTGCCAGGCGACCTCCTCCACCTGGGGGCTGACGGGGAGCTCGCAGCGGACCTCGTAGACCGCGGACCACCAGGTGTGGCCGGCGCCGTCGTCGTAGAGGAACTTGAAGAGGTACTCCGGGCGGGGCAGACCGCTCACCCCGAGCTCCTCCTCGGCCTCCCGCAGCGCCGCGTCGTCGTAGGACTCGCCGGCGCCGACCACTCCGCCCACGAACATGTCGTAGAGCGAGGGGAAGACCAGCTTGGTGGGTGTCCGCCGATGCACGAACAGCCGCCCCTCGGCATCCCTGGCCTGAACGAACACACACCGGTGCCGCAGCCCCTCGGCATACGCCGCACCCCGCGGGACCCGCCCGACGACACGGTCGTTCTCGTCCACGATGTCGAGAATCTCGTCAGCAGCACTCATGGCCCCCATCCAAGCAGGGGCCCACAGCAGCGCCGCGTCCCGACCACAGCCGCTGCGCAGCGCTGCCTCCCGACCACAGCCACGGCACCCGCCCCCAGGCCGACCCTCAGCTCGGCTGAAGATCCCGCGCAGGCTCCGGTCGCTCCGCTCCGCTCGGCATCGCCGGATGCATCCCCAGCAGCACGATGCCCACGACGACGGCCGCGAGGCCCACCGCCTCCCAGGTCAGCGCGCCCGTGTCGGTGCGCAGGCGGTCGCCCAGGAAGCCCACGCCGCAGATGATCCCGGCGAGCGGCTGGGCCGCGGTCAGTGCGGGCAGGGACATCCGAAGGGGCGCTGTCTCGAAGGCGCTCTGCACCAGGACGAGCCCGGTGACCCCGAGGGCCAGCACGGCGTACGGCTGCCAGCCGGTCAGCAGCTCCGCGAGGCCGCCCTCGGTGAAGCGCTGGCCGCTGACCCGGGTGAGGGCGTCCTGGACGCCGTAGAGGAGACCGGCCGCCAGGGCCAGCAGGACCGGGCCCGCGCTCAGGCGGGAGCGCTTGGCGTAGGTGGTGAGCAGCAGCGCGAGGCCGATCATCGCGCCGATGATCAGCCAGTGCCGGAAGGGGTCGGTGACCGCGGTGCCGCCGCGCGGCTCGCCCGCCACGATGAACGCGCTCACCCCGCCCGCGAGGAGCGCCAGGCCCGCCCAGCCCTGGCGGCCCAGCGGCTGCTTCGTCTGCCTGCGGGACAGGGCGAGGGCGAAGAGCAGGTTCGTGGCGAGCAGGGGTTCCACCAGGGAGACCTCGCCCTGGCCCAGCGCGATCGCGCCCAGCACCATGCCGGCCACCATCAGGGCGATGCCGCCGAGCCAGCGCGGCACCTTGACCAGGTCGAGCAGCAGCCGGGGCGAGAGGAAGTCGCTCAGCGGGGCCTGCCGGGCCGCGTTCTGCTGGAGCACGAACCCGAAGCCCAGGCAACAGGCCGCACTCACGGCGAGAATCAGAACCAGAACCGACACGCTGCGTACCTCGATCGTCCGGCCGGGCGGCGGGGTGGTAGTGGCCGACTGTAGCGTCCCAGTGCCCGGCTTGCCCCTGGGAGTACCCGCATCCGTACCGTCGATTCGGTCATCGCGCCCGTCTTGGCGGCGGGGGTTCCCGCCATGGTGCGGGGCAGGGGAGGACCACGCCATGGCGTACGCCACAGACGCCGGGCCTTGACCGGGTCCCACCAGCACCGGAACGTCACAACTTCCCCTCAGGTATGGAGAGTTGACGCGTGTAACGCGTCTTCAACCCTTGACGCAAACCATGGGTGGGGGGTTGGCTGTCCGTGATCAGTCGATGGCGGTGCGAATCGGCCCCCCGAACCTGCCCGCATCGGCTGCCCCGCCTGCCCGTATCCGCGCAGGCACCCCTCCCGCCCCACCCGTCACGCCCCATGTTCCGTGAGGACAACCCACACGGTGTCGCCGCCCCCGCCCCCCTTCGGCCGCAGTCGAAAACGCGCCGCCCAGGCCTTCGACGCGGCCCTCGACGACGCCGAACTCATCGAGGCACGCGCCGCGTTGGCGCAGGGCAGATGGCAGGCGGTGCGGTCGCTGCTCGCCCGCACGGGTGACGACTGGGACCGGCGCGGCCACCGGGTGACGGTGCTCGCCGCGGAGCCGTACAGCGAGCCCTGGGCCCGGGACTGGCTGGTGGCCGAACCGGACGCCCCCGACGCCGCCGTACTGCTCGCCCTCGCCCTGGTCCAGCGCGTCCGGAGCGGCAAGGGCAAGCCCGAAGCGGCCCGCGAGGCGTGCCGGACCGCGGCCCTGCGCGCACCCGCCGACCCGACCCCCTGGCTCGGCCTGCTCCTGCTGGAACGCGACCTCGGCGCGGCGGACGCGGTGTCCGACGTGTTCGCCGAGATCAGACAGCGGCACGCCGACCACCACCACGCCCACCACCTGATGGTCGCCAGGCTGGCCGAGCGCCGTGCCGAGGCCGGTCCCGACCCGCTGCACGAGGTGTACGACTTCGCCAACTGGGCCGCCGACCAGGCGCCCGCCGACTCGCCGCTCGCGATCCTGCCGGTCATCGCGCACGCCGAGCGCTACCGCGCGCTGGCCGCCGCCGGGCACGAGCCGCGCGACCCGGCCGCCTCCGGGCACTGGACCGGCCGCCGGGCCCGGCAGGTGATGAAGTCGGCCTTCGACTGGTGGCTGGAATGGGAGCACGAGGGCCACCCCCGCCGGCTGGTCGACCTGAACTTCCTCGCCCACGCGAAGGTCTGCGAGGGCCGCGGCGCCGAGGCCGCCGCCCTCTTCCACCGCATCGGCGAACGCCCCACCCCGGCCCCCTGGTCCTATCCGGACCGCGAGCCGTACTCCGCCTTCCGTGCCGCCCGCGACAGCGCGCTCGGCACGGTGTAGCACCCCCGAACCCCCGAAGGACGGTCCGCATGACCACCGACAGTTCCAGCAAGAGCAGACCAGGCATCAGTACGTTCAAGGGCGAGGACCGCGCGTTGCGGGCCGGCCGGCTCGGCACCGGAGGCCTGCTGCTCTCCGTCCTCGCGGCGACCGCCCCCCTCATGGTCGTCGCGGGTGTCATGCCCACCACATTCGCGGTGATGGGGATCGTCGGCCAGCCGCTCCTCTACGTCGTCCTCGGCGTCGTCCTCGTGCTGTTCAGCGTCGGCTACGCCGAGATGAGCCGGCACGTCCACAACGCGGGCGCCTTCTACGCCTACATCTCCCGCGGCCTCGGCGGCACCGCCGGCGCGAGCGCGGCCCTGGTCGCCCTGGTCGCCTACAACGCCCTCCAGGTCGGCATCTACGGCATCTTCGGCTTCGAGGTCTCCGGACTGTTCGCCACCTACACCGACCTGTCGGTGGCCTGGTGGATACCGGCCCTGGTCGCCGCTCTGGTCGTCGGCGCGCTCGGCTGGCTGAAGATCGACGTCAACGCGCGCGTGCTCGGCGTTCTGCTGATCATCGAGGTCGTGCTGGTCGTCATCTTCGACATCGCCGCCGTCGCCGACCCGGCCGCCGAGGGCCTGTCCCTGCACGCCTTCAACCCGGACACCCTCAGCGGCGCCGGCGTCGGCACCGCCCTGTGCTTCTGCATCGCCGCCTTCCTCGGCTTCGAACAGGCGCCCGTGTACGCCGAGGAGACCAGCCGCCCGCACATCCTGGTGCCGCGCGTGATGTTCCTGGCCGTCGGCGGCGTCGCCGTCTTCTTCGCGCTCAGCAGCTGGGCCCTCACCGTCGCCACCGGCCCCTCGGCGGTCGTCGCCGAGTCCCAGAAGCAGAGCGCGGGACTGCTCTTCGGGCTCACCGAGTCCCGCCTCGGCGGCACCTTCACCGACGTCCTGCACGTCCTGTTCGTGACCGGCATGTTCGCGGCCATGCTCAGCTTCCACAACGTCGTCGCCCGGTACGCCTTCGCCATGGGCCGCGAGGGGCTGCTGCCCGCCGCCTTCGGCCGCACCAACAGCGCGAGCGGCGCGCCCGGCACCGGCTCGCTGCTCCAGACCGCCGTGTCCGTCGTGGTGGTCGTGATCTTCGCGGTCGCCGACGACAAGCCCACCGGCGACCCGACCGAGCCGGTCCTGCACCTGTTCACCTGGTTCGGCAACATCGGCGCCCTCGGCGTGATCGTGCTGATGGCGGCCGCCTCCGCCTCCGTGATCGTCTTCTTCGTGCGGCGCGGCGCCGCGGGCGCCCAGGCCTGGCGGCTGGTCACCTCCGCCCTCGCCGGCATCGCCCTGCTGGTCATCGCCGGCTACACGGTGAAGGACTTCGACGTCCTGGTCGGCGCGGGCCCGGACTCCTCGCTGAGCTGGGTGCTCCCCGGCATCATCGGCCTCGCCCTGCTGGTGGGCCTGGCCCAGGGCCTCCTGCTGCGCGCCCGCAGGCCCGAGGCGCACGCGCGGATCGGGCTCGGCAACGAGGCGTTCCAGCTGGAGAAGGCGGCCGAAGAGGCGTCGTAGCCCTCTGAGAGCGGCGTGAGAAGTGATTACGGAAGTCTGACGAGCACCCGCGATTCCTGGCCCCGCCGGGCTCGCGGGTGTTCGAATGGTGACGTGAACTCCGAACATCCCGAGGAAGGACAGGGCACCCCGATCGGCCGCCGCGTCCTCCTCGGCACCCTCGGCCTGGGCGCCCTCGGCGTGGTCGCCGCGCCCACCCTGCAACGCGGTCTGGAGGCCTTCCTCGGCAGCGCCGCCGACAAGGACCCCACGGGCCTGACGGGTCTGCTCCCGAACGGCGGCGGCTTCCGCTACTACTCGGTGACCTCGTCCGTGCCGCACAAGAACGCCGGGAACTACCAGCTCAAGATCGACGGCCTGGTCTCCCGGCCTCGCACCTACACCCTGGCCGACCTGCGGGCGCTGCCCCAGACCCGGCTGGTCAAGGACGTGCAGTGCGTGACGGGCTGGCGGGTCCCGGACACGCCGTTCGAAGGCGTACGGCTGTCCGCGCTGCTGGACGCCGCCGGAGTGACCGCCGAGGCCGGCGCCGTCCGCTTCACCTGCTTCGACGGGGCCTACTCCGAGAGCCTCACCCTCGACCAGGCCCGCCGCCCGGACGTCCTGGTCGCCCTGCGCATGCAGGACAAGGACATCGGCCACTCCCACGGCGGCCCGGTCCGCCTCTACGTGGCCCCCATGTACTTCTACAAGTCCGCCAAGTGGCTCTCCGGGATCACCGTCACCGAGGACGTGGAGCCCGGTTACTGGGAGGACCGGGGCTACGACGTGGACGCCTGGGTCGGCAAGTCGAACGGGCGGGACGATGCACCTACGAGTTGACGCCCCGCCCCAGGCCGCCGGGGTCCGGCGCTTCGGCCGCTCCCAGAAGTGGGTGCACCGCACGACGGCCGCCCTCATGGGCGTCTGCGTGGCCACGGCCGCCTGCCTCTACGTCCCGCAGCTCGCCGAACTCGTCGGCCGCCGCGAACTGGTGGTCCGCGTCCACGAGTGGGCCGGCCTGGCCCTGCCCCTCCCCGTCCTCCTGGGCCTCGCCTCCCGCGCCTTCCGCGCCGACCTGGGCTTCCTGAACCGCTTCGGCCCGCACGACCGCGTCTGGCTGCGCGCCGCCCTGCGCCGCGACAAGCGCCGGGTCTCCCGCCCCGCGGGCAAGTTCAACGCGGGCCAGAAGGTCTACGCCGCCTGGATCGCCGGCGCGACCCTCGTCATGCTCGGCACCGGCCTCCTCATGTGGTTCACCCACCTCACCCCGATCCAGTGGCGCACCAGCGCGACCTTCGTCCACGACTGGCTCGCCCTCACGATCGGCATCGTCCTGGCGGGCCACATCGGGATGGCACTGGGCGATCCGGAGGCGAGGAGGGGACTGCGGACGGGGTCGGTGAGCCGGGAGTGGGCGGAATGCGAACACCCCCTGTGGCGGCCGTAGCCGACAGGGGGCGCCGCGACCGCCGTACCGCTAAATGACCAGCGACAGCAGCAGCACCAGACCCCCCGCCACCACCGAGATGATCGTCTCCATGATCGACCAGGTCTTGACGGTCTGCCCGACGTCAAGCCCGAAGTACTCCTTGACCAGCCAGAACCCGGCGTCGTTGACGTGGCTGAAGAAGAGTGAGCCGGCGCCGATGGCGAGGACCAGCAGGGCTGTCTCGCCGGTCGACATGCCTTCCGCGAGCGGGGCGACCAGGCCGGCCGCGGAGATCGTGGCCACCGTGGCCGAACCGGTGGCGAGCCGGATCGCCACCGCGATCAGCCAGGCCAGCAGCAGCGCCGGGATCGACCAGTCCTTGGAGATGTCGAGGACCATCTGACCCACACCGGAGTCGATCAGGGTCTGCTTGAAGCCGCCGCCCGCGCCGACGATCAGCAGGATGCCGGCGATGGGCGCGAGGCCCTTCTCGACGAGCGGGGAGAGGCGGTCCTTGCCGAAGCCGGCGGGCCGCAGCAGCGTGAAGATGCCCACGAGGACCGAGGCCAGCAGGGCGATCATCGGGGAGCCGATGACGTCGAACACGCGCTGGGTGAGGTTCTCCGGGTCGTCGATCACGATGTCGACCAGTGCCTTGGACAGCATCAGGACGACGGGGAGGAGGATCGTGGCGAGTGTCGGGCCGAACCCAGGGCGCCTCTCCAGTTCCTCCGAGGCGCGCTGCGGGATCATCCGGTCCGGCGCCGGCACGTCCACCCAACGGGCCGCGTACCGCGAGAACAGCGGCCCCGCGATGATCACCGTCGGTATGGCGACCAGGACGCCGAGCGCGAGCGTGACGCCGAGGTTGGCGCCGACCGCGTCGATCGCGACCAGCGGACCCGGGTGCGGAGGCACCAGGCCGTGCATCACGGACAGACCCGCGAGGGCCGGGATGCCGATGCGCATCAGCGAGTAGTTGCCGCGCTTGGCGACCATCAGCACGACCGGGATCAGCAGCACCACGCCGACCTCGAAGAACAGCGGCAGACCGATCACGGAGGCGATGAGGACCATCGCCCACGGCATCGAACGGCCGCCCGCCTTCTCCAGGATCGTGTCGACGATCTGGTCGGCCCCGCCCGAGTCGGCGAGCATCTTGCCGAGGATCGCGCCGAGCGCGATCAGCACACCGACGCCGGCGACCGTGGTGCCGAGGCCGGTGGTGAAGCTGGCGATGGCCTTGTCCAGCGGCGCTCCGGCGACCGCGCCGAGCACCAGCGTGCCCAGGGTCAGTGACAGGAAGGCATGGAGCTTGAACTTGGTGATGAGCAGCACGATGACGGCGATGCCCGCCAGGACGGCGATGCCCAGCTGAGCGTGACCGGCCGAGGTGATCGGCTCCGGTGCGTCCGCTGCCAGCATCTCGACGCTGAGTCTGGTCACGGGGGTTCCCTTGCAGGTACGGGGACTTCTTACGGGGGTGCTTCGGAAATGTGCGTTGCGGGGGGCCGGCGATCCTGAACGGTGCCTTACGGCAGTGCGGCGAGCGCCTCGGCGGCCCGCCCGGTGATCTCCTCCGGGCTGCCGGACACGTCCACCACGACCCCGGCCTCGTCCTCCTGGAGGGGCTGGAGCGTGGCGAACTGCGAGTCCAACAGCGCGGTCGGCATGAAGTGCCCCTGCCGGTGCGACATCCGGTCCTCGATGAGGGCCCGGTCGCCCGCCAGGTGCACGAAGACGACCCCGGGCGCCGCGGCCCGCAGCCGGTCGCGGTACGACCGCTTCAGCGCCGAGCAGCTGACCACCCCGCCGAGTCCCGCCCGCCCGTGCGCCCAGGAGCCGATGGCGTCCAGCCACGGCCACCGGTCGTCGTCGGTGAGCGGGGTGCCGGCCGACATCTTGGCGATGTTGGCCTGGGGGTGGAAGTCGTCGCCCTCGGCGTACGGAACGCCCAGCCGGGCCGCGAGCAGGGGACCGACGGTGGTCTTCCCGGTGCCCGCGACGCCCATGACCACGACGACATGGGGGGTACTCATCGCTGCCTCACTGTCTGCTGTCGTCTCGACATCCGATGCCGACGGATGCCGTCGCCACTGAAACCCATTAGGTAGGACTATTCAAGAGTCTGTGCCAAATAAGTCTGACTTTTTCTGGGCGTGACGCGCCCCGTACTCTGAGTGCATGAGCACATCGGGCCGGGGGCTGCACGGCCAGGTACTGGAAACCCTCGGCCCCGCGATCACCGCGGGCGAGTACCCGCCGGGCAGCGTTCTGCGCACCGACGAACTGGCCCAGCGTTTCGACGTCTCACGCTCCGTGATGCGTGAGGCGGTCCGGGTCCTGGAGTCCATGCACCTGGTCGAGTCCCGCCGCCGCGTGGGCGTCACGGTCCGCCCCAAGGCGGAGTGGAACGTCTACGACCCCCAGGTCATCCGCTGGCGGCTGGCCGGCGCCGACCGCCCCCAGCAGCTGCGTTCACTGACCGTGCTGCGCTCGGCGATCGAGCCGGTGGCGGCGGGCCTGGCCGCGAAGCACGCGACCGCCGAGCAGTGCGCCGAACTCACCGAGTGCGCGCTCGGCATGGTCGCCAACTCCAAGGGCCACCGCCTGGAGGGCTACCTCTTCCACGACATCGCCTTCCACCGCGTGATCCTCAACGCGTCCGGCAACGAGATGTTCGCCCGCCTCGGGGACGTCGTCGCCGAGGTCCTCACCGGCCGCACCCGGCACGAGGTCATGTTCGAGGACCCCGACCCGGCCGCCGTCACCCTCCACGTCCGCCTCGCCGAGGCGATCCGTGCGGGCGACGCGGGCCACGCGGAGGCGCTGACCCGCGAGATCGCGGAGGGCGCGCTTCAGGAACTGGACATCCTGGCGCCCTAGTCGAGGAACTCCCCGTCGACGTACACCCAAGCCCCGTCGACCCGCTCGAAGCGGCTGCGCTCCCGCAGGGAGCCGCCCTTGAAGGAGGCGCGGAAGGTCACCGTGCCGGTGGAGTGGAAGGCCGAGCCGTCGGTCGTGTCCAGGATCTCGAGCCCGGTCCAGCGCATGCCGGGATCGAGCTCCAGTGAACCGGGACGGGTCCGGGGATGCCAGGTGTGCAGCAGGTAGTCCCGCTCCAGCCTCACGAAGGCGCTGTACCGCGACCGCATCAGTGCCTCGGCGGTCGGCGCGGCGGCCTCGCCCCGGTGGAACCGGCCGCAGCAGTTGTCGTACGACTCCTGAAGACCGCAAGGACAGCCGGGCCGCTGCCGCGGGGTACGTCGTCGGGTCACGGCTGCACCCGTCCCGTGTTGGTCGGCGGATGCGCCGGCCGCGCCGGACCCAGCGTCGGCAGCGGCGGCAGCGAGGTCCCGTGCACCCACGCGTCGAACAGGCCGTTCAGCGGCTCGTCCGCGAAGCGGTTCACGTGGGCCGCCAGGGTCGCCGTGGTCACGGCCCCGCCCCGGTGCAGCCCGGCCCAGCCGCGCAGCATCCGGAAGAACGCCTCGTCGCCCATCGCACAGCGGATCGCGTGCACGGTGAGCCCACCGCGCTCGTAGAGCCGGTCGTCGAACATCGACTTGCGGCCCGGGTCCGCCAGCCGCAGGTCCTGGGGGAGCGAGGACAGCAACCGGTGCGCGGCGGCGGCGAGTTGCTGCGCCGTACGGCCGCCGGAGCGCTCCGACCACAGCCACTCGGCGTACTTGGCGAACCCCTCGTTCAGCCAGATGTGCCGCCAGTCCGCGATGGACACGCTGTTGCCGAACCACTGGTGGGCCAGCTCGTGCGCGACCAGCCGCTCCGAACCCCGGGCCCCGTCCACGTGGTTGGCGCCGAACAGCGACAACCCCTGGGCCTCGACGGGCACATCGAGCTCCTCCTCGGTGACGAGGACCGCGTACTCGTCGAAGGGATACGGCCCGAACAGCTCCTGGAACAGCTCCATCATCTGCGGCTGCCGCGCGAAGTCCCGTGAGAACTCCGGGAGCAGATGCGCGGGGATGTGCCCGTGCTGCGGTACCCCGCCCGGCCCCGGGTCGCCGAGCAGCACCGTCTGGTACTTGCCGATCGCCAGCCCGACGAGATAGCTGGACGTGGGCGCGGCCTGCTCGTACACCCAAGTCGTCGTGGAGGCACGGGTGGTGCGGGTCAGCAGCCGCCCGCCCGCCACGACCGCGTACGCGGACGGCGTGGTGACCGAGATCTGGTACGACGCCTTGTCCGCGGGCCGGTCGTTGCACGGGTACCAGGACGGCGCCCCGATCGGCTGGCTCGCCACCAGCGCCCCGTCCTCCAGCTCCTCCCAGCCGAGCCCGCCCCAGGGGCTGCCGATCGGCTTGGGGTTGCCCGACCAGTGCACCTCGACCGTGAACGCGGCCCCGGGCCGCACCGGCTTCGCGGGCCGCACCCGCAGCTTGCCGCCGCGGTGCGTGTAGTGCGCCTGCCGGCCGTCCACCCGCACCCGGCCGATCTTGAAGTCGGACAGGTTGAGCATGAACTCGGCGAGCGGCGAGCGCCCCGCTATGGCGTTGATCCGGGCGCTCCCGGCGAGCCGGTTCGGGGCGGGGCGGTAGTCCAGCGCGAGCTCGTACCGGTGCACCCGGTACCGGGCGTCACCGTGGTCCGGGAAGTACGGGTCCGACCCCGCCGCCTGCTGAACTGCCACTGCCGCTTCCGCTCCCTGCGCCGCGTCGTCACTCGGATCCGCCGGTACACCGCTCACCGACTCCGAGTGGCCCGCGTTCAGGGACGCCATGCCTCGATCGGGTTGCCGAGCCAGCGGGTGTCGTCCGGGACGGACTCCGCGGCCATGACGAGCGACGCGGGACCCAGCGTGGTGCGGGCCCCGACCGTGCTGCCGGGCAGCACGATCCCGCCAGGGCCCAGCGTGGCGCCCTCACGGAGAACAACAGTATCCGTCCGCAAGATCCGGTCGTGGAAGAGGTGGGTCTGGAGCACACAGCCCCGGTTGACCGTCGCCGCGTCCTCCAGCGTCACCAGATCGGTCTCCGGCAGCCAGTAGCTCTCCACCCAGACGCCCTTGCCGATCTTCGCGCCGAGCCCCCTGAGCCACGCCGTCATCAGCGGCGTACCGGGCACGGAACCCGCGAGCCACGGCACCGCCAGCACCTCGACGAAGGTGTCCGCGAGCTCGTTGCGCCACACGAAGCCGCTCCACAGCGGGTGCTCACCGGTGTGATGCCGGCCGACCAGCAGCCACTTCGCGATGATCGACACCAGCCCTGCCGCCGCACCGGCGGCGAGCAGCACGGCTCCGGCCAGCAGCCAGGCCCACGGCCCCAGCACACACAGCGCGGCCACCGTCAGCAGGGCGAGCCCGGCCGAGCAGAACACCGGCACGATCCGGCACAGCTCCACGAGACCGCGCGCCCACAGCAGCCCCGCCGACGGCTCGTACGTCCGGCTCTGATCACTGTCGGCGGCACTGCGCGGCAGCTTCACCGGCGGCAGCCCCAGATACGACGTCCCCTTCTTCGCCTTCTTCGGAGTGGCGGACAGCACGCCCACCAGCCCGCCGTCCGGCACGGTCCGCCCCGGCGCGGTCATCCCCGAGTTCCCGAGGAACGCCCGCCGCCCGATCTCCGCACGCCCTATCCGCACCCAGCCGCCACCGAGCTCGTACGGCGCGGTCAGCGTGTCGTCGGCCAGGAACGCGCCCTCGCCGACCGTCGTCAGACTCGGCAGCGCCAGCACCGTCGACACCTCGGCCCCGCGCCCGATCCGCATCCCGAGCAGCCGCAGCCACACGGGCGTGACCAGACCGGCGTACAGCGGGAACAGCGTCTCGCGCGAGCGGTCCATCAGCTGGGTCACGGTCCAGGCCTGCCACCCGATCCGGCTGTGCGTCGGATACGTCCCCTCGCGCAGCCCCACGCTCAGCAGCCGTACGGCGACGAGGAGCAGCAGCGCGTAGGCGAGCCCGAAGGACAGGGTCGCCGGGACCAGGGCCAGGGCGACGCTCCGGACGGTCAGGTCGGTCGGGTCGACGAGTACGCGGGCCATGAGCAGCGCCGCCCCGGCCGCGAGCACCGGCAGGGCGCTCAGCGCGAAGCCCGTGACGCCGTACATCACCCGCCACCACGTGCCCCGCACCGGCCGCTCCTTCGGCCAGTTCCGCTTGGCCTTGCCGAGCTTGACCGCGGGCGCGCCCGCCCAGCGCTGGCCGGTCGGGATCTGCCCGGAGACGGCCGACCCCGGCGCCACCTCGGCACGCTTGCCGACCCGGGCACCCGGGAAGAGCATGCTGCGCGTGCCGACCACGGCGTGCGCACCCACCTTGACCTGGCCGATCTCCAGCCGGTCACCGTCCAGCCACCAGCCCGACAGGTCCACCTCGGACTCCACGGCCGCACCCCGGCCCAGCTTGAGCATGCCGGTCACCGGAGGCAGCGAGTGCAGGTCGACGTCCTGGCCGACCTTGGCGCCGAGCGCCCGCGCGTACCGCTCCAGCCAGGAACCGGTCAGCGAGGTGGCCCCGGTGAACTCGGCGAGCCGCTCCGCCGTCCACAGCCGCAGATGGACACTGCCACCGCGCGGGTAGCGGCCGGGCTGCACGCCTCGCAGCAGCAGCCGCGCCCCGCCGGCCGCCAGGGCGAGCCGTCCGGGCGGACTGAACAGCAGCAGCGCCCCGGCACCGACCAGCCACCAGGAGGCGGTCGGCAGCCAGCCGTAGGAAGGCAGGAGGTTTCCGACAGCGGCCAGCGGCACCATCCAGCGCAGCCCCATCAGCGTGAACAGGGGGATGAGCACGAGGAGTTGGATCGCCCGGGACCTGAGGGGCACCGGTGCGATCACCCGCGCCGCGCTGTCGTCCTGCGCGGACTCCTCCAGGCGCCGGGCCAACTTCCGCAGCGTGGGCTGCTGGTAGATGTCGAGGACGGCAGCGCTCGGGTAGCGGGTGCGCAGCCGGGTGGTCAACTGGGCGGCGGCCAGGCTGGATCCGCCGATCGCGAAGAAGTCGTCGCGGGCACTGGACACCGGGATGCCGAGCACCTCCGCCCACTGCTCGGCGAGCCAGGCCTCGGTGCCGTACAACTCCTCTGTCCTTACGGCGGCTTCGAGCCCCTCCAGCGGCCAGGGCAGCGCGTTGCGGTCCACCTTGCCGGAGGTCCGGGTCGGCAGGTCCTCGACCGGGGCGAGCAACGGCACGAGCGCGGCGGGCAGTTCGGCGCGCAGCTTCTCCACGGCGGCCGCCTGGTCCCAGCCGTCCTGCGTGACGACGTACCCGACCAGGAGCTGGTTGCCGCTGCGGGCGGTGCGCACCGCGGCGGCCGCTCCCGCGACCCCGGGCAGGGCCTGGAGAGCCGCGTCGACCTCACCGAGCTCGATCCGCCGGCCGCCGAGCTTGATCTGCTCGTCCGCCCGCCCCAGGAAGACCAGCCCCTCGGGCTCCGCCTTCACCAGGTCACCGCTG
Source organism: Streptomyces griseorubiginosus (assembly GCF_036345115.1). Lineage (GTDB taxonomy): Bacteria > Actinomycetota > Actinomycetes > Streptomycetales > Streptomycetaceae > Streptomyces > Streptomyces griseorubiginosus_C. The sequence goes on from NZ_CP107766.1 coordinate 7,692,361, forward strand.
CGGTACGCCCGCTCCCAGCCCAGCGACTTCAGCGGGGCGTACTTCTCCGCGTCCTTCTCGGCGTCCAGGTACCGGGCGAGCCCGACCCCGCCGATCACCAGCTGCCCGCTCGCGCCCATCGGCACCGGGTCCCCGGCCTCGTCCACGACGGCCAGTTCCCAGCCGTCCAGGGGCAGCCCGATCCGGATGGGCTCCTCGCCGGACATGAGCGAGGCACAGGCCACCACGGTCGCCTCGGTGGGCCCGTAGGTGTTCCACACCTCGCGCCCCTCGGTGACCAGCCGCTGCACCAGCTCGGGCGGGCAGGCCTCACCACCGAAGATCAGCAGCCGTACGTCGTTGAGGGTCTCGGGCTCCCACAGCGCGGCGAGCGTCGGCACGGTCGAGACGACGGTGATCTCCTGCTCCACCAGCCAGGGCCCGAGGTCCGCGCCACTCCGGACCTGCGAGCGGGGCACCGGCACCAGGCAGGCGCCGTAGCGCCAGGCCAGCCACATCTCCTCGCAGGAGGCGTCGAAGGCGACCGACAGGCCCGCCATGACCCGGTCGCCGGGACCGATGGGGTCCTCGGTGAGGAACAGTGCCGCCTCCGCGTCCACGAAGGCGGCCGCGCTGCGGTGACTCACCGCGACGCCCTTGGGCTTGCCGGTGGAGCCGGAGGTGAAGATGATCCACGCGTCGTGCTCGATGCCCGGCCGGGCGGAGGGGACGTCGGCGCGCCCGTGGACGGTCAGCTCGTGCCCGGCGCCGACCACGGCCCGCACCCCGGCCTCCCCGAACACCAGCTCGGCCCGCTCGTCGGGGTCCTCGGCGTCGACGGGGACATAGGCGGCACCGGCGGCGAGCACGGCGAGGATCGCCACGTAGAGGTCGTTGGTGCCGGACGGCACCCGCACGCCCACCCGGTCGCCGAGGCCGACCCCGGACGCGGCGAGCCTGCGGCGCAGCCGCTCCACCTCGGCGGCGAGGGCGCGGTAGGTGAGCCGGGTCGTCCCGTCGTCCAGGGCGAGCTCGTCGGGGCAGGACCGCACGGACGCCTCGAACACGTCGACGAGGGTGCGGGGGGAAGCGGCGGGGGCCCCGGAGAAACGGGCGGTGTCGCCGAACTGTTCGCGGATCTCTGCGCTGAGCTCTTCGTTGAGCAGGCCGAGAGCACTGCTCTCGTGAGTGGCTGCCATCGGTCCTCGCGTCTCGATCCCGGAGACCTCCGGGGCGCTGGCGGGCCCGCAGGTCTGCCTGGGGTTGTCCGGCTCCAGCTCGTAACAAGCCGGAAATTTTAGTACGAAGCTAGGTCCGTACGGCTTGATCGGCCATTCCGGAGGACCGTTCGGGGCCGTTCACGACCACCAGAGACGCTGTGACCTGGGAGTTTCACTCCCGAGAGAGATCGCCCACACTGTGCGTGAGGAGCGCCTGCTCCAGGGCAAAAGAAAACGGTGCCGACCAGAACCGGTCAGCACCGCTGTTGGTGTCCGAGGGGGGACTTGAACCCCCACGCCCGATAAAGGGCACTAGCACCTCAAGCTAGCGCGTCTGCCATTCCGCCACCCGGACAAGGTGTCTGTCGTGCGGGGTTTCCCTCGCGGCGACGAAGGAAACATTACCAGGCTTTCGAGGGGCCCCGATCACCCCCCGTCCCCGTCCCGGCCCGCGCGTGAACGGCGTGTGACGGACCGGGACCGGTCTTGGGGCGGACCGGTCCGCGGGGAGAGGATGAGGGGAACCACCAGCAGTGACAGCGGGAGGAACAGCGTGAGCGACACGGACACGGCCAGGGGCGTCACCGGCGAGGACGAGGTCGTGGACCTCTGCCGCGAGCTGATCCAGATCGACACCAGCAACTACGGCGACCACTCCGGCCCGGGTGAGCGCAAGGCGGCCGAGTGGGTCGCGGAGAAGCTCGCCGAGGTGGGGCTCGACCCGCAGATCTTCGAGTCGCACCCGGGACGCGCCTCCACCGTGGCCCGGATCGCCGGCGAGGACCCCTCCCGGCCCGCGCTGCTGATCCACGGCCACCTGGACGTCGTACCCGCCAACGCGCAGGACTGGACCCACCACCCGTTCTCCGGGGAGGTCGCGGACGGGTGCGTGTGGGGGCGGGGCGCCGTCGACATGAAGGACATGGACGCGATGACCCTGGCGGTCGTCCGGGACCGGTTGCGCAGTGGGCGCAGGCCGCCGCGGGACATCGTCCTCGCGTTCCTCGCCGACGAGGAGGCGGGTGGCACCTACGGCGCCCGGCACCTCGTCGACCACCACCCCGACCTCTTCGAGGGCGTCACCGAGGCGATCAGCGAGGTCGGCGGCTTCTCCTTCACGGTGAACGAGCAGCGCCGGCTCTATCTGATCCAGACGGCCGAGAAGGGCATGCACTGGATGAAGCTGACCGTGGCCGGCACCGCCGGACACGGCTCGATGATCCACCGGGACAACGCCATCACCGAGCTGTCGGAGGCCGTCGCCCGGCTCGGACGCCACAAGTTCCCGGTCCGGGTCACCAAGACCACCCGGGCCTTCCTCGACGAACTCGGCGACGCGCTCGGCACCGAGCTGGACCCGGAGGACATGGAGGGCACGCTCGCCCGGCTCGGTGGCATCGCCAAGCTCATCGGTGCGACCCTCAGCAACACCGCCAACCCCACCCAGCTCGGCGCCGGCTACAAGGTCAACGTCATCCCCGGCGAGGCCACCGCGCACGTCGACGGGCGCTTCCTGCCCGGCTACGAGGAGGAGTTCCTCGCCGACCTCGACAAGATCCTCGGCCCCAAGGTCAGGCGCGAGGACGTGCACTCCGACAAGGCCGTCGAGACGACCTTCGACGGCGCCCTCGTGGACGCCATGCAGTCCGCGCTCGTCGCCGAGGACCCGGCCGCCAAGGCGATCCCCTACATGCTCTCCGGCGGCACCGACGCCAAGTCCTTCGACGAGCTCGGCATCCGCGGCTTCGGCTTCGCGCCGCTCAAGCTGCCGCCGGAGCTGGACTTCGCGGGCATGTTCCACGGCGTGGACGAGCGGGTGCCGGTGGACGGGCTGAAATTCGGTGTGCGGGTGCTGGACCGCTTCATCGACGCGAGCTGACGAGAGCCGGCGCGAAAGGACATGTGCGGACGGGGATTGACGCGGTTATTCGGCCGCCCGTGCGAGATCCTCCGGGAAGAGTGAATGCGCTCATAAGCTCGTATCCCCATTACTCCCTCCTCGTTACAGGTGATGCGATCCGCTACTTGGGATCGCATTGCCAACAAGGAGGAACAATGATCAAGAAGGTCGTCGCCGCTGCGGCTGCCACTGGTGGCCTGGTTCTGGCGGGCGCGGGCCTTGCCGTCGCCGATGCGGGTGCGCAGGGTGCCGCCGTGGGCTCCCCGGGCGTGCTGTCCGGCAACGTCGTCCAGGTTCCCGTGCACGTCCCGGTGAACGTCTGCGGCAACACGGTTTCCGTGATCGGTCTGCTGAACCCCGCCTTCGGCAACACGTGCATCAACAAGTGACGTTGTGCCTCGCCCTCAGTTAAACAGGGCTGAGCCCGTCGGCCCCGGAGCGCACGCCATGCGCTCCGGGGCCGACCGGCCTTTTCGAAAAGAAAAGAACCGCGCTGAAGCGGTATTTCGAGACAAGGTCGAAGGCAGGGAATCAGTACATGCGACAAGTCACCCGTAAGGGCCTGATGACAGTGGCGGCCGCGACCGGCGTGATCGCCGCCGCGGGAGGCGCCGCCCACGCGGACGCGGGCGCGAGCGGATCGAGCGCGAACTCACCCGGCGTGCTGTCGGGCAACACGGTCTCCGCGCCGGTGCACGCTCCGGTCAACGCCTGCGGCAACACCGTGGACGTCGTCGGGGTCCTCAACCCCGCGATGGGCAACAGCTGCGGCAACAAGGGCGGCAGCCGGGGCGGAGGCCACGGGTCGCCCGGCGGCTACGGCGACTCGGGCGGATACGGCGACTCGGGCGGCTCCGGAGGACACGGGAGCCACGGCGGCCAGGGTCACGGTGGGCACGGCGGCCATGGTGGGCACGGCGGAGCCGGAGGCTCGGGCGGCCACGGCGGTCACGGCGGCTCCGGTGGGGGCTCGCACGCCGGTGGTCACACCGGTGGCTCGCCCGGCGTGGGGTCGGGCAACCACGTCGAGGTCCCGATCGACGTTCCCGTGAACGTCTGCGGCAACAGCGTCGATGTCATCGGCATCGGCAACCCCGCCATGGGCAACGCCTGCGGCAACGGCTCCGGCGGGCACCTCCCGCCCGGTGGCGGCCACCAGACTCCCCCCGGATCCCCGGAACAGCCGGGCAGCCCGGGGCACCCCGGAAGCCCCGTGGAGCCCGGTCCGCCCGGATCCCCGATCACTCCGCACGGCACTCCCGGTGGCGGCACCCACGGCAACCACCCGGGCACCCAGACGGTGACCCAGCCCCTGGGCAGCGCGCAGCTCGCCCGGACCGGCAGCGACCTGCCGATCGGTCTGGCCATCCCCGTGGGCGCCGGGGCGCTCCTGGCCGGCGCGGTGCTCTACCGCAAGGCCCGCGCCTCCGCGTAGGGCAGACCGCGTGAAACGGAGCGGGCCCCGCCTCGGCGGGGCCCGCTCCGTTCGTACTGTCTCACCACGTGGCACGCACCTGGCGGATGATCCGCCGGCGCAACCGCACCCTGCGGCTGCCGTCGCGCATCAGGCTCAGTCGGTCCAACTCCCAGTGTCCGTACTCGGCATGGTCCGTCAGCAGGCGTGTGGCGTCCTTGCGGGAGACCCCGCGCGGTACGTACACGTCGACAAATTCGTATTCCGGCATCGCATCTATTGTGCGGGCCGGGGCCCGGTACGGATAGCGTCTGCACTATGTCTGATGCTGTGCAGCCCACCGCTGCCGAGGTACGTGCCGCCGCCGAGGCGGTCAAGACCGCGCTCGACCGCCACCTGGCCGCGGTCGAACGGAGGTCGGGGGAGGACGACCCGGCCGTCTACGAGGCCTTCAACGAACTGGCCGCGGCCGCCGAGGTGTACGACGAGCTGCTCTACGACCGCTACGACGAGGTCACCCCCTTCGAGATCCCCGGCGCGGACGACGCCCCGCCCTACACCGGCCCCGAGGAGCCGAACGCGCTCAGCGTGCTGATCCGCCGCGACTACTCGGTGGCGGAGCCGCAGCGGTTGCTGGCCCAGGCCCAGCGTGTCGAGGCGGCCGACGAGAGTCTCGGCACGGGGGCCTCCGGCACCGTGCACGGTGCCCTGAGCGTGCTCTTCGGGGAGTTCGAGCCCGACGAGATCGCCTCCCGGCACAAGGAGTTCGGCCTGGAGGAGGGCGACTCCACGCTGTGGGTGACCGCGGCGGACGAACCGGCCGAGCCGGGGGAGTGGCTGGAGGCGCCGTTCGAGCAGGTGGATGTGGAGCGGGTGGTGTGCCGCTTCGACGTCAGCGCGGTGTTCGACGACGACGATGACGACCTGGCCGACGGGGCGGATCTCGAGGACGAGGATCTGGAACCGTTGGATCTGGATCAGCGCTGAGGTGTGTGACGGCGGCCCCGGAGGGATTGGCTCCGGGGCCGCCGTTGTGTTGTCCGTAGGCGGCGGCCTACGGGTTCGTTGTGGCTGGTCGCACAGTTCCCCGCGCCCCTTTGGGGCGCGTCAGGTGGCCGTCGGTGTTGCCAGGAGGGTGGGCAAGCGCGTCGTGCGGGGCTTGGCCGGGATCTCGGCGACCGCCCTCGGGAGGGCCTGGTCCGCGCCGTGGACCACGGAGAGGTGGCGGGACGCACTGCCGAAGGCCGTGTAGACCCAGGGGCGGGTGAGGGCCTGGGCAGCGTCGCCCGGCAGCACCGCCACCACCGCCGGCCAGCGACCACCCACCGCCTGGTGCGCGGTCAGGGCCCAGCCGTGCCGTACGGACTGCTCCACCCGCTCCTTCGGTACGACCACGTCCTCGCCGCCGCAGGTCAGGCGGAGTCCCTCCGCGTCGGCCCCCACCACGTGGCCCGGGATCGTACGGCCCGGGGTGGGGGAGTAAGCGACGCGGTCGCCGGGGTCGAAGCCGCCGAAGCGACCGGGGCCGGGGTTGAGGCGCTCCTTCAGGGCCGCGTTGAGCACGCGGGTGCCCGCCGCGCCGCCGTGCCCCGGCGTGATCACCTGGGTCTGCTCGGCGGGCACGCCGATCGCCCGCGGTACCGAGTCCGCGACCAGCTGCACGGTCCGGTGCACGGCCTCGCCCGCGTCCCGCACCGGCACGATCACGACCTCCTTGCCGGGGGCCTCGACCTTGTTCAGCTCACCGATGCCGATCCCGGAGACCAACTCGCCCAGCGGCCCGGGGTCCGGAGTGCGCGAGGCGACCTGCGGGCAGATCCGCGCGGCGAGGAGATCCGCGAAGACCCGCCCGGGCCCCGCCGACCACAACACCGCCGGATCCCCGGCCAGCACCAGCCGCGCCCCGTCCGGCAGCGACTCCACGAGCAGCGCGGCCGTCTCGACGTCCAGCTGGGGCGCGTCGAGCACGACGAGCACATCCAGATCGAACGCCCCGTCGCCGTCCCGCCCCGGCCCTTCGGCCCCGGAGAGCAGTCCGGCGACGGTGGCGACGGGGCGGGCGGGGGAGTCGGCGGCGGGCTGGTCTTGCGTGGTGCGCTCCGGGGGCGCGGCATCCTCCGGGCGACCGGGCCCGGGGTGGGGGCGGGCATCGCCGGGATGGGGGCGGGCGTCGCCGGGATGGGCGGCTCCTTGCGAGGCCGCGGCACCCTGCCGCCCCGCTCCCAGCAGCGTGCCGAAGCGGTCGCGGCCCAGGGGGCTGTGGGTGGCCGCCCAGGCCCGCAGGCCGAGGCTCCGCGCCGCCTCCAGCAGGGCCGCCGGTTCGGCCAGGGACGCCTCGCCGCCGGTGTGCAGGACCAGGCCGTGTGTCGCGGTCGCACGGATCAGCTCGGCGGCGGAGCCCTTGGCCGACGCAGCCGCGCGCTCCCAGTCCTCGGCCGAACCGTCCTCCTTGGGCACGGAGTTGATCAACCGGGCCAGTCCGTCGGCGAGACTCTCCTCCGCGAGGGCGTAGCGCTCCAGACCGACCAGGATCCGCACTGGCCGCTCCGCACCCTCCTCGTCGTCCTCGGCACCCTCGACGGGATGCGCGGGCTCCGGGGCGGTCGGGTCGAGGGCGTCCTGGAAGACCAGGGCCTCCGCCTCGGCGATCGTGCTCTGTACGGCCGCGTCGGTGTCCGGCACGCCCCGCTGGGCCAGCGCGGCGGTGAGCGCGGGCATCTCCAGCGCGGTGTGCCCGGCGAGCGCCGCCTGCTCCAGGAGCCAGACGGTGACCGCCCGCCCCCGCCGCTCGTCGTCCGGCGCGCACTCCGCGCCCAGCAGGGCCCGCGCGAACCCGTCGGCCTGCTCGGGCCGCACCCCGGCGACCCGCAGCAACTGCCACGGATCCGCCCGCAGCTCGGCGTCCGCCCCTTCCCCGAGCACCGCGGCCACCTGCGGCGCGAGCCCCTCCGGCGCCCCGCCCTCGGCCAGCACCCGCCGAACGGCCTCGACGGCTTCGGGCCCGGGCCCGGGGGGGGAAACACCGCCACCGGGAGAAGCGACCACGCCGATGGCCCCGCCGACCCCGACCCCGTCCCCGGCACGGCTCGCCGCCGACACCGGCCGGGACCGCGCCGCCTCCTGCGCGGGCCGGCGCGGCGGCTCGGGCTCGCTGAACACGGCGGCCACGGGCTTCGCCCCGCTCTCCACGGCCCGTACGGCGGCGAGGAGATCGGCGGCCTTCCCGCTGAGCTTGGCCCCGGCCTCGACGGGCCCCTGCTTCTCCGCCTTGCGCCGGGCGATCCGCTCCCGCTCGACCCGCTGCGCCGCCAGCTCGGCCTCGGCCTCGGACAACTGAGCCTTGTCCGCGCCGTCGCCTTCGGTGCCCTCGCTCCCGGTCGCCTCGGCTGCCTCACCCGCGGCATCCGCCCCGGCGCCCTCGGCGTCGGCCTCCGCGCCCCGTGCTGCGTCCGCACCCTGCGGAGCCGGCTCGGGCTCCGGCTCCGGCGCGGCCACCCGCGTCTCCGGGTCGGTGTTCTCCGTGGGCTCCGGCTCCGTGCTCACAGCGTGCTCCAGTCGTGATCGGGATAGCGGTGCACGGGCGCCGACACATCGTCGAGCGCCCGGCAGATCTCGTCAGGAAGACTAAGGGCCTCCACTGACAATGCCGCCGTGAGCTGCTGCGAGTTGCGCGCGCCGACGATCGGGGCGGCCACCCCCGGCCGGTCCCGGACCCATGCGAGCGCCACCTGGAGCGGCGTCACCGCGAGCCCGTCCGCCGCGGTCGCCACCGCGTCCACGATGCGGCTCGCCGTGTCGTCGAGGTAGGGCGCGACGAAGGGCGCCAGATGCTCCGAGGCCCCCCGGGAGTCGGCCGGTGTCGCGTCCCCGCGGTACTTGCCCGTCAGCACCCCGCGCCCCAGCGGCGAGGACGGCAGCAGTCCGATGCCGAGATCCAGCGCGGCCGGCAGCACCTCGCGCTCGATCCCGCGCTGGAGCAGCGAGTACTCCAGCTGCGTCGCGGCCAGCCGGGTCCGCGTCCCGGGCGCCGAGAGCTGCCAGGTCCCCGCCTTGGCGAGCTGCCAGCCGCAGAAGTCGGACACCCCGGCATAGCGGACGCGGCCGCTGCTGACGGCCAGGTCGAGGGCGTGGAGCGTCTCGTCCAGGGGGGTGTTGGGGTCGTAGGAGTGGATGTGCCAGACGTCGACGTAGTCCGTGCCGAGCCGGGCCAGTGAGTCGTCCAGCGCGGAGAGCAGGTGCCCGCGCGAGCCGTCGACGCGGCGGTCCGGGTCGGGCACACTGCCCGCCTTCGTGGAGATGACCAGGTCCCGGCGCGGGACCAGGCCGTCTATGAGGCGTCCGAGCAGGTACTCCGCTTCCCCGTCGCCGTACACGTCCGCCGTGTCGACCAGCGTCCCGCCCGCCTCCCAGAACGTTTTCAGGAGGTCCGCCGCGTCGTGCTCGTCGGTGTCCCTGCCCCAGGTGAGGGTGCCGAGTCCGATCCGGGACACGCGCAGGCCGGTACGGCCGAGATGCCTCTGCTCCATGAACGCCGAGATTACTGGCCAGAACCTGTCGCGTGGGGGCCTGTGGACAACGGATTGCGACAGGTGCGCGGTAATGGCGTCCGTCATGGCACGGCCCGCGACCTGCCCCGGTGAGCCCGGTCGCGCTAAGGTCTGAGACAAGGACGTTACTGATCGGTAAGGGGAATCGGCCATGCAGCTCGGGATCAACCTCGGCTACTGGGGCGCCGGAATGGACGCGGACAATCTCGCCGTCGCCAAGGAGGCCGACCGCCTCGGGTACTCCGTCTGCTGGGCCGCCGAGGCCTACGGCTCGGACGCGGCCACCGTGCTCACCTGGGTCGCCGCGCAGACCGAACGCATCGACGTCGGCTCGGCCATCTTCCAGATCCCGGCCCGTCAGCCGGCGATGACCGCGATGACCGCGGCCACCCTCGACTCGCTCTCCGGCGGCCGTTTCCGTCTCGGCCTCGGGGTCTCGGGGCCGCAGGTGTCCGAGGGCTGGTACGGCGTCAAGTTCGACAAGCCGCTGGCACGCACGCGTGAGTACGTCGAGATCGTCCGCAAGGCCATGTCGCGCGAGCGGCTGTCCTACGAGGGGCAGCACTGGACGCTGCCGCTGCCCGGCGGTCCCGGCAAGCCGCTCAAGCTGACCGTGCACCCCGAGCGTGAGTACATCCCGCTGTACATCGCCGCGATCGGCCCGAAGAACCTGGAGCAGACCGGCGAGATCGCCGACGGCGCCCTGCTGATCTTCCCTTCCGCGGAGCACCTGGAGGAGACCGCGATCCAGTACCTGCGGGCGGGCCGTGAGAAGGCCGGCAAGACGCTCGAGGGCTTCGACATCGTGCCGACCCTGCCGCTCGCCCTGGGCGAGGACAAGGACGTGACCGCCCTCGCCGACACGTTCCGTCCCTACACCGCGCTGTACGTGGGCGGCATGGGCAGCCGCAAGCAGAACTTCTACAACCAGCTCGCCCAGCGCATGGGCTTCGAGGCGGCGGCTGCCGAGATCCAGGACAAGTACCTGGCCGGCGACAAGAACGGCGCCGCGGCCGCCATCCCGCACGACCTGATCGACAAGACGACGCTGCTCGGTTCGGTGGACCGCATCGCGGACCGGATGAAGCAGTACGCGGCGGCCGGCGTCACCACCCTCACCCTGGCCCCCGCAGGCTTCACCCTCGACGAACGCCTCGCGGCCCTCCGAGCCGGCACGGAGGCCCTCGACCGCGCGGGCCTCGCCTAGCCCCTGCCCAGGACCGCCCGCGCATGGTCACGGCCGGGGGCCCGGGCCGTACACCCCGCCCCCGGCCTCAACTCCGCTCCGACGACACGCTGCCGCCTACCGACCTTCCGGGCCCCGGCCCCCGAGGCTTGAAGGCGTCCAGCGTGCCCCGAGCCCACCGCCGCAGGCTCGTTGCGGAGCCCGGTCGGACTGAAGTCGGTCGGCGTGCAACCGGTCCGCCAACCGGAGGCTCCCGTGTCACCGCCCCGACCGCCGGAGCCGGTCAGCGTGCACCCGACCCGACCGCCCAACACCTCCGCGCCACCCGGCCCCACCACTCAAGCCGGCCACCCTGACCCGGCCCCACCGCCCAAGCCAGTCACCCTCACGACCCCGGTCCCGCCGCCGGAGGCTTCCGCGGCCGTGGTGGGGGCTCGGGGGTCTTCCCCGCCACGGCCGTCACCTCAAACAACGCGGTCGCGCCCGCGCGGTTACGCCCCCGGAGTGACCCCGCCCGTCCTCCTTTTGGCGGAGTTGTCCGACACAGCTGTTGCAGCACCCCTCGCGCCGCATTTGACTCTTTCTTTGCGGATTGCCGCGGAGTCCGGCAGAGAGGTGCCCCACGATGCTTTCGGCCAAGAGCCTGTTCCAGGAGATCCTCGACCACGACGAGTCCTTCCGGCTGTTCTGCTCCATCGCGGCCAGCGGGGAGTCCCAGGGCGGCTGGGAGAACGCCCGTATCGCCGCGCTGGTGCCCCCGGGCGAGCGCGCACTCGCCCCCAAGATCACCCGCCACGGAGCGGACGAGGACAAGCACGGGCGGATCTTCAACGCCCTGATGAAGAAGCGCCGGCTCGAACCCGTCCCGGTCCCCCCGGAGACGGACTACACGATGCTCCTGGAGAGGCACGGCATCGGCCTCGCCCACGACAAGCTCAAGAGCGACGAGCCGCTGACCGTGCAGGACATCGTCACGTACCTCGCACACAGCAGGGTCACCGAACAGCGCGCCTCCGAGCAGATGGAACTGCTGCGCAAGCACTTCGCCGACCACCCCGAACTCGGCCGCGCGGTGCGGATGATCTCGGCCGACGAGGACAACCACCTCGCCTACTGCCACGAGGAACTGCTCCGCTTCGCCCGCGCCGGCCACGGCCGCGCCATCCAGCGCACGCTCAAGGAGTGCGCGCTGGCCGAGATCCGCGTCTACCGGGACGTCAGCCTCGCGGTGATGTCCCACATGGGCCGCATCCTCGGCTGGTCGCGCGCGAAGTCCGCCGTCCTGGCCGCGGGCATCCACGCCGTCTACGCCTACGAGCGCGCCGCGGGCTGGCGCCGCATGGTCTCCCTCAGGATGCCGGAGCGCCGCGACGCCCTCGGCGGACCCGCGACCTCGGCACCCGAGTTCGCCTGAGCCACCCCTAGGGCCTGGCTGACCACTCCCGTCTGCCGCACGACGCCCGGCCCTAGAGCCAGCCCCGCCGCTTGAACGTCCGGTACAGCAGCACCTCCAGGACGCCCATCACCGCGATCACCGCCGGATACGACCACACCCAGTGCAGCTCCGGCATGTGTTCGAAGTTCATGCCGTAGATCCCCGCGATCATCGTGGGGATCGCGGCCATCGCCGCCCACGCCGAGATCTTCCGCATGTCGTCGTTCTGCCGCACGCTCATCTGCGCGAGATGCGCCGACAGGACGTCCGACACCAGCCGGTCAAGGCCCTCCACCGACTCGTTCACGCGCGCGAGATGGTCGTTGACGTCCCTGAAGAAGGGCCGCGCCTTGTCGTTGACGAACGGCACCGTCCCGCCGTACGCCCCCACCCCCGCGAGCCGGGTCAGCGGCATGGTGAGCGGGACGGTGGCCCGGCGGAACTCCAGGATCTGCCGCTTGAAGGTGTAGATCCGGGACGCGGTGTTCCGCGAGCCGCCGCCGTCCGGTGAGAACACCTCCGCCTCCAGCTCCTCCAGGTCGGTCCCGAGCTCCGTCGCCACCTCCAGATAGTGGTCCACGACGGCGTCGGCGACCGCGTACAGCACCGAGGTGGGTCCCTTGCCGAGCAGCTTCGGCTCGTGCTCCAGACGCTCGCGCACGGCCTTCAGCGGCGAACCCACACCGTGACGGACCGTCACCACGAAGCCGTCGCCGAGGAAGAGCATGACCTCGCCGGTGGAGACGGCGTCGCTCTCCGGTTCGTACACGACCGGCTTGAGGACCACGAACAGCGAGTCGTCGTACACCTCCAGCTTGGGCCGCTGATGCGCTTTGAGGGCGTCCTCCACGGCCAGCGGGTGCAGCCCGAACTCCTTGGTGACCAGCTCGAACTCCTTCTCCGACGGCTCGTGCAGACCGATCCACACGAACCCGCCCGCCGATCGCGCCTCGTCCAGCGCGTCCGACAGGTCCTCGGGCCCCTCGGTCCGGTGTCCCTCCCGGTAGATGGCACAGTCGACGATCACGGAGCGTGTTCTCCCGTCGCTCGAAGGACATGACATTCCGGCGTACGCCTACCCTTGCCGCATGCCCACGTTGATCCTTGTCAGGCACGGACGATCCACCGCGAACACCGAGGGACTGCTCGCCGGGTGGACGCCCGGGGTCGCCCTGGACGAGCGCGGCGCCGCGCAGGCCGCCGCGCTGCCCGGCCGGCTCGAGGGCGTGCCGATCTCCGAGGTGGTCGCCAGCCCCCTCCAGCGGTGCCAGGAGACGGTCCGCCCACTGCTCGACGCCCGCCCCGGCCTCGCCGTGCACAGCGAGGAGCGCATCGGGGAGTGCCACTACGGCGACTGGTCCGGCCGCAAGCTCGCCGAACTCATGGACGAGCCGCTCATGGAGGTCGTCCAGGCCCACCCGTCGGCGGCCGCGTTCCCCGGCGGCGAGTCCATGCGCGCGATGCAGACCCGCGCGGCGGAGGCCGTACGCGAGTGGAACGCGCGCGTGGAGCGCGATCACGGCGCCGACGCCGTCTATCTGATGTGCTCGCACGGCGACATCATCAAGTCGCTCGTGGCCGACGCACTCGGACTTCACCTGGACCTCTTCCAGAGGATCTCCGTCGAACCGTGCTCCGTCACCGTCATCCGCTACACCCGGCTGAGGCCGTTCCTCGTCCGCCTCGGTGACACCGGTGACTTCGCGTCCCTGGTGCCGCGCGAGGAGACGGCGGGCGGTGACGCCCCGGTCGGTGGTGGTGCGGGCGCACCGTGATCGTCGGGCGCAGTAGGGTGAAGCGGTTCACTCACGCGCGTTCGCACATGGACGTTCCCGTCGTTCCCGTACTCGCGAATCCACACCGATCCCATGGAGACAGGACGTGTCCCGTCAGGTGTTCCTCTATGACCCGCCGGACCGCTTCGTGGCCGGCACGGTCGGACTGCCCGGACGCCGTACGTTCTTCCTCCAGGCCACGGCCGGCCCCCGAGTGACCAGCGTGGCCCTGGAGAAGACGCAGGTGGCCGCCCTCGCCGAGCGGATGGACGAACTCCTCGACGAGGTCGTGCGCCGCAGCGGTGGCAGCGCCTCCGTGCCGGCCGTGCCGCCCACCGACGTCGCCGACACCGCGCCCCTCGACACCCCCGTCGAGGAGGAGTTCCGGGTCGGCACCATGGCGCTGGCCTGGGACGGCGAGGAGCAGCGCATGATCGTCGAGGCGCAGGCCCTCGTCGAGCTGGAGGCCGACTCCGAGGAGGACCTCGCCGAGGCCGAGGAGCGGCTCCTCCAGGACGAGGAGAACGGACCCCCGATGCTGCGGGTCCGCCTCACCGGCGCGCAGGCCAGAGCCTTCGCCAAGCGTGCCCTGGACGTCGTCAACGCCGGGCGGCCGCCGTGCCCGCTGTGCAGCCTCCCGCTCGACCCGGAAGGACACGTATGTCCGCGCCAGAACGGATACCGCCGCGGAGCGTGACCACGGCAGAGCTGCTCACCCGGGGTGAGCTGACGGTACGCGGGCAGATCCGGGACGCCTCCAACGCGGTGCTCCAGTGTTCCGTCGCGTACGAGGGCCAGGAGGTCCTCTGCGTCTACAAGCCGGTCCGCGGCGAGCGGCCCCTGTGGGACTTCCCGGACGGCACCCTCGCCCAGCGCGAGGTCGCCGCGTACGAGGTGTCCGAGGCGACCGGCTGGGGGCTCGTACCGCCCACGGTGCTGCGCGACGGCCCCTACGGCGAGGGCATGTGCCAGCTGTGGATCGAGGGCGTGCCCGGCAGTGAGCTGCTCGCCCTGGTCGACGCCGAGGAGCCCGAGCCGGGCTGGAAGGCCATCGGCCTCGCCGAGGTCGGGGACGGGAAGACCGCGCTGCTGGTGCACGCCGACGACGAACGGCTGCGCAGACTCGCCGTCCTGGACGCGGTGATCAACAACGCGGACCGCAAGGGCGGCCATCTGCTGCCCGGCGCCGAGGGCCGCCTGTACGGCATCGACCACGGCGTGACCTTCAACGCCGAGAACAAGCTGCGGACCCTGCTGTGGGGCTGGGCGGGGGAGCCCCTGACCGGGGAGGCGGTCGACGTGCTGAAAGGGCTCCGGGAGGCCCTCTCGGGAGAGCTGGCCACCCGACTGGCCCCCCTGATCACGCCCGCCGAACTGGACGCCACACGCGCGCGTGTCGACGCGCTGCTGGACTCCGGCAGGCACCCGGAGCCGAGCGGCGAGTGGCCGGCCATTCCCTGGCCGCCCGTCTAGCAGCACACTGCACATGTGCCCGTACCGCGCAAGAAGGCCCAACCGGCCATCCGGCCCGGTCCGGTTCGTATACGGAACATCCGTCCGGTTAGGCTCATGACATGCATGCCTGGCCCGCTTCCGAGGTCCCCGCCCTGCCTGGTCAGGGCCGCGACCTGAGGATCCACGACACCGCGACCGGCGGTCTGGTCCCCCTCGACCCCGGTCCCGTCGCCCGTCTCTACGTCTGCGGCATCACGCCGTACGACGCCACCCACATGGGGCACGCGGCGACCTACAACGCGTTCGACCTCGTGCAGCGCGTGTGGCTCGACACGAAGCGGCAGGTGCACTACGTCCAGAACGTCACCGACATCGACGACCCGCTCCTGGAGCGCGCCGAGCGGGACAGCGTCGACTGGGCCGCCCTCGCCGAGAAGGAGACGGCCCTCTTCCGCGAGGACATGACCGCGCTTCGCATGCTGCCCCCGCGGCACTACATCGGCGCTGTCGAGGCGATACCCGGGATCGTGCCGCTCGTGGAGCGGCTGCGGGACGCCGGCGCCGCCTACGAACTCGAAGGGGACGTCTACTTCTCCGTCGAGTCCGACCCGAACTTCGGCAAGGTCTCGAACCTCGACGCGGCCGCCATGCGGCTGCTGTCCGCCGAGCGCGGCGGCGACCCCGACCGGCCGGGCAAGAAGAACCCCCTCGACCCGATGCTGTGGATGGCCGCCCGCGAGGGCGAGCCCAGCTGGGACGGCGGTTCCCTGGGGCGCGGCCGCCCCGGCTGGCACATCGAGTGCGTCGCCATCGCCCTCGACCACCTCGGCATGACCTTCGACGTCCAGGGCGGCGGCTCCGACCTCGCCTTCCCGCACCACGAGATGGGCGCCTCGCACGCCCAGGTGCTCACCGGCGAGTTCCCCATGGCCAAGGCGTACGTCCACGCCGGCATGGTCGCCCTCGACGGCGAGAAGATGTCCAAGTCCAAGGGCAACCTGGTCTTCGTGTCGCAGCTGCGGCGCGAGGGCGTGGACCCCGCCGCCATCCGGCTGGCGCTGCTGGCCCACCACTACCGTGCCGACTGGGAGTGGACCGACCAGGTCCTCCAGGACGCCGTCGACCGGCTCGGCCGCTGGCGTGCCGCCGTCTCCCGGCCCGACGGACCGTCCGCCGAGGCGCTCGTCGAGGAGATCCGCGAGGCCCTCGCGAACGACCTGGACGCGCCCGCCGCGCTCCTCGCCGTCGACCGCTGGGCCGCCGTACAGGAGGAGCGGGGCGGCACGGACATCGGCGCGCCCGGAGTGGTGACACGTGCCGTGGACGCGCTGCTGGGCGTGGCCCTCTAGAAGGCCGTACGCAGGCCGTACGCAGGCCGTACGCAGGCCGTCGAGAAGGGGCGCTCCCTCACCACAGAGGGAGCGCCCCTTCCCGGTCGGCCCGTCCGGACCACGTTCGCCAACTCGGTTGGAGAACCGGTTGAGTTGGGTGACGTCACAATCCGGCCAGGGGCTGTGGAGACGGCCGTCATGTGATGGGGTGGGAGCGTCGCTTGACCGTTCGGCCGGCCCCGCGCCGGCCTCCTTGCGGAAGGACGCACCGTGGCACCCGCAGACCGTTCCTTCGCACGTCGCACACTCCTGACCGCGACCGCCGCACTGACCGGAGCGGCCCTGCTCGGCGGCACCGCCCAGGCGGCCGGAACCCGGCACACCGCGTGGCCCGCGCAGTTCCCCCTCCCCGACGGCTTCCAGCCCGAGGGCATCACCATCGGCTCGAAGCCGTACGGCTACTTCGGGTCTCTCGCGAACGGTGACGTCTACCGTGCCAGCCTGGCCACCGGTCAGGGCAGGGTCGTCGTGAAGGGCGCGGGCCGCCCGACCGTGGGCCTCAAGATCGACCGGCACGGCAGACTCTTCCTCGCCGGCGGCGCCAGCGGCGAGATCCGGGTCGCCGACGCCCGCTCCGGCGAGACCGAGCAGGTGTACGCCACCGGCGGCACCTTCGTGAACGACGTGGTCCTCACGCCGGGCGCCGCCTGGTTCACCGACTCCTTCAAGCCGGTGCTCTACAAGCTGGCCAAGGGCGCGGTGACGACCGTACCCCTGTCCGGGGACTGGCAGCAGGGGCCCGACTTCACGGCCAACGGCATCGAGCGCACCCCCGACGGCCGCGCGCTGCTCGTGGTGAACGGCTACGCGAACGGCGGCGGACTCATGCGGGTCGATCCGCGCACCGGCGCCGCCCGCGCCGTCGACCTGGGCGGGGCGAAACTCCCCAACGCGACGGGCTGTTGCTGCTCGGCCGGATCCTCTACGCCGTCCAGCAGCAGCAGAACGCGATCGACGTGTTCCGGCTGAACGATGCCGGCACCCGGGGCACCGCGCTCACCCGGATCACCGACCCGCGCTTCCGCATCCCGACCACGGTCGCCGCCTGGGGCGGGCGCCTGTACCTGCCCAACGCGCGTTTCGACGTGGAGCCGACGCCGACCACCGACTACGACGTGGTGGCGGTCGACCAGGTCTGACACGCCGGAGGGCGGTGCGCCGGACACCGCGCACCGCCCTCACCGGCTCAGTCCTCCGACAAGGAGTCCCTGTCGTCCGGCTCAGTCCTCCGACGCCGAGTCCCCGTCGTCCGGCTCGGCCCCCGTACCGGTCTCCGTGCCCGTCTCCGCGTCCGTGTCGGTGTCCCGGTCGGTCTCCGGCCTCGGCGGCTTGGGCGGCTTCGTACGGCCCCCGGGAGCGTCCCGCAGATAGGCCGTGCTGTCACTGCCGTCCGCGGTCGCGTGCCCGCCCGGCTGACCCGGCTGGCCGCCGTCCCGGCGTCGCAGATACCGCTCGAACTCCCGGGCGATCGCCTCGCCCGAGGCCTCCGGCAGCTCCGCGGTGTCCCGGGCCTCCTCCAGCGTCTGGACGTACTCCGCGACCTCGGTGTCCTCGGCGGCCAGCTGGTCCACGCCCACCTGCCACGCGCGCGCGTCCTCGGCCAGCTCGCCCAGCGGGATCCGTACGTCGATCAGGTCCTCCAGACGGTTCAGGAGGGCCAGCGTCGCCTTCGGGTTCGGCGGCTGCGACACGTAGTGCGGTACGGCCGCCCACAGCGACACCGCGGGCACGCCCGCGTGGGTGCACGCCTCCTGGAGGATGCCGACGATGCCCGTGGGGCCCTCGTACTTGGTCTCCTCCAGGTCCATCCGCTGGGCCAGGTCCGGATCGGACGTGGTCCCGCTGATCGGCACCGGGCGGGTGTGCGGGGTGTCGCCGAGCAGCGCGCCCAGGATCACCACCAGCTCCACGCCCAGTTCGTGGGCGAAGCCCAGCAGCTCGTTGCAGAACGACCGCCACCGCATCGACGGTTCGATACCTCGGACGAGTACGAGATCGCGCGGCTTGTCACCGCCGACGCGGACCACCGACAACCTTGTCGTCGGCCACGTGATCTTGCGCACTCCGCCGTCCAGCCACACCGTGGGGCGGTTCACCTGGAAGTCGTAGTAGTCCTCGGCGTCGAGCGCCGCGAACACCTCGCCCTTCCACTCCCTGTCCAGATGCGCGACCGCGGTGGAGGCGGCGTCGCCGGCGTCGTTCCAGCCCTCGAACGCGGCCACCATGACCGGGTCGATCAGCTCGGGAACCCCCTCGAGCTCGATCACCCAGCGCCTCCTTCCGACGTGCCCTCGCTTAACGCACCAACCTTACGGCGTCCGGCGGGGGCGCCCGCAGCCCCCTTGCACGGGGGAGTGAACGGATCACTGCCCCGTCAGCCACCCCGGAACACCCCCCGTTCCGGTGCCGCTGGGAGGGTTCACACAGGCTTCTCACAGAGTGGAGCGCAACCACTGCTCCACGCTCGCGATGTGCACGGTCGCCCACGAGCGGGCCGCCTCGGCGTCGCGGTCGCGCAGGGCCGCGAGGATGGCCCGGTGCTCGTGCAGGGTGCGGCTGACCGCGTCCTCCTGGGTCAGACCGCGCCAGATCCGGGCCCGGGTGGTGGGCCCGGACAGGCCGTCCATCAGCGAGCAGAGCACGGAGTTGCCGGAGCTCTGCACGATCCCGCGGTGGAAGTCCAGGTCGCAGGCGACCAGCTCCTCCACCGACGGACTGTCGCCCAGCTTGTCCAACTGGGCGCCCAGCGCGTCCAGTTGCTGCTCGCTGATCCGGGAGGCGGCCATCGCGGTGGCGGCCGGCTCCAGGATGCGGCGCACCGCGAGGAACTCCAGGACGGTGTCGTCGCGGTGGAAGTCCACGACGAAGCTCAGCGCCTCCAGCAGGAGTTGCGGGTCCAGGCTGGTCACATAGGTGCCGTCGCCCTGCCGGACGTCCAGGATCCGGATGAGCGACAGCGCCCGCACGGCCTCGCGCAGCGAGTTGCGGGACAGCCCCAGTTCGGAGGCGAGTTCGCTCTCCTTGGGTAGCCGGTCGCCGGGGCGCAGCGCGCCGGAGACGATCATGCCCTTGATCTTCTCGATCGCCTCGTCGGTGACAGCCATGTCGGCCTCCTTCTCGCCCCGCACTGCGCTGAGACGTCGGATGTCTCAGCACATTATGCGGCCTGCTCAGACGAGCGCCTCCAGATCCGCGATCACGGCCCTCTCGTCGAGCGTGCGCAGCTCACGGTCCCGCATCAGCACCCGCCCGTCCACGACGGTGTCGCGCACGTCCGCCGAGTGCGCCGCGTACGCCAGCGTCGACCAGGGGTCGTGCAGCGGCCGCAGATGCGGGGCGTTCAGGTCCAGGACGATCAGATCGGCCCGCTTGCCCCTCTCCAGCGACCCCAGGTGCTCCGCGAGGCCCAGCGCCCGCGCGCCCTCGATCGTCGCCATGCGTACGGCTTGCTCGGCACCGACCGCCGTCGGGTCGCCGTCCGCCTTGTGCACCAGCGCCGCCTGCCGTACGGCCCCCAGCACGTCCAGCGAGTTGGAGCTGACGGCCCCGTCCGTGCCGAGCCCGACGGTCACCCCGGCGCTCAGCAGCCGGGGCACCGGCGCGATCCCGCAGCCCAGCTTCAGGTTCGAGACCGGACAGTGGGCGACCGCGGTGCCGGTCCGGGCCAGCGCCGCGATCTCCGGGCCGGTGAGGTCGACGGCGTGCGCGAGCAGCAGGTCGGGGCCGAGGACACCGAGCGAGTCCAGCAGCTCGACCGGCCGCTTGCCGTACCGCACCTCGACGGTGGCGACCTCGGTGGCGTTCTCCGCCGCGTGGATGTGCAGCAGCGCCCCGAACTCGCGGGCCAGGGCGGCGATCTCGGTGAGCTGCTCGGGGGAGAGGGTGTAGGCGGAGTGCGCGAAGACGACGGGACGGCGGCCGGCGCGCGCCCCGCCGCGCGCCTCCAGGTCCCGCCGGGCCCACCCGAGCCGCTCCTCGTACGCGCGGCCGTCGGGCGGCTCCGGCACGTCCATGAAGGTGGGCCCGGAGTGCAGCCGCCAGCCCGCTTCCCGGGCCGCCCGCTCGGCCGCCTCGTGGAACCAGTACATGTCGAGCGCCGAGGTCACCCCCGCCCGCACGCTCTCGGCGATCGCCAGCCGCACGGCCGCCGCCACGTTCTTCGGCGCGAGCAGCTCGGCCTCCGCGGGCAGCACCCGCTCCAGGAACCCCTGGAGGGTCACGTCGTCGGCGCGGCCGCGCAACAGGGTCATCGCCAGGTGCGTGTGCGTGTTCACAAGGCCCGGCAGGACGAGACAGTCACTCGCATCGATGGACTCGTCGGCTGTGAACCGCGTACACAGCTCTTCCGCCTGACCGACGGCCACTATCTCGCCCTCGTGCACGGCGACGGCACCGCTGTGCACCACGGTTCCCGCCTCGTCGACCGTCAGGACGGCACCGCCGTGCACCAACAGGTCGATGTTCACAGCGCGTTCCCCTCCGCGAGCAGCCGCAGCGCCTCCAGCGAGACCACCGCGCCCCGCTCGACACCGGCCGCGACGACCTCGCGGTGCGGGTCGTACACGCTGGTGCCCTCGTCGTCGACCAGCTCGTCCGCGTTCGCCCCGTCGACCACGAGAACACCGCCCGCGACGAGCCCTCGCAGCGAGGCGGTGACCAGCAGCGCGGACAGCTCCATCTCGATCGCCGCGAGCCCGGCGCCGTCGTAGGAGAAGAGCGGGAGGAGCCCGGGCTGGAACGCGGCCCGCGTCCAGACGATGCCGCGGTGGTGCGGGGCTCCCGTCTCGCGGGCCGCGCGCTGGAGCGCGAGGACCGCCTCGGGGGAGGAGACCGCCGGGTACTCGGGCGGCAGCAGCTGCTGGGTCACCCCGTCGTCCCGTACGGCCGCCTCCGCGATGACGAGGTCGCCGTCGCCGATGCCGGGCTTCATGGCGCCCGCCGTACCGAACCGCAGGATGGTGCGGACCCCCGCGTCCGCCAGCTCCTGAAACAGCAGGATCGCACCGGGACCGCCCACGCCGTGCGAGGCGACGACGACCGGCACGCCCTTCCAACTCCCGCTGAAGACCCGGTACTCGCGGTGGTACGACACCTCCTCGGCACCGTCGAGCAGGGCGGCGACCGCGGCCGCGCGGGCCGGGTCACCGACGACGACGGCGTGCTCCGGAAGGCCGGTGCGCGGTATGCGGGTGACGGGAAGGAGATCTGGCTGAGACTGGCTCATGAGGCGGCTCCGGACGGAGAAGGGGTACGGCGACGGCGACGGGCCGTCGTGAGGAAGAGGGCGCCCAGCGTGACGACGTAGGGCGCGGCGTCGGTCGCCTGCTGGGGCAGACCGAGGCCCTGGAGACGGAAGCCGGCCGCCTCGGCGAGACCGAAGAGCAGCGCGGCGAGCAGCACACCGACGGGGGCCGCACGGCCGAGCATGACCGCGACGACGGCGATCCAGCCGCGGCCCGCGGTCATGTTCTCGGTGAACAAAGTGACATTGCCGAGGGCGAGTTGGGCCCCGGCGAGCCCGCACAGAACTCCGGAGACCAGCACGGCCGCGTACTTGTACCTCGCCGGGCTCACGCCCAGTGTCGCCGCCGCGTCCGGGGCCTCGCCGACCCCGCGCAGCCTGAGCCCCCACACGTGCCGCGAGAGCAGCACGGCGGCCACGGCGACCGCCGCCCACGACAGATAGGTGAGCGGCGTGAAGCCACCGACCAACGGCAGCCCGGCCAGTGACGGGTCGTCAAAAGTGCCCTGCACACCGAAGACCGTACGCAGGAGGAAGCCGGTCAGGCCGACGGCCAGGAGATTCATGGCCACGCCCAGCACCACCGCGTCCCCGCGCAGGGTGACCGCACCGACCGCCAGGATCAGCGAGTACGCGGCGGCCGCGAGGGCCGCGGCCAGCACGCCGAGCCAGGCGCTGCCGGTGAACCAGCTGGTGGCGACCGACGTGAAACAGCCCATCAGCATCATGCCTTCGAGGCCGATGTTGAACACGCCCGCCCGTTCGCAGACCGCGCCGCCGAGCGCGGCCAGCAGGATCGGGGTGAGGGCGCGCAGCGCCGACAGAAGCAGATCCGAGTCGAGGAACATCACACCGCCTCCTTGCGGCGGTCGAACCACCGTCCGGGGAACCGCAGTCGGGCCGCGAGGAACACGATCACGATGGCCTGGAGCACCTGTGTCAGCTCGCGCGGCACCTCGGTCGTCCGCTCCATCGCGAGCCCGCCGACCTGGAGGACGGCGAAGAAGAACGAGGAGACCACCGTGCCGATCGGGGCGGCCGTGGCGAGCAGCGCGGCCGTGAGTCCCGTCCAGGTGTAGCCGGGTGCGGTGAGCGAGCCGTCGACGAAGCGGTACGGGAAGCTCAGCACCCCGATCGCGCCCACGAGTCCGGCGAGTGCCCCGGAGATCGACATCAACCTCAGTGTCAGACCCTCTCGTTCGACACCGGCGTACGCGGAGAAGCGGGAGTTGAGGCCGGTCATGCGGATCTCGTACCCGAAAGCGGTCCGCTTGTCCGTGAACCAGTAGGCGGCCGCGGCGAGGACGACCAAGACCAGCCCGACCGTCACCGTCGAGTCGCCGAACGCGGGCAGCGCCACCCCGTCGGGCAGCGCCCGGGTCTGCGGGAGGCTGGACCCGGGCTCCTTGAGCGGGTAGCGCGCCAGGTAGGAGGCGAGCGAGACCGCCGGATAGCTCAGCAGCAGGCTGCTGACCAGGAGCGGGACGCCGAGACGGTTCTCGCACAGGGCGGCCAGGGCGGCGTACGCGGCGCCCGCCGCCATGCCGGCGAGCAGGGCGAGCACGACGGTCAGGGGCGCCGGCAGCGGCGAGTACAGGCCGGTGACGGCCGCGGTGATCCCGCCCAGCACCATCTGCCCGTCGCCGCCCAGGTTGATCAATCCGGCGCGCAGCGGGATCGCCAGCGCGAGCGCCATGCCGAGCACGCTGGTGCCGGTGGAGAGCGTGGAGCCGATGCCGTCGGCGCCCAACGAGCCGGTCAGGACCGCCTCGTACGCCGTGACCGGGTCAGCGCCGGTGCCGACGAGGAAGAGCGCGCCGATGAGGACGCCCGCGAGCACGGAGAAGGTGACGGGGGAGCGCAGGGCTCCCCGGGTTCGTCGCAGGAAAGGATTCATGTCAGTCGGCGGCTTCCCTTTTGCTCGCTCGTGCCGCCCGCCATCGCGAGCCCCAACGTCCGTTCGTCCGCCTCGGACTTGTCGTACGACGCGGTGATCCGGCCCTCGTACATCACCAGGACCCGGTCCGCGAGCCCCCGGATCTCGCTGAGTTCGGCCGAGACGAGAAGGACCGCGTGACCGGTGTCGCGGTAGGCGATCAGCTGGTCGTGGATGTTCTGGATCGCGCCGATGTCGACCCCGCGCGTGGGCTGCTCGACGAGCAACAGCGGCGCGTCATGGGCGAGTTCGCGGCCGATCAGCAGCTTCTGGAGGTTGCCGCCGGACAGCGCCGAGGCCGGTACGTCGGGCGTGGAGGCCTTGATGCCGAAGCGCTCGATCAGCCGCCGCGCGTGCGCCCGGACGGACGCCGGCGGCAGCAGCCCGCGGTGCGACAGGGACGTGCGGTGGTGTCCCATCGCGAGGTTGTCGGCGACGGACGCGGCAGGGGCCGTACCGACCGCGTGCCGGTCCTCGGGGACGTACGCCAGGCCCTTGAGACGGCGTTCGGTGGCCGAGGCGTGGGTGATGTCGTCGCCCTTGAGCGTCACCCGGCCGGCCGTGACCGGACGCAGCCCGGCCAGGGCCTCGACCAACTCGCCCTGTCCGTTGCCGGCGACGCCCGCGATGCCGACGATCTCGCCCGCGCGGACGGTGAGTTCGGCCCCGTGGACTCCGGGAGTCGCAAGCCCGGCCACGTCCAGCACCACGTCACCCGCGGTGCCCGGCGCGTGGATGCGGTCCAGCTCGACCGCGCGGCCCGTCATCGCTGCCGCGATCTCGTCGGCGGACGTCCGAGCGGTGACCAGCCGGGCCACCACCCGCCCGTCCCGCAGCACGGTCACGCGGTCACTGCCCTCCAGCACCTCGCGCAGCTTGTGCGTGACGAGGATCACCGTACGGCCCTGTGCGGCAAGCGACTTGAGCACGGCGAAGAGGCCGTCGGCCTCGGCGGGCGTGAGCACCGCGGTCGGCTCGTCGAGGATCAGGGTGCGGGCGCCGCGGTGCAGCAGCTTGAGGATCTCCACCCGCTGGCGCAGCCCGACGGGCAGGTCGCCCACCCGCGCGTCCGGATCGACGGCAAGCCCGTGCTCCTCGGCCAGCTCACGCACCCGGCGGCGGGCCGCGGCGCGGTCCACCAGGCCGAAGCGGCGCGGCTCGGCGGCGTAGACGACGTTCTCCGCGACCGTCAGCGAGTCGAACAGCTTGAAGCTCTGGTGGACCATGCCGAGCCCGGCGGCCATCGCGTCGGACGGGCTGCCGAAGGAGACGTCCCGCCCCTCGATACGGATCGTCCCGGAATCCGGGACCTCCATGCCGTACAGGACCGACATGAGCGTGGACTTGCCCGCGCCGTTCTCACCCATCAGGGCGTGGATCTCGCCGCGGCGGACGGTCAGGTCGACGGAGTCGTTGGCGAGCGTGCCGGGGAACCGCTTGGTGATTCCCCGGAGCTCGACGGCGACGTCCCGCGACTCGGCGGGTTCAGCTCGCGGCGGGGTCATCGACCGTCAGCTTCCCGGCGACGATCTGGTCGCGCAGGTCCTTCACCTTGGCGAGGACGTCCTTGTGGTCGGCGATCACGCACTTCGAGGAGTCGACGCCCGCCTCCAGACCCGTGAGGCTGATACCGCCCTCCTTCAGGCCGTACGACACCGTCGTGCCCGTCTTTCCGGCCAGGACCGACTCGATGCCCTTCTCGACGGCGATGTCCGTGCGCTTGATCACGTTGTCGACGACGGTGCCGGGCGCCGAGGGGCACTGGTTGACGTCGACGCCGTACGCGAACGCGCCCTTGGCCTTCGCGGCCTCGAAGACGCCGTAGTTGCCGGCCGCGGCCGCCGCCATGATCTGGTCGTAGCCCTGCGAGAGCAGGGTGTTCGCCTGCTCCTTGGCGCGGGCCGAGTCGTCGAAGGGGGACTGGCCGCCGACGAAGCGGGTGCCCGTGGCGGTCTTCGGCGCGACCTTCTTGGCGCCGGCCGCGAACGGGTCGCTGTAGCGGCGGAACTGGGGCGTGTCGAGGACGTCGACCGCGCCGACCTTGCCCGACTTGCTGAGCAGGCCCGCCTCCGCGCCCGCGAGGTAGACGCCCTCGTGCTCGCGGAAGACCGCGCAGCTGACGTTCTTGAAGGCCTTGTTCGTGCACGCGTCGATGATCAGGAACTGCTGCTTCGGGTTCTTCTGCGCCTGCTGCGCCACGAGGTCGGCGAACTCGAAGCCGACCAGCACGATGACGTCCGGCTTCGCGTCCACGGCGGCCTGTACGTTCTGCTGCTGGGAGGCGGTGTCCGTGGACTCGTAGACCTTCTGCGTGCCGTCGTGCTGCTTCGCCGCGGCCTTGACGCCGGTCACGGCGAGCTCCAGGAACTCGTTCTGCCCCACCGCGTCCGGTGTGACCAGGGTGAACGACTTGCCGCTGCCGCCGCTCGCGGCATCGGACGCGTCGTCCTTGGCGGCGGCGTTGCAGGCCGTGGCGGCGGTGACCAGGAGCGCGGTGGCGGCGGCGACCTGCAGGGTACGGCGGTTTCTGCGGAACATCGGGACCTTCCGGGGTACGGCGAGGACCACGCTCGGCGGTGAGCGGGCGAGGGTGAGGGTGAGAAGCGCGACGGGCGTGGGAAGGCTCAGCGTCGACAGCAGTCGCCGGCACACCGGCCGAAGTCGAGGAAACGGCGCTTGGTCAGCAGCACTGGCTTCCTCCTTCGTCTCGGTCTGCGGACTGGGTGCTGGACTTTAACACCCGTTTCCAGACACCTGCTCGACTGTCTCGAACTATGGTTCGCCCAGGTCATGTACGGTGGCGAGAGCCACCGGAACATCAGGAGTGTCCCGAAATGCCCCAGGAACTGCGCGCCGTCGAATGGACCGGATCCAGCCTCGCGCTCATCGACCAGACGCTGCTGCCGCACCGCACCGAGACGGTGGATGTCCGCGATGTGGACACTTTGGTCGACGCGATCCAGCGTCTCGTGGTGCGGGGCGCGCCTGCCGTCGGCGCGGCGGGGGGTTACGGCGTCGCTCTCGCGCTGCTGGAGGGGGAGCGGGAGGGGTGGTCGGAGTCCGAGGTACGCGCTGCCGTCGCCCGCGTCCGCGAGGCCCGGCCCACCGCGGTCAACCTCATGGTGTGCGTGGACCGGGTCATGACCCGCTTCGAGGAGGGGCTCGACGCGGTGCTGGAGGAGGCCGCCGCCGTGCAGCGGGAGGACGTCGCCGCGAACCGCGCGATGGGCGCGTTCGGCGCCGACTGGCTGCTCGAACGGGTCGGCGGGGAGAGGCCGTTGCGGATCCTCACGCACTGCAACACGGGTGCGCTCGCCACGGCGGGATGGGGTACGGCCCTCGGCGTCGTCCGCGAACTCCACGCGCGCGGCCGCCTGGAGCTCGTCTACGCCGACGAGACGCGCCCCCTGCTCCAGGGATCCCGGCTCACCGCCTGGGAGTTGGTCCAGGAGGGCATCCCGCACCGGGTCCAGGCCGACGGGGCCGCCGCGGGCACGATCCTGCGCGGCGAGGTCGACGCTGCGATCGTCGGGGCGGACCGCATCGCGGCGAACGGCGACACGGCGAACAAGGTGGGCACGGTGGGCGTGGCCCTCGCCTGCGCCGACGCGGGCATCCCCTTCCTGGTGGCGGCACCGACGACCACGGTGGACCTCTCCACCGCGACCGGCGACGACATCCACATCGAACTCCGAGGGGAGTCGGAGGTGTTGGAGTGGGCCGGTGTCCGGACGGCTCCCGCCGAGTCCCGCGGCCACAACCCGGCGTTCGACGTGACCCCCGGGCGGCTCGTGACGGGCCTGGTGACCGAGCGCGGTGTGCTGGAGGTCTCGGCCGGTGAACTCCCGGGCGACCGGCTGAAGTAGCCGGACAATACGAAAGAAGAGGGGGTCCCCAACCCGGGGACCCCCTCTCGCTGTCTCAGCGGCCGGTGAGCTCCAACTCCAGCAGCCACTCCACCACTTCGGTGTGATGCCGGGCCTGGCGCGGATCGGCGCCCCACACGTACAGCCCGTGCCCGGCCACGACCACCGCCGGCATCCGTGGGTTCCGCGCCTCCTCCAGGCGGTCCCCGAGCACCTTCATGTCCTGGCTGTTGGCGATGACCGGCAGGGTCACCTCGACGTCGTGCGCGGGCTGGCCGACCCCCTTGAGCATCTCCAGGTCGCTGAAGACGATCCCGCCGGGCTCCCGCCTGCCCATGGCCACCGAGGCCACGGTGTGCACATGGACCACGGCACCGGCCCCGGTGAGCGCGGCCACACGCGCGTGCAGCTCGGCCTCGGCGGACGGCTTCCCACCCTGTACGGCGGCCCCCTGCCCGTCCACCAACACCACGTCCGCGGGCGTCAGTTCACCCTTGTCGTGGCCGCTGGCGGTGACGGCGAGCCGCAGCGGATCCCGGGAGAGCACCACGGACAGGTTGCCGGAGGTCCCCCGCATCCAGCCGAAGGAGGCGAACCGGGCGGACTCGGCGGCGAGGACCGCCCCCGCCTCTTCCAGGTCGAGGGCGCTGATGTCGGCGGTCACGTGGTGCTCCTAGAAACGGTGATCTCGTCGAACGTCCCCACCGCGGTGTGGTCGCCGACGCCTTGCTCGAAATACGGCTCCCCGGGCCGCCGTACCCCGACGGCGTGCCAGCCCGCCGCGCGGGCCGCGTCCAGTTCGCCGGGCCGGTCGGAGAGGAACAGCAGACGGTCCCCGGCCAGACCCGTGGCCCGCGCGATCCGGTGGTACGACTCCGGGTCCTGCTTGGGTCCGGCGTTCTCGGTGTCGTAGAGCCCCGAGAGAAGTGAAGTGAGGTCGCCCTCGGGGCTGTTGGTGAACCACGCCCGCTGCGCCGCCACCGACCCCGAGGAGTAGACGTACAGCCGTACGCCCGACACGTGCCAGGCGCGCAACTCCGGTACGACGTCGTCGTAGAAGTGCGAGACGAGGTCGCCCCGGGCGAAGCCCTCGGACCAGATGAGGCCCTGGAGCGTCTTCAGCGGGGTCGCCTTGCGGTCCTCGTCGAGCCAGGAGTTGAGCGCCTTCTCGATCCGTGCGGCGTCGGCGTCCGGTTCGCCGATCTCCTCGCGCACCTGGGCCACCGCCCGCGCCACCTCCGGGTCCCCGGACCGCTCGGCGAGCAGCGCGGCGAACCGTGCGCGCGAGTACGGGTACAGCACGTCGACGACGAAGCCCGTGGCGCTCGTGGTGCCCTCGATGTCGAGCACCACGGCGTCCACGTCGTAGTGCAGGCTCACGCCCGGTGTCCGGCGGCGATGGTGTCGTAGTCCGGGAAGCGGGAGGCGATGGTGGAGCCGGTGAAGTTGCCGATCCAGCCGTCCTCCTCGTGGAAGAAGCGGATGGCGGTGAAGGACGGGTTGGTGCCCATGTCGAACCAGTGGGTGGTGCCGCGCGGCACGCCCAGCAGGTCGCCCTTCTCGCAGAGGACCGCGTGCACCTCGCCGTTCACGTGCAGGTAGAAGATGCCGGAGCCCGAGACGAAGAAGCGCACCTCGTCATCGTCGTCGTGGGTGTGCTCCTGGAGGAACTTCTCCCGGGCCGCCTTGGCCTTCGCCGGGAACTCCGGGTCGTCGCTGGGGTGCAGACCGAGGACGTCGACCGTGGTGAAGCCCTCCTCGGCGTTCAGCTTGTCGATCTCGGGGCCGTAGGCGGCGAACACGGTCTCGCTGTCGGCGTCGAACGGGACGTCATCGCGGACCGGCCACTGCTCGTAGCGCACGCCCAGCGGCTTCAGCGCCTCGGCGATCTCGGCGGGGTCCGAGGTGCGGCGGACCAGGGTCTCGGGGCCGGACTCGGACCAGGTGGTCAGCAGCGTCATGAGAACAACTCCAGGAGTCTGGAAGGAAAGTCCGGATACCGAGACAAGCACCGGACGGGCGGGGGAGGAAGAGGGACGGCGACGGGCGGACGGCGGCGGTCGGTCAACCGCGACACAGCGCGCGGCAACAGCGGCGCATGCGGGGCATGTGCGTCGCTTTCGCGCCAGCTGTCGTCATCGGGGCCTCACTGTGCCGGGTCGGGTGCCGGTCTTGTGATGGTAACCGGCGTCGTGACCTGCACCGGGTGTGACGTAGTCGTTGTCTCACCTGCTGAGAAAGCGGTTCCAAAACATTTGACGCATGGCTGAAATCGTTCTCATGATCTGCATATGAAGACGCTGCTGCTCGTGCGGCGGCTGTACGTGGACTTGCTCCGGTCGACCACAGCCAGCTGTCGCTGACCCCTCCCGGAGCCCCCTCGCGCCCCGATCCGGGCGCGCCCTGCCCGCCGTTGCGGCGTCGGCGCATGCCCTTTCCCCGCTCCGGGCCACGCACTGACCTCCACCTCCTTCATCCCCTCCGCACCACCCCGCCCCTGGAGCCGTTCATGTCCCGCACCCGTCTGCCCCTCGCCGCGCTGTCCCTCGCGTCCGTGTCCGCCCTCGTGCTCTCCGGCTGCTCGCAGTCCACGGACGCGTCGAAGAACACCGGCGACACCGCCGCCTCCGCCTCGGCCGCCACCGGCAAGAAGCCCGCCCCCTTCAGCGCGGGCGCGGTCAAGGTGGCCCTGGTCCGGCAGAGCGGCGCCGGCGACTACTTCGAGCAGTGGGGCAACGGCGCCAAGGCCCAGGCCAAGGCCCTCGGCATCGACCTGACGGTGTACGACGCCCAGGCCGACAACGCCAAGCAGGCCACCGACCTGTCCTCGGCGATCAACTCCGGCGCCAAGGCGATCATCATCGACCACGGCTTCCCGGCGACCATCCAGCCCGAGATCGACAAGGCCGTGAAGAAGGGCATCAAGGTCGTCGTCTACGACGTGGAGACCCCCACCAAGGGCGTGGTCAGCACCGAGCAGGACGACGCCAGCATGGCCCAGGCCGTCCTCGACGTGATGTCCAAGAACCTCGGCAAGAACGCCAAGGTCGGCTACGTCAACGTGGCCGGTTACGCCGCCCTCGACAAGCGCAACACCGTCTGGGCGAAGGAACTCGCCGCGCAGGGCTGGAAGCAGCAGTTCAAGGTCGGCAAGGTCACCGACTCCACGGCCACCGACAACGTTCCCCTGGTCTCCGCCGCGCTCACCCAGCACTCCGACGTGACCGGGATCTTCGCCCCCTACGACGAGCTCGCCAAGGGCACCGTCCTCGCCGTCCAGAACAAGAAGCTGCAGGACAAGGTGAAGGTCTTCGGCGCGGACGTCTCCAACGCCGACATCCAGCAGATGACCGCCGCCGACAGCCCGTGGGTGGCCACGGCCGGTACCGACCCCTCCGCGGTCGGCGCCGCCGTCGTCCGGACGACCGCCCTGGAACTCGCCGGTCAACTGAACAAGTCCTCCGTGGAGTTCCCGGCCGTCGCCATCACCCAGGACTTCCTGCGCGAGAAGAAGATCGAGAACATGGACCAGCTGCGGGCGGCCCTTCCCGCGCTGAACCTGTCCCAGGTCTCGACCGCGGACTGGATCTCGAATGTCGCCCACTGAGGCTCCCGGGGGCGTCCCCGCGGTCGCCCTCACCGACGTCAGCATGGCGTTCGGCGGCAAGACCGTGCTCGCCTCCGTCTCCCTCGACATCGCCCCGGGCAGCGTGGTCGCGCTGCTCGGCGCGAACGGGGCCGGCAAGTCCACGCTGATCAAGATCCTGTCGGGCGTGCACACCGGTCACGGGGGCCAGGTGCGGGTCGCCGGTGAGCCCGCCGCCCTCCAGTCCCCGCTCGCCGCCCGGCAGTTGGGCATCCAGACCGTGCACCAGCGCATCGGCGAGGGCATCGTGCCGGGGCTCTCGGTCGCGGAGAACCTGGTCTTCGAGGAGCTGGCGCAGGCACGCGGCAACCCGTTCCTCAACGGGCGCCGGCTGCTGGCCCGCGCCCGCGAGATCCAGGCGGGCCTCGAACTAGGCTGGAGCGACTCGGTGTTGCGCCGCGATGTGACTGAACTCGGCATCTCCGACCGCCAGTTGCTGATCCTCGCCCGCGCCCTGGCCACCCGCCCCCGGCTGCTGATCCTCGACGAGCCGACCTCGGCCCTGTCCGCCGCCGAGGCCGAACGCCTCTTCGCGCTCGTCGAGAGGATGCGTGACGACGGCATCGCGGTCCTCTACGTCTCCCACCGCCTCGGCGAGATCGACGCCCTCGCCGACCGGCTGGTCGTCCTGCGGGACGGCCGTCTCACCGAGGACCAGGCCAAGCCCTTCGACTGGGACGCGGCCCTGCGCGCGATGCTCGCCCAGGCCCAGGAGGCGACCACGGCCCGGCCCGTTCGAGAGGGTGCCGAAGGCGACGTCGTGCTCTCGCTGCGTGGCGTACGGCTCTTCGAGGGCCGCGCCCCTCTCGACCTCGACCTGCGCACCGGCGAAGTCACCGGAGTCGTGGGCCTGTTGGGCGCCGGCAAGACCGAGCTGGCCCGCGGCCTGTTCGGCGCCGAGCCCTTCGCGGCCGGTTCCACCGAGCTCGACGGCACGCCGTACGCACCGAAGCGGCCCTCCGACGCGATCCGCGCCGGCATCCACCTGGTCCCCGAGGACCGGCATGCCGACGCCCTGGTCCCGGGCTGGTCCCTGGCCCAGAACATCTCGCTGCCGTTCCTCAAGTCGCTCTCGAAAGCCGGACTGGTGCAGCGCGCCAAGGAGGACACCCTCGGCCGCGACACCATCGAGGCCCTCGGTGTCGTCGCCCGCGACGAGCACAGCACCGTGGAGGAACTGTCCGGCGGCAACCAGCAGAAGGTCGTCGTCGGCCGCTGGCTCGCCGAGACACCCCGTGTCCTCATCCTGGACGAGCCGTTCCGAGGTGTGGACATCGGCGCCCGTCGGGACATCGGCCGGCGCGCCAGGACCCTCGCCGCCCAGGGCGCCGCCGTGCTCGTCCTGTCCGCCGACGTCGACGAGGTCCTGGAGATCGCCGACCGGGTCGTCGTGCTCGCCGCCGGTGAGATCCACCTCGACGCGTACGGCGAGGACGCGGAACGCGACCGCGTCATCCAGACCATCTCGGCGTCCGTGTGACCCCGGCTCCCTGAGGAACTACGCCATGACCACCACCCAGAGCACGGAAGTCCCCACGAAGGCGGCGCTCCCAGCCGCCACCAGCACCGCCGTACGGGTCCAGAACGCCGTCATCAAGTACGGCTTCATCTTCGTCACGGTCGCGCTGTTCCTGTACTTCGCGCTGAGCGAGGGCTCCTTCCGAGAGTCGGCGACCCTCCTCGACACACTCCGCTATGTCTCCGTCGCCGCGATCCTCGGCCTCGGCGTCACCCTCACCATGGCCGTCGGCGGAATGGACATGTCCGTCGGCGCGGTCGCGGGGCTCGGTGTCTCGGTCGCCGCCCAGACGATGGTCGTCCAGAACCAGGTCGGCACGGTCGCCATCGTCGCGGTCCTCGCGGCCGGTGCCCTCGCGGGTCTGCTCAACGCGCTGCTGATCGTCGTACTGAAGATCCCGGACATGCTCGCCACCCTCGGCACCATGTTCGTCATCCAGGGCGGCAAGCTCATCCTGGTCGACGGCCAGTCGATCACCCCGGGCATGACCCTGGACGACGGCACCACGGCCCCCGGGAAGTTCACCGCCGGGTTCCTGCGCATCGACCGCGGCACCGTCCTCGGCATCCCCGTCTCGGTCCTCATCTTCGGCGGTCTGACCCTCGCCGCCTGGGTCTTCCTCGCCCGCACCCGCTGGGGCCGGGTGCTCTACGCGATCGGCGCGAACCCCGAGGCCTCCCGGCTGGCCGGCATCCGCGTCGGCGCGTACCGGGCGCTCGCCTACGTCCTCTCCGGCGTCCTCGCCTCGATCGGCGGGCTGATCCTGGCGTCCCGCATCGGCCAGGGCGATGTCTCCGCCGGCACCTCGCAGCTCCTGGAGGCGGTGGCCGTGGCACTGGTCGGCACGTCCGTCCTCGGCCGGGGCCGCCCCAACGTCTGGGGCACGGCCCTCGGCGCGGTGCTCATCGGCATCATCACGACCGGCCTGACCATCAAGGGCCTGCCCTACTACACCCAGGACGTCGTCGAGGGCGCGGTCCTCATCCTCGCCCTGGTCTTCAGCTTCACGTTGTCCAAGCGCCGTACCGCATAGGGGAGTTCGAATGGGTTACCGCATCCTGGAGACCGAGGACATCCCGGCGTACCTGCGTGAGCGCGGGCACTGGGAGGACCTGGGCGACATCGCCGTACGGGAGGTCTCCGACGGCAACATGAACCGGGTCTTCCTCGCGTCCTCGGCGGACGGCGGCCGCAGTCTCGCCGTGAAGCAGGCGCTGCCCTGGGTGCGGGTGGCCGGCCCGTCCTGGCCGATGAACCCGGACCGGGCCGACGCCGAGGCCCGCGCCTACGAGCAGATCGCGAAGGTCGCGCCCGACAAGATCCCGGCGATCCACGGCTACGACCCCGAGAACTACGCCCTCGTGATGGAGGACATGTCGGACCTGGAGGTCCTGCGCACCCTCCTCAACGAGGGAGCGTCGTACGGCCCCCGCACCTCGGCCCGGGTCGGTGAGCTGGTGGCCCAACTCTCCTTCGCGACGAGCGACTTCGGCATGCCGTCAGCGGAACGCAAGGCACTGGTCGCGGCCTCGGTCAGCCCGGAGCTGTGCAAGATCACCGAGGACGTGGTCCTCTCCGAGCCGTACATCGAGCACGAGCACAACCACTGGCACGAGGGCGTGGACGACCTGGCGGCGGCCTTCCGCGCGGACGCGGTGCTCCGTACGGAGGTCGCCGACCTCAGGCACCTGTTCATGACCGGCGCACAGGCCCTCCTCCACGGCGACCTGCACACCGGCAGCATCATGGTCGGCGCCCGCGAAGGCGCCCCCGTGGTCCGGGTGTTCGACCCCGAGTTCTCCTTCGTCGGGCCCATCGGCTTCGACCTCGGCCTCTACTGGGCCAACGCCCTGGTCTCGGAGGAACGGGCCCGCGCGCTCGGCACATTGAGCGACCACGCCGACCAACTCCGTCTGTCCTGGGAGGCGTTCGAGACGGAGTTCCGCCGCCTGTGGCCGACCCGCGTCGACACCTTCTTCGACGACGCCTACCTGGACCGCTTCCTGGTACGCGTCTGGACCGACTCCCTGGGCTACGCGGGCACCGAAATCATCCGCCGCATCATCGGCTTCGCCCACCTGACCGACCTCACAACCCTCCCGGACCCGGTCCCGGCGTCCCGGCGGGCGCTGCTGCTGGGGCGCGGACTCATCGTGCGGCGCACGGAGTTGACCTCGCCGGACGCCGTACGCGAACTCGTGGAGTCACTGACCTGACACGGCAGCGCGGCATGCGAATGGGGGCGGCTCCCTCGACAGGGAGCCGCCCCCATTCGCATGCCGGCCCCCATAGGGGAGAGGGGCCGTTCTCGGGACGCCGGCCCCGGTCGGGGAGAAGGGGGCCGGGCCGAGGGCTACTTCTTGTCGAGCAGGTCCTGCACCTTCGCGCGGACCTCGTCCGTGGCGAGCCCCCGGATCGTCAGCGTCGTACGGCGGCGCAGGACGTCGTCCTGGGTCTCCGCCCACTCGTTGTCCCGGGCATAGACGACCTGCGCCCAGATCTCCGGGGCGTCGGGGTGCACCCGCTCGCCCAGCTCGGGGTTCTCGTTGGCCAGCCGGGCGATGTCGAAGGCCAGCGAACCGTAGTGCGTCGCCAGGTGCTTCGCCGTGTCGGCGGCCATGCGCGGACCCGGCGCCGGGTTGTCGACCAGCAGCCGGTGCGCGACCGCGCGCGGGTTGGCGACACCGGGCAGCGGGAGCTTCTTCGGCAGGGAGGAGATCGGCTCGTAGTCGTCGCCCAGCGGAGCGCCCGGCAGCGCCTCCAGCTTCTGCATGACCGTACGGCCGATGTGCCGGAAGGTCGTCCACTTGCCGCCCGCGACGGACAGCATCCCGCCCCGGCCCTCCGTGACCACGGTCTCCCGCTTGGCCTTCGCGGTGTCGCCGGGACCGCCCGGCAGCACCCGCAGCCCGGCGAAGGCGTAGGTGATGAGGTCCCGGTCGAGCTGCTGGTCGCGGATGGAGAACGCGGCCTCGTCGAGTATCTGGGCCGTGTCCTTCTCGGTGACCGAGACGTCCGCCGGGTCGCCCTCGAACTCCTCGTCCGTGGTGCCGAGGAGCAGCATGTCCTCCCACGGCAGCGCGAAGGTGATCCGGTACTTGTCGATCGGCGTCGCCAGCGCGGCCCGCCACGGCGCGGTCCGCTTCAGGACCAGGTGCGCGCCCTTGGACAGGCGGATCGAGGGCGCCGCGTTCGGGTCCTCCATCTTGCGCAGGTGGTCCACCCACGGGCCGGTCGCGTTGAGCACCAGCCGGGCGTTGACGCCGAACTCGTCGCCGGACTGCCGGTCGCGCAGGTCCGCGCCGGTCACCCGGCCCTTGGTGAACCGCAGCCCGGTCACCTCGGCGTGGTTGAGCACGACCGCGCCCGCCTCGACGGCCGCGCGGACCGTCATCAGCGCCATGCGCGCGTCGTTCATCTGGTCGTCGCCGTACACGGCCACGGCCTTGAGGTTGTCGGTGCGCAGCTCCGGCACGTCCTGCGCCGCCTTCGCGGGGGACAGGAGGTGGCCGACGCCGTCACCGAACGCGGAGAGCGCGGAGTAGGCGAAGACGCCCGCCCCGAGCTTCGCCGCGCCGTGCGGCCCGCCCTTGTACACGGGGAGGTAGAAGGTGAGCGGGTTCGCCAGGTGGGGGGCCACCTGGCGGGAGACCGCACGGCGCTCGAAGTGGTTCTCCGCCACCAGCTTCACCGCGCCGGTCTGCAGATAGCGCAGACCGCCGTGGAGCAGCTTGGAGGAGGCGGAGGAGGTGGCGCCGGCGAAGTCGCCGGCGTCGACCAGGGCCACCCTCAGGCCGGACTGCGCGGCGTGCCAGGCGGTGGAGATGCCCAGGATGCCGCCGCCGATCACGAGAAGGTCGTACGACGCCTTGGCGAGCTGCTCCCGGGTCTCGGCGCGGCTCGGGTTGGAGCCGGAGGCCGGGCGCGTACCGAGGGCAGGCACGGACTGGAGGGTGGACTGACTGGTCATGTGGGGTTCTTACTCCTCTTCAGAGCTGTAGAGGGGGGTGTTTCTCTCAGCTCTCGTCCTCGAGCCAGCCCATGGTCCGCTCGACGGCCTTGAGCCAGCTCTTGTACTCACGGTCGCGGGTGTCCGCGTCCATGCGGGGGGTCCACTCGGCGGCCCGGCGCCAGTTGGCGCGCAGGTCGTCGGTGCTGGTCCAGAAGCCGACGGCGAGACCGGCGGCGTAGGCGGCACCGAGGCAGGTCGTCTCGGCGACCATCGGGCGCACCACGGGGGCGTCCAGGAAGTCCGAGAGGGTCTGCATCAGCAGGTTGTTGGAGGTCATGCCGCCGTCGACCTTGAGGGCCGCGAGCTCCACGCCCGAGTCCTTGGTCATGGCGTCCGTGATCTCACGGGTCTGCCAGGCGGTGGCCTCCAGGACGGCACGCGCGAGGTGCGCCTTGGTGACGTAGCGGGTCAGACCGGCGATCACACCGCGGGCGTCGGAGCGCCAGTACGGGGCGAACAGACCGGAGAAGGCCGGCACGAAGTAGGCGCCGCCGTTGTCCTCGACGGAGAGCGCGAGCGTCTCGATCTCGGCGGCGGTGGAGATCAGACCCATCTGGTCGCGCATCCACTGCACCAGCGAACCGGTGACCGCGATCGAGCCCTCCAGGGCGTAGACCGGCTTCTCGTCGCCGATCCGGTAGCCGACCGTGGTCAGCAGGCCCGAGTAGGAGTTGATGATCTTCTCACCGGTGTTCATCAGCATGAAGGTGCCGGTGCCGTAGGTCGACTTGGCCTCGCCCTCGGCGAAACAGGTCTGGCCGAACAGGGCCGCCTGCTGGTCACCGAGCGCCGAGGCGACCGGGATGCCGCCGAGCAGGTCGCCCAGCTTGCCGCCGGTGACCTCGCCGTAGACCTCGGCGGAGGAGCGGATCTCCGGGAGCATCGACAGCGGCACGCCGATGGACTCGGCGATCTTCTCGTCCCACTCCAGGGTGTGGAGGTTCATCAGCATGGTGCGGGAGGCGTTGGTGACGTCGGTGTAGTGCTTGCCGCCGTCGACACCACCGGTCAGGTTCCAGATGACCCAGGTGTCCATGGTGCCGAAGAGGATGTCGCCGCGCTCGGCGCGCTCGCGCAGACCCTCGACGTTGTCGAGCAGCCAGCGGGCCTTCGGGCCGGCGAAGTAGGAGGCGAGGGGGAGGCCCGTCTCGCGGCGGAAGCGGTCCTGGCCGACGTTGCGGCCGAGCTCCTTGCACAGGGCGTCGGTGCGGGTGTCCTGCCAGACGATGGCGTTGTGGACGGGCTCACCGGTGTTCTTGTCCCACAGCAGCGTGGTCTCACGCTGGTTGGTGATGCCGATGGCCTTGATGTCGTCACGGGTGATGCCGGCCTTCTGGATGGCCCCGGCGACGACCTCCTGGACGTTGGTCCAGATCTCGTTGGCGTTGTGCTCGACCCAGCCCGGCTTCGGGAAGATCTGCTCGTGCTCCTTCTGGTCGACCGAGACGATACGGCCGTCCTTGTCGAAGACGATGCAGCGGCTGGAGGTGGTGCCCTGGTCGATGGCGGCGATGAAGGGGCCGGCGGTGTGGGCGTCGGTCACTGTGTGCTCCTGGGGTTCCGTGGGTTGGAGGGGACGTTCTACCGGTGCTTTAAGCAAAAGCGACGTTGTAGATGCCTGCGGCGATCGCACCGCCGATCAGCGGACCGACGATCGGAACCCAGGCGTAGCCCCAGTCGGAGCCACCCTTGTTGGGCAGGGGCAGGAGGGCGTGCACGATGCGCGGACCGAGGTCACGGGCCGGGTTGATCGCGTAACCGGTCGGGCCACCGAGGGACAGACCGATGGAGACGACGACCAGTGCGGTGATGAGGGCGCCGAGGGTGCCCAGGCCCTTGCCGTCGCCGTTGAGGCCCTGCGTGAGGACGGCGAGCACCAGCACGATGGTGCCGATGACCTCGGTGGCGACGTTCTGCCAGGCGACGCGGACCTCGGGGCCGGTGGAGAAGATGCCCAGGACCGGGCCCGCGCCCTTCTCCTGCGCCTCGACGGCCTTGGCCGTGGTGGCCTGGGCGCCCGGAGCGCCGACGATCTCCTTGTCGGTGAGGTGGGCGTGGAACTGGCCGTAGTAGGCGATCCAGACCAGCGCCGCACCGATCATGGCGCCGAGCAGCTGCCCGCCCCAGTAGATCGGGACGTCACTCCAGGAGATGCCGTCCTTCTTGAGCGCGAGCGCCAGGGTCACGGCCGGGTTGAGGTGGGCGCCCGAGAGCGGCGCCGAGGTGTAGACGGCCGTCAGAACGGCGAAACCCCACCCGAAGGTGATGGCGAGCCAGCCGGCGTTGCGCGCCTTGGAGGCCTTCAGCGTCACGGCGGCGCAGACGCCTCCGCCGAGCAGGATGAGTATGGCGGTACCGATGGTCTCGCCGATGAAGATGTCGGAGCTGGACACCCGCGACTCCTTTGTCCTTCGTCCAGGGGACCGAACCCCGGGTCCCTCCGGAGGTTCGAGCTGCCCTCGGGGGTGAGAGCGATGCCGGCCCTTGGCGTTGTCACACTCTAGCGCGTATTGCCGGTAGGTGTTCGACAATGCCGACCGATGGACGGGAGTCTTGCTCCGGGGTTACACGCACGTCAAGAGTTCTGTAGTCGAAAACACGATCGTTATTGATACCTGTGTGCCAACGATCTTGTTCTGGTGTTTTGTGCCGTTGTGTCAGGTTACGACTGAGGGCCGGTCCGTCGCCCTACGAACCGGCCCTTCCCCACGGTCCTCAGGACCGCTTCTCACGCAGGGCTCAGAACCGCCCCGCCCCCAGGTCCCGCGACACCGCGCGGGCGCAGTCCCGTACGGCCGCGATCAGCTCCGGGCGCAGCTCACCGTCCCGGCACAGCCGCTCCACCGCGCCGGTGATGCCGACCGCGCCGACCGGCATGCGCCGCCGGTCGTGGATGGGCGCGGCGATGGACGCCACGCCCTCCCAGGTCTCCTCGACGTCCGCCGCGTACCCACGCGCGCGCGTGATGTCGAGGATCTGCTCGAACTCCTCCAGCTCGCACACGGTCCGGTCGGTGAACGGCTTGCGGTCGCTCTCCAGCGCCTCGCTGTGCGCCACCGGGTCGTACGCCGACAGCACCTTGCCCAGCGCCGTGCAGTGCAGCGGCTGCATCGCCCCGATCTCCAGCACCTGCCGGCTGTCGTCGGGCCGGAAGACGTGGTGCACGATCAGCACGCCCTGCTGGTGCAGCACGCCCAGATGCACGCTCTCGCCGCTGGAGCGGGCCAGGTCGTCGGTCCACACCAGCGCACGCGCGCGCAGTTCGTGGACGTCGAGATAGGTGGTGCCCAGGCGCAGCAGCTCGGCGCCCAGCTGGTACCGCCCCGAGGCCTCGTCCTGCTCCACGAACCCCTCCGCCTGGAGGGTGCGCAGGATGCCGTGCGCGGTGCCCTTGGCCAGGTCCAGGGACGAGGCGATGTCCGACAGGCCGAGTCTCCGCTCGCCGCCCGCGAGGAGCCGCAGCATCGCGGCCGCCCGTTCGAGCGACTGGATGTTCCGTGCCATCGCCGTTCTGCCTCCGTCCCCTTCGACAGCCGACTGTTGACGGCGTCGCTGCCATTGTTACGGCTGTACTGCCGCCGTTCGGCAATGTCGAACACTACCGGTCGATGCCGACCTCCCGCTAATGGTCGGTCGGCATCTGTTGCGTCACTCGTATCCCGCCGGTGACCTGCCCGCCACCCCCGTCCGTCCCATGGACGTGCCGACCATCCTCGCCGGGACCCGGCTACCCTGGCGTGGTGCGCCCGGCGCGGGACGACTCGCGGGCGCCTGAAGCCGACAGCCGTCGCAACTGAGGGAGCCCCTTCATGGCCTCGTCGCCACTGACCCCTTCCGCCGACAGCCGGACCCGTGTGTCCGCGCTCCGCGAGGCGCTCGCCACGAGAGTGGTGGTCGCCGACGGAGCGATGGGCACCATGCTGCAGGCCCAGGACCCCACACTCGAGGACTTCGAGAACCTCGAGGGCTGCAACGAGATCCTGAACGTCACCCGGCCGGACATCGTCCGTTCCGTCCACGACGCCTACTTCGCGGTGGGCGTCGACTGCGTGGAGACCAACACCTTCGGCTCCAACCACACGGCCGCGTCCGAGTACGACATCGCCGACCGCGTGCACGAACTGTCCGAGGCGGGTGCCCGCATCGCCCGTGAGGCGGCCGACGAGCACACCGCCCGCGACGGCCGCCAGCGCTGGGTCCTCGGCTCCGTCGGCCCCGGCACCAAGCTGCCCACCCTCGGCCACATCGACTACGCCACGATCCGCGACGGCTACCAGGCCAACGTCGAGGGCCTCCTCGCCGGCGGCGCCGACGCCCTGATCGTCGAGACCACCCAGGACCTGCTCCAGACCAAGGCGTCCGTGCTGGGCGCCCGCCGCGCGCTGGAGGCCACCGGCGCCGACGTGCCGCTCGTGGTCTCGATGGCGTTCGAGACCACCGGCACCATGCTGCTCGGCTCCGAGATCGGCGCCGCGCTCACCGCGCTGGAACCGCTCGGCATCGACATGATCGGCCTGAACTGCTCGACCGGCCCGGCCGAGATGAGCGAGCACCTGCGCTACCTCGCCCGGCACTCCCGCATCCCGCTGCTGTGCATGCCGAACGCCGGTCTGCCCATCCTCACCAAGGACGGCGCGCACTTCCCGCTCGATCCCGAGGGCCTGGCCGACGCCCAGGAGAACTTCGTCCGCGACTACGGCCTGTCCCTGATCGGCGGCTGCTGCGGCACCACCCCCGAGCACCTGCGCCAGGTCGTCGAGCGGGTCCGCGACCTCACGCCGGCCGAGCGCCACCCGCAGCCCGAGCCCGGCGCCGCCTCCCTCTACCAGACGGTCCCGTTCCGCCAGGACACCTCCTACCTGGCCATCGGCGAGCGCACCAACGCCAACGGCTCGAAGAAGTTCCGCGAGGCCATGCTGGAGGCCCGCTGGGACGACTGTGTGGAGATGGCCCGCGAGCAGATCCGCGAGGGCGCCCACATGCTGGACCTCTGCGTGGACTACGTCGGCCGGGACGGCGTCGCCGACATGAAGGAGCTGGCCGGCCGCTTCGCCACCGCCTCCACCCTGCCGATCGTCCTGGACTCCACCGAAGTCCCCGTCATCGAGGCCGGGTTGGAGAAGCTCGGCGGCCGCGCGGTCATCAACTCCGTCAACTACGAGGACGGCGACGGCCCCGAGTCCCGCTTCGCCAAGGTCACCAAGCTCGCCCGGGAGCACGGCGCCGCGCTGATCGCCCTGACCATCGACGAGGAGGGCCAGGCCCGCACCCCGGAGACCAAGGTCGCCATCGCCGAACGGCTGATCGAGGACCTGACGACCAACTGGGGCATCCACGAGTCGGACATCCTCATCGACACCCTGACCTTCACCATCTGCACCGGTCAGGAGGAGTCCCGCAAGGACGGCATCGCCACCATCGAGGCGATCCGCGAACTCAAGCGCCGCCACCCCGACGTCCAGACCACGCTGGGCCTGTCGAACATCTCCTTCGGCCTCAACCCGGCCGCCCGCATCCTGCTCAACTCGGTCTTCCTCGACGAGTGCGTCAAGGCGGGCCTGGACTCGGCGATCGTCCACGCGTCGAAGATCCTCCCCATCGCCCGCTTCAGCGAGGAGGAGGTCCAGACGGCCCTCGACCTCATCTACGACCGCCGCAGCGAGGGCTACGACCCCCTCCAGAAGCTGAT
Organism: Streptomyces griseorubiginosus; assembly: GCF_036345115.1. Lineage (GTDB taxonomy): Bacteria > Actinomycetota > Actinomycetes > Streptomycetales > Streptomycetaceae > Streptomyces > Streptomyces griseorubiginosus_C. The sequence goes on from NZ_CP107766.1 coordinate 7,734,573, forward strand.
GGCCCTGTTCGAGGGCGCCACCGCCAAGTCGCTGAAGGCCGGCAAGGCCGAGGAGCTGGCCGCGCTCCCGCTGGAGGAGCGCCTCAAGCGCCGCATCATCGACGGCGAGAAGAACGGCCTGGAGGCCGACCTGGACGCGGCCCTCCAGGACCGCCCCGCCCTCGACATCGTCAACGACACCCTCCTGGACGGCATGAAGGTCGTCGGCGAGCTCTTCGGCTCCGGCCAGATGCAGCTGCCGTTCGTCCTCCAGTCCGCCGAGGTCATGAAGACCGCGGTCGCCTACCTCGAACCGCACATGGAGAAGGTCGAGGGCGACGAGGCCGGCAAGGGCACCATCGTGCTGGCCACCGTCCGCGGCGACGTGCACGACATCGGCAAGAACCTCGTCGACATCATCCTGTCGAACAACGGCTACAACGTGGTCAACCTCGGCATCAAGCAGCCGGTCTCCGCGATCCTGGACGCCGCCGCCGAGCACCGCGCCGACGTCATCGGCATGTCCGGCCTGCTGGTCAAGTCCACGGTGATCATGAAGGAGAACCTGGAGGAGCTCAACCAGCGCGGCCTGGCCGCCGACTTCCCGGTCATCCTCGGCGGAGCCGCCCTGACGAGGGCGTACGTCGAACAGGACCTGCACGAGATCTACGAGGGCGAAGTCCGCTACGCCCGCGACGCGTTCGAGGGCCTGCGCCTCATGGACGCCCTCATCGGCGTCAAGCGCGGTGTGCCCGGCGCCAAGCTGCCCGAGCTCAAGCAGCGCCGGGTCCGTGCCAGTGCCGTACAGGTGGAGGAGGAGCGGCCCGAAGAGGGGCATGTCCGCTCCGACGTGGCCACCGACAACCCGGTGCCCACCCCGCCGTTCTGGGACACGCGCGTCATCAAGGGCATCCAGCTCAAGGAGTACGCCTCCTGGCTCGACGAGGGCGCCCTCTTCAAGGGCCAGTGGGGACTCAAGCAGGCCCGCACCGGCGAGGGACCGACGTACGAGGAGCTCGTGGAGACCGACGGCCGGCCCCGGTTGCGCGGCCTGCTGGACCAGCTCCAGACCGAGAACCTGCTGGAAGCCGCCGTCGTCTACGGCTACTTCCCGTGCGTGTCCAAGGACGACGACCTGATCATCCTGGACGAGGAGGGCAACGAGCGCACCCGCTTCACCTTCCCGCGCCAGCGCCGCGGCCGCCGGCTCTGCCTCGCCGACTTCTTCCGCCCCGAGGAGTCGGGGGAGACCGACGTGGTCGGCCTCCAGGTCGTCACCGTCGGCTCGCGCATCGGGGAGCGGACCGCCAAGCTCTTCGAGGCCAACGCCTACCGCGACTACCTCGAACTGCACGGCCTGTCCGTCCAGTTGGCCGAGGCGCTCGCCGAGTACTGGCACGCCCGCGTGCGCTCGGAGCTCGGATTCTCCGGCGAGGACCCGAACGAGATCGAGGACATGTTCGCCCTGAAGTACCGGGGCGCCCGCTTCTCCCTCGGCTACGGCGCCTGCCCCAACCTGGAGGACCGGGCCAAGATCGCCGACCTGCTCCAGCCCGAGCGCATCGGCGTCCATCTCAGCGAGGAGTTCCAGCTCCACCCCGAGCAGTCCACCGACGCCATCGTCATCCACCACCCGGAGGCGAAGTACTTCAACGCCCGCTGAAGCCGCTCACCGAGTCGCCCGCCGGCTCCACGGAGCGCTCGCCGAGCACGCTGATCGGATAAGTCGTACACTGGTCGGTCCACCGCAGGCCGGTTCCCTTCGTGGGAACCGGCCTGCTCGTCCCCCAAGGAGGTACGTGGATGACCAGCACGGTCCCCGCACCATTGACCCGTACGGCAGACGGCTCCGCCCTCCAGGCCGTCCTCCTCGACATGGACGGCACCCTGGTGGACACCGAGGGCTTCTGGTGGGACGTCGAGGTCGAGGTCTTCGCGAGCCTCGGGCACACCCTCGACGACTCCTGGCGGCACGTCGTGGTCGGCGGCCCCATGACCCGCAGCGCCGGCTTCCTCATCGAGGCCACCGGCGCCGACATCACCCTCCCCGAGCTCACCGTCCTGCTCAACCAGGGCTTCGAGGACCGCATCGACCGCGCCCTGCCCCTGATGCCCGGTGCCATGCGGCTGCTCGGCGAACTCTCCGCGCACCGGATCCCCACGGCCCTGGTCTCCGCCTCGCACCGGCGCATCATCGACCGCGTCCTCACCTCCCTCGGCCCCCAGCACTTCGCCCTCACGGTCGCCGGGGACGAGGTGCCGCGCACCAAGCCGCACCCCGACCCCTATCTGTTCGCCGCCGCCGGGCTCAGCGCGGATCCGGCCAGATGCGCGGTCGTCGAGGACACCGCGACCGGAGTCGCCGCCGCCGAGGCCGCCGGCTGCCAGGTCGTGGCCGTGCCCTCCGTCGCCCCCATCCCGCCCGCCCCCGGACGGACCGTCGTCGGCTCCCTCGAAGAGATCGACCTGACTTTTCTGCGCGGCTTGATCAACCTTCGATGACGGAAATGCCTCCGGTGTTCACCCAGCGTGCAACGCGGATAGCGCGGTAATTCCCCAGATCCCCGTCGCAGGAATTCGAAGCGCGCCGGATGGCCGAATTCCGGTCGGCTGCCGCCCCGTTACGGGTGTGAGGTTCCCCACTCGACGGAGGCTCGACAGCCGGGCGCGGCTGTGCCGGACGCCCCGCTTCTGGGGTCCCGGCCGTGCCCATGTGTCCCGATTGATGGAATCCTGCACTAATCCTTCCCCCGTCGGGTTTTCGGTGCGTCCACACCCGGTTCCGCTGTGTGATGGCACTTCAACTCCGGTGCCCGCGAACCCTCCTTCAGGTGCGGACTAATCTCCTGCTGAGAACATCGCCCCACCCCCGTGATCCGCCGCACCACCCATGCATGCCGGGTACACGGACCCAAGAGCTCTGGAGAAACTCGAGCATGAACCGCAAGACTTTGGTGCTGCCGGCCGTCATCGGTCTGCTCGCGCCGGTACTCGCCGCCTGCGGCGGGACCGACAGCGGCAGTGGCTCGAGCGATGCGATCGTCGTCGGCACCACCGACCGGTTCACCGCCACCAAGGACGCTCCGGCGCCGCTCGACCCCGCGTACGCCTACGACGTCGGCACCTGGAACGTCCTGCGCCAGACCGTGCAGACCCTGATGATCCAGCCCAAGGGCGACGGCGACCCCGTCCCCGAGGCCGCCCAGTCCTGCGGCTTCAGCGACAGCGGCAACGAACGCTACGTCTGCACCCTGCGTGACGGCCTGAAGTTCGCGAACGGCGACGCCATCACCGCGGCCGACGTGAAGTACTCCATCGACCGCGCCCGCGCCCTCAAGGCCGACTCCGGCGTCTTCGCCCTGCTGTCCACCATCGACACCGTCGAGACCAAGGGCGACCGCGAGGTCATCTTCCACCTCAAGACCGCCGACGCCACCTTCCCGTACAAGCTGTCGACCCCGGTCGCCGGCATCGTCAACCCCGACGACTACGAGAAGGGCAAGCTCCGCGACGGCTTCGACGTCGACGGCTCCGGCCCCTACACCATGAAGGCCGACGTCAAGAACGACGAGCTCGTCGACGCCGTGTTCACCAAGAACCCCAATTACAAGGGGGCGTTGACGGTGAACAACGACAAGGTCGAACTGCGCTCCTTCAGCGACGCCGACGCCATGGGCAGCGCCCTCAGCAAGGGCGACATCGACCTGATGACCCGCACCATGTCGCCCACGCAGATCCAGAAGCTCTCGAACTCGTCCGGCGGCGACATCGACCTCGTCGAGATGGCCGGCCTGGAGATCCGCTACCTCGCCTTCAACACCAAGGCGCCCACGGTGAAGTCCAGGGCGGTACGCCAGGCGATGGCCCAGCTGATCAACCGCAGCGAACTCGTCTCCAAGGTCTACGGCACCCAGGCCGAGCCGCTCTTCTCGCTGGTCCCGGCCTCCATCACCGGCCACTCGAACGCGTTCTTCAACAAGTACGGCGACCCGAGCGTCACCAAGGCCAAGTCCCTGCTGAGCCAGGCCAACATCACCACCCCGGTGAAGCTGACCCTCCACTACACGACCGACCACTACGGGCCGGCCACCAAGGAGGAGTTCGAGGACCTGCAGAAGCAGCTCAACGACAGCGGGCTCTTCGACGTCAGCATCCAGGGCACCCCCTGGGACACCTTCCGCCCGGCCGAGCAGAAGGGCAAGTACGACGTCTACGGCATGGGCTGGTTCCCGGACTTCCCCGACGCCGACAACTACCTCGCGCCCTTCCTCGACAAGGACAACTTCCTCGGCTCGCCGTACGACAACAGCGAGATCCGCAACACCCTCATTCCGGACTCCCGCCGCGAAGCCGACCGCATCGCCGCCGCCGGAAGCCTGACCGAGATCCAGGACATCGTCGCCGACGACGTCCCCGTGCTGCCGCTGTGGCAGGGCAACCAGTACGTCGCCGCACGCGACGACGTCACGGGCACCGCCTACGTGCTCAACTCCTCGTCCACGCTGCAGCTGTGGGAACTCGGCAAGGGCGTGAGCGGCTGACCGGCCGACGCACCCTTCGCCCCGGGCCGCGGCGGACCGGCCCGGGATTCCAAAAGAATCGACGACAAGGCACTCGCACGTGAACAAGCGCATCCAGTGGCCTGTCCTGCCCCTCGTGGCAGGGCTGGCCTCCGGCCTGCTGACCGGCTGCGGCACGGACTCGGGTGACTCCGGTTCCGGAGGCTCCTCCGTGGTCATGGGGATGTCCGACGACGTCCTCGCCACCGACCCGGCCTCCGGCTACGACCCCGGCTCGTGGCTGTTGTTCAACAACGTCTTCCAGTCGCTGCTCAGCTTCCCCAAGGGCGGCACCGAACCGGAGCCGGACGCCGCCGAGAAGTGCGAGTTCACCGACACCCAGACCAAGGTGTACGAGTGCACCCTCAAGGACGGCCTCACGTTCAGCAACGGTGACGCGCTCACGTCGGAGGACGTCAAGTTCTCCTTCGACCGCACGCTGAAGATCAACGACGACGCCGGTCCGGCGATCATGTTCCCGATGCTCGACAAGGTCGAGACCCCGGACGCGAAGACCGTCGTCTTCAAGCTCAACACCCCGGACGCCACCTTCCCCAGCAAGATCGCCTCCGGCGCCGGCTCGATCGTCGACCACGCCGAGTACGACGCCGACGGCCTCCGCAAGGACGGCAAGGCGGTCGGCTCCGGCCCGTACAAGCTCGACTCGTTCGACGACGACCAGGCCGTCTTCTCCGTCAACGAGAACTACAAGGGCACCGCCGAGACCCACAACTCCGGGGTCACGCTGAAGTTCTTCCACGGCGACCAGAGCGCCCTGAAGACCGCCCTGACCGACAACAAGATCGACCTCGCCTACCGCGGTCTCACTGCCGGCGACATCACCGACATCGAGAACGCCTCGCCCGACTCCGGAGTCGAGGTCGTCGAGGGCACCAGCGCCGAGGTCCAGCACCTCGTCTTCAACATGAACGACCCGGTCACGGGCCGGATCGGTGTCCGCAAGGCGATCGCCTACCTGCTCGACCGCGAGGCGCTCATCCACGACGTCTACCAGGGCACCGCCACCGCGCTCTACTCGATCATCCCGGCCGGTATCGCGGGCCACAACACGGCCTTCTTCGACACCTACGGCGCCCAGCCCTCCCGCGCCAAGGCCGCCACGGCGCTCGCCGACGACAACATCACCGGCAAGGTCAAGCTGACCCTGTGGTCGACCCCGTCGCGCTACGGCCCGGCCACCGACCAGGAACTCAAGACGATCGCGAAGCAGCTCAACGCCAGCGGGCTGTTCGACGCCGACGTGAAGTCCGTGGCCTTCGACCAGTACGAGAAGGACATCGCCGCCGGCAAGTACGGCGTCTACGTCAAGGGCTGGGTGCCCGACTACCCGGACGCCGACAACTTCACGGCCCCCTTCTTCGGCAAGGGCAACGTGCTGGACAACAACTACAGCAACAGCAAGATCACCGGCTCGCTGATTCCCGAGACCGCCGCCCAGCCGGACCGCTCCGCCACGGACGACCACTTCGGCACCCTCCAGGACATCGTCGCCAAGGACGTCCCCGTCCTGCCGGTCTGGCAGGCCAAGCAGTACGCCGTCGTCCGCGACGACGTCTACGGCCTGGAGTACTGCCTCGACGCCTCGACCGTCTTCCGCTTCTGGGAGCTCAGCAAGGGCTGAACCGGTCCTGTGGACACGAAGAGGGCGCCCCCGGTCAGGGAGGGGGCGCCCTCTTCGCCGTACCGTGCCGTGGTCGGCGTACGGCTGCCGCGCTACTGCGCGCCGGGGCGGACCAGTCCGCTCTCGTACGCGTACACCGCGGCCTGCACCCGGTCCCGCAGCCCCAGCTTCGTCAGCACGTGCCCCACATGCGTCTTCACGGTGGTCTCGCTGACGAACAGGTCCGCGGCGATCTCCGCGTTGGACAGCCCGCGCGCCACCAGCTTCAGCACCTCGACCTCACGGTCGGTGAGCGTGTGCAGGGTGTCCGGCACCGGCTCGTCACCGGACGGCAGATGCGTGGCGTACTTGTCGAGCAGCCGGCGCGTGATGCTCGGCGCCAGCATCGCCTCACCCGCGGCCACCACCCGGATCGCCTGCACGAGCTCGTTGGCCGGCGCGTCCTTCAGCAGGAACCCGCTGGCGCCCGCCCGCAAGGCCTCCACCACGTACTCGTCGAGGTCGAACGTGGTCAGCACCAGCACCTTCGCCGGACCGTCCCGTCCGGGCCCGGTGATCTGCCGGGTCGCCTCCACACCGTCCATCCGCGGCATACGGATGTCCATCAGGACCACGTCGGGCTGGAGCGCCCGCACCTGGTCGAGAGCCTGAAGACCGTCTCCGGCCTCGCCCACGACCGCGATGTCCTGCTCGGCCTCCAGGATCATCCGGAAGCCGGTTCGCAGCAGCGGCTGGTCGTCGACCAGTAGGACGCGGATGGCCACGTAAATCTCCTTCGCTAGCCCGGCCCCATTCTGCCCTGCTCGCCGGTCGCGGACTTCACCGGCAGTGGGTAGGGCGGGGGAGTGCCACCGAACTCCGGGCAGTGCTCCTGGTGGTCGCACCAGCCGCACAGCTTGGTCGGGCGGGGCCGCCAGTCGCCCGTCTCCGTGGCCAGCCGGATCGCCTCCCACAGCGCCAGCAGCTTGCGCTCCACCCGCTCCAGGTCGGCGAGGACGGGGTCGTACGTCAGGACGTCACCGCTGCCGAGATAGACCAGCTGGAGCCGGCGCGGGATCACGTTCTTCAGCCGCCACACCACCAGGGCGTAGAACTTCATCTGGAACAGCGCGCCCTCGGCGTACTCCGGCCGGGGCGCCTTGCCCGTCTTGTAGTCGACGATCCGCACCTCACCGGTCGGCGCCACGTCGACCCGGTCGATGATGCCGCGCAGCGTCAGCCCCGACTCCAGCCGCGTCTCGACGAACAGCTCGCGCTCGGCGGGTTCCAGACGCGTCGGGTCCTCCAGCGTGAACCACCGCTCCACGAGCCGCTCCGCCTCACCCAGCCAGCGCGCCAGCCGCTCGCCGTCCGGATCGTCGGCGAACAGCTCGACCACTTCCGGGCGGCTCTCCCTCAGCCGGTCCCACTGCCCCGGGATCAGCGACTTTGCCGCGGGCGCGGTCCGCTCACCGGCCGGCACGTCGAAGAGCCGCTCCAGCACGGAGTGCACGAGGGTCCCCCGCGTCGCCGCCTCACTCGGCTTCTCCGGAAGCCGATCGATCACCCGGAACCGATACAGCAGGGGACACTGCATGAAGTCCCCGGCCCGCGAGGGCGAGAGCGAGGCGGGCGCGACGGCTCCGCCACCGGAACCCCGGCCCGCCGGAGCGAGGCTCACGTCTACGACGACTGCGCCCCCCGTTTGCCCACCTTGGGCTGCGACGCGCGCGGGGCCGGGCGGAGGTGGTTCCTCGACCGTGCCGGGGGCGACCGCGAACTGCTCCCCGGCTGTCTCGGGGGTGGCTGCGGCAGGTACTCCCACCGCTCTGGGTGCCGCAGCGAAGGGCGCCTCGACGACTCTCGGGGCAGCGGTGTCCTGTTCCGCGGCGGGCCCGGTCGGGAGGGGGGCTTCGACGGCCTCGGGAGCTGCCGTGCCCGGTTCCGCCGCGCTCGCGTCGGCCGAGTCAGGTCCCCCTGTCGCGTCGGGGCGGGGCGTGGCGGTTTCCTCGGTCGTCCCCCGGGTGGCCGTGGGGGTATCGGGCTGTGGCGTTGCCTGCGCGGCCCCCGGGCCCGCGGGCTCGACCGGGGCTTCGGTTGCCGTTTCGGCCGGGCCCTCCGTGCTCGTCTCCATGACCACAGACCATACGGCCCGCCACTGACAGTGACCCAGCCGCGACCGTGACGGCTGCGACGCCTGAGGAAACACAGGGGGTGCCGGGGCGGAACGCGTCGCGACCGCCGCATACCATCGACCCGAGACCCTTCCGCACTGCAGACGCGGAAGACGCTTCGAACGAGGGGACATCGTGGACGAGAGCGGCGGGAGCGGGCAGCCGCGATCCGGCACGGACGGGTCGGCCAAGCCCCACGCAGGGCCCCCGGGCCCGACCACCGACCCCACGCCCCCCGATCCCCACGACAACGGGACCCGGCCGACCGCCGACCCGACCGTCGAAGCCACCGACGCCGACGCCGCACCACAGTCGGCCACGGACACCCCGGCGTCCGAGAACGCCGACAGCTCCGACACTTCCGCCCCCGTCGACGCGAGCGATGCAACCGAGGCAGGGGCTACCGAACACCCGGCCGAAGCCCCCGCCCCGGACACCTCCGAACACACCGACGCGACTCGGCAACCCGGCCCCGGCCATCCCCACACCGACGCCGGACAACTCCAGCCCCCGGCCGACCACCACCGCACCCTCGCCCACTCCGGCCCCGCCCCCAAGAACCCCCCACCCCAGTCCCCCCAGCCCCGCGGCGGCCTCCTCATGGGCCGCCCCTTCGGCGTGCCCGTCTACGTCGCCCCCAGCTGGTTCCTGGTCGCCGCGCTCATCACCTGGGTGTTCGGCGGCCAGCTGGAACGCGTGCTGCCGGAACTCGGCGCCGCCCGCTACCTGGTCTCCCTCTTCTTCGCGGTCGCCTTCTACGCCTCGGTCCTGGTCCACGAACTCGCCCACACCGTCGCCGCCCTCCGCTTCAAACTCCCCGTCCGCCGCATCCAGCTCCAGTTCTTCGGCGGCGTATCCGAGATCGAGAAGGAAGCCGAGACCCCCGGCCGCGAGTTCGTGCTGGCGTTCGTCGGCCCTCTGCTCTCCCTGGTCCTCGCCGGCGTCTTCTACCTCGCCATGCAGCCCGTCGAACCCGGCACGGTCCCCGGCGTCCTGCTCGCCGGCCTGATGGTCTCCAACCTCATCGTGGCCGCCTTCAACCTCCTGCCCGGCCTCCCCCTCGACGGCGGCCGCATGCTCCGCGCCGTCGTCTGGAAGATCACCGGCAAGCCCATGAGCGGCACCATCGCCGCCGCCTGGGTCGGCCGCGCCCTCGCCGTCTGCGTCCTCATCGGCCTCCCGCTGCTCACCCAGTCCGGCGCCCTCGGCTCCTCCGCCGAGGACAACGTCGGCATGGACACCGTGATGGACGCCCTGCTCGCCGCGATCCTCGCCGCGATCATCTGGACCGGCGCCGGCAACAGCCTGCGCATGGCCCGCCTGCGCGAACACCTCCCCGAACTGCGCGCCCGCACCCTCACCCGCCGCGCGGTCCCCGTCGAGACCGACACCCCCCTCTCCGAGGCCCTGCGCCGAGCCAACGACGCCGGCGCCCGCGCCCTGGTCGTCGTCGACGCCGAGGGCACCCCGCTCTCCCTCGTCCGCGAGGCAGCGATCGTCGGCGTACCGGAACACCGCCGCCCCTGGGTCGCCGTCAGCGGCCTCGCCCAGGACCTCACCGACGGCATGCGCGTCTCCGCGGAACTCGCGGGGGAGGACCTCCTGGACGCCCTGCGCGCCACCCCGGCGACCGAGTACCTCGTCGTCGAGGAGACCGGCGAGATCTACGGCGTCCTGTCCGCCGCCGACGTCGAGCGGGCCTTCGTGAAGGCCATGGCCAGACCGTCCTAGTGGTCGGCGGCCCCTCCCGGGACCGGTAGGCTGTTCACATGTCCGAACCGACCGGTGCCGCCCGCAGGCGCGGGCCCTTCAAGGTCGGGGACCAGGTTCAGCTGACCGACCCCAAGGGCCGCCACTACACGTTCACGCTCGAAGAGGGAAAGAACTTCCACACCCACAAGGGTTCCTTCCCGCACGACGAGCTGATCGGCGCACCCGAGGGCAGCGTTGTCCGCACCACCGGTAACGTCGCCTACCTCGCGCTGCGCCCCCTGCTCCCCGACTACGTCCTGTCCATGCCCCGCGGCGCCGCCGTGGTCTACCCCAAGGACGCGGGGCAGATCCTCGCCTTCGCCGACATCTTCCCCGGCGCCCGCGTCGTGGAGGCGGGCGTCGGCTCCGGCTCGCTCAGCAGCTTCCTGCTGCGCGCCATCGGCGACCAGGGCATGCTGCACAGCTACGAGCGGCGCGAGGACTTCGCCGAGATCGCCCAGCAGAACGTCGAGCGCTACTTCGGCGGCCCGCACCCCGCCTGGCAGCTCACCGTCGGCGACCTCCAGGACAACCTGTCCGACACCGACGTCGACCGCGTCATCCTCGACATGCTCGCCCCCTGGGAGTGCCTGGAGGCCGTCTCCAAGGCCCTCGTCCCCGGCGGCATCCTCTGCTGCTACGTCGCCACCACCACCCAGCTCGCCCGGACCGTCGAGTCCATCCGCGAAATCGGCTCCTTCAACGAGCCGACCGCCTGGGAGACGATGATCCGCAACTGGCACATCGAAGGCCTCGCCGTCCGCCCGGACCACCGGATGATCGGCCACACCGGCTTCCTGCTCACCGCCCGCCGCCTCGCCGACGGCGTCGAGCCCCCCATGCGCCGCCGCCGCCCCGCCAAGGGCGCCTACGGCGAGGACTACGCCGGCCCCAACGCCGACGGAGGCACCGGCCGCTAGGGCGGCCCCGTGCCGAACTCAACGTAAGGGCGCCGGGGTGGAGTTCCCGCAGACCAGGGGAACTCCACCCCGGCGCCTTCGTGTTGACGCGGTGGCAGGACCCCCGCGGGGCGCAACCAGGACAAGTACCCACCCCGCCGTTCCCCCGACCTGTGACGTGTGGCACCATGCTGGCCACCCCCCCCCACCGGCACAGCCCTCACAGGAGACGCTCCTAGTGCAGCAATCCGCCGTCCCGGAACTGGCACACACGCACACCCGCCCGATCCACTGGGTCGCCACCGCCACCGCCGTGGCGGCAGTCGTGGCCTTCTCCTCGGTCCTCCAGCCCAACCCCGCGACGGCGGCACAGGCGGCCGGCCCCGAAGCCAGAACCGCCCCGGTGGTCACCACCGCACCCGATCCCGCGGACGTCCGCTTCCCGATCGACTGCGGCCCGGTCAGAGCGAAGGTGCAGAAACGGGTCTCCGGAGACCTCGACGGCGACGGACGGCCGGAAACCGTCGTAGTGGTGCACTGCGACGCCCCCATGGGCACCCCGCCCGACGCCGTCTACGTCATCACGCGCGCGAAGGACTCCGGCGAACCCCGGGTCGTCGCCACCCTGCTGAGCCCGAAGAGCCGCAACACCGTCACCGACTTCACGGTCGGCGACGGAGCCGTGGAGGCGACCCTGCTCGGCTACTCCACGTCCGACGTACCCAGTTGCTGCCCGGACGTGACGGACAAGGTGAAGTGGCAGTGGAAGGACGGCGCGTTCGTCCGCTCGACCCCGGCGGGCACGCACACCGTCTGACCGAAGCGATCACATCTGTGAGAAATCAGACAAGAGTCACACGGGGTGCCGTCGCCGTCACTCCGCGTCCGGACCGTAGACCTCGACGCTGTCCGAAACTCGCCGTACATGAATGCACTCACCCGGACACTCCTTCGCGGAGTCGACCACATCGGTGAGAAGCGGCAGCGGAACGGGCGTTGTGGCGCCCCTGTCCTGCAGAAGCTCGTCGTCCGCGCCCTTCACATAGGCCAGACCGTCGATGTCCAGCTCGAACACCTCGGGCGCGTACTGGACGCAGATGCCGTCCCCCGTACACAGGTCCTGATCGATCCAGACCTCCAGGGTCTCGCCGCCGGCCCCGGCCTCCTGCTGCACGCTCATCTCTCCTGCCGTTTACAAGTCGAGCCGGACGGGAATCCGGCCAGCTCTGACGGGTGTTGAACAGTTCGACCCTACCTCCGGCAGCTTTCCAATCTTGTTCGGTGGGTATTCCCCTGGCGTGAGGGAGAGCGCAAGGGTGAAGATCGGACACACCTCGACAGTCTTTGTGATCTAGGGGTTTCAATCGACACCCACCCAGGTAGGGTCTGGAAGCGTCCAGCTCCCCTTGGAGGAGGTGAGGACCGTGGCAGCCCACGACGACGACATGAACCGCGGCATCCGCCCGGGACGAGGGTCCGACGACCCGGCCGGGCAGATTGCCTACCTTGAGCAGGAAATCGCCGTCCTGCGGCGCAAGCTCGCCGACTCTCCGCGGCACACGAGGATTCTCGAAGAGCGGATCGTCGAGCTGCAGACCAACCTGGCCGGCGTATCCGCACAGAACGAGCGACTCGCCAACACGCTCCGTGAGGCCCGCGACCAGATCGTGGCCCTCAAGGAAGAGGTCGACCGGCTCGCACAGCCCCCGGCCGGATTCGGCGTCTTCCTCGAAGCGAACGAGGACGGCACCGCCGACATCTTCACCGGCGGCCGCAAACTGCGGGTGAACGTCAGCCCCAGCGTCGAACTCGAAGAGCTCCGGCGCGGCCAGGAAGTGATGCTCAACGAAGCCCTCAACGTGGTCGAGGCCATGGAGTTCGAGAGCGTCGGCGACATCGTCACCCTCAAGGAGGTCCTCGAGGACGGCGAGCGCGCCCTCGTGCAGGGGCACACCGACGAGGAACGGGTGGTACGGCTCGCCGAGCCGCTGCTGGACATCACCATCCGCCCCGGCGACGCCCTGCTGCTCGAACCCCGATCCGGCTACGTCTACGAGGTCGTCCCCAAGAGCGAGGTCGAGGAACTCGTCCTCGAAGAGGTCCCCGACATCGGCTACGAGCAGATCGGCGGACTCGGCGGCCAGATCGAGGCCATCCGGGACGCGGTCGAGCTCCCGTACCTCTACCCGGACCTGTTCAAGGAGCACGAACTGCGCCCGCCCAAGGGCGTCCTGCTCTACGGGCCCCCCGGATGCGGAAAGACGCTCATCGCCAAGGCCGTCGCCAACTCGCTGGCCAAGAAGGTCGCCGAGGTCACCGGCCAGGCCACCGGCAAGAGCTTCTTCCTCAACATCAAGGGCCCCGAGCTCCTCAACAAGTACGTCGGCGAGACCGAGCGGCAGATCCGCCTGGTCTTCCAGCGTGCTCGCGAGAAGGCCAGCGAGGGCACCCCCGTCATCGTCTTCTTCGACGAGATGGAGTCCCTCTTCCGCACCCGCGGCTCCGGCGTCAGCTCGGACGTGGAGAACACCATCGTCCCGCAGCTCCTCGCCGAGATCGACGGCGTCGAAGGCCTGCAGAACGTGGTCGTGATCGGTGCCTCCAACCGCGAGGACATGATCGACCCCGCCATCCTGCGCCCCGGCCGCCTCGACGTGAAGATCAAGATCGAGCGTCCCGACGCCGAGGCCGCCAAGGACATCTTCGGCAAGTACCTCACCGAGCGCCTCCCCCTGCACTCCGACGACCTCGGCGAGCACGGCGGCAGCAAGGCCACCACCGTCCAGAGCATGATCCAGACGGCCGTGGAACACATGTACGCCGAATCCGAGGAAAACCGCTTCCTGGAAGTCACCTACGCCAACGGAGACAAGGAAGTCCTCTACTTCAAGGACTTCAACTCCGGCGCCATGATCGAGAACATCGTCGGCCGCGCCAAGAAAATGGCGATCAAGGACTTCCTCGACCACAACCAGAAGGGCCTCCGCGTCTCCCACCTCCTCCAGGCCTGCGTGGACGAGTTCAAGGAGAACGAGGACCTGCCGAACACCACCAACCCGGACGACTGGGCCCGCATCTCCGGAAAGAAGGGCGAACGGATCGTCTACATCCGTACCCTCATCACCGGAAAGCAGGGCGCCGACACCGGACGCTCCATCGACACGGTGGCGAACACCGGTCAGTACCTGTAAAGACAGGGCGGCTGCGGGTGCCCACAAGGGGGTACCCGCAGCCGACTGTTTTTCAGGCAACTAACCGGACCAAAGGCGAGCAAGGCAATGACGCAAATGATCTCCCCACCAGCGCAAAGCCGTTCTAGGCTCTTCGGTACCGCCGAGTCGCGCAGTGCGGGGACGGGCACCGCACACGCACCGGAGCGCCAGCGGTACTTGAGCGCCGCCCCCGACCGAGGGCGTCGCCGGGCAAGGAGGGCCGCATGACCGTACGGCGAGTAATGGGCATCGAGACGGAGTACGGGATCTCCGTCCCCGGCCACCCCAACGCCAATGCCATGCTCACCTCATCCCAGATCGTCAACGCCTACGCGGCGGCGATGCACCGGGCCCGCCGGGCCCGCTGGGACTTCGAGGAGGAAAACCCGCTGCGGGACGCGCGGGGCTTCGACCTCGCCCGCGAGGCCGCAGACTCCAGCCAGCTCACCGACGAGGACATCGGCCTCGCCAACGTCATCCTCACCAACGGCGCACGACTCTACGTCGACCACGCACACCCCGAATACAGCGCCCCCGAGGTCACCAACCCCCGCGACGCCGTCCTCTGGGACAAGGCCGGCGAACGCATCATGGCCGAGGCCGCCGAGCGCGCCGCGGCGCTCCCCGGCGCCCAGCCCATCCACCTCTACAAGAACAACACCGACAACAAGGGCGCCTCCTACGGCACGCACGAGAACTACCTGATGAAGCGGGAGACCCCCTTCTCGGACATCGTGCGCCACCTCACGCCCTTCTTCGTCTCCCGCCAGGTCTTCGCCGGCGCCGGCCGCGTCGGCATCGGCCAGGACGGCCACGAACACGGCTTCCAGCTCAGCCAGCGCGCCGACTACTTCGAGGTCGAGGTCGGCCTCGAGACCACCCTCAAGCGCCCGATCATCAACACCCGCGACGAGCCCCACGCCGACGCCGAGAAGTACCGCCGCCTCCACGTGATCATCGGCGACGCGAACCTCTCCGAGATCTCCACCTACCTCAAGCTCGGCACCACGGCCCTGGTCCTGTCGATGATCGAGGACGGCTTCATCGCCGTCGACCTGGCCGTCGACCAGCCGGTGCGCACCCTGCACCAGGTCTCCCACGACCCGACACTCCAGCGCCTGGTCACTCTCCGCAGCGGCCGCACGCTCACCGCCGTCCAGCTCCAGATGGAGTACTACGAGCTGGCCCGCAAGTACGTCGAGGAGCGGTTCGGCGCGGACGCCGACGACCAGACCAAGGACGTCCTCACCCGCTGGGAGGACACCCTCAACCGGCTCGAGAACGACCCCATGAGCCTCGCCGGCGAACTCGACTGGGTCGCCAAGCGGGAACTCATGGAGGGCTACCGGCGCCGTGACGGTCTCGACTGGGACGCCGCCAAGCTGCACCTCCTCGACCTCCAGTACGCCGACGTACGGGCCGACAAGGGCCTCTACAACCGTCTCGCGGCCCGCGGCCGCATCAAGCGCCTGCTGGACGAGAACGAGGTCGAGCGGGCCCGCACGAAGCCCCCGGAGGACACCCGCGCGTACTTCCGCGGCCGCTGCCTGGAGCAGTACGCCGACGACGTCGCCGCGGCTTCCTGGGACTCGGTGATCTTCGACCTCCCGGGCCGGGACTCGCTCCAGCGCGTCCCAACCCTCGAACCGCTTCGCGGAACGCGAAATCACGTCAAGGAGCTGCTGGACCGCTGCCGCACGGCAGAAGACCTGGTCAGGGTGCTGTCCGGCGGCTGAGCGGGTCCTTTGGCCGGGCGCTCCCACAGGGTGGAAAACCCGGCCAGAGGGAATCATCGAGATGGCCCCCGTACGTTGTAGGAACTGCGGGGCCGATGTCAGACCCTGCTTGTAGGGTCTGATCAAGAACGTCGAACCGAGCGGGGTGAGGGGTTATGGCGACCAAGGACACCGGCGGCGGACAGCAGAAGGCCACCCGCAATACCGAGGAGGTCGAGGAGCAGACTGCGGAGACGCAGGGCTCCGAGGACCTCAAGGAACGCCAGGAGAAGCTGAGCGACGACGTGGACTCCGTCCTGGACGAGATCGACGACGTACTCGAGGAAAATGCCGAGGATTTCGTGCGGAGCTTCGTGCAAAAAGGTGGCGAGTAGGAGTCGATTGGCTACTTTGCCTTCGATTTGAAGGTCACGGGGGGTCGAGGTGGCCCAGGAACCGAGCGCCAAGGATGCCGTAAGTGCGGGCGGGACTTGCCTCTCGCGGCTTTCGCCCGCGACCGGAACCGGCGTGACGGACTCCAGGTGCACTGCCGGGAGTGCGTGGCGGAATACAGCGCCGCGCACTACCGGCGGCGCCGGGAGGCCATGGGCAAGTCGGTTCGGGAGCACGTGGACGTCCCGGACGGACACAAGCTCTGCCGCACGTGCGGCGAGGTCAAGCCGCACCGTGAGTGGCATCGCAATGCGACCGCCTCCGACGGGCTGTCGACGCGCTGCAAGTCATGCAGGGCGGCTCAGAGCCGGCGGGACCATCTGAAGCGTCAGTACGGCATCACCGAGGCGGAGCGCGACGAGTTGGTCGCCTCTCAAGGGGGCGTCTGCTGCATATGTTTGGCGGCTCTGCCGGAGCATGTGGATCACTGCCACAAGACGGGTAGGGTCCGAGGCGTACTGTGCTTCAGCTGCAATGCCGCACTGGGGCAGTTCAAGGATCGGCCCGATGCCATAAGGCGGGCTGCTGCTTATGTGGAAGGAATCGCGTGGAAGCCAACACTCGTAGCACCGGGCGTCTACCAGCTGCCTTCCTGACGCCTGGGTCGTCGTCCTTCATGGACTTCCTGTCCGAGCATCAGCCGGAGATGCTGCCGGGGAACCGGCAACTGCCGCCCACGCAGGGCGTGATCGAGGCGCCGCACGGGACGACCATCGTCGCCGTCACGTTCCCCGGGGGCGTGGTGCTGGCCGGTGACCGTCGCGCCACCATGGGCAACGTCATCGCCCAGCGGGACATCGAGAAGGTGTTCCCGGCCGACGAGTACTCGGCCGTCGGGATCGCCGGCACCGCCGGTCTCGCCGTGGAGATGGTGAAGCTGTTCCAGCTGGAGCTGGAGCACTTCGAGAAGGTGGAGGGCGCTCAGCTCTCGCTGGAGGGCAAGGCGAACCGGCTGTCCACCATGATCCGGTCCAACCTCGGCATGGCCATGCAGGGCCTCGCCGTCGTGCCGCTGTTCGCGGGGTACGACGTCGACCGGAACAAGGGGCGGATCTTCTCCTACGACGTCACCGGCGGCCGTTCCGAGGAGCAGAACTACGCCGCCACCGGCTCCGGTTCGATCTTCGCGCGCGGGGCGATGAAGAAGCTCTACCGTGACGACCTGACTGAGGAGCAGGCGACCACGCTCGTGGTGCAGGCCCTGTACGACGCGGCTGACGACGACTCGGCGACCGGTGGTCCCGATGTCGCCCGCCGGATCTACCCGATCGTCACCGTGATCACCGAGGACGGCTTCCGTCGGCTCACCGACGAGGAGTCCTCCGAGATCGCCCGTTCGATTCTCGAGCGGCGGCTGGAGCAGCCCGACGGCCCGCGGGCCGCGCTGCTGTAGGCGTCTGTCGTCTTGTTCAAGGTGATCGCAGTGACTTCCACAGAAAGGGACGGATAACCGGTGTCGACGCCGTTCTATGTTTCCCCTCAGCAGGCGATGGCCGACCGGGCCGAGTACGCCCGCAAGGGCATCGCCCGTGGTCGCAGCCTGGTCGTGCTGCAGTATGCCGACGGCATCGTGTTCGTCGGTGAGAATCCGTCCCGTGCGCTGCACAAGTTCAGCGAGATCTACGACCGGATCGGCTTCGCGGCCGCCGGCAAGTACAACGAGTACGAGAACCTGCGGATCGGTGGCGTGCGGTACGCCGATCTCCGTGGGTACACCTATGACCGTGATGACGTGACAGCGCGTGGTCTCGCCAACGTCTACGCGCAGACGCTGGGCACGATCTTCTCCTCGGCCGGTGAGAAGCCGTACGAGGTGGAGCTGGTGGTGGCGGAGGTCGGTGAGACTCCGGACGGTGACCAGATCTACCGGCTGCCGCACGACGGTTCGATCGTGGACGAGCACGGTTCGGTCGCGGTGGGCGGTAATGCCGAGCAGATCAGCAGTTATCTGGATCAGCGGCACCAGGACGGTGTGAGTCTGGCGGAGGCGCTGAAGCTGGCGGTGCAGGCGCTGTCGCGTGACACCAACGGCAGTGAGCGGGAGATCCCCGCGGAGCGGCTCGAGGTGGCGGTGCTGGACCGTACGCGTCCGCAGCAGCGGAAGTTCAAGCGGATCGTGGGGCGTCAGCTGTCCCGGCTGCTGGAGGCCGAGGGCGCGACCACGGAGGCGGAGAGCGCTGAGGAGCCGGAGGGCTCCGAGGAGGAGTAGTTCCGCGGAGCGGTTCGTCCCTGCTGTGCCCCGGCCGATCTCCCGGCCGGGGCACAGGGCGTTCAGGGGGCGCTGGGCGGGGCCGTGGAGCCTCGTACGACCAACTCGACCGGGATGTCTCCGGCGTCGGGTGTGCGGCCCTCCAGGACGGCGAGGAGGGCCCGCATGCCGTGTTCGCCGAAGAGTTCGGCGTCGAGTCGTACGGTCGTCAGTTCGGGGTCGAGGGCGGTGGCGAGGGCGAGGTCGTCGAGGCCGGTGACGGAGATGTCGTCGGGGACGCGCAGGCCGAGCCGTCGTACGGCTTTGTAGGCGCCGGCGGCGAGTTTGTCGTCGTCGCAGACCAGGGCGGTGGGGCGGGGGCCGGGGGCGGCGAGGGCGGCCTCCGCGGCGGCCAGGGCGCCGTCGATGGAGATGGAGGCGCGGGCCGTGCGGACGGAGGTGCCGGGGACCGGGGCGAGTCGTGCGGCGAGTTCGCGGGCGCGGACCTCGAAGGTCCAGGAGGGCACGTCGGCGGCGAGGTGCAGGAAGCGGCGGTGGCCGAGGTCCAGGAGGTGGGTGGTGACCTGGCGGATGCCGTCGGCGATGTCGAGGTTGACGGTGGCGGCGCCGAGGCTGCCGGAGGGGTCGCTGTCGAGCATGACGAGGGGGAGCTGGTCGCCGCGGATGGCGGTGAGGGCGTCGGCGGCCATGGAGGAGGCGATGACGCCGTCGAGGGCGGCCTGGGCGGAGGCGAAGGGGTCGCGGGCGGGGCCGATGCCCTCGGGTGAGGGGTAGAGGACGACGCCGAAGCCGTGGTCGGCGGCGACGCGTGCGGCGCCGGTGTAGACGCCGGCGAAGAACTCCGTGGTCAGTGCGGGGACGACCAGGAGGACGGTGCGGGTGCGGCCGAGGCGGAGGTTGCGGGCGGCGAGGTTGGGGCGGTAGCCGAGGTCGCGGGCGGCTTCCCGGACGCGTTCGGCGGTGGCCTCGGAGACCCGGCCGCGCCATTTGTCGCCGAGGACGAGTGAGACGGCGGCCTGGGAGACCCCGGCCGCCTGGGCGACGTCACGGCTGGTCGGGCGCGTGTTGCTGCGTGCCACCGCGGGCGTGCTCCTCTGCTGGCGTTCGCCGGGCGCTGGTGCCCTGGGTTCACGCCGGTCGTCTGGACGTCCGAACAGCGCACATGGTACGTATGGGAGCGGACGTTATACGTATTACTTGGAGGCGGGGATGGCCGCGGGTTACCTGGAGATCCTCAGGGCGAGGCACGCGGCACGCCTGCTGACGGGCACGTTGGTGGGGCGGCTGCCCAACGCGACCGCGGCGATCGCCATGGTGCTGTTCGTGCGGTCCGAGGGCGGCACCTACAGCCTGGCGGGCGGCCTGGCGGCGGTGTACGGCGTCGCCAACGCCGTCGGCCAGCCGGTCCTGGGCCGGCTGGTGGACCTGCACGGCCAGCCGCGCGTCCAGCTCCCCGCCGCGGTCCTGTCGGCGCTCGCCATGGCGGGCTTCGCGTTCTGCGGCACCGACCCGCTCGCCCTCGCCTACGCCTGCGTGGCGGCCGCCGGGCTGTTCACACCGCCCCTGGAGGGCGGGCTGCGGGCGCTGTGGCCCTCGGTGCTGCGCCGGGAGGACCAGGTGCACCGGGCGTACGCGATGGACGCCGTGGCGCAGGAGGTGATGTTCACCGTGGGCCCGTTGCTGGTGACGCTGTGCGTGTCACTGTGGTCGGAGCGGGCGGCCCTGCTGGTGCTGAACGCCGTGGGGGTGCTCGGCGCGCTCTCCGTGGCCGTGGCGCCGCCCACGCGCGCGTGGCGGTCCGCACCGCGTGAGGCGCACTGGCTCGGCGCGCTGCGCTCGCGCGGGCTGCTGGCGATGCTGGGCGCGTTCCTGTTCGTGGGGATCGCGCTGGGGTCCATCACGGTCGCCTCCGTGTCGTACGCCGACGACCACGGCGGGGACGCGGTGTACGGCTGGCTGATGGCCGGGATCGGGCTGGGGGCCCTGGTGGGCGGTACGGCGTACGGGGCGCGGCAGTGGGCGGGTGAGCCGGCACGGCGACTGCAGGTGCTGGTGGGCTTCCTGGCGGTGTGTTACCTGCCGCTCATGCTGATGCCGGGGGCGGTCGCCATGACGCTGCTCGCGGTGCTCGCCGGGGTGTTCCTGGCGCCGGTCATCGCGTGCGCCTTCGTCCTGGTGGACCGGCACGCGCCGACCGGGACGGTCACCGAGGCCTTCTCGTGGCTCGTGACGACGTTCACCGTGGGCGCCTCGGTCGGAACGGGCCTCGCGGGCCCGGTCGTCGAGCGGGGCGGGGCCCTGTGGGGCTTCGCCGTGCCGGGGGCCGCGGGGGGTGTGTCGTTGCTGGTTCTGCTGGTCACGGGGCGCGTCCTCACAGCTCCCGTGGTGCGGGCGGTAGTTGCGTCGTCGACGGAAAATGATCCAAACCGTGCTGCCGAACCCCGTTTCAGCTCGGGGGATCGGGCGTAATGTTCACTCATGGACCGCCGCATTTTCGGGCTGGAGAACGAGTACGGCGTCACGTGTACGTTCAGGGGACAGCGGCGCCTGTCTCCCGACGAGGTGGCGCGGTACCTCTTCCGCCGTGTCGTGTCATGGGGCCGCAGCAGCAATGTCTTTCTGCGAAACGGCGCACGCCTCTATCTCGACGTGGGCTCACATCCGGAATACGCGACACCCGAATGTGACAACGTGACCGAACTGGTCACCCACGACAAGGCCGGCGAGCGCATTCTCGAAGGACTCCTGGTGGACGCCGAACGACGCCTGCACGAGGAAGGAATCGCGGGCGACGTCTACCTCTTCAAGAACAACACCGACTCGGCCGGAAACTCCTACGGCTGCCACGAGAACTACCTCGTCGCACGCCACGGGGAGTTCTCCCGGCTCGCGGACATTCTCATTCCGTTCCTGGTCACCCGGCAGCTTCTGTGCGGTGCCGGCAAGGTGCTGCAGACCCCGCGGGGCGCGGTGTACTGCGTCAGCCAGCGGGCCGAGCACATCTGGGAGGGCGTCTCCTCGGCGACGACCCGCTCCCGGCCGATCATCAACACCCGCGACGAACCGCACGCCGACGCCGAGCGCTACCGCCGTCTGCACGTCATCGTGGGCGACTCGAACATGTCCGAGACGACCATGCTGCTCAAGGTCGGCGCGACCGACCTGGTGCTGCGCATGATCGAGGCGGGCACCGTGATGCGCGACCTGACCCTGGAGAACCCGATCCGGGCGATCCGCGAGGTCAGCCACGACATCACCGGCCGGCGCAAGGTGCGTCTGGCCAGCGGCCGGGAGGCCTCCGCGCTGGAGGTGCAGCGCGAGTACTACGAGAAGGCCGTGGACTTCTGCGAGCGCCGGGGCATCCGCACCGGCACCGTCGAGCAGGTCCTGGAGCTGTGGGGCCGCACGCTGGACGCGATCGAGGCCGAGGACCTCGACCGGATCGGCACCGAGATCGACTGGGTCATGAAGTACAAGCTGATCGAGCGGTACCGGGCCAAGCACAACATGACCATGTCCCACCCGCGGGTCGCGCAGATAGACCTCGCGTATCACGACATTCACCGCCGTCGTGGTCTCTACTACCTTCTGGAGAGGAAGGGCCAAGCCGCCCGTATCTGCAACGACTTGAAGATCTTCGAGGGCAAGTCCGTTCCGCCGCAGACCACTCGGGCCCGGCTGCGCGGTGACTTCATCCGCAGGGCCCAGGAACAGCGCCGGGACTTCACCGTCGACTGGGTGCACCTGAAGCTCAACGACCAGGCGCAGCGCACGGTGTTGTGCAAGGACCCGTTCCGATCGGTCGACGACCGGGTGGAGAAACTGATCGCCGGAATGTGAGCAATGCGTTCCGCGTCACTGCCGGAACGCAACACGGGCGCCGTACGTTTCCCGTACGGCGCCCTTCGCACGCCGTAGAGTTGCGCGCACGCCATCAACAAGATCGACCGATTACGAGGCCCCCACCGTGCGCCGACGCTCACTCATCATTGCCGTTCCCGCAGGACTGGCCACACTCGCCGCATGCGGTGACGACAAGTCCGACTCGAGCAAGGCGAGCGACAGCACGTCACCCTCGGCGTCGTCCTCGGCCTCGGCGGCGCCGTCGCCGAAGATCGTCGACGGACCGCTGCCGGCGATCACCGCGGGCGCCAAGTTCGGTGAGAAGCCGACCGTCGCCAAGGGCAGCGGCGAGCCGTCCGACCAGCTCGCGGTCAAGACGCTGATCACGGGCAACGGCACCACGGTCGCCGAGGGCGACTACGTCCAGGCCCACTACCTCGGCCAGATCTATTCCACCGCGAAGATCTTCGACAACTCCTACGACCGCAAGACGCCGCTGGTGATCCAGCTCGCGCAGAACAGCATCATCGACGGCTGGCGGTACGCCCTGGCCGGCAAGAAGGCCGGCAGCCGAGTCCTGTTCTCCGTCCCGCCCACCTGGGCGTACGGCAAGGAGGGCAACGCGCAGGCGGGCATCAAGGGCACCGACACGCTGGTGTTCGTCGTGGACATCCAGAACTCGTTCAACGGCAAGAGCTCCGCCAAGGGCAAGAACGTCCCGCAGACCGACGCCGCCCTGCCCAAGGTCGGCACCAACACCGACGGCAAGGCCCCCTCCATCGAGGTCCCCAAGAAGGCCGCGCCCACCAAGCTGGTGTCGGAGTACGTGATCGAGGGCGACGGCGACGAGGTCGCGGCCGACAGCACCCTGCTCGTGCAGTACAAGGGCGTGGTGTGGGACTCCGGCAAGGAGTTCGACTCGACGTACAGCAGGAAGCAGCTGGCGTCGTTCTCGCTCCAGCAGGTCGTCAAGGGCTGGGCGCAGGGCCTGACCGGCAAGAAGGTGGGCAGTCGGGTGCTCATCTCGATCCCGCCGAAGCTGGGCTACGGCGACAAGCCGCCGGCCGGCAGCGGTATCGAGAAGGACTCCACGCTTGTCTTCACCGTGGACATCCTGGCGAAGATGTGACGCACGGGGGACATGCGCGCGGGTCCTCACGGCGGGGATGTAAGACTGGTCCCTGTTGCCTTTCCGTGAACAAGCAGGAGCGAGTGACGTGAGCATCGACAAGCCCGAGATCGACTTCCCTGAGGGCGCGCCCCCGGCGGACCTGGAGATCAAGGACATCTGGGAGGGCGACGGCGAGGTTGCGCAGGCCGGCCAGACCGTCACCGTCCACTACGTGGGCGTCTCCTTCAGCACCGGCGAGGAGTTCGACGCCAGCTGGAACCGCGGTCAGCCCTTCCGCTTCCCGCTGGGCGGCGGCCGGGTCATCAAGGGCTGGGACCAGGGTGTGCAGGGCATGAAGGTCGGTGGCCGTCGCCAGCTGACCATTCCGGCCCACCTCGCCTACGGCAACCAGAGCCCCACCCCGGCGATCAAGCCCGGTGAGACCCTGATCTTCGTGGTCGACCTCATCGCCGTCTGATCGTCGTACCGCGACATCGGAACAGTCGTAAAAGATCGCGTCGCGGTCGGATCGTCGTACGGCATCCGACCGGACCCGATCGACCAGGGTCCATGCCTGTCCGTGCATGGGCCCTCGGCTTTTGCCTTGCTCCTCCGGGGCGGTACGGTCATCGTCCGTAAGCACCATAGGGAGGCGAAGGGCGTCGATGGCCATTGCCAAGGCCGAGCGGCTGATGAACCTGGCGCTGTGTCTGCTCGGGACGCGACGGCCGCTCAGCAAGCGGGAGCTTCGGGAGTCCATCGAGGCCTACCTGGAAGCGAATTCCGACGACTCCTTCAACCGGATGTTCGAGCGCGACAAGGACGATCTGCGCGAACTCGGG
Organism: Streptomyces griseorubiginosus; assembly: GCF_036345115.1. GTDB lineage: Bacteria > Actinomycetota > Actinomycetes > Streptomycetales > Streptomycetaceae > Streptomyces > Streptomyces griseorubiginosus_C. The sequence continues at coordinate 7,758,942 of NZ_CP107766.1, forward strand.
CTCGTCATCGAGACCGTTGAGAACCTCGACGGTGAAGTCGGTTATCTCGCGCGGCGGGACAGCAACCGGCTGCCGCCCATCACCCTCGACGCCGAGGAGGCAGCCGCCCTGGGCCTTGCCGCCAAGGTGTGGCAGCAGGCCCGGCTCGCGGGCGCGGCCAGCGGCGCGTTGCAGAAGCTGCGCGCGGCGGGACTGCCCGAGGACGTCGACCCGTACGAGGCCCATGGCGCCCTGGAGCCGCGCATCCCGGTGCACGAGGCCTCCTTCGAGCCGCTGATGCTCGCCTGCCGCGACCGCCGCCCCGTCGTCTTCGACTACCGCAAGGCCACCGCCGCCCGCCCCGAGCCCCGCCATGTCGAGCCGTGGGCGCTGGAGTGCTGGCGCGGCCACTGGTACCTGGCCGGGTTCGACCGCGACCGGGGTGCCGAGCGGGTGTTCCGGCTCTCCCGGATCACCGGGAAGGTGCGCTCGCGCGGGACCCGCTTCACCGCCCCCGTACCGGATGTCGTCACCGTCCGCGAGACCGTGGCCGGCTGGGCGGGGGAGACCGCCGACCGCAGCGCGCTGATCCGGCTGCGCACGGGCGCCGGATACCCCTTGCGGGCGAAGGCCACCGCGGTGCGGGAACTCGGCGACGGCTGGGACGAGTTGGAGATTCCGTACGGCCACGGCCTGGACGCCTGGCTGGTGGAGTTCGGTCCCGACGTGGTGGTCCTGGAGCCCGCCGAGCTGCGGGCCGACGTGGTGGACCGGCTGCGTGCCGTGGCCAAGGGCTGAGGGGGAGCGGAAGAGATCATGGCAGGCAAACCGGTCAGGCCGACGAACGCCATCGACCAGACCCGGAGGATGCTCTCCCTGGTGACCTACCTGAAGGAGCGTCCCGGGGCGCGGGTCGAGGACGTCGCCCGGGCCTTCGGGATCACCGAGGACGAGCTGGTCTCCGACCTCGACGTGCTGCCCATGTGCGGCACCAGCTTCCGCGGCGGCGACCTCCTCGACATCGACACCGACGGCGAGCGGATCTGGTGGCACAACCCCGCCGCCCTCGGCGAGGAGACCGCCGAACCGCTCCGGCTCGCCGCCGACGAGGCGACCGCGCTCCTCGTGGCCGCCCGCGCGGTGGCCACGCTGCCGGGCCTGCGGGAGAGCGACCGGCAGGCGCTGCTGCGGGCCACCGCCAAGGTGGAGACCGCGGCCGGGGAACAGGCGGGCGCGAGCTCCCGGCTGTCGGTGACCTTCGAGTCCGAGGGCGGGGTCTTCGCGGACGTCGACCGGGCCATCTCCGAGCGGCGCCGCCTGTGGATCCGCTACTACTCCCCGGCCCGCGACGAGGTCACCGAGCGTGAGATCGACCCGATCCGCCTGGTCAGCGTCGGCCACACCTACGTCGAGGCCTGGTGCCGCCGCTCCGAGGCGCGGCGCACCTTCCGGCTCGACCGGGTCGCCGAGATCAAGATCCTCGACGAGCCCGCCGCGCCCCCCGAGATCGAGCTCAGGGACCTCTCCGAAGGGCTCGTGCAGCCCGCGGCCGAGGATCCCGAAGTGGTCGTCGAGGTCGGTCCGGGCGGCCGCTGGGTCGCCGAGTACTACCCGCACGACAGTGCGGATGAGCTTTCCGACGGCGGGCTGCGTATTACCCTCCGCACCCCCGACCCGGCGTCGCTCAGGCGCCTGGCGCTCCGGCTCGGCCGCGACGGCCGTATCGTCTCGCCGCGCGACCTCGCCGACAGCGCCCGTGAGGCGGCCCGCGAGGCGCTGGCGGCCTACGACGGGGTCGAGGCGCTCGGCGCGCACGGGACGGACGCCGGGCCCGAGGGGCGGCGCGACGGCCAGGACGGGCAGTACGACAGGCAGGAGCAGGGGCTTTGAGCGAGTCGGCGACGTCAGGTGCGGGTATGACGGTGGCTGCCGCTTTCGCGGGGATGAGAAGCGTGGCTCCGGTGACCTTCAAGGCGAGCTGCCCGGACTGCCGGGAGCGGTTCGAGCTGGCCGCCGGTGCCCTGCGCCTGGCCATCGGCGCGACCAGCCGCGCCACCTTCTACTCCTTCACCTGCCCCGAGTGCGGTGCCGCCGTCCGCAAACCCGCCGGCGAGCGGATCGTGGAGCTGCTGACCGGTGGCGGGGTGCGGACGCTGCGCCTGCACTCCACCCTCTAGTCCCTCCCGTCCCTCTGGACCCTCTAGGCTCGGTGCCATGTTCTGGCCGATGTTCGCGGTAGCAGTGGGTTTCGTGGGTCTCGCCGTCCTGGGCGTGCTCGCCGTCCGGGTCTTCCTCGAGGCCCAGCGCCTCGGCCGCCAGGTCAGCGACTCGGCGCGGCGTATCAACCGGGCCGCCGAAGACCTGGAGCGGGCGGCGGTGAGCACGGCGCGTTCCGCGGACTCGCTGTGAGTACGGCTGAGAGTCAGGTGTGAGTCGAGCGTCGGAAGCGTTTTGGGCCACTTCGCCCTGTCACCGGGGCGGGGTCGGCAGGTACGCTGCTGGTCGCGGTCCGGATAACGAGGCTCGGTCGCGAACCGGGAGTACGCACAGGGATTGCCAGGCGTTCACCCCTGAGCGTTACGATCGCTGCCAGCACGACTGGTCGGACACTTGTCCGACCGGTCGGACAGCACCCCACAAGCCGCCTCGGTGAGAAGGTAAAGACTTATGTTCGGAAGGCTCGGCGCCCCCGAGATCATTCTCATCCTCGTCGTCATCATCCTGCTGTTCGGCGCGAAGAAGCTTCCCGACATGGCGCGCTCGCTCGGCAAGTCCGCTCGCATCCTCAAGAGCGAGGCCAAGGCGATGAAGGAGGAGGGCGGCAGCAGCACGGCCACCCCGGCCGGGCCGCCCAACACCGACGAGCAGGCCTCTCAGCGCACCATCCAGGCCGCCCCCGGCGACGTGACGAGCTCGCGCCCGGTCACCGAGCCGACGGACACGACCAAGCGCTGACGCGGGGCCGGTGACCTCCGGCCCGCCTGCACGAGATGGGAACGTGGGTTGCTCAAGTCTGCCCGCAAAGAGGAGAAGGATCCCGAGGGGCGGATGCCTCTCGCGGATCACCTTCGTGAGCTCCGCAACCGGCTTGCGAAGGCCTTGCTGGCCATCGTCATCGTCACGGTGGTCGCTGCCTTCTTCTACAACGACATCATCAACTTCCTGACGAAGCCGATCCTGGACTCGATCGGGTGCAGCAAGAGCTTCGAGGAACTCGCCAAGGCGTCGTCGGACGACACCACGCGGAAGTGCGCCCGGATCACCATCAACGGCCTGCTCGCGCCGTTCACGCTGGCCCTCCAGGTCTCCCTGACGGCGGGTATCGTCCTGGCCTCGCCGATCTGGCTGTACCAGCTCTGGGCGTTCGTCGCCCCGGGCCTGCACCGGCACGAGAAGAAGTACGCATACGCGTTCGTGTTCACCGGTGCCCCGCTGTTCATCGGTGGCGCCTACTTCGCGTACTCGGTGCTCCCCACCACCGCGAAGGTACTGATCGACTTCACGCCGAGCGGCAGCATCGACAACCTGCTCCCGCTCGACGATCTGCTGCAGCTCGTCACCCGCATGGTGATCGTCTTCGGTCTGTCCTTCGAGTTGCCGCTGTTGTTGGTCATGCTCAATCTCACCGGCCTGATCACCGGCAAGCGGATGCTTGGCTGGTGGCGGGGCATGATCATGGGCATCACCGTGTTCGCCGCCGTGGCGACGCCGAGCACGGACCCGCTGAGCATGCTCGCGCTGGCCGGCCCGATTTGGGTGCTGTACTTCTTCGCGGTGGTCTTCTCCCTGGCCAACGACCGGCGCAAGCGCCGCCGCGAGGCCGAAGGTCCCGCCGACGACGAGGCCTCCGACCTCGACCTCACCCCTGAGGACATCGGCGAAGTCGAGACCGTTGCCGTCAGCCGGTCGTTGCCCCAGCAGGCCGAGGCGGACGGCCCCCGCGTGAACGGATATGACGACGTCACCTGAGCGGTACGGAGACTGAGCAAGGTGCCCCCCGCTGAGCAGGGGGCACCTTTGCGTTGCTCTGATCGGGTCGGCGCACGCGGGAAGTCTATGATCACGAGCAGGTAACGATCAGTAAAGTAAGATCCTTACCTTCACATTCGAACTGTAGTGTCGTTTTGGTTTTGAAGGTTCACGTTCAATTCTGAGAACCAGGGGGCTACATGTTCAGGCGAACGATCATCGGCGGAGCGCTGGCCGTGGCATCTGCGGCGGGGATGGTCTTCGTGACCTCCAGCTCGGCGCAGGCGGCCACCTGCTACTGCTCGTACAACGGCAGTGGCACGACGGCGGGCCAGGTCACGGTCGTCGACGACGGAGACCACTTCTACGTCTGGGACACGTACGCGGACGGTCACGGAGTACGGGGCTACCTCACCAACTCGGCCGGTACGACGCTCGCTACGGCCTACGACGGCTCGGGGGCGGACTCGACCATCGCCCACTTCCAGTACGACGTCAAGGAAGGCGTGACCTACTGGATCAAGGTGGGCACGGTGGACGGGGCCTCGGACACGACTCCGTCGAACGTCTGGGAGTACAGCTACTACGAGTGAGCGGGGACAGGGTTGTGATGGCGTGACCGGAGCGAGCGGGCCTCCCCTGTAACACCTGAGAGGGGACCGTCCTGATCGCCTCTCTCGTCATCACCCTCCGCGAGTCGCGGCCGGGGCGCCTTTACGGCGCTACCGGCCGCTTCTGCTTGCCGCGCACTTACCGTCCGGTCGCATCGACACCCGGGCATGAATCTGTCTCGCCTCCGGCCTCGACCTCGGGTCAACGACCGCGGTAACCGCATGAGATGCCCCGGCTGTTCGCCCCGACGGGCGGTGCGTCCGGGGAGCCGTGGCCCTCATAGGTCCGTGAACTGCGTGAAGAGCAGGTTTCACGGGATCCGATCCGGATAATGATCGTCCTGTTGTCAGTGGGGCCCGGTACGCTCGAAAGCACGATGACAGAGGACCTCTCACCGGCCGAGCGGTACGCGGCAGCCAAATTGCGGGCAGCCGAGCAGGCCACCGCGCTCGCGGGCTTCCGCGAGATGTACGACTTCGGTCTCGACCCCTTCCAGATCGAGGCCTGCAAGGCTCTCGAAGCCGGGAAGGGCGTGCTGGTGGCCGCCCCCACCGGCTCCGGCAAGACGATCGTCGGCGAGTTCGCCGTCCACCTCGCCCTCCAGCAGGGCAAGAAGTGCTTCTACACCACCCCCATCAAGGCGCTGTCCAACCAGAAGTACGCGGACCTCAGCCGCCGTTACGGCGCCGACAAGGTCGGCCTGCTCACCGGTGACAACAGCGTCAACTCCGACGCCCCCGTGGTCGTGATGACCACCGAGGTCCTGCGGAACATGCTCTACGCGGGCTCGCAGACCCTCCTCGGCCTCGGCTACGTGGTCATGGACGAGGTGCACTACCTCTCCGACCGCTTCCGGGGCGCCGTGTGGGAGGAGGTGATCATCCACCTCCCCGAGTCGGTGACCCTGGTGTCACTGTCGGCGACCGTGTCCAACGCCGAGGAGTTCGGCGACTGGCTCGACACCGTCCGCGGTGACACCCAGGTGATCGTCTCCGAGCACCGGCCCGTGCCGCTGTTCCAGCACGTCCTCGCCGGCCGGCGGATGTACGACCTGTTCGAGGAGGGCGAGGGCAACAAGAAGGCCGTCAACCCCGACCTCGCCCGGCTGGCCCGGATGGAGGCCCAGCGGCCGTCGTACCAGGACCGCAGGCGCGGCCGCGCCATGCGCGAGGCCGACCGGGAGCGGGAGCGCCGGCAGCGCTCCAAGGTGTGGACGCCCAGCCGGCCCGAGGTCATCGAGCGGCTCGACGCCGAAGGCCTGCTGCCCGCCATCACGTTCATCTTCAGCCGCGCCGCCTGCGAGGCGGCCGTACAGCAGTGCCTGTACGCCGGTCTGCGACTGAACGACGAGGAGGCGCGGGCGAAGGTGCGCGCGCTCGTCGAGGAGCGCACCGCGTCGATCCCCACCGAGGATCTCCATGTCCTCGGGTACTACGAATGGCTGGAGGGCCTGGAGCGCGGTATCGCGGCCCACCACGCGGGCATGCTGCCGACCTTCAAGGAGGTCGTCGAGGAGCTGTTCGTGCGCGGCCTGGTCAAGGCCGTGTTCGCGACCGAGACGCTCGCCCTGGGCATCAACATGCCCGCGCGGTCCGTGGTGCTGGAGAAGCTCGTCAAGTGGAACGGCGAGCAGCACGCCGACATCACACCCGGCGAGTACACCCAGCTGACGGGGCGTGCGGGGCGCCGCGGCATCGACGTCGAGGGCCACGCGGTGGTGCTGTGGCAGCGCGGCAGTAGCCCCGAGCACCTCGCGGGTCTGGCGGGCACGCGCACGTATCCGCTGCGGTCCAGCTTCAAGCCGTCGTACAACATGGCGGTCAATCTCGTGGAGCAGTTCGGGCGGCACCGCTCGCGTGAGCTCCTGGAGACGTCCTTCGCGCAGTTCCAGGCCGACAAGTCGGTCGTCGGGATCTCCCGGCAGGTGCAGCGCAACGAGGAGGGCCTCGACGGCTACAAGGCCTCCATGACCTGCCACCTCGGCGACTTCGAGGAGTATGCCCGACTGCGGCGGGAGCTCAAGGACCGGGAGACCGAGCTGGCCCGGCAGGGCGCTGACGAGCGGCGGGCCGAGGCGGCCGTGGCGCTGGAAAAGCTCAAGCCGGGTGACGTCATCCATGTGCCGACGGGCAAGTACGCCGGTCTCGCCCTGGTCCTCGACCCGGGGCTGCCCGCCGGGCGGTCCAACGGCCACCGGGGCTTCGAACACCACGACGGACCGCGGCCGCTGGTGCTGACCGCCGAGCGACAGGTCAAGCGGCTCGCGTCGATGGACTTCCCGGTGCCCGTCGAGGCGCTGGAGCGGATGCGGATCCCGAAGTCCTTCAACCCCCGCTCACCGCAGTCCCGTCGGGACCTCGCCTCCGCGCTGCGCACCAAGGCCGGGCACATCCCGCCCGAGCGGGCCCGCAAGAAGCGGTCCCAGGCCGCCGACGACCGGGAGATCGCCCGGCTGCGCACCGCGATCCGGGCGCACCCCTGCCACGGGTGCAACGACCGCGAGGACCACGCCCGTTGGGCCGAGCGGTACCACCGGCTGCTGCGGGACACCTCCCAGCTGGAGCGGCGGATCGAGGGGCGCACCAACACCATCGCCCGCACCTTCGACCGGATCGTGGCGCTGCTGACCGAACTGGACTACCTGCGCGGCGACGAGGTCACCGAACACGGCAAGCGGCTGGCCCGCCTGTACGGCGAACTCGACCTGCTCGCCAGCGAGTGCCTCCGGGAAGGCGTCTGGGAGGGGCTCGGCCCCGCCGAACTGGCCGCGTGCGTCTCGGCCCTGGTGTACGAGTCGCGGGCCGGCGACGACGCGATGGCGCCCAAGCTGCCGTCCGGGAAGGCCAAGGCCGCGCTCGGGGAGATGGTGCGGATCTGGGGTCGCCTGGACGCCCTGGAGGAGGACTTCCGGATCAACCAGGCCGAGGGGGTCGGGCAGCGGGAGCCGGATCTCGGGTTCGCCTGGTCCGCGTACATGTGGGCTTCCGGGAAGGGGCTCGACGAGGTTCTTCGGGAGGCGGAGATGCCGGCCGGGGACTTCGTGCGGTGGTGCAAGCAGGTGATCGATGTGCTGGGGCAGATCTCGGCGGCGGCGCCTGTCTCTGCCGAGAGCTCGAGTGTGGCGAAGGCTGCGCGCAAGGCTGTTGATCTGTTGCTGCGGGGAGTGGTGGCCTACTCGTCGGTGGGGTGACGGGTGCGGGGGCGGGGCCGGGTCCGTTGTGGCTTGTCGCGCAGTTCCCCGCGCCCCTGGGTGGGCTGACCTACTCGGCGTTCAGATAGGGGCGCCAGCCTCCGTACGACGTGATGTCCTTGGCGTCCGTCAGGGCGGACGGCTCGCAGAGGAAGCCGGGTACACCGGTGCCGTCGGCCAGTTGCACGCGGCCGAGCGCCATGGGGCGGGGGAGGGTGGAGAGGAGCTGGCCGAGGCCCGCTGCGGGCATCCTCCAGATCTCCACCTCGATCTCCGCGCCGCCCTCGCCCACATGTTCCAGACCCGGCTTGGGCGGCGTGGTCCGCAGGGCGTGCAGGTGGTACACCGGGGCCGTGGTCGTCGTGCGGTCCAGGCGGGCGCCCAGGGACAGGAGTTGGGGGTTCAGGGGCTGGCCCGTCAGGTGGGCGCCGACCACGGCCAGGCGGGTCTCGGGCTGGAGCAGGGTCGCGATCCTCGCCAGGCGTTCGTCCGTGTGGGCCGGGCCGATCAGCATCACGCCGAAGGGGAGGCCGTTCACCTCGCCGGACGGGACCGCCACCGCCGCCAGGTCGAAGAGGTTCGTGGAGTTGGTGAAGCGGCCCAGGCGGGCGTTGGCGCCCAGGGGGTCGGCGGCCACCTCGGCGAGGGTGGGATGGCCGGGGGTGGTGGGGAGGAGGAGGGCGTCCGCGTCCGACAGTTCCTCCAAAGCCCGGGTCCGCAGGGCGGCCAGGCGGTCCAGGTCCGCGTAGAGCTGGTGGGCCGGGAGGTCGCGGGCCCGGGTGATGATGGCGGCGACCGTGGGGTCCAGGGTCTGATCGCCCTGTGCTGTCGCCTTGTCGATAAAAGCACCCACCGCTGTGTAGCGCTCGGCCACGAACGCGCCCTCGTAGAGCATCGCCGCCGCCTCGGTGAAGGGCGTGAGGTCGAGTTCGCGTACCGACGCGCCCGCCGCGGTCAGCTGTCGTACCGCGGCCTCGTACGCCTCCGCCCAGCCCTCGTCCAGTTCGCCGAGCTGCTCGCGCGGCGGGACCGCGACCCGCCAGGGGCCGGGGCGGCGGCCGGGGAGGGACGGGGCGGTGCCCGTCGTCATGTGGGCCAGCGCCTGTTCGGCCTCCGGGAGGGTGCGGGCGAAGACCGTCACGCAGTCGATCGAGGCGCACGCCGGGACGACACCGGTGGTGGGGACCAGACCCCGGGTGGGCTTGAGGCCGACGATGCCGTTGAAGGCGGCCGGGACCCGGCCGGAGCCCGCCGTGTCGGTGCCGAGGGCGAAGTCGACGATGCCGAGGGCCACGGCGACCGCCGAGCCGGAGCTGGAGCCGCCGCTGATCCGGGACGGGGCGTACGCGTTGCGGACCGCGCCGTGCGGGGAGCGGGTGCCGACCAGGCCGGTCGCGAACTGGTCCAGGTTCGTGGTGCCGAGCACGAGGGCGCCCGCCGCACGGAGTCCCGCGACCACCGGGGCGTCGGCCTCGGGGTGGTAGGCGTACGACGGACAGGCCGCCGTCGTGGGCAGTCCGGCCACGTCGATGTTGCCCTTGGCGGCGAACAGGCGGCCCGCGAGGGGCAGTTGCTCACCCTGTGCGAGCCGCTCGTCGATCGCGCGGGCCTCCCGCTCGACGTCCTCCCGCGGGCGCAGGTCGATCCAGATCTCGGGGCGGTCCACGGCCTCGACGCGGTCGTAGGCGGCACGGACCCGGGTGACGGTGGTGGACATGGTGTGCTCCCTTTTCACTGTGCGGGCGGGGCCAGGACGAGCAGGGCTGTCCCGGCCTCCACCTGGTCGCCCGGCCTGGCCAGGATCTCCGTGACCACGCCGGCGGCCGGCGCGTGCACCCTGGACTCCATCTTCATCGCCTCCAGGGCGAGGAGCGGCTGGCCGGCCGTCACCTCGTCGCCCGGCGCCACGTTCAACTGCCATACGGAGGCCGCGAACTCGGCCTCGATCAGACGGGCTCCGGGCGGGAGGACCAGGTCGGTGGGAGCGGGTGCCGGTGCGGCTGCCGACTCGGCCCGGGCGAACTCGCCCGCCGCCTCCCAAGCGTCCCGCTCCGCGCCGAAGGCCGCCTGCTGGCGTGTCCTGAACTCCCCTATGGAATCGCCGTGTTCGGCGAGGAAGCGCTGGTACTCGGCGAGCGAGAACGTGCCCTCCTCGACGCGGGGCACGAAGCGGCCGGAGATGATGTCGGCGCGCAGCTCCAGGAGTTCGTCCGCCTCCACCGGGTACCACTTGATGCGGTCGAAGAAGCGCAGCAGCCAGGGCGAGCCCGGCTCGAACGCGCCGCGCTGCTGCCAGGGCGACCACACCTGGGTCGTACGGCCCACGAACTGGTAGCCGCCGGGTCCCTCCATGCCGTAGATGCAGAGGTAGGCGCCGCCGATGCCGACCGAGTTCTCCGCCGTCCAGGTGCGGGCCGGGTTGTACTTCGTGGTCACCAGGCGGTGGCGCGGGTCGAGCGGGGTGGCCACGGGGGCGCCCAAGTAGACGTCTCCCAGGCCGAGTACGAGGTACTCGGCGTCGAAGACCGTGTCGTAGACGTCGGTCACCGACTCCAGGCCGTTGACGCGGCGGATGAACTCGATGTTCCAGGGGCACCAGGGCGCGTCGTCGCGAACCCCCGCCATGTAACGGGCGATCGCCTCACGGGTGGCGGGGTCGTCCCAGGAGAGGGGGAGGTGGACCGTGCGGGAGGGAACGACCAGTTCGTCGGACGGGGGGAGTGAGGTGGTGATGTCCCTTACCGCGGTGAGGAGTTGCTGTTGGGGGAGGCGGGTCGGGTTCGTCTGGATCTGGAGGGAGCGGATGCCGGGGGTGAGGTCGGTGATGCCGTCCGGGCCCCGCTCGGCCAGCGCCTCCATCAGGGCGTGGACGCGCATGCGGAGGGCCAGGTCCAGCTGCATGGGGCCGAACTCGACCAGCAGGTTGTCGTCGCCGCTGCGGCGGTAGGTGACGTCGCCGTCGCGGGCGAGGATGCCGCCGTCCACGATGGCCGGGCGTTCGGAGCCGTCCGTGTTCACCGGTACGAAGCGCACGGTGTCGCCCGGGCGCAGCTGGCCGAGTTTCCAGCGCTCGGTGCTGATCACGGTCGCCGGACAGACGAAACCGCCCAGCGAGGGCCCGTCCGGGCCGAGCAGCACCGGCATGTCACCGGTGTAGTCGACGGCTCCGACCGAGTAGGGGGTGTCGTGGATGTTGGACGGGTGCAGACCCGCCTCGCCGCCGTCGGTCCGGGCCCAGCGGGGCTTGGGGCCGACCAGGCGGACGCCGGTGCGGGCCGAGTTGAAGTGGACCTTCCAGTCGGCCGCGTAGAAGTCGCGGATGTCGTCCTCGGTGAAGAACTCCGGTGCGGCGTGCGGGCCTTCGACGGCTCCGATGTGCCAGGTGGAGGTGCAGGACGGCGGGTCCTGTACGGCCGTCCCCTCCGTCCGGCTTCCGCCGTGCAGCACGTCTCCCGTGCGCAGGGCCCGTCCGCCGTGGCCGCCGAAGCGGCCCAGCGTGAAGGTGCTGGCGCTGCCGAGGAAGTCCGGGACGTCGAGGCCGCCGGCGACGAGGACGTAGGTGCGCAGTCCGTGCTCGGCGGGGGCGCCGACCTCCAGGGTTCCGCCCGCGGGGACGGTGACCGGCTCCCACTGGGCGACCGGTGTGCCGTCCACGGTGACCGGGGCCGGGGCGCCCGTCACACAGACGGTCGTGGGGTGGGTGAACCTCAACGACGGTCCCTGCAAGGTGCATTCGAGTCCGGGGGCGCCCTCCGGGTTGCCCAGCGCCGTGTTGCCGAGCCGGAAGGAACGGTCGTCCATGGGGCCGCACGGGGGCACGCCGACCTGCCAGTAGCCGGTGCGGCCCGGCCAGTCCTGGACCGTGGTGAGGGTGCCGGGGGCCACGACCTCGATGCGCGGGGTGGGGTCGGTGACCTCGGTGAGGGTCGCCGTGGAGTGGGTGGCCCTCTTGAAGTCCGTGTGCGTGAGCGCCGCCCGGACCAGGCCCAGGTTGGTCTCGATGCCGTCGACGCGGGTGCGGGCCAGCGCCTCGTCCAGCCGCCGGAGCGCGTGGGCGCGATCGGGGCCGTACGCGATGACCTTCGCGAGCATCGGGTCGTACGACGTGGTCACCTCGGTGCCCGTCTCCACCCAGCCGTCGACACGGACCCCGGTGGGGAACTCGACCCGGGTCAACAGGCCCGCGCTGGGCCGGTGTTCACGGGAGGGGTCCTCGGCGTAGAGGCGGGCCTCGACGGCGTGACCGTGCGGGGGGCCGGGTTCGCGCACGACGTCCCGCTCACCCCGGGCCAGTTGGAGCATCCAGGCGACCAGGTCGACGCCGTAGATCTCCTCGGTGACCGGATGCTCCACCTGGAGGCGGGTGTTGACCTCCAGGAAGTAGGCCTCCTCGCGGGCGGCGTCGTAGACGAACTCGACGGTTCCGGCGGAGCGGTAGTCGACGGAGGCGCACAAGTCGCGGGCACTGGCGGCGAGTTGCGAGCGGATGTGGGTGGGAATTCCGGGAGCCGGGGCCTCCTCCACGACCTTCTGGTTGCGGCGCTGGAGGGAGCAGTCGCGGTCGCCGAAGGTGACGACCTCACCCTCGCCGTCGCCGAAGACCTGCACCTCGACATGGCGGGCGTGCTCGACGAGCCGTTCCAGGAAGACGCCCGCGGAGGAGAAGGAGGCGGCGGCGACCCGCTGCACGCGGTCCCAGGCGTCGGTCAGTTCGGCGGCGGATCGGCAGGCCGACATGCCGATGCCGCCGCCCCCGCCGGTGGCCTTGAGCATCACGGGATAGCCGATGGTGTCGGCTGCCTGGAGTGCTTCTCCGAGCGAGGGCAGCAGTCCCGTGCCCGGTGCCAGCGGCACCCCGGCCGCCTCCGCCGCGGCCCGTGCCGTGTGCTTCGCGCCGAACAGCTCCAGTTGCTCGGGCGTGGGGCCCACGAAGACGATCCCCGCCGCCTCGCACCGGCGCGCGAACTCGGCGTCCTCGGACAGGAAGCCGTAGCCGGGGTGGATCGCGCCCGCGCCCGAGTCCTTGGCCGCCTTCAGGACCAGGTCGGCGTCGAGGTACGACTCCTTCGCGGGCGCGGGCCCGAGGCGTACGGCCTGGTCGGCGAGGCGGACGTGGGGGGCGGCGCGGTCGGCGTCGGAGTACACGGCGACTGTGCGCAGGCCGAGTTGGCGGGCCGTGCGGATGATACGGACGGCTATCTCGCCGCGGTTGGCTATGAGGAGGGTGTCGAAGGTCATGCGTCGGCCCCGATCGTCATCTCCACGGGTGTCGGGTCGAAGCCGTTGCAAGGGTTGTTGATCTGGGGGCAGTTGGAGACCAGGACGAGGACGTCGCGGTCGGCGCGCAGGGTCAGGGCGAGGCCGGGGGCGGAGATGCCGTCGACGATGCCGAGGGTGCCGTCCTGCTCGATCGGCACGTTCATGTACCAGTTGATGTTGGAGACGAGGTCGCGCTTGCCGAGGCCGTACTTCGCGCCCTCGGCCAGGAAGTTGTCCACGCAGGCGTGCTGCGACCAGGTGTGGTGGCCGTAGCGCAGGGTGTTGGACTCCTTGGAGCAGGCGCCGCCGACCGTGTCGTGGCGGCCCACGTCGTCGGCGGTGACCGTCATCAGCGGGGTGTGTTCGTTGGACATCAGGACGCTGCCCGTGGTGAGGAAGATGCCGCCCTGCGCCTGGACGGTGTCGGGGGCGCTGTAGCGGACGGCCGTGTCGTGGGCGTCGTAGACGAGGAAGTCGACGGCCTGGTTGCCGTGCAGGTCGGTGATGGTGAGTGTGCCGCCCTCGGGGATGACGGAGGACCAGGCGGAGCGGGCCGGTACGACGGTCTTCATGGGAGTCCCTTCGAGCCTCGCGTGTGTCCCGTCGAGCTTCATGCGAGCCCCCTGGAGGCGAGGAATTCGGCGGTGTTGAGGAAGGCGCGGCGGCCTTCGGGGGTGGCGTCCCAGAGGGGGTCGCCGGGGCGGGTGGGTTCGGCGCGCCAGGCCAGGACCTCCAGGGGGGTGCTGACGTAGTCGGGGCGCGGGTCGGCGGGGTGCGGGACGTTCGCGATCAGGACTGTCACGTCCTGCTCGGTGCGGAGGGTGACGCTTGCGCCGGGGCCGGCCGAGCCGGTGAAGTCGAGGGTGCCGTCCTCGCGGATCCGCACGCCCTGGAAGAAGGAGAGGGAGGGGGGCAGGTCACGGGGGTCGAGGCCGTTCTTCGCCGCCGCCAGCTTGAAGAGCTCGCGGCCGGCGGGGGAGGGGCTCTGGGGCGTGCCGTCGCCGTAGCGCTCGGTGTTGCGGGCCAGGGTGGAGGTGCCGCACAGGGTGTCGTGGCGGCCGGAGGTGTCGGCGACGACGCTCGCGAGGACGCGGCCCTGGTCGGACAGGAGGAGCCGGTCCTCGCCGAGGTAGGCGTTCCACTGGACCTTGACCGTGTCGGCGACGTTGAGGCGCTCCCAGGGGCGGCCCTCCGCGTACAGCAGGAGGTGGGCGCAGGCGTCCCCGCGGAGGTCGGTGAGGCGGAGCTCGGTGCCGCGGGCGAGGACGCGGTGCGTGTAGTTGCCTCCCGCGACGGTCTCCGCCCACACGAGGGGGCCGACCCCGGCCGGAGGGTCCGGCCAGTCGCCGGCCGGGACGACCGGCATGGCCTCGGCGCGGGTGCCGTCCTGTGCGCGGGCGTGGTCTCGGGCTCCGTAGGTGGTCTCTGTGGCCATGGGGGACCTCCGGCTCCGGGTGATTTCTGTCGCTTGACAGAAATTAGGGGTGGGGAGGGTCGGGGGGGTTGCTCGGGTGTTGCCGGTTGGTTACCGGGGGCTCACGGTGGGGGGCGGGTCGTGGGGGCGGTGGGGGTTCGGAGCGCCGGGGAGGGGGTGGGTCGCAGCGGATGCAGTGCGGGTGTCGGGGCGGCGGGGTGTTGAGAGCGGTGTGGCTTGCGTGCTGAGGGCCCGGGATGGGGTGTGTGGGGGGGGTGGGGGGAGGCGGCTACCCGCGCAGCGCCACGCGCCAGGGGACCCTCTAGGGCAGGGTCTCGGCGTCTCCCTGGCCGCAGTCCCAAGCCTCCACCCGGAGCTGCACAGAGGTCGCTCGGAGAGCCTCGCGCCCCCGTGTGCGAGGATCGAACGCATGGGTACGACAGGTGGGGCGGCGGAGTCGGGGCGGCGGGTCGGGAGGCCGCGGGCTGCCCGGCGGCCGGACAGCGGACTCGCGCCGCGCGATGAACTCCTCGTCGCCGCCGCCGAGTTGTTCACCACCCTCGGGTACGCCGCCACCAGCACCCGCGCCGTCGCCGAGCGTGCGGGCATGAGGCAGGCCTCCATGTACCACTACGTCTCCGGCAAGGAGGAGCTCCTCGCCGAGCTCCTGGAGTCCACGGTCACGCCCTCGCTGACGTACGCCCGCGAACTGCTCGCCGACGACACGGTCCCGCCCGAACGCCGGCTGTGGGAGCTGTGCCGCGCGGACGTCGAGGTGCTGTGCGGAGGGCCGTACAACCTCGGCGGTCTCTATCTGCTGCCGGAGGTGCGCACCGAGCGGTTCGCCGGCTTCCACGCCGTGCGCGCCGAACTCAAGGACACCTACCGGCAGTTGATCGCCGCGACGGACGCGGGCGGCGCCCTCGCGAAGAGCGAGCTCGATCTCCGTACGGATTTGTTGTTCGGTCTGATCGAGGGCGTGATCCTCGTCCACCGCTCCGATCCCGAGCGCCCCGTGTCCGTCTTCGCGGAAGCCACCGCGGACGCCGCGCTGCGGATCGCCGGGGTCTGATCCGGACGGGCGGCCCCGTGGTCGTAGGGCCGCCGGAAGGTGTTCTTCACCCGCCACGGTGAGCGGGTTTCGTACGCCCGTCCGCGATGACTCACCGTGTGCGAACGATGCCTGAGCGTGTAAATGGACCGAGGGTACTCCAGGCGCGATGTCCGTTTCAGGCGCTTGCTGAATATGACACGGCGATGATCCGGTCGGACTAAGCTCGCCCGCAGCGCACCGAGTTGATGTGTATTCGTGCGCTTGTTCCCTATATGTACGACTCCCCGTCGATACGTCTCAGAGGGCCCACATGGTGAGTGTTCAGTCCCCCCCAGGACGGCGTGAACTGCCGTATGCGCGCGTGCTGTTGCTCCCCGCCATAGTCATGGCCGCGGCGACCGGGGCCGCCGTCGCGGCAGTGCAGGAGCCCGCGAGGGTCGCCGTCGGGTTGTGCGGTGCCGTTGCCACGTTGCTGGTGATCGCGGTGGGAGCCGAGGCCGTACGGCGGGGCCGTGTCCTGCGGGACGTCCGCGTCGAACACACCCGGCACACCGCCCATCTGGAGCGGCGGATCGCCGCCCACGAAGAGGACATGAACCGCCTCGCCGAGGAGATCGCCCCTGCGGCACTGCACTGGATGCGCCGCGGGAATTCGCCCGGAGAGGTGATTCGTCGACTCGGTGACATCGACCCGGCGTGGAGCAATCTGCCCGACGCACAGCAGCGGTTGCTCAAGACGGTGCTCGACATCGTCGACACCGAGGAGGTCATGCGCGACGCCGCGCAGCGCTCCTTCGTGAACATCGCCCGCCGCGTCCAGGCCATCGTGCACCAACAGGCCAACGAACTGCGGGAGATGGAGGAGGACCACGGCCGCAACCCCGAGGTCTTCGACGACCTCCTGCGCATCGACCACGGCACCGCGCTGATCGGCCGGCTCGCCGACTCCATCTCCGTCCTCGGCGGCGGCCGCCCCGGCCGCCAGTGGCCCGAGCCCGTCGCGCTCTACAGCGTGCTGCGCGGCGCCATGTCCCGGATCCTGGAGTACCGGCGCATCGACCTGACCTCGATCGCCAAGGTCAACGTCAAGGGCACCGCCGTGGAGCCCGTGATCCACGCGGCGGCCGAACTCCTCGACAACGCCACGCGCTACTCCCCTCCGCAGAGCAAGGTGCACGTCACCGCCACCGAGGTGCAGACCGGCGTCTGCATCGAGATCGAGGACGCCGGCGTCAGCCTCAGTGAGGAAGCCCGGCTGCGGGCCGAGGGCATGCTGGAGCGCGCCAAGGCCGGCGTCGACCTCCAGGACCTGGGCGAGTCGCCGCGTCTCGGCCTCGCGGTCGTCGGCCGGCTCTGCGCGGCGTACGACATGCAGGTCTCCCTTCGCGCCTCGGCGTACGGCGGTGTCCGCGCGATCCTCGTCGTGCCCAGCGACATGCTCACCGACGAGCCCGGCGTCGGTCTCGCCCACGGCATCGGCGCCACCGCCGTGCCCAAGGCCGAACTCGGCGCCCTGCCAGGCCCCAAGCGCACCATCAAGAAACGCCGACCCACCAGCCCCAAGTTCACGACCCCGGTGTCCATGGAGGACGAGGTCCCCGAGGTCACCGAGTGGACGGCGAACGGGCTGCCGCAGCGCCGCAGCAAGGTCAAGACCCCGCTCGCCCAACGCTACGCAGAGCAGGCCGAGATCGAACGAGCCGAGCGGGAAGGCCGCCCGACCGTCTGGTCGACGGCCCGTCGCGAGCCCGAGCCCGAGAAGAAGCCGGACGACACTCCGCCGGGCCTGTGGGTCCAGGCGTTCATGGACGGCCTCAAGCGCCCCACCGCTTCCACAGCCAGTCAGCCGACCGACGAACCGGCCCGAACCGAGGCCGAAGACGAGGGGAACCTCAAGTGATCCAGCAGCGAGGCAACTTCGACTGGATGCTCCAGGACCTCGCCAAAGGCGTACCGGGCATCCAGATGATCGTGGTGCTCTCCGCCGACGGCCTGCGCATCGCCCGGCACGGCGGCGACCCGGACACCGCCGACCGTGTCGCCGCGGCCTGCGCGGGACTGCAGAGCCTGGCGGGCGCCGTCGCCGGGGAGATCCCTGGGAGCGACGGCAAGATGAAGATGGTTCTCATCGAGATCCACGGGGGCTATTTCTATCTGATGGCCGCCGGCCCCAACGCGTACCTCGCGGTGCTCTCCGACATCATCACGGAACCCGGTCATATGAGCGCCCGCATGAGCGACCTGGTCGTCCGTATCGGCGCGCACCTGACCAGTCCGCCCCGGCGCAATGGGCAGACCGTATGACTCCTCCGCAACGCCGACGGCGATTCCCCAAACCCGGCCCGGAACAGCCCCCTGCGCCTCCGCAGCAGGAGGGCCAGGACCCTCCCGAGGCACCGAAGAAGAACCCCGAGCGGCTGTACGTCATTACCGGCCCCGACGGGGCCGAGCGCTCGGAACTCGACCTGGTCACCTTAATCGTGGCGCACGCCGACCCACCGCCCTCCGCCACGCCCGAGCAGGCGGCGCTGCTCAGGCTCTGCACGGCCCCGCTGTCCGTGGCCGAGCTGTCCGCCTATCTCAGCCTGCCGTTCAGCGTGGTGACCGTCCTGCTCACCGAGCTGCTGGCGGCCGAACTGGTAACGGCGCGCGCCCCTGTGATCCGCCAGGCGCTGGCCGACCGTTCCCTCCTCGAAGCGGTGATGCATGGACTTCAAAGGCTCTGACACGATTCCCGGTCCACGAACAGAGGACCACCTCCCGAAGACCGCACAGGCCGCGGTGAAGATCGTCATCGTGGGCGGCTTCGGCGTCGGCAAGACGACCATGGTCGGCTCCGTCAGTGAGATCAAACCGCTGACCACCGAAGAGACCATGACCCAGGCGGGCGTGGGGGTCGACGACAACTACGGCTCCGAGTCCAAGACGGCCACCACCGTGGCGATGGACTTCGGTCGCATCAGCATCACCGAACAGCTGGTGCTCTACCTGTTCGGCACCCCGGGCCAGGAGCGCTTCTGGTTCCTGTGGAACGGCCTCTTCGAAGGCGCACTCGGCGCGGTGGTGCTTGTGGACACCCGCCGCCTCGAAGTCAGCTTCGACGTCATGGGCCGGCTGGAGGAGCGCGGTGTCCCCTTTGTCGTCGCCGTCAACACCTTCCCGGACGGCCCCCGTTACGACATCGCGGAACTGCGCACCGCGCTCGACCTGAGCGAGGACATCCCGATCGTCGAGTGCGACGCGCGGCGCAGGGCTTCCAGTCGGGACGTGCTGATGACGTTGCTGCGGTTCCTGCACTCGCTGACGACGCAGAAGGCGCCGGCGTGAGCCGGACACCGTCGCCCCACGACCCAACTTCCCGTACA
The DNA here is from genome assembly GCF_036345115.1 of Streptomyces griseorubiginosus. Lineage (GTDB taxonomy): Bacteria > Actinomycetota > Actinomycetes > Streptomycetales > Streptomycetaceae > Streptomyces > Streptomyces griseorubiginosus_C. Next base: position 7,777,784 of record NZ_CP107766.1, read on the forward strand.
GCAGATCTACTTCAGTTCCGGAGCGAGCATCGTGACGTCTGAATCCCTTTACCCGTCCGGCACGGACCACGCCATGTCCGCCCCGCCCCCCGGCTGCCCCGCGCACGGCATCGGACCCGGCGGGCTGCGTCGGTTGTACGGGCCCGATGCGGAGGATCTCGGAGCGGTGTACGAAGAGCTGCGTGACCGGTACGGCACCGTGGCTCCTGCGCTGCTGCACGACGACGTGCCGATCTGGGTCGTGCTCGGCCATGGCGAGAACATGCACATGGTGCGCACACCATCGCAGTTCTGCCGGGACACCCGGCAATGGAGCGCTCTGCAGGACGGCACCATCAAGCCCGACCATCCGCTCATGCCGCACATCGCGTGGCAGCCCATCTGCTGCCACGCCGAGGGCGACGAGCATCTGCGGCTGCGCGGTGCGGTCACCGGCGCCATGTCGACCATCGACCACCGGGGCATCCGCCGCTACGCGAACCGCGCGACCCAGCTGCTCGTCAACAAGTTCTGTGAGGACGGCAGAGCAGACCTGGTCAGCCAGTTCGCCGAGCACCTGCCGATGGCGGTGATGTGCGAGATCCTGGGCATGCCCGAGGAGTACGGCGAACGCATCGTGCAGGCCGCCCGCGACATGCTCAAGGGCACCGAGACCGCCATCGCCAGCAACGCGTACATCATGGACGCCCTGACCCGGCTCACCGTCCGCCGCCGAGCCGAGCCCAAGGAAGACTTCACCAGCCACCTGATCAACCATCCGGCGCGGCTCACCGACGAGGAGATCAGCCAGCATCTGCGGGTCGTCCTGATCGCCGCGTACGAGACCACCGCCAACCTCCTCGCCAACGTACTGCGCGTGGTGCTCACCGACCCGCGGTTCCGTGCTCAGCTCAACGGCGGTCAGATGACGGTGCCCGAGGCGGTCGAGCAGTCCCTGTGGGACGAGCCTCCGTTCAGCACGATCCTCCCCTACATCGCCAAGCAGGACACCGAGCTGGGCGGTCAGCGGATCCGTACGGGCGACGCCCTTCTCTTCGGTATCGCGCCGGGCAATGTCGACCCGCGCGTCCGTCCCGACCTCAAGGCCAACATGCAGGGCAACCGCTCCCACCTGGCCTTCGGCGGCGGCCCCCATGAATGCCCGGGACAGGACATCGGCCGTGCCATCGCCGACGTAGGCGTCGACGCTCTGCTGACGCGTCTCCCCGACGTTCAACTTGCCTGTGCGGAGGAGGAGCTGAGCTGGCGGTCCTTCATCCTGAACCGGCATCTGGTGGACCTGCCGGTGAAGTTCGAGCCGAAGCCTCAGCAGGACACACAGCAGCCCTCTCTCAACCCGATGCCGCTGCAGCGTTCCGCCAACTGGCAGGTCGGCACCGTACGGACGGAGTCGGCCGCACCACAGCCCACCACTCCGGAGCCCGTCCCCGATGCGTCGGTGGCGGCGTCCCAGCCGGTCGACCGATCGAGCCTGCTCCGACGCTTCCTGCGCTGGTGGCGAGGGGAGTGACCGGAACGGACTCCGGACTCACGCGGCCCACGCGTCGTACGAGGACCAGGATTGCAGCACCCGTGGGCTGACGAACCGGTGCTCGCGCCCCGTGACCGGATCGGTGAATTCCAGTACCTGCGCCAGCAGTTGGAGCGGGCGTCGGAAGTCACCCGCGGCCACGGGGTCGGTCACCACCGGATAGAGGGGATCACCGAGGATCGGCACCCCCAAGGTGCTCATGTGCACTCTCAGCTGATGCGTCTGCCCAGTACGCGGTGTCAACCGATACCGGGCGAGCTCACCTCGGTGCTCCAGCAACTCGACGGTGCTGACGGCGTTGGTCTCACCCTCGACCTCGCGGGCTGCCGGCACCCCGCGTTCCTTGAGGATCCGGCTGCGGACCGTGCGCGGCAGTTCCAGTGCCGGGTCGTAGGGGGCGACAGCCTCGTAGACCTTCGTGACCCGCTTGTCCCGGAACAGCGCCTGGTACGCGCCGCGCTCCTCGGGCCGTACGACGAACAGCACGAGCCCGGCCGTCAGCCGGTCCAGCCGGTGGGCCGCGCCCAGAGCCGGCACCCCCAGGTCGCGCCGCAGACGTGCCAGGGCGGTCTCGGCGACATGGCTGCCGCGCGGGGTGGTGGCGAGGAAATGCGGCTTGTCGGCCACCACCACGTGGTCGTCGCGGTACATGACGTCGATCGGGAAGGGCACCCGCTCCTCGTCGGGCAGTTCCCGGTGGAACCACACGAACATCCCCGGTACGTACGCCGAGTCCGCGGACACCGGACGCCCGGTGGCGTCCACGATCCCACCCGCGGCGAACATGTCGTCGATCAGGTCGGCTCCGGCCGCGAGCCGTGCTACGAGATGATCCCGTACGGTCGCGCAGACCTCTCCGGTCGGCAGCTTCAAACGCACCGCATCCACTCCGTCACGCTGCGGCAGGGGAGAAGGCGGGGGTGGTGTACGGCGTCTCATCACGAGCAAGGGTAAGAGGTCCGCAGCGGGAAGCGGCGCCGTGTGGGGCGCAGTGCCTCCGTGTTCGACGCGCCCGTGCTCCGGCTCAGCGCCACAGGCTCCGGCGCGGGGGCGCGTTCGGCAGTGCACGAGTTCGAATGGCCGGGCGGCGCGATTGCGTGATCACCTACGCGCTCCTGTGCGCCCCCACGCGATCGCTTGTACCCGTGTGACCGGCTTGCGTCTACTGGGAGTCGTCCGCAACTCCATGGCCTCGCAACATCCTTAGCCCTGATGCCGTAGACCTCGTGGGAGTCGCCATGGTCACCGCTCAGCCATCAGTCTCAGTCCGTGATCTCGAACGCCTTCGCACGACGCGCAGAGGCTTCGGGCCGCGACCGGTTCATGGCGGCGCAGCCTGTTCGTTCGGTGATCCGGCACTCGCCCGAGGTGGCCGACCCGACCAGCGGCGCCCCTGCTAGCCACGGTCCGGGCGGGCGCATATGCCGTCGTGACGGATCGGGTGGCGCACACTTCCGGTCAGAACCGAACTGCGATGTGATGAAAGGGCGTACGACCGGAGCAAGCGCGTTCAGATCGCGCCATCACGGAAGGGGGAGTCTGTGCCGTCGCGCGCCGTGATCACTGCCGCACACGCCTTCTCGGCGCTCGCTCGCGAGTGAGAACCGACAGCGCGGACGGAAACACCCCTGCACAAGCCCGTGAGGACCGCTTGTCCATCCACTCCGGCGCTACAGACATGGAGGACTCAGTGCTCGCCACGATTCCGACGTATGCGGACCCCACACCCCCTGCCGTAAGCCCGTACGCCCAGCGGATCGAGGAATACGTCCGCACGCTCGGATGGAGCCTTGGGCTGACAGAGACGGAGGACGGTCGGGCGCGGTTGGAGGCAGGTTACGGGAACTTCGTCGCCTGGACCTATCCGGAAGCCTCGTTTCGTGACCTCTGCCTCTGCGCGGAATGGCTTTTCTTCACGTTCATACTGGACGACCTGCACACGCTGAAGATCTATGACGAACCGGAAGCGTGGATGCCCGTCCACCGTCGTCTGATGGACATCATCAACAACGGAGAGGACCCCGCCCCTCCACGGGAGCGAACCCCTTTCACCAAGGCGCTCACGAACCTGTCCGTCCGTACGCGCGAAAGGCTCTCACCCGGTCTTCGCACCCGACTGAACCGACACCTTGACCTGTTCTTCCAAGGGTTTGCCGAGGAGTCCGAGAACCGGTTCCGTGGCACACCCCCGGGTATCGACAGTTTCACCCATACCAGGCGGTTGTCCGTGGGCATGGAGTTCGGGTTCGACCTGGTCGAGCTGAGTCAGGGCGTGGAGGTGCCGCAGGACATCTACGAGATGGGCCTGTTCCGGGAGATCGTCGAAGCAGCGAGCGATGTGGTCGCCTGGCAGAACGACCTGCACTCACTTCACCTGGACCAGCAGCGCGGTGACTTCCACAACGTTGTCATCGTCATGCAACACGCCGATGGAATGTCGCTCCAGGACGCCATCGACTCGACGGTCGCCAAGGTGCGGGGCCGAGTGGCCGACTTCCTGGCGGCCGAGGAGAAGCTCGTGCCCTTCCTGGAGGCCCGTGGCCTGGCACGTGCCGACTGCGAGGACATCCTGAAGGTCACCGCCGGAATGCGGCAGTGGACCAACGGATGTCTGCACTGGTACCAGAACACCACTCGCTATGCGATTCCCACCGCTCCGGGCGAACTGGACCAGCAGCACGACCATCTCCAGGTGCTGCTCCCGAGGCTGGATCATGTTCCCCGGCAGAGTTGCCGTTGAGTAATCGGTTCGCCGGCCCGGCCACATCCTGGATCGACAAGAAGGGGAACCAAGCGCTATGGCAACGAACCATGGAGGCATCACTCGCGCGCCCGGGGGTCTGCCGATCATCGGGCATCTGTTTCCGTTGCTCCGCGATCCGCTGCGTTTCCTGAACACCCTGCCCGCCCACGGCGATCTGGTGCAGATAAAACTCGGTCCGCAGACGGCCGTCGTGGTCTGCCGTCCTGAACTCGTTCAGGAGGTTCTGCTGAACGACCGAATATACGACAAGGGCGGGCCGATCATAGAACGGGTCGGTAACGCTCTCGGGGACGGCATCGCCTCCTGTCCGCACAGTGCTCACCGAAGGCAGCGGCGCAGCCTTCAGCCGGCCTTTTCGCGCACCTGTCTGCGCAAGTACGCCGGCATCATGACCGACCGGATCGACGCGCTCGCCACGGGGTGGAGTGACGGTGAGACCATCGAGGTGGGCACGCAGATGTATGCCCTCGCGAGCGACACCATCGCCCGGACGTTGTTCAAAGCCGAAGCCGCGGCACCCGCGGTGGACGCCGTGACCACGAGCCTTCCGGACATCTTCCGGGGCATCTATCAGCAGGCCGTCCTCCCACCCCTGTTGCGGAGCCTGCCGCTTGCACCGAACAAGCGCTACGAACGGGCCCGCAACCGGGCATGGGCCGCGGTCAGTAAGACCATCAGCCTGTATCGCCAAGGTGGTGAGGCCCACGGCGATGTGCTGTCGATGCTTCTCAGGACACGAGACGACGAGGGAGCGCCCCTCGACGACCGCGAGATCCACGCCCAGATCATGACCCTGCTCGTCGCGGGCATCGACACCACGGCAGTGGCTCTCACCTGGGCAGTCCACCTGTTGTGCCAACACCCGGACGTACAGGAGCGATTGCGCGCCGAGACGGCCGAGGTCCTCGGTGCCCGAACGGCAACCTGGGAGGATCTGCCCCGGCTGGACATGGCACGGAGGGTCATCACCGAGACGCTGCGCCTGTACCCCCCTGGGTGGATCTTCACGCGGACAACCACCACCGAAGCCCGGCTGGCGGACGCGGTGGTGCCGTCCGGTACCACCCTTGTCTACAGCCCGTATCTCCTGCACCACGACGCACGGTTCAACCCGCGGCCCGACAGTTTCGATCCCGACCGCTGGCTCCCGGAGCGGGAACAGGTCCGCGGTGCGCTCATCCCGTTCGGGGGAGGGGCGCGCAAGTGCCTCGGCGACAACTATGCGATGACCCTGGCGACACTGGCCCTGGCCACCATCGTGACCCGGTGGCGGCTCTCGCACGGTGACAGCCGGGTGCCCTCCGTCGAACCCCGTATGACCCTGTCGCCTCGCAGGGTCGAGGTCCGGGTGGAGAGCCTGGAGAGCGAGCACGTGACACAGAGCGTCCGGCCTTAGGCCACCGACACGGTGACGTGAGCGTGGGCGCGACGGGAGTCTGCTCCGTCGTGCCCACGCCGGTCGTCGCGCTTACCCAACTGGTGTCGCCTTATGGGACGGGTGTGGGCGGAGACGCGGCAAGCGTGGAGTCCGTCGCGCTGCGCCCGCGGCGAGCGCCCCGCACGCGGTACAGAGCCCCCAGACCCACCGTGATCAGCAAGAACAACACCGTGAACCACTGGAAGTACCAGTGGCCGCCCGCCGGGTCGTACACCGCTGCCCTTGGCCAGGCCAGGTTGACGGTCATGAGGAGGCCGTAGAGGAGGGCCAGGGCGTTGACCGGGATGCCCCAGCGGCCCAGGGAGAAGAGGCGGGCGCCTGTTTCGTCCTGGCCTGACGAGCTGAACTCGCCTCGTATGCGGCGGAGCAGCAAGGGGCCCGTGACCATCGCGTACGCCAGGTACAGCATCACGATGCAGGTCGTGCCGATCGCGAGGAACGCCTCGGGGGAGGCGAAGTTGAGGAGGAGCAGGGCGGCGGCGAGCGCGCCGACCACCAGGGCGGGGGCCGTGGGCATGCCCGTGCGGGGGTTGACCCGGGCGAGGCGGGCCGCGAAGGGCAGTTGGCCGTCGCGGGCCATGGAGAAGAGCATCCGGCAGGCCGCCGTCTGGATGGCCAGGGTCGCCACGGCGATCGCCACCACCACATCCGCCAGCAGGAGTTTGCCCACCCCGTCGCCGAGGCTGCTCGTCAGGACGTAGCTGAGGCCGTCGACCCCCAGGTGGCCGTCCGTGAGGCTGGGCGCGGCCAGGAGGCCGCCGAGAACGATCAGGCCGCCCAGCAGACCCGCCGCGCCCAGGGCGGTGAGGATCGTGCGCGGTGCCGTGCGGCGGGGGTTGCGGGTCTCCTCGCTCATCTCGCCCGCGCTGTCGAAACCGATCATCACGTACGCCGCCGTGAACGAACCGACGAGCAGAGCGCCGAACAGGCCGTTCTGCGCGGCGCCCTCGGTGTGGAAGGTGATGCTCGGGGTGCGCTCGGAGTGGGTCAGCAGCAGCACCACGATCAGCACCGCGCCGATGATCTCGGCGGTCACGCCGATCCGGTTGATCAGGGACATCACGCGGTTGTCCACGACGTTCACGAGGGTCGTCAGGACGAGGAGCAGTACGCCCAGGACCGCCGCGTTCGCCGCCCCGTCCGCCGAGGTGGGCGAGGGGTCGGTGCCGACCAGCTGGAAGCCGGACCAGATCGCCGGCAGCACCATCTGCAGGGCCAGCGCGGCCGCCGCGACGACCACGATCTGCCCGATCACCATGATCCAGCCGGCGAACCAGCCGAAGGTGGGGGTCGAGAGGCGGGTCGACCACTGGTAGATCGCGCCCGAGATGGGGTAGCGCGCCGCGAGTTCCGCGAAGCAGGCCGCGACCATCAATTGGCCGATCAGTACCGCCGGCCAGGCCCAGAAGAAGACCGGGCCGCCGAAGGCGTACCCGAAGGCGAAGAACTGGAAGACGGTCGTCAGGACCGAGATGAAGGAGAACCCCGCCGCGAAGGACGCGTACCGGCCCAGGCTGCGGTGCAGCTCCTGGCGGTAGCCGAACTCGGCGAGGGAGCGGTCGTCGGAGGAGGGAGAGGGGGAGTGCGGTGGATCGGGTCGGACGTCGGAGGGACTGGTCGTCGTCACGGCGGCACCTGCCTTCGGCGGGCGAATTCCTGTCGGGCGACAGAAATTAGGTAGGCGCTGTTTCGGGTGCGTGACGCGGCCGTGTCGGAAGTGGGCCCAAGTCCTCACGGCCCTGGGGGAGGCGCTCGAACAGGGGCGCTGAGTCCGTCGGAGCGATGCGGTGAGTCCGGCGGTGGTGATCCGGCGAGTCCCTGTCCGGCGCCGGGTGCCTGCCGCGCGCCCCCGGACACGGCGAAGCGGCGGCGCCCTGAAGGTGCCGCCGCCTGGGAGGTCGTAGCTCTGGCGAAGCCGGGCGGGCAGTGCGCCGCGCGCCGCAGGAGCCGTATGCCTAAGCCGCCGGTGTCCTGCTCTCCTGCTCCGCCTCGATGCGGGCGTTCCACTCCCGCTTGGAGGCCTGCCAGCCGTCCTCGTTGTGGCCCAGTCGCCAGTAGCCGGAGATCGAGAGGTCCTCGCGCGGGATCTCGCGCTCGACGCGCAGGAGGTGCCGCAGCTGCTTCACGAAGTGCGCCTCGCCGTGCACGAACGCGCACAGCCGGCCCTCCGGGAACTCCAGGGCGCGTACGGCCTCCACCAGCAGCTCGCCGACCGGCCGGGAGCCGCGGTGCAGCCAGACGACCTCCACGTCGGAGTCGATCTTCTGCTCCTCCTCCGGGCCGGCCACCTCGATGAAGGCGTGCGCGCGGGCGCCGTCGGGCAGCGACTCCAGGGAGCGGGCGATCGCGGGCAACGCGCTCTCGTCACCCACGAGCAGATGCCAGTCGGCGTCCGGGTTCGGGGCGTAGGCGCCGCCCGGGCCCATGAAGCGCACGGTCTCACCGGGCTGGACGCGCACCGCCCAGGGGCCGGCGAGGCCCTCGTCGCCGTGGATCACGAAGTCCAGGGTGAGTTCGCGGTGTTCGGCGTCCCAGTGGCGCACGGTGTAGGTGCGGGTCACGGGCCACTGCTCGCGCGGGAACTCCTCGCGGATGCGCTCCATGTCGAAGGGCTCGGGGTAGGTGACACCGTCGGCCGCGAAAAGGATCTTGACGTAGTGGTCGGTGCAGGTGTCCGCCGCGAACCCGGCGAGTCCGTCGCCGCCGAGCACCACGCGCTGCATGTGCGGGGTGAGGCGTTCGGTGCGGACAACCTGCGCGGAGTGAGGTTTCCGCGGCTTGCGTCCCGGTCCTTCTGCCATGGCGGCCTCCCAGTCCATATGCTTAGGCTTACCTAAGTTAGCATCAACCCCCCTGGCGATGGCGCGCCACTCGTGGAAAGCGCGAGCAATATTTACGCGCCCAGCGTCCCCACCAGCCGCTGCAACGACCCGCCCAACCCCCACCGGGTCGCCAGCGCGTCCAGCATCTCCGGATCGCGCGGCGCGCGCGGCAGCGCGGTCTCGACCCGTGGCAGCGGGACGTCACCGGCCACCCGCACGACCTTCGGCGCCACGGCGACGTACGGCCGCGACTCGTCCAGCCGCTTGCGCTGCGACGGCGTGAGCTTCGCCTTCGGGTCCTCGACCGCGGCCATGATCCCCGCCAGGTCCCCGAACTCGGCGAGCAGCTTGGCCGCCGTCTTCTCGCCGATCCCGGGCACGCCCGGCAGGCCGTCGCTCGGATCGCCGCGCAGCAGCGCCAGATCCGCGTACCCACGGCCGTCGACGCCATACTTCTCGCGCAGCCACGCCTCGTCGGTCAGCTGGAGCGTGCCGACGCCTTTGAGGGGGTAGAGGACGCGCACCTCGCGCTCGTCGTCCACCAGCTGGTACAGGTCGCGGTCGCCGGTGACGATGTCCACCGGGCCCTTCGCCTGCGCCGTGAACGTGCCGATCACGTCGTCCGCCTCGTACCCGGGCACGCCCACGCGCGCGATGCCGAGCGCGTCCAGGACGGCCTCGATGATCGGGACCTGCGGCGAGAGCGTGTCCGGCACCTCCTCCTCGTCCGGGCCGACCTCGTGCTCCTCGGCGACGCGGTGCGCCTTGTAGGACGGGATCAGGTCCACCCGCCACTGTGGGCGCCAGTCGGCGTCCATGCAGGCCACCAGCGCGTCGGGGTGGTGGTCCTTGACCAGGCGGTCGATGAATTCGAGGAGGCCGCGTACGGCGTTCACCGGCGTGCCGTCCGGCGCCTTCACCGACTCCGGCACGCCGAAGTAGGCACGGAAGTAGAGCGAGGCGGTGTCGAGGAGCATCAGTCGTCCGGTCACGCCTCGCATCATGCCGTACGCCACCGACAGCGGCCGCCGCCGCGTAACTCGTCCGGCGGGTGCGCGCCGCCGGGGGCATGTGTGCGTCCTGTGAACCAGGACACCGCTGTGTTTGGCCGAAAGGCTTATGGGCAGGCGCCGCCTCGGAGCGAGGCAGGTTGCACTTTCAACTGTTCGCGGCCCTTCGTCTCCCACCCAGTGGTCCCGAGACAAGAGGTACGCGTGTCATCAAGGCTTGAGGCAGAGCAGCTGTACAAGGTGTTCGGGAGACGGCCCGAGCAGGCCGTCGAGCGGCTCCGTGAGGGTGCCGACCGGGAGGGGCTGCGGGCCGAGGGCACCACCGCCGCGGTCATCGACGCCTCCTTCACCGTGGACCCGGGCCAGATCTTCGTCGTGATGGGCCTGTCCGGCTCCGGCAAGTCCACGCTGCTGCGCATGCTCAACGGCCTCCTGGAGCCGACCGCGGGCCACGTCCGCTTCGACGGCCAGGACCTGACCGCGCTCACCGACCGCGAACTGCGCGCCGTACGCGCCCAGAAGATCAGCATGGTCTTCCAGCACTTCGCGCTCTTCCCGCACCGCAGTGTCCTGGAGAACGCCGCCTACGGCCTCGCCGTCCAGGGCGTCGCCAAGGCCGAGCGCATCGAACGGGCCACCGAGGCGCTGGAGTTGTGCGGCCTGGGCGGCTGGGAGAAGTCCTGGCCCGACGAGCTGTCCGGCGGTATGCAGCAGCGCGTGGGTCTCGCCCGCGCCCTCGCCACCGACGCCGACCTGCTCCTGATGGACGAGTCCTTCAGCGCGCTCGACCCGCTGATCCGCCGGGACATGCAGGACCAGCTGCTCCAGCTCCAGACGACCCTGAAGAAGACCATCGTCTTCATCACCCACGACCTCAACGAGGCGATGCGGCTCGGTGACCGCATCGCCGTCATGCGCGACGGCCGGATCGTCCAGACCGGCACCGCGGAGGACATCCTGGTGCGGCCCGCCGACGACTACGTGGCCTCCTTCACCAAGGACGTCGACCGTTCCCGTGTGCTGACCGCGGCCGCGGTCATGGACACCGACCTCCACGGCGTGGACGCCGACTGCGGCTGTGCGGACGGCTGCGAGACCGCGACGCCCGACACGCCGTTCACCGAGCTCTGCGCGATCAGCGCGCGCTCGACGCACCCGGTGGCCGTCCTCGACGACGAGCACCGGCTCGTCGGGATCGTGCCGCAGCAGCGGCTCGTGGGCTTCCTCGGCGAAGCGGAGGCCGCCCATGCCTAGGATCCCGCTCGGCGACTGGGTCAACGACACCGTCGACTGGCTGCTCGACCACGTGTCCTGGCTCTTCGACTTCTTCAAGACCGTCTTCACCGGCACCTACGACGGTATCGACGCCGTCCTCCAGGCGCCCCAGCCCCTGCTCCTCGCGGGCATCTTCGCCGTGATCGCCTTCTGGCTGCGCGGCACCCTCGCGGGCCTCCTCACCTTCGCGGGATTCGCCTTCATCGACTCCCTCGACCTGTGGGAGGACGCGATGACGACCCTCTCGCTGGTCCTCGTCGCCACGATCATCGCGCTGGTCATCGCCGTGCCCGTGGGCATCTGGGCGGCCCGCTCCGACCGGGTCAGCGGACTCGTCCGCCCGGTCCTGGACTTCATGCAGACGCTGCCCGCGATGATCTACCTCATCCCGGCGATCCTGTTCTTCGGCACCGGCGCCTCAGCGGGCATCGTCGCCACCCTGATCTTCGCCCTCGCCCCCGGCGTGCGGATGACCGAGCTGGGCATCCGGCAGGTCGACAAGGAGCTCGTCGAGGCCGCCGAGGCCTTCGGCACCACCCCGCGCGACACCCTCCTGCGCGTCCAGCTGCCGCTCGCCCTGCCCACCGTGATGGCCGGCGTCAACCAGGTCATCATGCTGGGCCTGTCCATGGCCGCGATCGCCGGCATGGTCGGCACCGGTGGCCTCGGCGGTGACGTCAACGAGGCCATCGGCCAGCTCAACGTGGGTCTCGGCTCCGAGGCCGGGGTCGCCATCGTGATCCTCGCGATCTACCTCGACCGCATGACCAGCGCGCTCGGCACCCAGGTCTCCCCGCTGGGTCGCCGCGCCGCCGCCAAGGCCCGCGCGAGCCAGGGGCTCCGGATCTGGTCCTACCGCCCCCGTCCCCAGATCGCCGTGGTCGCCGTCGTCGTCCTCGCCCTCGTGGCCGGCGGCATGGGGGTCCTCGGTGGCGCCTCCGGCGAGGCCACGGCCGTCTCCGGCGGCAAGGACGTCGGCCAGGGCAAGAAGATCAGCATCGGGTACGTCCCCTGGGACGACGGTGTCGCCTCCACCTTCCTCTGGAAGGAGATCCTGGAGGAGCGCGGCTACCAGGTCGACGCCAAGCAGTTCGACGCCGGGCCGCTCTACACCTCCGTCGCCTCCGGCAACGTCGACTTCATGACGGGCGCCTGGCTGCCCACCACCCATGAGCAGTACTGGAAGAAGTACGGCAAGCAGCTCGACGACCTCGGCGCCTGGTACGACAAGACGTCTCTGGAGCTGACCGTCCCGTCGTACATGAAGGACGTCGACTCGCTCGCCGACCTCAAGGGCAAGGCCGCGCGGTTCGGCGGGAAGATCACCGGCATCGAGTCCAGCGCGGGCGAGATGGCCCTGCTCAAGAGCAAGGTCCTCAAGGCGTACGGCCTCGACAAGGAGTACGAGGTCGTCGACAGCTCCACGCCCGCCATGCTGGCCGAGCTGAAGCGGGCGTACGCCCAGAAGGACCCGATCGTCGTCACACTCTGGTCGCCGCACTGGGCGTACAACGACTACGACCTGAAGAAGCTCGAGGACCCCAAGGGCGCCTGGGGCGCGGGCGACGGCATCCACACGGTGGCCCGCAAGGGCTTCGCCGACGACGACCCGGTCGTCGGTCAGTGGCTGAAGAACTTCAAGCTGGACGAGAAGCAGCTCACCGGCCTGGAGGCCGAGATCAACAAGGCCGGCAAGGGCAGGCAGCAGGACGCCGTCCGCACCTGGCTGAAGCGGAACCCCGGCCTGGTCGACAAGCTGGCCCCGGTCCAGAAGACGGCGGCGGAGACCAAGCGCCCGGTGAACGTGGCCTGGTTCCCCTGGGACGAGGACATCGCCGTCACCTACCTGTGGAAGAACGTCCTGGAGAAGCGTGGCTACAAGCTGAACCTCAAGCAGATGGACGTCGGCCCGGTCTACACCGGCCTCGCCTCCGGCGACCTGGACCTCAACTTCGACGCCTGGCTGCCGTACGCGCAGAAGAACTACTGGGACCAGAGCAAGGACAGACTCAAGGACCTCGGCACCTGGTACCAGCCGACGTCCCTTGAGGTCGCCGTGCCCTCGTACGTCAAGGGCGTGAAGTCCTACGAGGACCTCAAGGGCAAGGCCGACCTGTTCGACGGGAAGATCATCGGGATCGAGCCGGGCACCGGCGAGATGAACCTCCTCAAGACCAAGGTCCTGCCGGGCTACGGCCTCGACAAGGAGTACGACGTCGTCGACGGCTCCACGCCCGCGATGCTGGCCGAGCTCAAGCGCGCCTACGCCAGGAAGCAGCCCGTCGCCGTCGTGCTGTGGTCCCCGCACTGGGCGTACAGCCAGTACGACCTGACCAAGCTGAAGGACGACAAGAAGCTCTTCGGCGAGGGCAACACGATCCGGACCATCTCCCACGAGGACTTCCCCTCGCGCTACCCGCAGCTCACCAAGTGGATCAAGGGCTTCCATATGACCGAGGCCGAGCTCGGCAGTCTGGAGGCCGAGATCAACAAGCGCGGCCAGGGCCACGAGGAGCAGGCGGTCGCCGCCTGGCTCCAGGAGCACCCGGAGATGGTCGGGCGGATGACGCCGTCATGACCGCTCCCTGAGCACGGTAAGGATCCGGCCAACCACATAGAGCTACGCCATCGCCCGAACTCTGGTGCCGACTAGGGGACTTGAAGGGTCGACGGCGGGTGCGTGACCGAAACCCGGCCCCCTGGGAACAATCCAGGGGGCCGTTCGGCTGGCGTGAAGTGTGAGGTACGGTCGCACGCCGTATGACATCGATGTGACGGCCGCATGAAACGGTTTGCCGAACATGCGTAGGGTGCAGACAACTCATCAGGGGACGTGTCCGAGGACCGACGAGCGGAGGAGGGAGCCGGAGCCATGGGCGACCACAAAGAACAGCCCCTTCGGGTCGGCGCCGCCGTGCGCCGCAGGCGCCGCGCGCTGGAACTCACCCTCGCCGTCGTCGCCGAGCGCAGCGGCCTCTCGGTGCCCTTCCTGAGCCAGATCGAGAACGAACGCGCCCGGCCCAGCCGCAGCTCCCTGGAGAAGGTCGCCGACGCCCTGCGCACCACGGCCGTCGAGCTCCTCGCCGCCGCCGACCCGGCGTGCAGCGTCGACGTCGTGCACGCCGAGGGCCCCGAGCCGGACTGCCTGCCCCGGATGCGCTCCCTGGTGCGCGGCCACCACCAGATGCACGCCCAGGAGTTCACCGGCGACCATGACGCCGGACGCGAGTTCCAGTACCGCAACGACCAGTTGATGTACGTCGCCGACGGCGCGGTGGACGTCGAGGCGGAGGGGCGCGCGTACCGCCTCGGCCGCGGTGACACCCTCTACCTCACCGGTGGGGTACGGCACCGCTGGCGGGCGACCGTGGCGGACACCCGCGTGGTGGTCGTCGCCGTCGCCGAGCACATCGAGGCTGTCCAGGACCGGCCGCGCCAGTGAGAGTCGTCTCCCTGGTCCCCTCGCTCACCGAGGCGATCGCCCGCTCGGCCCCCGGCGTCCTGGTCGGCGCCACCGACTGGTGCACCCACCCGGCCGACCTCGACGTCACCCGGATCGGCGGCACAAAGAACCCCAAGGTCGACCGGATCGTCTCCCTCGCCCCCGATCTCGTGATCGCCAACGAGGAGGAGAACCGCGAGCCGGACCTCGCGGCGCTGCGCGAGGCGGGCCTGGAGGTCCTGGTCACGGAGGTGCGGGACGTCCCGCAGGCCTTCCGGGAACTGGCTCGTGTCGTGGCGGCGTGCGGAGTGTCCGTACGGCCGCGCTGGCTGGACGAGGCCGAGGAGGCCTGGTCGACGCTCGCGCCCCCGCGACCCCGGCTGACGGCGGTCGTGCCGATCTGGCGGCGGCCCTGGATGGTGCTGGGCCGGGACACCTTCGCCGGCGACGTCCTGTCCCGCCTGGGCGTGGACCACCTGTACACCGGCCACCCGGACCGCTATCCGAAGGTGCCGCTGGAGGAGCTGCGGGCGGCGGCCCCGGACGTGGTCGTCCTCCCCGACGAGCCCTACCGCTTCACCCCCGACGACGGCCCGGAGGCCTTCCCCGGGCTGCCCTGCGCGCTCGTCAGCGGACGGCACCTGACGTGGTACGGGCCGTCGCTGGCCGAAGCACCGCGGGCGCTGGGCGAGGCCCTGCGAGCAGCGCTCCGCTGAGCAGGCCCCGCGCGGTGTGCAGGGCGGCCGTGCCCCAGGCGGTGACGAGTGCGCCGTAGAGCCCGACGGCCAGCCAGTCGTAGACGGCGAGTCCCGTGTGCCGGGCGAGCGCCTCGGCGCCCGTGACGCAGGTGCCCACCGGGAAGGTGAACGCCCACCAGGTCATCGAGAACCGCATCCCGTGCCGCCGGGCGCGGACGACGTGCGCGGTGGCGAGCCCGAGCCACAGCAGCGCGAAGCCCATGACGGGAACGCCGTAGAGGACCGCGAGGGCGCTGAAGCCCTGGCTGTACGGAGCCGGTACGACCCCGGGGGCCACGTCCGCGAACTTGCCGACGGCGGTGGTGGACTGGCCGAGCGGACCGAGGACCAGGAAGAGCGTCGGGGTGAGCGCGAGCGGGAGCGGACCGCCGGTCACGATCCGGGCGAAGACGAGCGGCAGCATGAGCAGGGTCGCGAGAAGACTGAGCCCGAACATCGCGAAGCAGGCCAGCAGCAGGGTCTCGCGCGGCTGCCCGGCCGGCAGGTGCGGCACGAGGAGCGGCCCGAGCGCTGCGGACACCATGGGTGCGACGACGGGCAGCAGCCACACGGGCGTGGCCTCGTGCGGCCGCACCTTGTGCCGTACGGCCATGAGGTACGGCACGACGAGAGCGGCCGCGAGCCCCACGGCCGTACCGGCGGTGAACAGCACGGCGTCGAGCGCGACCGCGGCCGTCGTCCCGATCCAGTACCGGCCGACGGTGAGGGCGCCGCCGCCGACCGCGAGCAGGGCCATCGCGAGGCAGCCGTAGAAGGGGGCCGTGGCGGGGTCGAGGAGATGGGCGCGGGCCTGGTCGGCGTGGTGGCGCCAGTGCAGGGCGCGGGCGCCGAGGAGGGCGAGCAGCAGGGCGAGGGACAGCAGCCAGACGGCGGCGCAGATCGTGCGCAGGCCGGGGAGGTGCACGGGGAGCGCGGCGCCGGCGCCGGCGACGATCGCGGTGCCCATGACGGAGGCGTACCAGTTCGGCCCGAGGTGACGGACGGCGGTGACCATGGCTCCACGGTGCCGTCGGAGAAGGGCCGCTACCAGGGAGTATGGCTCTATGAGGGCATAAGCTGTCCTTATGAGCGGTGACGATGGGCTTCGGCCGGCGGTGGGCGGGATGCTGGCGCACCGGGTACCAGATCTCGGCGCGCTGGAGCTGCTGCTGGCCGTGGCGCGGCTGGGGAGTCTCGGCGGTGCGGCGCGGGAGCTGGGCATCACACAGCCGGCGGCCAGCAGCAGGATCCGCTCGATGGAACGACAGCTGGGAGTCGCCCTGGTCGACCGCTCGCCCCGGGGGTCCCGGCTCACGGACGCGGGTGCGCTGGTGACGGACTGGGCGCGGCGGATCGTGGAGGCCGCGGAGGCCTTCGACGCCGGGGCGCAGGCGCTGCGGGTCCGCCGGGACTCCCGGTTGCGGGTGGCGGCGAGCATGACGATCGCGGAGTACCTGCTGCCGGGCTGGCTCCTCGCGCTGCGCGCCGGACGTCCGGACACGGCGGTGTCGCTGCACGCCGGGAACTCGGCGACGGTGGCGGAGCGGTTGCTGTCGGACGAGGCGGACCTCGGTTTCGTGGAGGGCCTGACGGTCCCCTCCGGTCTGGACTCGGTGGTGATAGCCCACGACCACCTGATCGTGGTGACGGCCCCGAAACACGCGTGGGCCCGCCGCCGACGCCCCCTGGAAGCCACCGAGCTGGCCGCGACGCCGCTGATCCTGAGGGAGAAGGGCTCGGGGACCCGGCAGGTCCTGGACGCGGCGCTGGGAGGCCTGGCCCGCCCGCTCATCGAGCTCTCCTCCACCACGGCAGTGAAGGCGGCGGCGGTCAGCGGTGCGGGCCCTGCGGTGCTGAGCGAACTGGCGGTGGGGGAGGAGCTGGCGATGCGACGGCTGGTCGCGGTCCCCGTGGCGGGCGTCTCGCTGGCCCGTGACCTGCGAGCCGTCTGGCCCACGGGCCACCGCCCGGTGGGCCCGGCGAGGGACCTGCTGTCGCTGACGCGGGTCTAGGACCGGGCGGCCGCCGACACCAGCGCCTGCATCACCCGCAGGTCCCCGCCCATCTCCGGGTGCCACTGGACCCCCAACACCCAGGGCGGGCCGGGGAGTTCGACGGCCTCCACGGTGCCGTCCGCCGCGTGGGCCGACGGCAGGAGGTCCTTGCCGAGGCGGTCGACCGCCTGGTGGTGGTACGTCGGTACGGCGGTCTCCTCCGGGGCGATGGCGCCGTACAGCGTGTCCGGTACGGGCTTGACGGTGTGCCGACCGAAGACGCCCGGTACCTCCGCGTGGCCGTCGATGTGCTGGGTGAGGGTGCCGCCGAGCGCGACGTTCAGGAGCTGCATGCCCCGGCAGATGCCGAGGAGCGGGACCTGAGCCGCCAACGCCGCCTCGATCAGGGCCAGTTCCCAGGCGTCGCGGGCGCGGGCGGGCGGTCCCGTGCGGGGGTCGGGGGTGGCGCCGTAGTGGACCGGCTCGACGTCCGGGCCGCCCGCGATGACCAGGCCGTCGAGGCGGGCCACGGTCGCCGCCGCGTGCTCGGGGGCGTCCGGCGGCAGCATCGCGGCGAGACCGCCCGCACGCTGGACGAGCCGCGGGTACCCGGCCGGCAGCAGCGCCGCCTCCAGCTCCCACAGGCCCCAGCGTGTCCCGGCCTCCAGATAGGTGCTGACGCCGATCAGCGGTCGTACGGTCGTCACGCGGTCCTCCCAGGCTTGCAATGGCCCATGGGGATACCTTTGCCGTTCGGAGTGCTGAGAAGCAAGGTCACGCCGGGAATCCCCGCCGGGTGGCGAGGCGAGGTTGCGCCGGGAATCCCTGCCGGGTGGCGAGGCGAGGTCACGCCGGGAATCTCCGCAGGGCGGCGCGGCAAGGTCACGCCAGGAACCCGCGCAACAGTGCCGCCGTGCCCGCGCAGTGCTCCCGCATCATCTCCCGCGCCCCGTCGGCGTCCCCGTCCAGGACCGCCTCGACCAGCGCCGCGTGCTGGCGCTGGGAGTGCTCCAGGTTGCGGACCAGGAGCGGGATGCAGTCCAGAAGGTCGTTCACCGAGGCCCGTACCGCCGCGTACTGGGCGGTCAGCGTCGGTGAGCCGCACAGCTCCGCCAGGGTGAGGTGCAGCAGCGTGTCCAGCCGGCGGTAGTCGGTCAGCGGGGCCTCCTGCGTGGCCGCCAGCGCCGCCCGCAGCCGCTGCGCCTGCTCGTCGGTGAGGCCGTGCGCCGCGCACAGGCCCGCCGCACCCACCTCGAGGACCTCCCGGAAGCGCAGCACGTCCTCGATGTCCGCCTCGGCGATCCGGCGCCGCAGCTCCTCCTCGCCGACCGCGTCCGGGGTACGGGGCAGCACGAACGTGCCGCCGTACCGCCCGCGCCGCGACTCCACGAGCCCCTGGTCCTGGAGCACCTTCAGCACCTCGCGCAGCGTCACCCGGCTGATCCCGAGCCGCTCCGCGAGTTCCCGCTCGGCCGGCAGCCGCTCGCCCCCCGGCACCAGCCCGAGCCGCACGACCTGGAGGATCTGCTCCAGCGCCTCCTCGAAGCCGTTGCCCGCCCTGACCGGACGCAGCACCGGCGTCAGCCGGTCGTCCGGGCCGCCGTCAGCGTCCACCGACATATGGCCGTGCCCCCTTCCCAAGCAATGGTTCTCAGCAATACCTTAGGGCTCCCGGCCCGGTCGAAGAAACGCGCAGGCGTCGAAGGAGCTCTCCCGTGGCAGACCGCACACCCCCGCTGAGCGTCGAGGAACTGCACGCCCTCGTCGCGAGCGGCGAGATCGACACCGTCGTCCTGGCCTTCCCCGACATGCAGGGCCGGCTCCAGGGCAAGCGGTTCGCCGCCCGCTTCTTCCTCGACGAGGTCCTCCACCACGGCACCGAGGGCTGCAACTACCTCCTCGCCGTCGACACCGAGATGAACACCGTCGACGGCTACGCGATGTCCTCCTGGGACCGCGGCTACGGCGACTTCGCCATGCACCCCGACCTCGCCACCCTGCGCCGCGTCCCGTGGAACGCCGGAACCGCCATGCTGATCGCCGACCTCGCCTGGGAGGACGGCTCACCGGTCGTCGCCGCGCCCCGGCAGATCCTGCGCCGCCAGCTCGAGCGCCTCGCGGAGCACGGGTTCACCGCCCAGGTCGGCACCGAGCTGGAGTTCATCGTCTTCAAGGACACCTACGAGCAGGCCTGGGACTCCAACTACCGGGGCCTCACCCCGGCGAACCAGTACAACATCGACTACTCGGTCCTCGGCACCGGTCGCATCGAGCCCCTGCTCCGCCGGATCCGCAACGAGATGGCCGCCGCCGGGCTCACCGTCGAGTCCGCCAAGGGCGAGTGCAACCCCGGCCAGCACGAGATCGCCTTCCGCTACGACGAGGCCCTCACCACCTGCGACCAGCACGCGATCTACAAGACCGGCGCCAAGGAGATCGCCTCCCAGGAGGGCGTCTCGCTGACCTTCATGGCCAAGTACAACGAGCGCGAGGGCAACTCCTGCCACATCCACCTCTCGCTCGCCGACGCGGCCGGCAACAACGCGATGGCGGGCCCGGACGGCATGTCCGACGTGATGCGGTACTTCCTCGCCGGACAGCTCGCCGCCCTGCGGGACTTCTCGCTCCTGTACGCCCCCAACATCAACTCCTACAAGCGGTTCCAGCCGGGCTCCTTCGCCCCCACGGCCGTCGCCTGGGGCCACGACAACCGCACCTGCGCGCTGCGGGTCGTCGGCCACGGCCGCTCGATGCGCTTCGAGAACCGGCTGCCCGGCGGTGACGTCAACCCGCACCTCGCGGTCGCCGGACTGGTCGCGGCCGGGCTGTACGGCATCGAGCAGAAGCTGGAGCTGCCGGAGGTCTGCACCGGCAACGCCTACACCGCCGAGTACGCCCACGTCCCCACCACCCTGCGCGAGGCCGCCGAGCTCTGGGAGAACAGCCCGATCGCCCGGGCCGCCTTCGGCGACGAGGTCGTCGCGCACTACCGCAACATGGCCCGCGTCGAGCTGGAGGCCTTCGACGCCGCCGTGACCGACTGGGAGCTGCGCCGCTCCTTCGAACGCCTGTGAGCCAGAGTGTCCGTGATCCCGAGGGCCGTGATCCCGAGTGTCCGTGATCCCGAGTGTCCGTGAAAGGTTCTTCGTTGTCGTACGAGCATGAGCTGACCGTCCTCAACCCGGCCACCGAGGAGGTCGTCGCCACCGTCCCCGCCGCCACCGCAGCCGACGTGGACGCGGCCGTGGCCCGCGCGGCCAAGGCGCAGGAGGCGTGGGCCCAGGCGGCACCCGCCGACCGGGCCCGGCTGCTGCGCCGGTTCGCCGACGTCGTCGACCGGCATGTCGAGGAACTGGCCCTGCTGGAGGTCCGCGAGGCCGGTCACCTGCTCGGCAACGCCCGCTGGGAGGCCGGCAACGTCCGGGACCTGCTGGCCTACGCCGCCGGGGGAGTGGAGCGCCTGAACGGCCGCCAGATCCCGGTGGCCGGCGG
Source organism: Streptomyces griseorubiginosus (assembly GCF_036345115.1). GTDB lineage: Bacteria > Actinomycetota > Actinomycetes > Streptomycetales > Streptomycetaceae > Streptomyces > Streptomyces griseorubiginosus_C. The sequence continues at coordinate 7,798,289 of NZ_CP107766.1, forward strand.
CCTCGACATCACCCTCCTCGAACCCCTCGGCGTGGTCGGCGTCATCGCGCCCTGGAACTTCCCCATGCCCATCGCCGCCTGGGGCACGGCCCCTGCGCTCGCCGCCGGCAACGCGGTGCTCCTCAAGCCCGCCGAGACCACCCCGCTGACCGCGCTCCGGCTCGCCGAACTCGCCCTGGAGGCAGGGCTGCCGGAGGGCCTCTTCCAGGTGCTGCCCGGCCACGGGCCGGTCACCGGCACCGCCCTCGTCGAGCACCCCGGGGTCGCGAAGATCGTGTTCACCGGGTCCACCCGCACGGGCCGTGACGTCATGGAGCGCTGCGCCCGCCAGGTCAAGCCGGTCACCCTCGAACTCGGCGGCAAGAGCCCGAACATCGTCTTCGCCGACGCGGATCTCGCCAAGGCTCTCGACCCCTTCTCCTTCCTCGACAACTCCGGCCAGGACTGCTGCGCCCGCACCCGGATCCTCGTCCAGGAGTCGGTTCACGAGGAGGCGCGGGCGTTCCTCGCCGACGCGCTCTCCGCCGTGGTCGTGGGCGACCCGGCCGACGAGAAGACCCAGATGGGCCCGCTGATCTCCCGGCAGCAACTGGACCGGGTGCGGCAGTTGGTGCCCGCCGACGCCCCCGGCCTGCGGGGCGGTGCGCCCGACGGACCCGGCTTCTGGTTCGCGCCGACCGTCCTCACCGGCGAGGCGCCCGACTCCGCGGCCGCCCGCGAGGAGATCTTCGGACCGGTCGCCGTCCTGCTGCCCTTCACCGACGAGGCGGACGCGATCCGGCTCGCCAACGACACCCCCTACGGCCTCTCCGGGTCCCTGTGGACCCGCGACCTGGGCCGCGCCCTGCGCGTCTCCCGGGCGGTCAAGGCCGGCAACCTGTCCGTCAACTCCCACTCCAGCGTCCGCTACTGGACCCCCTTCGGCGGCTACAAGCAGTCCGGACTGGGCCGCGAGCTCGGCCCGGACGCCCTGACCGCCTTCACCGAGACCAAGAACGTCTTCATCAGCACGGAAGGCCCCACCCAGTGACCTCATCGACCTCTTCGGCCGACCAGATCGTGTGCCGCCGTCTCGTCGGCCGTACGGCCGTCATCACCGGAGCCGGCAGCGGCATCGGTCTCGCCACCGCCCGCAGGCTCGCCTCCGAGGGCGCCGACGTGGTCTGCGCCGACGTCGACGAGACCCGCGGCAAGGCCGCCGCCGACGAGGTCGGAGGGCTCTTCGTCAAGGTCGACGTCACCGACCAGGAGCAGGTCGAGGCGCTCTTCAAGACGGCCTACGACACCTACGGCAGCGTCGACATCGCCTTCAACAACGCCGGTATCTCGCCCCCCGACGACGATTCCATCCTGGAGACCGGCCTGGAGGCCTGGAAGCGCGTCCAGGAGGTCAACCTGACCTCCGTCTACCTGTGCTGCAAGGCCGCGATCCCCTACATGCGGCAGCAGGGCAAGGGCTCCATCATCAACACGGCGTCCTTCGTGGCGAGGATGGGTGCGGCGACCTCCCAGATCTCCTACACCGCCTCCAAGGGCGGGGTGCTGGCCATGTCCCGTGAGCTGGGCGTGCAGTTCGCGCGGGAGGGCATCCGCGTCAACGCCCTGTGCCCCGGGCCGGTCAACACCCCGCTGCTCCAGGAGCTGTTCGCCAAGGACCCCGAGCGGGCCGCCCGCCGTCTGGTGCACATTCCGGTCGGCCGGTTCGCCGAGGCCGAGGAGATCGCCGCCGCCGTCGCCTTCCTGGCCAGCGACGACTCCTCCTTCGTCAACGCCAGCGACTTCCTCGTCGACGGCGGCATCTCGGGGGCGTACGTCACACCGCTCTAGGTCTCGTCCTACAGTGCCCCCATGAGCAGGACGCTCCCGCCCGGCTGGTACCCGGACCCCGACGCTCCGCAGGAGGAGCGCTGGTGGGACGGGACGGCCTGGACGGACCACCGGCGCGTCCCCGAGGCCCCCGGCCCGCCCCGACCGGCGGCCGGCGGGGCCTCGGGACGCGCCAAGGGCATCGCGCTCACGCTCTCCGGGATCGTCCTCGTCGCCGCCCTCGTCAGCGGGGCCCTCGCCCTCGCCCGGGGCGACGGGGACGACGTCGTGGCCGACACGGCACCCACCCTCGCGACACCCTCGCCCTCCGAGCCCGCACCGAGCCCCTCCCGGCTGGTCGACGAACTCGACGGCATCAGCCTGCCGTTGCCCGCCGGCTGGGCGCCCGCGAAGTACGTCACGCGCGACAACCTCGTGATGACCGCGGACGGCGGCAGGGTCTTCACCCGCACGGTGCCCGGAACCCCGGAGAAGCTCCCGGAGACGCTCGCCAAGAAGGACATACCCCAGGCCGCCGACACGTCCTACGACGACGTCCGCGACCACCGCGTCCTGCGCTCGGGGCGGGTGAGGGTAGCCGGATGCGCCGGATACCTGGTGCGCTGGCGGGTCAGGACCGCCGAGGGGCCCGGCGGGTACGTCCAGTCACTCGCCTTCTCACCCGCCGGCGGCCACGGGACCCCGGACACGGTCGTCGTCCGCTTCGCCTTCGACGCGGGCCCGGACGGCCCGCCGCTCACCGACATGGACCGGATCACCCGGGGGATCCGGCCCCTCGACCGCTGACCTACAGGAACGTGTGGCCTTCCCCGCGGTACGTCGGCACGGTCGCCGTCACCGCGTCCCCCTCGATCAGCCGCAACACCTCGAACCGCTCGCACAGCTCACCGGCCTTGGCGTGCCGGAACCACACCTTGTCGCCGATCAGCAGGTCGTCGGCGGGGGAGCCGAGCAGCGGGGTCTGCACCTCGCCGGGCCCCTCCTGCGGGTCGTACTTCAGGCCCTCCGGCAGATACGGCACCGGCAGCCGGTCGGGACCCGCCGCGCCCGAGGCCGGGTAGCCGCCGCCGAGGACCGTCACCACGCCGACGCCAGGGCGGCGCACCACGGGCTGGGCGAACAGGGCGGCCGGACGGCCGCTGAAGGACGTGTAGTTGTCGAACAGCCGCGGCACGTACAGCCCCGACCCGGCCCCGATCTCCGTGACGGCGTCCTCCGACGCGGTGTGCTGCACACTGCCGGTGCCACCGCCGTTGACGAACTCCAGATCTGGTACGACGGCCCGCACCGCGCGCACCACCGCGGCCCGCCGCTCTGCGAGCTCCTTGCGGGCGGTGGCCTGCATCAGCCGTACCGCCCGGGAACGCAACGGCCGCCCGGCGACCGCGTCCCCGACGCCGGCGATGTGCCCTTCGTAGGCCATGATCCCCACGACCTCGAACCCGGGACGGCGGGCCACCAGACGCGCCATGTCGGCCACCTGGGCTGGGGAGTGCAGCGGTGAACGCCGGGCGCCCACGCGGACCTTGCCGCCGAGGAGCTTCAGCGAGGTGTCCAACTCCAGGCAGACCCGGATGACTTCGGTGCCGCCGGCCCTGGCCTCGTCGATGAAGGCGAGCTGCGCGGGGTCGTCGACCATCACCGTCACCGCGGCGGCGAGCTTGGGATCGGCGGCGAGTTCGGCGTAACCGGAGCGGTCGGCCGAGGGGTAGGCGAGCAGGATGTCGTCGAAGCCGCTCCGGGCCAGCCACAGGGACTCGGCGAGGGTGAAGGACATGATGCCCGCGAAGCCGTCCTTCGCCAGGACCCGTTCGAGCAGGGCCCGGCACCGCACGGACTTGCTGGCGACACGGATCGGTTTGCCCCCCGCCCGGCGGACGAGATCGTCCGCGTTGGCGTCGAAGGCATCCAGGTCCACGATCGCGAGAGGGGCGTCGAGATGGGCGGTGGCCCGGTCGTAACGGGCCCGGTCGGCGGCGCGCGCAGTCATGAACGAAGCCTGCCAGACAGGATTACCGCAGGGTAGGGGGACGTTCCGGGCAGATGCCCCCGGGCTTGTGGACTGGTTCCCGGTCGGCCCGCGACAACCCGTAGAGTGACGCGCACGCACGCAGGGCTGTTCGCCCTCCCGGCGCCGCCGCGCCGGGATGCCGGACCTCCCGCGCGGGTATGTGTGCCCGGACGGCCGTCTTCCACACCGACGACACCGACGCGGGGCGCGCGCACGACCGAACGGCCCGGACATGAGGAAACGGGGGGTGCATGAGTACGGACGCACGCCGCGCCTCGATTCCTCCACGGCCGGCTCAGCCACCGACGGCGGGAGCGGGCGGGGCCGGTTCCGGCTCGTCCCAGCAGTCCCGGTCGTCGTCGCGGTCGTCCGAGGAGGCCGGCCGGGAATCCGTGACTCCGGGTGCCCGTGTGACGGACGACACTGAATGGCAGGCCTTCGGCGAACGCGCCCGACGCGGCGCGGTGGCGCCGGGCCGCCCGGTGTTCGGCGGCTTCGACTGGCAGGGCTCCGGCGAGACCGGCGCCCCGGACCGACGGGAGTCCGGCACGGCGGGCGACTCGCCGAGCGGGGAGCGGGCCTCGGTGCCGAACCCTGCGGGGCGGCCCCCGATACGCACGCCCGACGAAGCGGGCGCCGGTTCGACGCCGTCCGGGGAGACACGCGGCAGGTCCGACGGCCGAGGGCCAGGCACGGACGGCTCCCGCGCCACCGCGGCTTCGACGGGCCGCGACGGCTTCGACACAGCGCTGCGCACGACCGACACGGGCAACCCCTCGGCGAACCACCCCGGCAGGCGCACGCCCCACGACGCCTCCGCGGACCCCGCCAGGGGTACGGTTCCCTCCCCGTCGACCGGTACCGGCTCCGGCGCCCGGGCCGTGTCCGGCTCTCAGGGCACGTACCGCCACGGCTCGTCGCAGCCGGGTTTCTCCGACGGTCCCCTGCCGCCACCCCCTGCCTCGGCCCGTTTCCCGGACGCGCCCCCGGCACCCGGCCCCGGCAGCGGACAGCCGGCCCACCGCTCCACGCCCGGCACCGAGCCCCGCTCGACGCGCGCCGGCGCGGCCCACCCCGGCCCGATGCCGCCCGAGTCCGGCACCGGCCCGTCGGCGTCCGGTGCCGTGCCGCCCCGGCCGAGTTCTCGACCCTCGGTGCCGCCGCGCCGTCCGGGCGCTCCCACCGAGACCGCCTCCGAGACGACCTTCCGGATGCGGCCGGTACCCACCGGCCGGGAGTCCGGCGAGGGCCGTACGGGCTCGCCGTCCGCGTCCTCCGCAGCCCGGCCCGCGTCAGGCGGCCCTGCGATACCGCCCATGCCCGACACCCGCCCCGACGCCACACAGCCCCGGCCCACGCCGAGCCGTCCAGCCGGCGCGCCCGCACGCCCCGATTTTCCGCCGCGCCCCACGCGTGACGCGTCGGCCGCCGGTGCTGTGCGCGGAAGTTCCGCTGCCGCGAACCCTCCGGCCTCCCCCCGCTCATCGACCGTGCCCCCGCCCCCCGCCGCCCCACCGAGCCCTGCCCCGATGCCTTCGGCTCCCACGGAAGCCCCGTCCGGTTCGGGTTCCCGTACCGCCCCCCTCTCGCCCGACCCCGCCCTCTCCTGGAACGCCTCCCTGCCCCCGCAGGCCGGGACCTCCGGCGGCGGGCGGCCCGTGGTGTCGTTCGGCGAGCCCGAGGTCGGTTTCAAGGAGCGGTCGTGGGGGGTGCGGATTCCGGCCAGGATCGCCGCCGTGGCCGGCAGCGTGGTGCTCGGTCTCGGGCTCATCGGCGGTGCCGTGACCGGGAGTTGGCTGATCGGGGACTCGGGCGAGGACGGCGGGAACGACCGCTTCACGCAGGCCGGCCGGCTCTGGCACAGCGTGCCCGTGGACCAGCTGTTCCCGCCGACCGTGGACGGCCAGGGCGCCGGCCCCGGCGGAGCGGACCGTACGTGGACGCGGATCGCCGTCGCCCCGGACAGCGGCTGCACCGACGCGTTCGACCCCCTGCTGCGCAAGGCCCTCGCCCCCGTCGGCTGCGAACGCCTGCTGCGCGCCACCTACACGGACGCCACCCAGAGCTACGTCACCACCGTGGGCCTGCTGTTCACCGACGCCGACGCCCCCGCCATGCGCGAGCTCGACACCCGCTTCACGAAAGAGGGCCTGGACACCCGCACCGACCTGATGCCCCTGCCGTACGCCGCGAAGAACACCCTCGCCGCGGACTTCGGTGCCCGGCAGCGGGGCTCCTGGACGATCTCCGTCCTCACCGACGCCCCGGTCGTCGCCTACGCCGTCTCCGGCTGGGCGGACGGCCGTGCCGTCGACACCCCGGAGCCCGCCGAGAAGGCCATGGAGCCGGGCGACACCAGCCCCGCCGCCCAGGCCGGCCTCGGCAACGAGGCCCAGGGACTGGCCGACCGTGTCGAACGCGCCCTGCGCAAGACCGTCTCCTCGCCCCCGGAGCAGCCCTCATGAGCGTCGCCACCCGCAGAGCAGGCCTCCTGAGCGTCCTCCTCGCCGCCTCCGTCGCCCTCGTCCCGCCCACCGCCGCGCACGCCGACGGCATCCGCGCCAAGCAGTGGGCCCTCGACGCCATGCACACCCAGGAGGCCTGGCAGACCACCAAGGGCGCCGGCGTCACCGTCGCCGTCCTCGACACCGGCGTCGAGAACGACCACCCCGACCTCGTCGGCAACGTCCTCACCGGCAAGGACATGATCGGCTTCGGAGCCGTACGGGGGCAGCGGTCCTGGGCCCGGCACGGCACCGCAATGGCCGGCATCATCGCCGGCCACGGACACGGCTTCGACAACGCAGACGGCGTCATGGGCATCGCCCCCGAGGCCAAGATCCTCCCCGTCCGCGTGATCCTGGAGGACGACGACCCCGCCCGCGCCAAGGCCCGCAACACCCGGGGCAACGCCCTCGCCGAGGGCATCCGCTGGGCCGCCGACCACGGCGCCGACGTCATCAACCTCTCCCTGGGCGACGACTCCGCCTCCGCGCACCCCGAGGCCGGTGAGGACGACGCCGTCCAGTACGCCCTCAGGAAGGGCGCCGTCGTCGTCGCCTCGGCCGGCAACGGCGGCGAGAAGGGCGACCACATCTCCTACCCGGCGGCCTACCCGGGCGTCATCGCCGCGACGGCCGTCGACAAGTTCGGCACCCGCGCCTCCTTCTCCACCCGCCGCTGGTACGCCACCGTCGCCGCCCCCGGTGACGACGTCGTCATCGCCGATCCCGACCACAAGTACTACGAGGGCTGGGGCACCAGCGCCGCCTCCGCGTTCGTCTCGGGCGCGGTCGCCCTGATCAGGGCCGCCCACCCGGACCTGACGCCGGCCCAGATCAAGCGCCTCCTGGAGGACACGGCCCGCAACGCCCCCGCCGGCGGCCGCGACGACTCCCGCGGCTTCGGCTTCGTCGACCCCGCGGCGGCCCTGAAGGCGGCGGCCCGCCTCAAGCCGGAAAGTCTGCAACCGGCCTCCTACGGCGAGAAGTACTTCGGCTCGGGCCCGGACACCGCCGAGTCCGACGACGACACGGCCAGTTGGGCGGCCCCGCTGGCCGGAGGCTTCGGCGTCGCCCTGCTGGTCACCGCGGTGTTCCTGTGGCGCGGCCGCCGGGGCCCTCGCGGTTCCTACGACGACTTCTGAACCGGCGGATCCGGCAGCGCGCCCCCAAGGGCGCGCGCGGGGCTGCGTCGATTTACGGCTCCGCCGCGTGGGCGCGACCGGCCACGGCGGACCCGCAGCCGAACTCAACGGGAGACAGCGGCGGCCGACGCCCCCGCACCCGTGAACACCGACACCGCCGCCTTCGCCGCCGCCTCCACCAGCGAAATCCCCTTCGCCTGCGTGGAGTTGCCGTTCGACAGCACGGCCACGAGAAACGGGTGTCCGCCCACCGTCACCCGGCCGATGCTGTTGATGTCCCACAGCCCGGTCGTGCTCCGGGGCAGCCAGCCGTTCTTCAGCGCCGACCCCGAGCCGTCGGCCGCCGCCGAGACCCCCCACCGCTGGTCGGCCTCGATCCGCCCCATCAGCCCCTGGAGATACGACCGCGAGGACTCGCTCAACTCCGAATCGTCGCCGAACACCTGCTGGAGCAGAGTGAGTTGATCGGCCGCCGTGGTCTGCGTCAGCCCCCACAGCGCCCCGTCACCCCCCTCCGTGCCGGTCAGCCCGAGCCTCTTGTTGGCCGCGTCGAGCCCCGCTTCCTTCCCGATCGTGTCCCACAGCGCCGACGCCGAGGCGTTGTCGCTGTTCTCGATCATCGTGGTCGCGTACGCCTTCTCCCGCGCGGTGAGTGCCGTGCCCTCGTCCTGGTGCTGGAGCAGCAGCGCGGCGAGGATGTCGACCTTCACGATGCTCGCCGTGTCGAAGGCGCCCTCGCCGTACACCGCGCTGTCGCCGGATTCCACGTCGAGCACGGCCACCGACACCTTCGCCTCGCCCGTCACGCGCACCGCCTTCATGGCGGTCGCGAGCCGCTCGTCGAAGTCCACCACCGGCTCCGCCACGGCCGCCTCCTGAGTCGTGGTCGCCGACGACGGGGAGACCGACGGCGTCGCGGCCGACGATACGGGCCCGCCACCGGAGTGCGCCCGCGCCTTCACGTAGACCGTGCCCCCGGCCGTCGCGCCGACCACGGCGACGACGGCGACGGAGGCGAGCGCGAGGGACCGCAAGGGCTGACGGGACCGCATGGGCCGGCGGGCCCTGCGGGCGCGGCGGCCGGCGGTTCTGGAGGACTCCATGGCGCCGATGCTCGGACCGCCGGCTGTGCGGGCCGTTAGGCGGACGTTAGAGCCGTGTCAGCGAACTCTGAGAAACCCGTGAAAGCCGTCACGGGCGGGTTTCCGGGCCCGCACAACCGCAAGAGCAAGCCCCCGATAGGGTCGGTGACCGTGGCGAACAAGAACATTCCCGACCCCGGCTTCTCCGACGACGACGGCTCCGCCGACCCCCGGCTGAGCGCGGCGCTCGCGGACTGGGCAGAGGACCGTGCCGCCGTGGGCCCCGTCCTGGAGGCGCTCAGGGGCGCCCGGCTGCTCGTCCCGGTGGTCGCCGTGCTCGGCGAGGTCGAGGAGGACGAGCACGGACTGCGCCGCGAGAAGACCAGCGACATGGCCGTACCGACGCTGAAGGCCGGATCCCGGACCGCGCTTCCCGCCTTCACCTCCACCGACTCGCTCGCCCGCTGGGACCCCGAGGCCCGCCCCGTCGCCGTACCCCTGCACCAGGCGCTCCAGGCCGCCGCGCACGAGAAGGCGGACACCGTCGTGCTGGACCTGGCCGGTCCGGTGCCCTTCGAGCTGACCGGTTCCGCCCTGCTCGCGCTGGCCGAGGGCCGGTCGAACGCCGATCCGCTGGCCGATCCGGCCGTCGTCGGCGCCGTACGGGACGCCGTGGCCGCCGAGCCCGCCGTGCTGCGGGCCCACCTCGGGCCGGGGCAGGCGGACGGCACCCTGGCGCTCGTGCTGGAACCGACAGCGACACCCGCGGCCGCCGCCCAGGCCGTCGCCGAGCGCCTCGCCGCCGACGAGACACTGCGGGCCCGCCTGGTGCGCGGCCTCGACCTGGCAGTCCTGCCGGCCGGGGCCACACCTCCGGGCGAGCCCTTGTACGTACGGGATTGAGCTTCGGGCAGGTCGCCGACCTGTCCGGCCGACCGCGGGAGACGACCTAGCCGTAGATCGGCCCGGTGTACTTCTCGCCCGGGCCCTGGCCCGGTTCGTCCGGGACCAGGGACGCCTCGCGGAAGGCCAGCTGGAGGGACTTCAGGCCGTCCCGCAGCGGGGCCGCGTGGAAGGAGCTGATCTCCGTCGTGGACGCGTCCAGGAGGCCGGCCAGGGCGGTCACCAGCTTGCGGGCCTCGTCCAGGTCCTTGTACTTGTCGCCCTCCTCGGTCAGACCGAGCTTCACGGCGGCGGCGCTCATCAGGTTGACGGCGACCGTCACGATCACCTCGACGGCGGGGACCTCCGCGATGTCGCGGGTCATCTCGTCGAAGTCGGGGGAGTCAGGAGACGCGGGAGGGGTGTCACTCATGTCCCACACGATAGGGCCCGGTGCACGCCGGTTCGCACCACCCCCTGGATGCTGCTAACCTTGTGTGACGACCGGCCGGACACACGTGTGTGAAAGTGTGACCGGCCCACAAGTGGAGGCTCCGATCTCCCACCCGACCGCCCTCCGGGACGGCGGGTCACCCCGGTCAGGCGGCCACCATCGTTCCGTACGGACGATGGAGTCGCCCGAAAGCGCGCCCCGCGGCATCGCGGCGGTGCTCCGGCAGTGTTTGGAGCCCCGTCTGTGATCGTCCGGGGCATTTTTTGTGCCTTGGCGCGGTTAGGTCTGAAGAAGATGACATACGCGGCTGTCCGCCAGACCGCCGTGTGGTGCTAACCGAGGAGGATCCATCAGCGCCGAGCCCCGCATCAACGACCGGATTCGCGTTCCCGAGGTGCGACTTGTCGGTCCCAGTGGCGAGCAGGTGGGCATCGTCCCGCTGGCCAAGGCACTGGAGCTTGCGCAGGAGTACGACCTGGACCTGGTCGAGGTCGCGGCGAACGCCCGTCCGCCCGTGTGCAAGCTCATGGACTACGGGAAGTTCAAGTACGAGTCGGCCATGAAGGCCCGTGAGGCGCGCAAGAACCAGGCGCACACGGTCATCAAGGAGATGAAGCTCCGGCCGAAGATCGACCCGCACGACTATGACACCAAGAAGGGTCACGTCGTCCGGTTCCTCAAGCAGGGCGACAAGGTCAAGATCACGATCATGTTCCGTGGTCGCGAGCAGTCCCGGCCGGAACTCGGCTACCGACTGCTGCAGCGTCTCGCGGAGGACGTGGCCGACCTCGGCTTCGTGGAGTCGAACCCGAAGCAGGACGGCCGGAACATGATCATGGTTCTCGGTCCGCACAAGAAGAAGACCGAGGCGATGGCCGAGGCCCGCCAGGCGCAGGAAGCCCGCAAGGCAGACGCGAAGGCCAACCCCGGCAAGTCGCAGAACGCCGCGGAGTCCGACCACGACGAGATCGTGGCCGACGTCGAGGCTCCTGCCGAGGCATCCGCCGAGGCGTGATCCGCGAGGGACGCGAGTCCCCGAGGACGTAACCGATACAACAGCGACGTTCCACCGTGCCCGGTTTCACGACCGGGCACCGGAACGCCACCGACGAGGAGAGAACGGCGCTATGCCGAAGAACAAGTCGCACAGCGGTGCCAGCAAGCGCTTCAAGATCACCGGCTCCGGCAAGGTGCTCCGTGAGCGTGCCGGCAAGCGCCACCTGCTCGAGCACAAGTCGTCCCGCGTGACGCGCCGCCTGACCGGCAACGCCGAGATGGCCCCGGGCGACGCCGCGAAGATCAAGAAGCTTCTCGGCAAGTGACGTCCGCGGTGCTCGCCCCGAGCGCCGTACGTCAGCACCGGGACCCAATCGTTTCCGGGCCGTGTGAGTCCAACCACGGCCCCGCTACAAGGAGTTAACAAGTGGCACGCGTCAAGCGGGCAGTCAACGCCCACAAGAAGCGCCGGGCGATCCTCGAGGCGGCCTCCGGCTACCGCGGTCAGCGTTCGCGCCTGTACCGCAAGGCCAAGGAGCAGGTCACCCACTCGCTGGTCTACAACTACAACGACCGCAAGAAGCGCAAGGGCGACTTCCGTCAGCTGTGGATCCAGCGCATCAACGCCGCTGCCCGCGCCAACGGCATCACGTACAACCGCTTCATCCAGGGTCTGAAGGCCGCGAACATCGAGGTCGACCGCAAGATCCTGGCCGAGCTGGCCGTCAACGACGCGACCGCGTTCGCCGCGCTGGTCGAGGTGGCGCAGAAGGCCCTCCCGGCCGACGTCAACGCCCCCAAGGCGGCCTGACGCCGCACTGGGCCAGGCCGAGTGACTGAGCGGACCCGTGGGTTATTGCCTGCGGGTCCGTTGCGTTGAACAGACCTGCGGGTCCGTTGCGTTGAACAGATGGTGAAAGTGAGTCCGATGAGTGCTGCCCCCGAGCTGATCTCCCCGCGTTCCGCCCGTGTCTCGGCCGCCCGGCGGCTCGCCAGGCGGAACTTCCGGGGCAAGGAGCGGCTGTTCCTGGCCGAGGGGCCGCAGGCCGTGCGGGAGGCCGCGGGACACGGGCTGGTCGAGCTGTTCGCCACCGTGGAGGCGGCGGAGCGGTACGCCGACATCATCGGAGACGCCCGGTCCGTCGGCGCCCGGGTGCACCTCGCCTCCGAGGACGTCGTCGCCGACATCTCGACGACCGTCACCCCGCAGGGGCTCGTCGGGATCTGCCGGTTCCTGGACACCCCCTTCGAGGAGATCCTCGCCGCCCGCCCCCAGCTCGTCGCCGTGCTCGCCAACGTGCGGGACCCCGGCAATGCCGGCACCGTCCTCAGGTGCGCCGACGCCGCCGGTGCCGAGGCCGTCGTCCTGACCGACGCCTCCGTCGACCTCTACAACCCCAAGGCCGTCCGCGCCTCCGTGGGCTCCCTCTTCCACCTGCCCGTCGCCGTCGGCGTGCCCGTCGAGGAGGCCGTCGAGGGACTCAAGAAGGCCGGGGTGCGGATCCTGGCCGCCGACGGGGCCGGTACCGACGACCTCGACGACGAGCTCGACCAGGGCACCATGGGCGGGCCGACCGCCTGGGTGTTCGGCAACGAGGCCTGGGGGCTCCCGGAGGAGACCCGCGCTCTCGCGGACGCCGTGGTGCGCGTCCCGATCCACGGGAAGGCCGAGAGCCTGAACCTCGCCACCGCCGCCGCCGTATGTCTCTATGCGTCAGCCCGTGCACAGCGCGCCCCGGGAGGGTGCCGCTCCGTCACCGACAACCAGTAGGGTGACCAGCTCGGGGGCCCCTCAGACGCCTGAGAGGTGGGGTGCGGGGATGAGTGTCGGCACGAGGAGCGCGCACGGCGTGTCCGAGGCCTGTGCCGGTGGTCTCGCGGAGCTCGGCATCGATCCCGACCAGCTGCCCGACGGCCTCGTCGTCGCGGACGAGCACGGCCGCGTGATCTGCTTCAACGCCGCCGCGGCCCGGATCACCGCCCTGCCCGCCGAGGACGCCCTCGGACAGCGGCTGGAGAAGGCCCTCCCGTTAGAGGACCTGGAGGGACGGCGCTGGTGGCAGCTGACCGATCCGTACGGCGGCCTCGCCATCCGCAGGAGGCAGCCCGAGCGGAACCTGCTGCTGCCCGGCGGTCGTGAGGTCCTGGTCTGCGCGCAGTACGTGCGCACCGAGCCCACCGGACCCGTCCACCGGGTCGTCGTCACCCTCCGGGACACCGAGGCCCGCCGCCGTACCGAGCGCAGCCACGCCGAGCTGATCGCCACCGTGGCCCACGAGCTGCGCTCCCCGCTCACCTCCGTCAAGGGCTTCACCGCGACCCTGCTCGCCAAGTGGGAGAGGTTCACCGACGACCAGAAGCGGCTGATGCTGGAGACCGTCGACGCGGACGCCGACCGGGTCACCCGGCTCATCGCCGAACTCCTTGACATCTCCCGCATCGACTCCGGACGCCTGGAGGTCAGGCGCCAGCCCGTCGACATCGGCGCCGCCGTCGGACGGCACATCCAGGCCTACGTGGCCGCGGGCCTCGCCGCCGACCGGTTCCTGCTGCGTCTGGAGCAGCCGCTGCCGATGCTGTGGGCCGACCCCGACAAGATCGACCAGGTGCTCAGCAACCTGCTGGAAAATGCCGTGCGGCACGGCGAGGGAACCGTCACGATTGACATCACGCCCACGGAGTCGCCCCGGGAAGGGGAGGACACCGGCACGTCGGTCACGGTGAGCGACGAGGGCCCCGGCATCCCGGAGGAGTCCATGAACCGCGTCTTCACCCGCTTCTGGCGGGGCAGCAAGCGCGGCGGCACCGGACTCGGGCTGTACATCGTCAAGGGCATCGTCGAGGCCCACGGCGGCACCATCACGGTCGGCCGCGCCCCCGAGGGCGGCGCACAGTTCCGATTTACGTTGCCCGTGAGCGCTCCGGCCTATCTGACCTGAGTGCCCGCGGGCTCATTCGTACATCCCCACCCCGTTAGACTCGGCCTTTGGCACCCATGTGTCCCATGGACGGCCCTCTGACCTCTGAGTGAGTCGGTGACGGGGACCTTCAGCCAGCCAACCGGAAGCACGGGAAGAGATGTCGGCACCGAATAAGTCGTACGACCCTGTAGAGGTCGAGGCCTTGAAACCGGAAGAGATCGAGCGCATGCGGGACGAGGCGCTCGCCGCCTTCGCCGCCGCGGACTCGCTCGACGAGCTCCAGGAGGCCAAGGTCGCCCACACCGGCGGCACCTCCCCGCTGGCCCTCGCCAACCGCGAGATCGGCGCCCTGCCCCCGCACGCCAAGGCCGCCGCAGGCAAGCTCGTCGGCCAGGCCCGGGGCGCGGTGAACAAGGCCCTCGCCGGCCGCCAGGCCGAGCTGGAGGCCGAGCGGGACCAGCGCGTACTGGTCGAGGAGGCGGTGGACGTCACCCTGCCGTACGACCGCGTACCGGCCGGGGCCCGCCACCCCCTCACCACGCTCTCCGAGCGCATCGAGGACGTCTTCGTGGCCATGGGCTACGAGGTCGCCGAAGGCCCCCAGGTCGAGGCCGAGTGGTTCAACTTCGACGCCCTCAACATCGGCCCGGACCACCCGGCCCGCGGCGAGCAGGACACCTTCTTCGTCCAGGGCCCCGACGGGACCGCCGACTCCGGTGTCGTGCTGCGCACCCACACCTCGCCCGTGCAGATCCGCTCCCTGCTCCAGCGCGAGCTGCCGGTCTACGTGATCTGCCCCGGTGTCGTCTACCGCACCGACGAGCTGGACGCCACGCACACCCCGGTGTTCCGCCAGGTCGAGCTGCTCGCCGTCGACGAGGGCCTGACCATGGCCGACCTCAAGGGCACCCTGGACCACATGGTGCAGGCGCTGTTCGGCGAGGGCATGAAGACCCGGCTGCGCCCGAACTTCTTCCCCTTCACCGAGCCGTCCGCCGAGATGGACATGGTCTGTTACGTCTGCCGCGGCGAGTCCGTCGGCAACCCGGACCGCCCCTGCCGTACCTGCTCCTCCGAGGGCTGGATCGAGCTCGGCGGCTGCGGGATGGTCAACCCCAAGGTGCTCACCGCCTGCGGGGTGGACCCGGAGAAGTACAGCGGCTTCGCCTTCGGGTTCGGCATCGAGCGGATGCTGATGTTCCGCCACAACGTCGAGGACATGCGAGACATGGTCGAGGGTGACGTCCGGTTCACCCGGCCGTTCGGGATGGAGATCTGATGCGGGTCCCGCTTTCTTGGCTGCGGGAGTACGTCGACCTGCCGGCGACCGAAACCGGCCGTGACGTCCAGGCCAAGCTCGTTTCCGCGGGTCTTGAGGTCGAGACCGTCGAGCACCTCGGCGCCGACCTCAAGGGCCCCCTGGTCGTCGGCCAGGTGCTGACCATCGAGGAGCTGGAGGGCTTCAAGAAGCCGATCCGCTTCTGCACGGTCGACGTCGGCCAGGCCAACGGCACCGGCGAGCCGCAGGAGATCGTCTGCGGCGCCCGGAACTTCTCCGTCGGCGACAAGGTCGTGGTCGTGCTGCCCGGCGCCACGCTGCCGGGCGGCTTCTCGATCTCCGCCCGCAAGACGTACGGCAAGACCTCCCACGGCATGATCTGCTCCAGCGACGAGCTGGGCATGGGCGACGACGGCACCAAGGGCATCATCGTGCTGCCCCCGGAGACCGAGGTCGGCAAGGACGCCATCGAGCTCCTGGAGCTGGTCGACGAGGTCCTGGACATCGCCGTCACCGCCAACCGCGGCGACTGCCTGTCCATCCGGGGCGTGGCCCGCGAGGCCGCCATCGCCTACGGCCTCCCGCTGAGCGACCCCGCGCTGCTCGACGTACCCGGCCCGAACGCCTACGGCTACCCGGTCGAGGTCTCCGACCCGCTCGGCTGCGACCGCTTCACCGCGCGCACCGTCACCGGTCTGAGCCCCGAGGCCCGCTCGCCGATCTGGCTCCAGCGCCGGCTCCAGAAGGTCGGCATGCGCCCGATCTCGCTCGCCGTCGACGTCACCAACTACGTGATGATGGAGCTCGGCCAGCCGCTGCACGCCTACGACCGCTCCCTGGTCCAGGGCACCATCGGCGTCCGCCGCGCCACCGAGGGCGAGCAGATCGAGACCCTCGACGGCGTGACGCGCAAGCTGCACGCCGAGGACCTGGTCATCACCGACGAGCGGGGCCCGATCGGCCTCGCCGGCGTGATGGGCGGCGCCAACACCGAGATCGCCGACCACGCCGAGGGTGAAGGCACCACCGACGTGGTCATCGAGGCCGCGCACTTCGACGCGGTCGCCATCGCGCGTACGGCTCGTCGCCACAAGCTGTCCTCCGAGGCGTCCCGGCGCTTCGAGCGTGGTGTCGACCCGGCGGCCGCCGCGGCTGCCGCACAGCGCACCGTGGACCTGCTCGTGCTGCTCGCGGGCGGCACCGCCGAGGCCGGGGTCACCGAGGTCGTCGCCCCGTCGGCCCCGCACACCATCAGCGTCCCGGCGGACCACCCCGACAAGGTCGCGGGCGTCTCCTACGGCCGCGAGACCGTCGTACGGCGGCTCCAGGAGGTCGGCTGCGACGTGTACGGGCAGGACGAGCTGATCGTCACCGTCCCGTCCTGGCGTCCCGACCTCCAGGAGATCAACGACCTGGCCGAAGAGGTCATCCGCCTGGAGGGCTACGAGAACCTGCCCTCCACCCTGCCCAAGCCCCCCGCGGGCCGCGGCCTGACCCAGCGCCAGCGGCTGCACCGCCGGGTGGGCCGGGTGCTGGCCGGTGCCGGTTACGTCGAGGCGCCGAACTACCCGTTCGTCGGTGAGCAGGTCTTCGACCAGCTGCTGCTGGGCGCGGACGACCCGAAGCGCCGGGTCGTCAAGCTCACCAACCCGCTCAGCGACGAGGAGCCCGCGCTCCGCACGTCACTGCTGCCGGGCCTGTTCGGAGCGCTGCGGCGCAACGACGGGCGGGGCTCGCACGATCTGGCCCTGTTCGAGACGGGGCTGGTCTTCCTGCCGCGCGAGGAGCAGCGCGTCGCCGCGGTGCTGCCGGTGGACCGGCGGCCGACCGACGACGAGATCGCCGACCTGGACGCCGCGCTGCCCAAGCAGCCCCGGCACGTGGCCGTGGTGCTCGCCGGGGCGCGCGAGCAGGCCGGCTGGTGGGGCAAGGGCCGTCCGGCCGACTGGGCCGACGCGGTCGAGGCGGCACGGGCCGTCGCCCGGGAGGCCGGCGTCGAACTGGTCGTCCGCGGTGGGCAGTACGGGCCGTGGCACCCGGGCCGGTGCGCCGAGCTCCTGGTCGGCGACACCGTCGTCGGTCACGCCGGTGAGCTGCACCCGCGGGTCGTGAAGGCGTTCGGGCTGCCCGCGCGGACGTCGGCGATGGAGCTGGACCTGGACGTCCTGGAGGCGGCCGGCGACGACACCCCGCAGGCGCCGAGCATCTCCACGTTCCCGGTGGCCACGCAGGATGTCGCTCTGGTCGTGGACAAGTTCGTGCCGCATGCCGAGGTCGAGGCCGCGCTGCGGGCGGGCGCGGGTGAACTCCTCGAGGGAATCCGGCTGTTCGACGTCTACGAGAACGAGGAGCAGCTGGGGGACGGGAAGAAGTCGCTGGCCTATGCGCTGCGGTTCAGGGCCGGTGACCGGACTCTGACCGTGGATGAGGCTTCGGCTGCTCGGGATGCGGCGGTTGCCCTTGCTGGGGAGCGGACCGGAGCGGTGCTGAGGGCCTAGTCGCCGTAGGGGCTGCGGGGGTCTGGCGGCTGCGACTGCGTCGTGGCTGGTCGCGCAGTTCCCCGCGCCCCTGGGGGGTGCGGGGCTGCGCCCCGGCCCCCCATATCTGGTCACTTCACTCGATAGGGTGAGTTCTTCCGGTGATCTGGGCCTTTTGGTCCATGTGCTCGACAGAATCGGACCGGCCTTTCGAGGTCGGTCCGATTGCGTGTGCAGGGCCTAGTTGGGGGGCCGTCGGCATGATGTGCTTCAAGGCTGCGGTTCCCCGGCGGGGAGTATTGCGCCGTGTGGTCTCGATGGGGCTGCCCACGATGTGGGGCGCCGCCGCGATCACGTACAAACTGACCTGCCCCCTCGCCCAGCAGGACGGCCTCGGGGCGCGGGTCGTCACCAGTGCCGTGTTCTTCGCCGTGGGCACCGGGCTGATCATCCATGTCCGGCGCACCCTGCTGCGCGAACTGCGGCAGGCCCGCCAGGTCGCGGGCGCCGCCCAGAGTGTGCTGCTACGGCCGTTGCCGCCGCGGATCGACGGGCTCACCGTCGCCGCCGCACAGCTCTCCGCCGACCGGGGCGCCACCATCGGCGGCGACCTGTACGAGGCGGTGGACACCGAGCACGGCGTGCGGGTCGTCATGGGCGACGTCCGGGGTCACGGCCTCGCCGCCATCGGTACGGCGGCCGCGGTCCTCGGCAGCTTCCGCGAGGCCGTCCACGACGAACCCGAACTCGGGGGAGTGCTGCGCAGACTGGACCGCGCACTCGCCCGGCACCTGCGCGAGCGCGCCGAGCGGGACGGCACGGCCGCGGAGGACTTCGTGACCGTGCTGATGCTGGAGATCGGGCGGGACGGCGAGCTCAGGGCCCTGAACTGCGGTCACCCGTGGCCGTACTTGCTCAGCGGGTCGGTCGTCGAGCCGCTCTCCTGCGCAGACCCGATGCCGCCTCTGGGGCCGTTTCCCCTGCCCGCCGACTTATCGGGCCTCCAGTGCGGCCACCTGCTGCCGGGCGAGACCCTGATCCTGCACACGGACGGCGCGGAGGACGCGAGAGACGCTCTTGGCCGCTTCTTCTCCCTGCCGGGAGCCCTGCAAGGGGCTGCGGGGATCGCGCCTCAGGCGGTGCTGGGCCAGGTCTTCACGGCGTTACTGAACCACACGGGCAGCACGCCGAAGGACGATGTCGCCCTACTGGCGCTTCGGAACGACCGTCAACCACAACTCCCTGAAGGGGCGCGGGGAACTGCGCGACCAGCCACGAAGCACCCGCAGCCGACAACGCACCTCTAGCCGCACCCCGGATGTCGCACAGTCCAGCCGCCGGCCAGGCCACCGCACTGTACGAGGGGGAGCCGGCGGCCCGGCCGAGGCCTCTTGCGAGGCATTTCAGTCAACCGGTCGGAAACTCTCCGCAACAGCGCGCACACCCTGCGGATTCGAGCACTCCGATCACACCCCGTGTGAAGGCGAACCCACTAATCTGACGACACCGAGCTGCCCGGGGGGCATCTATGCAGCCCAACACTCTGCTCGACGCGATCCTCGACGAAGCCGGGATCTCGCACGCGGGGCTTGCCGCACACGTGAACCAGGCCGGGAGGGCGCGCGGCCTCGCGCTGAGGTACGAACACACCGCCGTGGCACGGTGGTTGAAGGGTCAGCGCCCGCGAGGGCAGGTGCCCGACCTGATCTGCGAGGTGCTCGCCGGCCGCCTCCAACGCCCCGTCACCCTCGACGACATCGGCCTCGGTGTCCCGGGTGAGCCCTCCGCCCCGCACGGCACCTCGCTCTCCGGTTTCGTCGAGCGGGCCACCGCCCTGTGGCGCTCCGACGAACAGCAGCGCCCGCACATCCTGGGCGCCCCAGCGGTCACCGGCACGCCCGCCGTCATGCCCGTGTGGGAGTGGGAGAACCCGCCCGAGGACGTCGACGTCTCCCGCGGCGGACGGCACCGGGTCACGCACGCCGACATCGAGATGCTGCGCGCGGCCCGCACCCACTACGAGCAGATGTACCGCAAGGCCGGCGGGGTGGCGACCCGGAGCCGGATCGTCGGCTTCCTCAACGCCGAGGCCGCCCCGCTGCTGCGCGGCAGCTACACCGACGAGACGGGCCGCCAACTGCACCGCGCCACCGGCGGACTGGTCGCGGTCGCCGGCATCTGCGCCTACGACTCCGACGCCCACGGTCTCGCCCAGCGCTACTTCCACCAGGCCCTCAGGCTCGCCAAGGCCAGCGGCGACCGCGGACTCGGCGCCTATGTCATCGCGCTGCTGGTCAACCAGTCCCTGTTCATGCGGGAGTACCGCCAGGCCGTCGCCTTCGCCGAGGCCGCACTCCGAGCGGCCGGCAAGCACATCACCCCCGCGCTCGCCTGCGATCTCTACGCGATGCAGGCCAAGGCGTACGCCCACCTCGGCGACGGCACGACCGCGCTGTCCTGCATCCGGCGGGCCGAGCAGGCCGCCGAACGCATCCGGCGCGGATACGAACCCGACGAGACCGGCTATGTCCAGCCGGGCCTCGTCAACGTCCAGGTGGCGGAGGCGCTCCTCAGCCTCGGCGAACTCGCGGCCGCCGCCGCCCATGCCGCGGCCGCCGTCGACAACCCGGCCCATGACCGGGGCCGGGTGCACCGGCTCGCGATGCTCAGCACCATCGAACTGCGCCAGGGCAACGCCGACAAGGCGGTGGCGACCGCCGTGCAGATGGCGGAACAGGCGCGGGGAATGGAGTCCCAGCGCTTGCGCGACAGACTCAGAGCGGTGCGTGAGCACCTCGTGCGGAGCGGCTGCGCGGGCACGGCCGAGGCAGCCGAACTGATCGACGGCGCGCTGCGCGTGCCCCTGTAGGTCGGCACGCGGACGCCGACACCCCACAGTCCCTGCTGCGATATTGCCACTTACTCGACGGAAGGTGGCAGAACCGTGCAGTGGACGAAACAGAACGAACAAACTGTGTATGAAAACCGCTGGTTCAGCGTCAATCTCGCCGATGTCGAACTACCGGACGGGCGGCACCTCGACCACTTCCTGATACGGCTGAGGCCGGTCGCCGTGGCCACGGTGGTCAACGAGGCCAACGAGGTCCTGCTGTTGTGGCGGCACCGCTTCATCACCGACAGCTGGGGCTGGGAACTCGCCGCGGGGGTGGTCGAGGACGGCGAGGACATCGCCGTCGCGGCCGCCAGGGAACTCGAGGAAGAGACCGGCTGGCGGCCGGGGCCGCTCCAGCACCTGATGAGTGTGGAGCCCTCCAACGGGCTCACCGACGCCCGGCACCACATCTACTGGGCCGACGAGGGCGAGTACATCGGGCACCCCGTGGACGACTTCGAGTCGGACCGCCGGGAATGGGTCCCCCTGAAGCTCGTTCCCGACATGGTCGCCCGTGGGGAGGTCCCGGCCGCCAACATGGCGGCCGCGTTACTGCTGCTGCACCATCTGAGGCTCGGTCAGGACATCTAGGGCCTGATCACGCCGGACAGGCCCTTCCCTGATTCCCCCACCCGGCCGTCCCGAGGCCTCAGTGACCGAGGGCCTGCCAGATCGCCACGACGAGCGCGCCCACGGCGGTGATCGCCGCGACCGCGGGGAGCGGCCAGCGGGCGTGCTCCAGGGCGATGATCCGAGCGCTCAGATCGTCGACTTCCTTGTCCGTCTCCTCCGTACGATGACTGAGCAGGGCGAGACCGCCCTCGACGCGTGCGTACGCGACATCGAGGCGACGTCGTAACTCTGCGAGTTCTCCAT
Source organism: Streptomyces griseorubiginosus (assembly GCF_036345115.1). Lineage (GTDB taxonomy): Bacteria > Actinomycetota > Actinomycetes > Streptomycetales > Streptomycetaceae > Streptomyces > Streptomyces griseorubiginosus_C. The sequence continues at coordinate 7,819,633 of NZ_CP107766.1, forward strand.
GGACCACGGGATGCTCCGGGTCGGCGGTCACGGGTCCGCTCCTTTCCGTAGTCGTCACATCCCTTGCATGCGCATGGTGAGTCAACTCGCCTGGTGGGCGCGTGGGGAGAGTGTGCGACAGGCATATGCGGGCCCGGCGCGCACACGGTGTGTGAATGACACGGGCCCGGCGCTCGCCAGAGAGCCGGGCCCGCGTTCGTCGCACTGTGTCATCAGCACCCTGGAACGGACAGGGTGCGGGTCAGCCGTAGGTGTAGAAGCCCGAGCCGGTCTTCCGGCCCAGCCGGCCCGCGTCGACCATGCGCTGGAGCAGCGGGGGAGCGGCGTACAGCGGCTCCTTGTACTCCTCGTACATCGAGAACGCGACCGAGGCGACGGTGTCCAGGCCGATCAGGTCGGACAGCTTCAGCGGGCCCATCGGGTGGGCGCAGCCCAGCTCCATGCCGTTGTCGATGTCCTCGCGGCTCGCGATGCCCGACTCGAACATCCGGATCGCGGACAGCAGGTACGGGATCAGCAGCGCGTTGACCACGAAGCCGGAGCGGTCCTGGGCGCGGATCGCGTGCTTGCCGAGCAGCTTCTCGGCGAAGGCCTGGGCGCGGGCGAGGGTGCCCTCGGAGGTGGTGAGCGCCGGGATCAGCTCGACGAGCTTCTGCACCGGGGCCGGGTTGAAGAAGTGGATGCCGACGACCTGGTCGGGCCGCGAGGTGGCCACCGCCAGCTTCACCAGCGGGATGGAGGAGGTGTTGGAGGCCAGGATGGCGTCCGGGCGGGTCACCACCTGGTCGAGCACCTGGAAGATCTCGGTCTTCACCTGCTCGTTCTCCACCACGGCCTCGATGACGAGGTCCCGGTCCGCGAACTCGCCGAGATCGGTGGTGAAGGAGAGCCGGGCCTGGGTGGCGGCCAGCTCGTCCGCGCTGATCTTGCCGCGTTCGGCGGCCTTGGTGAGGGAGTTGAACAGCCGGGTGCGGCCGATCTCCAGGGCCTCGCCGGTGGTCTCGGCGACCTTCACGTCCAGACCGGCGCGGGCGCACACCTCGGCGATGCCCGCCCCCATCTGGCCGCAGCCCACCACTCCGACGCGCGCGATGTCTCCCGCCGGGAAGTCCGTCACTTCGTCCCTTTCGCTGATCTTCACCTGGTGGCAGGTCGGCCGTGGTCCGGTTCCTGCTCCGTTCGTGCACGTTACTCCCAAGTATCGATGATCGATCGTCGGGGTCCGGCATCCGTCGGGCATTCTGGGGCCCGAAGACGATCCGTGACCGAGCGGATCCATGGTGTTGGGGGAGTGTGGACATGGGACATCTGTCGCGCCGGGCCTTCGCGTTGGCCGCGTTGTCGACCCTGACGTCGGCCTCGGGAGCGGCCGCCGCGCCCGCGCCACGGCGGCCGTGGCGCAGGACCGGCGAGATGCGGGGCGTGTGGCTGGCGACGGTGTCCAACCGGGACTGGCCGTCCAGGCCGGGGCTGAGCGCCGCACAGCAGCGGGACGAGCTGCTCGCCCACCTCGACCGGGCCGCGGCGGACCGCCTGAACACGGTGATCTTCCAGGTACGGCCCACCGCCGACGCCCTGTGGCCCTCGCCCCACGAGCCCTGGTCGCAGTACCTCACCGGCACCCAGGGCAAGAACCCGGGCTGGGACCCGCTCGGCACCGCCGTCACCGAGGCGCACAAGAGGGGCCTGCAACTGCACGCCTGGTTCAACCCGTACCGCATCGCCAACCACACCGACCCGACGAAGCTGGTCGCCTCCCACCCCGCCCGTCTGCACCCGGACTGGGTGGTGCCGTACGGCGGGAAGCTCTACTACAACCCCGGGCTGCCCCAGGTGCGCGCCTTCGTCGAGGGAGCGATCCTCGACGCGGTCCGCAAGTACCCCGTGGACGCGGTCCACTTCGACGACTACTTCTACCCGTACCCGGTGGCCGGCCAGACCTTCGACGACGACGCGGCCTACGACCGGTACGGCGGCGACTTCGTCAACCGCGGCGACTGGCGGCGGGACAACATCGACAAGCTGGTCCGGGAAACGGCGGCGGCGGTCAAGCGGATCCGGCCGACCGCGCAGTTCGGGATCAGTCCCTTCGGGGTGTGGCGCAACATGGCCACCGACCCGCTGGGCTCGGACACGCGCGCGGGTGTGCAGTCGTACGACGACAACTTCGCGGACACCCGGAAATGGGTGCGCCAGGGCTGGATCGACTACCTCGTGCCGCAGCTCTACTGGAACATCGGCTTCGCCGCCGCCGACTACGCCAAGCTGCTGCCCTGGTGGGCCGAGCAGGCGCGCGGGAGCAGGACGAAGCTGTACCTGGGCGAGGCCCTCTACAAGGCCGGGGACCCGGCGCAGCCCGCGGCCTGGCAGGACCCCGCGGAGCTGTCGCGGCACCTCACGCTCGCGCGGCAGTACCCGCAAGCGCGCGGACATGTCTTCTTCGCCGCGCGCGAGGTGGCCGCCGACCCGGTCGGGGCGATGGCGCGGGTGGTCGCCGACCACTACCGGAAGCCGTCGGCACCACCACGCGGGATCACCGGCCGGTCTGCTGGAAGCGGTGCCTGATCTCGGTGTCGGGACCCGGTGAGCACACGCCCTCGTGCCCGTCCTCGAAGCGGACGCGGTACGGGGGGTTGCCCTCCTGGCCCATCACCTCGACGATCTCGCCGACCTTGTCCTGCTGTCCGACCACCCTGCCGTGCTGGACAAGCTGGTCGCCCACGGTTGCGCGCATCAGCGGTCTCCTCACCAAGTGAGCTGTCCGTGGCCTGATTTTACGGCGCGGGGGCCCACTGGGAACCGACGCGTACGCGTCGCTCAGCCCCGCGCCCGCTGGGTGACCGCGATGCACACCAGCACCGCCGCGGCCGTCAGCGGGGCGGCCACCGTCAGGTGCTCGCCGAGCAGCAGCACCGACCACACCAGTGTGAGCAGGGGCTGGGCGAGCTGCAACTGGCTGGCCTTGGGGATGCCGATCGCCGCCATGCCCCGGTACCAGACGACCAGGCCGAGGAACTGCGAGCCCGCCGCCACCCACAGCAGCCCGGCCACGCTGTGCGCGGTCAGGTGCACGGGCTCGTGGGACAGCGCGAGCACCGCCCCGGGCACGCCGAGCGGCAGGCACAGCACCAGTGCCCAGGCGATGACCTGCCAGCCGGGCATGGTCCGGGCCAGCCGGCCGCCCTCGGTGTAACCGGCCGCGCACACCAGCAGCGCGGCGAAGAGATACAGGTCGGCGGTGGTCAGGGCGCCGCCGCTCTGCTGCACGGTGAAGGCCACCACCGCGGCCGCGCCCGCGAGCGCGGCCGTCCAGAAGGTGCGCGAGGGGCGGGTGCCGACGCGCAACGCTGACAGCAGCGCGGTCGTCAGGGGCAGCAGACCGACCACGACGGCGGCGTGCGCGGTGGTGGACGTCTGGAGCGCGAGCGTGGTCAGGAGCGGGAAGCCGAGGACCACCCCGGCGGCGACGACCGCGAGCCCCGGCCAGTCCCGGCGGTCCGGCAGCCGGACCCGCAGGGCCGACAGACAGCCACCCGCGATCAGCGCCGCGAGCACGCTCCGGATCGCGACGAGGGACCAGGGCCCGAAGCCTTCGAGTCCCCACGCGGTGGCCGGGAAGGTGAGGGAGAACGCGGCGACCCCGAGAGCGGCCTGGACGGTGCCGAAGGTCCTGGGCGGGCTGGTGACCGCTATCCCGGTCGGTGCGGTAGCGCTACTCTGTACTCTCATGCAAGAGCGTAGCAGTGTCACCGAACTGGCAGAACAGCTGCGGCGAGAGCTCGACCGCTACTCTCCGGGCGGAAAGCTCCCGTCCAGCCGGTTTCTCGTCGACCGCTATCGGGTCAGTCCCGTGACCGTCTCCCGCGCCCTCGCCCAACTCGCCGCCGAGGGCCTGGTGGTGACCCGTCCCGGCGCCGGCGCCTTCCGCGCACCGGCCCGCACCGCCGTGACCGCGGCCGGGGACACCTCCTGGCAGGAGGTCGCGTTGAGCGCGGACGGCGCCGCCGAGCTCGTACCGCGGTCGGTCGACGCGTCCGGCGTCCTGGTGTCGCTGGCCGCCCCGCCGCCCGGGGTGATCGAGTTCAACGGCGGCTATCTGCACCCCTCCCTCCAGCCCGAGCGCGCGATGTCCGCGGCCCTGGCCCGCGCGGGCCGCCGCCCCGGTGCCTGGGGCCGGCCACCCACGGAGGGTCTGCCGGAGCTGCGCGAGTGGTTCGCACGGAACATCGGCGGAGCCGTCACCGCGGCGGAGGTGCTGATCACCGCGGGCGGCCAGTCGGCGCTCACGACGGCCCTGCGGGCGCTGGCCCCGCCCGGCGCACCCGTGCTCGTCGAGTCGCCCACCTACCCCGGCATGCTGGCCATCGCGCGCTCCGCCGGTCTTCGTCCGGTCCCCGTACCGGTGGACCCGGACGGGGTGAGGCCGGACCTGCTCGCCGACGCGTTCCGGGCGACCGGTGCCCGGGTGTTCGTCTGCCAGCCCCTGTTCCAGAACCCGACCGGAGCCGTGCTGGCCCCCGAGCGCCGGGGCGAGGTGCTGCGGATCGCCCGCGAGGCCGGCGCGTTCGTGGTCGAGGACGACTTCGTACGGCGGCTCGTGCACGAGGACGCCGGCCCGCTGCCGCGCCCGCTGGCCGCCGACGACCCCGACGGAGTCGTCGTCCACGTGAGCTCGCTGACCAAGGCGACCTCACCGAGTTTCCGGGTCAGCGCGCTGGCCGCACGCGGCCCGGTCCTCGAGCGGCTGCGCGCGATCCAGATCGTCGACACCTTCTTCGTCCCCCGCCCGCTCCAGGAGGCGGCCCTGGAACTCGTCGGCTCCCCGGCCTGGCCCCGCCATCTGCGGTCGATCTCGGCGGAGTTGAAGGCCCGCCGCGACACCATGACCACCGCGCTCCGGCTGGAACTGCCCGAACTGGCCCTCCCGCACATCCCGTCCGGCGGCTACCACCTGTGGCTGCGGCTGCCCGACGGCACCGAGTCCGCCCTGACCTCGGCCGCCCTGCGCGCGGGCGTCGCACTCACCCCGGGCCGCCCCTACTTCAGCGCCGAGCCGCCCGCCGGACACGTCCGGCTGAGCTTCGCGGCGGTGGCGGGCCCGCAGGAGATCCAGGAGGGCGTACGGCGGCTCCGTACGGCCTGCGAGGAGGTGCTGGGGCCGCACGGCACCGGAACCCGGCGGTCGCCCGGAGCCTGACCTGCGGTACGCAGGCTGGGAAAACCGTTCGACGCCGACGGCCCTGACCTGGGAATCTCCCCGCATGACCGACACCCCGCCCCTCCCCGGGGGCTACGAGATCTCCACCGACCCCGACCGCCTCGACGCCGGGCGGGTGCACCACTGGCTGTCGACCGACGCCTACTGGGCGATCGGGCGACCGCGCGAGAAGCAGGACCGGGCGATCGCCGGGTCCCTCAACTTCGGCGTGTACGACACGGCTTCGGGGGAGCAGGTGGCCTACGCGCGCGTGGTCACCGACATGGCCACCTTCGCCTGGCTCTGCGACGTCTACGTGGACCGCGCCGTGCGCGGCAAGGGGATCGGGGTGGCGCTCGTCGGGGCGGTACGGGAACACCTGCGGCCGTACGGGCTGAGGCGGATCATGCTCGCCACCCGTGACGCGCACGGGGTGTACGAGAAGCTCGGGTTCGCCCCGCTGGCCCAGCCGGACATCTGGATGGCGCTGACCTCCGACCGGTGAGCCCGCGCGCACCCAGGGTAAATCCCCGGTAACGCCTCTTGACCTGCGCACTTTCGCGGCTCACGATCGCCGCATGCAACTTCGGGTCACGTTCGTCGCCGCCGCGCGCAGCTCCTCGCTGCTCGCCGAGCGGTTCGAGGACGACCGTCCGCTCGACCAGGCCGGCTGGGACCAGGTGCTGGGCGTGGCGCACGACCTGCTGCCGCTCGCGGCGGCCGAGCTGCGGTACTGCTCGCCCACGCCCCGCAGCCGTGCCACCGGGGACGCCCTCGGTTACTCGCCCCTCGTCCAACTCGCTCTGCGGGACTGTGACATGGGGCGCTGGCGCGGGCTGACCCTCGGCGAGGCGATGGCCCGGGAGCCGGAGTCCGTGGACGCCTGGCTCGCCGACCCGCGCGCGACCCCGCACGGCGGTGAGTCGCTGCTCGCGTTCATCTCCCGGGTGGGGGAGTGGCTCGACACCCGGCCGGTGGAGGACGGCGGCCGGGTCGTCGCCGTCGCGGAGCCGTCCGTGGTCCGTGCCGCCCTGGTCTACGTCCTCAAGGCACCGCCGTCGACCTACTGGAACATCGACGTACGCCCCATGTCGGCCATCTCGGTGACCGGCCGGGCCGGCCGCTGGAACCTGCGCTTCGAGGGGGTCTCGGAGCAGCCCACGCGCGCGTAGGCCGTGGCAGGGAGGCTCAGCCCGCACTCGTGGCGTTCGTCAAGGGGCCCGTGTGTAGGCCGTGGTCAGGGGGCGCGTGTGTAGTCGGTCGTCAGGGGGCCCGTGCGTAGTCGGTCGTCAGGACCAGGTCCTTCGACGGGCCGCCGACCCGCCACACCGTGCGCCAGCGGTCCGGGGCCAGGACCGTGAACTCCCCGCGGTACAGGTCCGCCACGCAGGGGTGGTCGGCGACATGGCGGCCGGAGGCCAGGTCCAGGTCGTGGAAGGGCCGTCCGTCGAAGAAGCGGACGTCCGCCGTGCCCGGTGTCGCGCCCGGCAGGAACCGGAGCGTCCGCTCGGCGGGGCGCGGCACGCCCTGCCAGACGAAGGTGCCGGATTCCCTGGACAGCAGCCCGCCGCCCTCCAGTTGGCCGAAAGCGGTGGTGCCGGAGAACTCGCCCTCGGCCCCGCTCGCCAGATCCCGCACGGTCCGCTCGGTCCGCCAGTCCCCGGCCAGATACGCCAGTACGTCCGGCACTGGCCAGAACCCGCTCATGCGTCCCTCACTTCCGACACTTTCGGTACCGCGCGACCCGTTGACGCTCCGGAATCCCCCTCCCTATGTTGCCGTTCGATGTGCTGATCAATGTCCGATATTTCGAACCCGACTTCGTTAGAACCCCACGTCGACAGAGCCGCGGAGTATCCATGTCACGCACCCGCTGGAGACTCGGTCTCAGCGCCACCGCCCTCCTCGTGGCGGCCGGAATGATCCCCGCCCCCGCCCACGCCGAGGACGTCACCGACTACGCGATCACCGTCGACCCGACCGCCCGGGGCGCGAGGATCGACGACACGATGTACGGCGTCTTCTTCGAGGACATCAACCGGGCCGCCGACGGCGGTCTGTACGCCGAGCTCGTGCAGAACAGGTCCTTCGAGTACTCCACCGCCGACAACACCTCGTACACCCCGCTGACCTCGTGGACGGTCGACGGCACCGCACAGGTCGTGAACGACGGCGGCCGCCTGAACGAGCGGAACCGCAACTACCTTTCCCTGGGCGCCGGTTCCTCCGTGACGAACGCCGGATACAACACCGGCATCCACGTCGAGGCCGGCAAGAAGTACGACTTCTCGGTGTGGGCCCGCGCGGACGCCCGTACGGCTCTCACGGTGTCGTTGCAGGACACCGACGGCTCGCTCGCCACCGCCCGCACGGCGGCCGTCACCAGGAGCGGCTGGACCCAGTACAGGCTCACCCTCACCGCGACCCGGACCAGCAGCAACGGCCGTCTCACCGTGGCCTCCCCGGGGGCGGCCGCCCTCGACATGGTCTCCCTCTTCCCGCGTGACACCTACCGCGGCGAGCCCAACGGCCTGCGCAAGGACCTCGCCGAGAAGATCGCCGCCCTGCACCCGGGCTTCGTGCGCTTCCCCGGCGGCTGCCTGGTCAACACGGGCTCGATGGACGACTACAGCGAGGCCTCCGGCTACCAGCGCAAGCGGTCCTACCAGTGGAAGGACACCGTAGGACCGGTCGAGACACGCGCCACCAACGCCAACTTCTGGGGCTACAACCAGAGTTACGGCCTCGGCTACTACGAGTACTTCCGGCTCTCCGAGGACATCGGCGCCATGCCGCTGCCCGTCGTCCCCGCCCTGGTGACCGGCTGCGGCCAGAACCAGGCCGTCGTCGACGAGGCACTGCTCCAGCGGCACATCCAGGACACCCTCGACCTCATCGAGTTCGCCAACGGCCCGGCGAGCTCCACGTGGGGCAAGGTACGGGCGAGGATGGGCCACCCCAAGCCCTTCCACCTCACCCACATCGAGGTCGGCAACGAGGAGAACCTGCCCAACGAGTTCTTCGCCCGCTTCAAGGAGTTCCGCGCCGCCATCCAGGCGAAGTACCCGGACATCCAGGTGATCTCCAACTCCGGCCCGGACGACTCGGGGACGACCTTCGACACGGCCTGGCAGCTCAACCGGGACGCCAAGGTCGACATGGTCGACGAGCACTACTACAACAGCCCCCAGTGGTTCCTCCAGAACAACGACCGCTACGACTCCTACGACCGAGGCGGCCCGAAGGTCTTCCTCGGCGAGTACGCGTCCCAGGGCAACACCTTCAAGAACGGCCTCACCGAGGCCGCGTTCATGACCGGCCTGGAGCGCAATGCCGACGTCGTCAAACTCGCCTCCTACGCCCCGCTGTTCGCCAACGAGGACTACGTCCAGTGGCGCCCGGACCTGATCTGGTTCAACAACCACGCCTCCTGGAACTCCGCCAACTACGAGGTCCAGAAGCTGTTCATGAACAACGTCGGCGACCGCGTGGTGCCCTCGACGGCCACCGGCACACCCTCGCTGCTCGCCCCGATCAGCGGCGCGGTGGGCCTGTCGACCTGGGCGACGACGGCGGCGTACGACGACGTGCGGGTCACGGACGCCGACGGCCGGACGCTGCTCACCGACGACTTCTCCTCCGGCGCCTCCCAGTGGACCCACACCGGCGGGGGCAGCTGGAGCGTCCAGGACGGCCAGTACGTGCAGACCGACGTGAACGCCGAGAACACCATGGTCTCGGCCGGCGACCCGAGCTGGCACGACTACGACCTGCGGGTGAAGGCGGTGAAGAAGTCCGGCAAGGAGGGCTTCCTGGTCGCGTTCGGGGTGAAGGACACCGGCAACTTCTACTGGTGGAACATCGGCGGCTGGAACAACACCCAGACCGCCGTGGAACAGGCCGTGGACGGCGGCAAGTCGACGCTGATCTCCAAGGCGGGCTCGGTCGAGACGGGCCGCGCCTACGACATCGACATCAAGGTGCGGGGCCGCCAGGTCACCCTCTACCTCGACGGCCAGGAGTGGGGCAGCTTCAAGGACGACAAACCGGCCGAGCCGTTCCGCCAGGTCGTCACCAGGGACCAGAAGACCGGTGAGCTGATCGTCAAGGTCGTCAACGCGCAGGACTCGGCGGCCCGTACGGCGATCGACCTGGGCGGCGCCAAGGTCGCGTCCAGGGCCCGGGTGACCACGCTCGCGGCCGCCCCCGACGCCGTGAACAGCGAGACGTCGACAGCGGTCGCGCCGGTCAGGTCCACCTTCGACGGGGTCGCCGGGAAGTTCACGTACACCTTCCCGGCGAACTCGGTCACCTTCCTGAGGATCGGGCGGAAGTAGCCGTGTCCTGAGGGTCAGGCAGACGCGCCCGGTCCCTCCGTCGTGGGCTGCTGTCCGACCGGCAGCAGCCCACGCTCGGCGAAGACCTTCTTCGCCACGGCCATGGCGTTCAGGGCCCTGGGGAAGCCGCAGTAGCCGGCCGACTGAAGCAGCGCCTCGGCGATCTGCTCGGCGGTCAGGCCCACGTTCAGGGCCGTGTGAACGTGCACCTCCAGCTGGGCCTCGCAGCCGCCCAGCGCGGTGAGCATGCCCAGCGTGACCAACTGCCGGTCCCGGGGCACGAGTTGCGGCCGCGAGTAGATCTCGCCGAACCCCCAGGCGACGAGCTGGTGACCCATCTCCGGGCTGACGTCGGCGAGCGAGTCGACGACCAGCTGTCCCACTTCGGGGTTGACGCTGCCGAGCATCTCCAGGCCCCGCGCGAAACGCTCCTCGCGGGTGGTGCTCTCGCTCATGTCAGCTCCTTCCGTCCGCACGGTCTCCCTCGGCCTCCGTCGCCTGCGGGTCGTACGGAATTCACTTCACCGCCATCGGCGGTCGGACAACCAACCGTATGCACCCCCTGTCTAAATCGACGCAGTGACGACGCACGGGGCGAACGCCCCGGACGGGGGCTTGAATTGACCAGCGAACAGGGCGTGCGACCGACCGTCCCGCCCGAACCGAAGACCGCGCACGACCAGCCGGTCCGCCTCACCCCCGAACCTCCGCCGGGGCGACCGCCCGGCCCTGGGCAGGCCGCCCTGCTCGCGGCGGCGATCACCCTCGTGGTGCTCTGCGCGGCCGATGCCGTCGCGCGCAGTTATCCCTTCGGCCCGCGCACCCGCAACGTCAGCGATCTGGGCAACCAGTACGTCCCCTTCCACGCGCACCTGTGGGACCTGCTGCACGGGCGCGGTGCCGGTGGGCTCCTCGTCAACTGGCAGTCGGGGTACGGTGCCGGCTTCCTGCCCGACCTCGGCACCTACCTCACCAGTCCGTTCGCCCCGCTGGTGGCGGTGTTCCCGCGCGACGAGATCGACCTCGCGGTGTACGTGATCACCGTGCTGAAGATCGCGTGCGCCGCGGCGGCCATGACGTGGCTGCTGCTGCGCCTGCGCCCCGGTCCCTGGTGGGCGGCCGGCCTGCTGGGTGCGTCGTACGCCCTGTGCGGCTGGACCGTGGCGACCGCCTCGTACAACCTCATGTGGCTCGACGGGCTGATCGCCCTGCCGCTGCTCTGCCTGGTCGGCGAGTGGGTCCTGAACGGGCGGCGCCCGCTCCTCGGGGTGCTGGTCGTGACGGCCGCCTGGATCGCCAACTTCTACACCGCCTACATGGCCACCCTCGCCGCGGCCCTCGTGTTCCTGCTGCGGCTGTGCCTGGCCGACCTCCCGGCCCGCCGCAGGGCCATCGCCGCGGGCCGGGGCGTCCTGACCTTCGCGCTCGGCATCGGCCTCGCCGCGCCGCTGGTCACGGTCGTGTACTTCGGCAGCGCGCACGCCTCCGAGGGCCGCTTCACGCGGTTCGCCCGGGTGGGCACGGAGGACCTGCTGGCCCGGCTGCTGCCGACGACGTACAGCTTCGGCTCCCCGGCGCTCTTCGTCGGCACCACCGCTCTGCTGCTCGCCCTCGCGCTGCCCTTCCACCGGGCGGCCCCCCGCCGGGTGCGCGCCGGATGGTCGCTGCTGGTGGTGCTGGTGACCCTGTCGATGCAGTGGGGCCCGACCCACCTGCTCTGGCACGCCTTCGCCGCCCCGCAGGGCAGCTCGTACCGCCAGACCTTCGTGGTCTGCGCCCTGCTGGTGATCGCCGCCTGGCACTCGCTGTCGTACGGCCGCCTCGACCGGCGGGCGCTCGGAACGGCGGCCGGGCTCCTCGCGCTCGTCGCGGTGGTGGCGAGCGGCAGCCCACTGGTGCGTTCCTTCGCCTGGCCGGTGTTCCTGACGGCGGTCCTCGGCGCGCTGCTCGGACTGCTCCTCCTCGGCCGCCGGCGCCCACTCCTGCGCACGGCCCCGGCCGCCCTCGCCGCCGTCCTGCTCATCGGTACGCAGGTCGGCGAGGCCACCGCCACCTCCGCCGCGGCCACCCGGATGCGGCTCGGGCACATGGACGACTACGCCCTGTGGGGCGACCGGCAGCAGGACCAGGCGGACGCGATCGCGCGGGCCGACGGCTGGCCCCGCTACCGCACCGACCCGGGCCGGGAGCAGACCGTCGGCAACGACCCGCTGGAGGTCGGCGGCCAGGGCGCCCAGTACTACAGCAGCCACACCTCCGCCGTGTTCAGCACCACGCTCACCGCGCTCGGGTACGGCTGGACCTCGGGCGGCCGCAGCGTGCAGAGCCTGGACAACGCGGTCACGGACGCGATCTTCTCCGTGGGCGCCCGGGTGCACTCGCCACCGGACCCGCACCAGAACTGGTTCCCGCAGGACGGCAGCCGGGTGACGGTGACCAGGGAGGCCGTACCGCCCCTGGTGACGGTACGGCCGTCCGCCGCGACCGGCGCCTTCGGGCCGTCGCCGTACCGCAACCAGGAGCTCCTGCTGGGCGCCCGGGTCTACACCGTGCCCCGCGTCACCGTCCTGAACGGTGCCGGGAAGCAGGCGGACCGCAGCACCGACCAGCGGCAGGGCGTGCGGGTGGGCGGGAAGGCGACGATCACCGCCCGTTGCCCGGCGGGCAGCGAGGTGCACCTCTGGGCGCCGCACTTCGCGGGCACCGCACGACTCGCCGGCCTCGCGGCCCATGGCCCGACCGGCCGGTTCAGGGCCGACTGGCCCGTCACCAAGATCGCCGCCATGGAACCGCTCGGCACGGTCCCGGCCTCCGGGCACCTGGCCATCGAGCTGACCCCGAACCGGATGGGGGTCGTACCGGACCAGGCGGTCGGCTGCCTGGACACCGGCCGGCTGCGCTCCGCCGTACGACACCTCCGGGCCACCGGCGCCACCGAGGTCACCGTCTCCGGCTCCGGCGGCACGATCCACGCCGAGCTCCCGGCGGGCAGCAAGGGCGTGGCCGTCGTCGCGGCCCCCCGGATCGCGGGCTGGCGCTGCGCCGCCGGTGACGCGACCGCGGTCCCCGCGAAGCAGTACCACGGCCTGATCGCCGTACCCCTCGACGGCAGATCGACGAGCGTCACCTGCTCCTTCCACCCGCCCGGCCTGCGCCTGGGGACGGCGATCGGCGCCTCCGCGCTCACCTCACTCGCCGGACTCGGCACCTTCAGCGCGGTGCGCCGACGAAGGGACACGGGACGCCTACGGTGACTCAGCTGTCGCCATGCATGACCTTGGCGATCATTTGGTGCGACGGCTGTGGAAGCGTGGAGTCGACGGCTGTATCCCTGGGACATGAGCGGCCGTGGACTCGACGCCAGTCACCTCTTCCTGTTCGCCGTCGCCGCGTCCGGCCTCGGCATCAGCTCGCTCGCCCTCGCGCGAGTCGGTCGCTGGAAGGACCCCCCGCAGGGAACGGCGCTGCCCGTTCTGCTGCTGAGCGCCGGAATGGGCATCGGGGCGCTCTCCGGCGTCCCCTCGACCCATCGGCTCCTCTGGGACTCGATACTCCTGCCGCCGAGCATCGTGCTCTCGCTCCTCAGCGTGTACTTCTTCCTGCGTCTCACGGTGCGTGAGTGACAGCCTGAGCCGGAGTCTTGTCGGCGATGCCGAGTGCGGCTGCGTTGTGGGTTCAGAGGGTGGCGCGCAAGTGGCTGACGGTGACGAAGTGGTAGCCGCGGGCGGTCAGGGTGCGCAGGATCTGTGGGACCGCGGCGACCGAGGTGGGGTGGATGTCGTGCATGAGGACGACGTCGTTGCGCTGTGCCTTGTCGATGACGGTCCGGGCGACCTTGTCGGCGTCGCGGTACTTCCAGTCCTCGGTGTCCACGTCCCACAGCACCGGTGAGAGCGTGGTCGCGGCCTTCACCCGGGCGTTGACCGCACCGTAGGGCGGGCGGAAGAGGGTGGGGGCCTTGCCGGTCGCGGCCTTGACGGCGGCGCTGGTGCGGCCCAGCTGGGAGGCCACCTGCTCGGGGGTGAGCCTGGTGAGATCGGGGTGGTTCCAGGAGTGGTTGCCGACCTCGTGTCCGGCGCGGGCCTCGGCGCGGACCAGCTCGGGGTGGGCGGCGACGTTCTGGCCGACGGTGAAGAAGGTGGCGCGGGCGTCGTACCGCGCCAGGGAGGTCAGCAGGGTCGCGGTCTCCGGTGCCGCCGGTCCGTCGTCGAAGGTCAGCGCGATGCACGTGACCTTCTTGCAGTCCGTGTCGTCGTCGCCGGACGCGGTGTGGGTGGGGGTGACGGGCGTGGGGATGTGCCCTGCCCCCAGGTCGAGCGAACCGCTCGGTGTCATGGTCTGCCGTTGGACACGCTGTCCGAACGCGGACAGCCAGGGGGTGATCGTCTCCTCGGGGAAGGTCACCATGTAGGTCCCGGCGGCCGGGACACCCACCTCGCCGCGGTCGAAGGTCACTCGCAGTCCGCCGTGGGGGGTGAAGGCCATGTCGTCCAGGGCGGCGGTGCGGGAGGCCGGGTCGGAGAAGGTGTTGTCGAGGGCAGCGGCGTCGACACCTTCGCGCCCCTTGAGCTGATCCTTCAGCGCGGCGAAGAAGGCGTCCCGGGAGTCGCCGGCGACGAGGCCGAGAGCCGTGCGGTACGCGCCGGCCTCGCCGTCGTACCAGTACGTCCTGGTCGACAGCCCGGACCCGGGACCACTGTGGTCCTGGGTGCTGAGCCGGACGCCCAGGACGTCGCCGGAGGCGACCAGGAACTGATGGCTGATGTTGAGCTCACGGCCCTCCGCGCCGCCCGACTCCTCCTCGCAGACCACTGAGCGGAAGCCGGCCAGGCGCTCGTCCACGTCCTTCTTCATCGCGGCCGTCATCGCCTCCGCCCCGGGCACGTCCGGGTAGCTCGTCGCGAAGGGGCAGGAGCTCTGCTCGCTGCTGTCGCTGACGATCTCCAGCCCCTTGATCTTCGACGGATCGACGCTGCGGAGCGGCGAGGGGGTGGGGGCGGCCCCGGGGCGGGCGGCGCCGGATGCCGTACCCGAGGAGCCGTCCGACCCGGACGAGCAGGCCGCCGTGAAGGAGAGGGCGCCGAGCAGGATGAGCGAGGGGAAGAGGGTGTGAGTGCGCATGAGACCAGAACCTGACTGAGGGGATGTCCGGACGCCGCCGACGGGGCGCCGCGGTCGTTCTGGTCACTGATCGTCCAGGTCAGAGGCATTTTTCAGCGACGCACAGAGCCACCCTGAACAATCCGGCCCCCAGACGTTTCTTCCGGTTTCAGCAACCTCATCCGCTTTTGGTGCACGCGTTCTCGTACGGCGCGTCAGGGACGTAGGTCCGCCACTGCGCCTCGGTCAGGCCGCCGCCGGTGCGGCCGCAGATGGTGCGGACGGCCTGGTCCGGTGCGATGGGGAGACGCTGGAGCGGTACATGCGGGGTGCCGGCGTAGACCGTGCCGCCGTCCTCGGCGAAGGCGAGGGAGCGGATCTCGTCGCCGGACGTGGGCAGGTCCGCCCCGAGGAGCTGCTGTCCCTCCACGTCCCACAGCCGCAGGGTCCCCCTCGTGCCGCCCACGGCCAGCGTGCCGCCGTCGGAGGAGAAGGCGAGCGCCCCCACCGCCTCCGGCTCGCCCTGGGTGGCCGTGTCGGAGGTACCGGTCAGCGCGCCCGTACGGTGCCGGACCTCGCCGTCCCACAGCGTGACGTGCCCGGTGGAGTCACCGACGGCGAGCCGGGAGCCGTCGGGGCTGAACGCCAGCGCGGTGACCTCCCGGCCGTCGGCGAGCGCGCGCCCGGTGACCTTGCCGGTTCCCGGATCGGCGTACTGGTCGTCCGAACTCACGAGCAGACCCCCGTCCGGGCGTACGGCCAACTCCTCGCCGGAGAGCCCATGTACGGTCCCGGATCGCCGGTGGTCGCGGGTGTCCCAGACCTCCGTCGTGTAGCTGTCGGCGGTGGCGCGGACGACCAGCAGCTTGCGGCCGTCGGGTCCCAGGGCGAGGGCGACGGCCGGACGGTCGGCCGCGCCGGAGGTGACGAGGGCCGCTCGCACCCGGCGCGTCCGTACATCCCACATGGTGGAGCGCAGTCGCAGTGAACCGTTCGAGGACACGGTGTCGGCGACGGCCAGCGTGCCGCTGTCCGGGCTGAAGGCGAGCCGGGGGACGTTCTCGTCGGACATGCTCGGCAGCGCGCCGAGCGTCGCGCGGGCCAGGACGTCACCCGTGCGCGTGGAACGCAGCTCGAGGCGGTAGCCGTTGCCGGACCGGGTGACCGTGGCCAGGGTGACGCCGTCCGGGCTGAGCACGCCCGCGTCGGCCGGAGTGCCCTGCCACCGCGGGGTGAGGCGGTCGGCCAGGTCGAAGGTGTGGACCGTGGCGCCGTCGAGGTAGCGCAGGAGACGAGGCTCCCCCGGGTCCCAGGTCAGCCCGGTGGCCGCGTCCTTGGAGAGGGGGCGGCGGAAGACCTGTGTGCCACCGGTGGCCAGGCGCCACACGGCGAGTTCGTGGTCGTCCGCCGTGGCCAGGAACTCGCCGTCGGGGGAGAGAGCGGCCTGGGTGAAGCCCGTGACCCCGCCACTGGCGAAGTCGGCGAGCGCGCGTCCCCCGCGCACGTCCCAGACCATGGCCGCCGTGCCGTAGGCGGCGGCCAGCCGCCTGCCGTCCGCGCTGAACCGCAGCAGCCGCGCGCCGCCGTCCGCGCCGGAGCCGGTGCCGCACAGGGTCTTGTCCGCCTTCTCCCAGGCCCCCGGCAGGCGCTTGCCGGCGGCGGTGTCCCACAACTGGAGCGGCCCTTCGGCGGGACAGAGGGCGAGCAGGCGGCCGCCGGGGCCGACGGCCGCCGAGGAGAGGGTGCGGGTGAGGCCGGTGCTGAAGAGGACCTTGCCGTCGGCCGTCCGGTGCAGCCGGACCGTGCCCGGGCCGTCCGGCGGCCCGGTGAGATACGCGCTGCCGTCGGGCGCTCCGCCGTGCATGGAGGCTTCGCCCAGTTCGGCCGCGGATCTGCCCAGCGGGAGGTTCCACAGCGTGTCGCCCCCGTCCGGTCCGATGACGTCGAGGTACCGGGAACCGGGACCGACGTCGCCCACCTCTGTCCCGCCCGGCAGGTGGTAGCCGGCGGTGAGCCTGTGGGTGGCCACGTTCCGGGCGGTCACCGTGCTGCCGTCGACGCTGAGGAGGGTCCGGCCGCCGTCGGTGAGGAAACGCCGGACGTCCTTTCCGGTCCGGGGGTCGGTGAAGGCATCGCGCTCCGGCTGCGCCACGGCGCCCAGCAGCGCCGAGCGGGACTCGGTGAGCGGGGCGATCCGCCAGGCGGCGACCCCGAGCAGGGCGGCGGTGCGTGGATCGGTCGAGCGCAGGCTGTCGGCCACGGTGGCCAGGCGCCGGGCGGCGGCCTTGGCGGCCTCCGCCTCGCTCACCCGGTCGCGCTGCCAGGCCACCAGGCCGGCGGCCAGCGCGAGGACGAGGAACACGGACAGACCGACGGTCAGGGAACGCGTCCGCCGCGCGGTGCGGGTCTCGGCCTCCCGCTCGGTCCTCCGGGCCGTGAGGGAAGCGGTGAGGAAGGACCGCTCCAGGCCGGTGAGCTCGTCGTCCGACGGCCCGAGATCGTCGTACGACGGCTTCAGACGGTCGTCGTCGTGCGGCCGGGCGACGGGCTCCTGCCGGGTGACGGGCTCCTGCGGGGCGACGGGCTCCTGCGGGGCGACGGGCTCCTGCCGGGCGAACAGCTCCTCGGCCCGGTCCAGCCGCGTGCCCCGGTACAGCGCGCCGGGGTCGCGTCCCAGCTCCTCCCAGCCGCGCGCCGCCTCGCCGAGCCGGCGCTGCGCACGGAGTCGGTCCCGGCCCTCCTCGATCCACCCGGCGAGGCGCGGCCAGCCGGTGATCAGCGCCTCGTGCGCGAGCTCCACCGTGTCGCCGTCCAGGGTGACCAGACGGGCGGCGGCGAGGCGTTCCAGCACCTCCCGCGCCCCGCTGCCGAGTTCGGCGCGGGACGCCGGACGGCGCGTGTCGGCCGTGCTGTCGCCGGGCGCGATCAGCCGCAGCAGGATGCGCCGAGCGGCACGGCGCTGCTCCGCCGAAAGCCTTCCGTACACGTCCTCGGCGGTGGCGGCGATCGCACCGCGGACGCCACCCGTCTCCTCGTACGCCGCCAGGGTCAGCAGCCGTCCCCGGCGGCGGTGCCAGGTCTCCAGCAGGGCGTGGGAGAGCATGGGCAGCGCGCCGGGCCGGTCGACGACCTCGTCGATGATCCGGGCGGTGAGCGCGCGCTCCACGTTCAGGCCGGCGGAGGCGGCCGGGCCGGTGATCACCTCGCGCAGCTCCTCCCGGCTCGGCGCCCCGACCAGCAGACCGGCCCGGGAGACCGCCGCGGCGAGCTCGCGATGGTCGGCGCAGTGGCCGTAGAAGTCACCGCGGACCGCGATCACCACCCGCAGCCGGCTCTCCGGGCGTCGGGCCGAAAGCAGCAGCTCCAGGAACCGGTCGCGTTCCGCGCGGTCCGCGCAGAGGGTGAACAACTCCTCGAACTGATCGACGATCACCCAGGTCTCCCCGTCGTCGTCGCGCGGGACGAGCGCCTTCTCGTGCGTGCGCGCGGGCCGGTCCCCAGGGGTCAGCACGCGGACAACCGCCGGCCGCCGGGCCCCCGCCGCCTCCCGCAACCCCGGAATCAGTCCCGCCCGCAGCAGCGACGACTTGCCGCTGCCGGACGGCCCGAACACCGCCGCGAACCGGTGCTCGCGCACCAGCTCCACCAGTTCGGCGACGAGCGTGTCCCGGCCGAAGAACAGATCGCTGTCGCCGGGCTCGAAACGGGCCAGTCCCCGGTACGGCGGCCTCTCGTCCGGCGCGGGCACCCGCAGCTCGGCGTCCGCCTCCCGCCACCGCCGTTCCCACACGTCCGGGTCGGCGTCCAGCACCTCGGCGTACGCCCGCGCCACGGCCAGGGACGGCAGGGCGTCACCGGCCGCGGCCTGGGACATCGCGGTGACGGAGTAGCCCGCCCGCTCGGCCATCTCCCGGTACGGCGGCTTGCCGGCCCCCACCCGAAGGACCCGCAGATCGTGCGCGAACCGCTGGACGGGACCGGCGTCGGGATCGACCGGCTTCTCACGTCGTCCCACCGGGACACCTCTCACGTGCAGCAACTCGTACAACAGGCGTACAAGCTATGTATCTGCCCATCCCGCCGCAATCCTGCCCGAGCTGTGAGACCGCCCAGGGGAATGCCCGGTGGCGTGCGGGTCACGTCACCTGACCGTACGGCCGCTGTCGTACGACACCTTCACGGTCACGGACTTGACCGCGCCCCT
The DNA here is from genome assembly GCF_036345115.1 of Streptomyces griseorubiginosus. Lineage (GTDB taxonomy): Bacteria > Actinomycetota > Actinomycetes > Streptomycetales > Streptomycetaceae > Streptomyces > Streptomyces griseorubiginosus_C. The sequence goes on from NZ_CP107766.1 coordinate 7,838,471, forward strand.
TCTTCGCCGCCGGCGCTCGTCGGCGCCCCCGGGCCAGGTCCTATGCATGTGGTTGCATAAACGTGCAGCGAAACGTATAGTCATGCCATCCAGGAGGAGGATGACATGGCGGTACGTGCGGCAGTGGCCGGAGCGAGTGGATACGCGGGCGGTGAGGTCCTGCGGCTGCTCCTGGCGCACCCCGAGGTCGAGGTCGGCGCCCTGACCGGCAACTCCAACGCCGGCCAGCGACTCGGCTCGCTCCAGCCCCACCTGCTGCCGCTGGCCGACCGGGTGCTCCAGGAGACCACGGCCGACGTCCTCGCCGGACACGACGTCGTGTTCCTCGCCCTGCCCCACGGCCAGTCCGCCGCCGTTGCCGAGCAGCTCGGCCCGGACGTCCTCGTCGTCGACATGGGCGCCGACTTCCGGCTCAAGGACGCGGCCGACTGGGAGAAGTTCTACGGCTCCGCGCACGCCGGCACCTGGCCCTACGGCCTTCCCGAACTGCCGGGTGCCCGCACCGCGCTGGAGGGGTCCAAGCGCATCGCGGTGCCCGGCTGCTACCCGACCGCGACCTCGCTCGCCCTGTTCCCGGCCTACGCCGCGGGCCTCGCCGAGAACCAGGCCGTGATCGTCGCCGCCTCCGGCACCTCCGGCGCGGGCAAGGCGCCCAAGCCCCACCTGCTGGGCAGCGAGGTCATGGGCTCCATGTCGCCGTACGGCGTCGGCGGCGGTCACCGGCACACGCCGGAGATCGTCCAGAACCTCAGCGGGGTGGCCGGTTCGAAGGTGAACGTCTCCTTCACGCCCACCCTCGCGCCGATGCCCCGTGGCATCCTCGCCACGTGCAGCGCCCAGGCCAAGCCCGGCGTCACCGCCGAGTCCGTCCGCGCCGCCTACGAGAAGGCCTTCGCCGACGAGCCCTTCGTCCACCTGCTCCCCGAGGGCCAGTGGCCCGCCACGGCGTCCGTCTACGGTTCGAACGGCGTTCAGGTGCAGGTCGCCCTCGACGAGGCCGTGGGTCGCATCATCGCGATCAGCGCCATCGACAACCTGACCAAGGGCACCGCCGGTGGTGCCGTCCAGAGCATGAACATCGCCCTCGGACTCCCCGAGGAGCTCGGTCTTTCCACGATCGGAGTCGCACCGTGAGCGTCACGGCAGCCAAGGGATTCCAGGCGGCGGGCATCGCCGCGGGAATCAAGGAGAACGGCAACCCGGACCTGGCCCTCGTGGTCAACACCGGGCCCCGCCGCGCCGCCGCCGGCGTCTTCACCTCCAACCGCGTCAAGGCCGCTCCCGTGCTGTGGTCCGAGCAGGTCCTCAAGAGCGGTGAGTTGACCGCGGTCGTCCTCAACTCCGGTGGCGCCAACGCCTGTACGGGGCCGAAGGGCTTCCAGGACACCCATGCCACCGCCGAGAAGGTCGCCGAGGTGCTGGAGATCGGCGCGGGCGAGGTCGCCGTCGCCTCCACCGGACTCATCGGCGTCCTGCTCCCGATGGACAAGCTGCTGCCGGGAGTTGAAGCAGCGGCCGCGTCCTTGAGCGAGCACGGCGGCGAGAAGGCCGCCATCGCCATCAAGACCACCGACACCGTGCACAAGACGTCCGTCGTCACCCAGGACGGCTGGACGGTCGGCGGCATGGCCAAGGGCGCGGGCATGCTCGCTCCTGGCCTCGCCACCATGCTGGTCGTCCTCACCACCGACGCCGACCTCGACAGCGAGACCCTGGACAAGGCGCTGCGGGCCGCGACCCGGACCACCTTCGACCGCGTCGACTCCGACGGCTGCATGTCCACCAACGACACCGTGCTGCTCCTCGCCTCCGGCGCCTCCGAAGTCACCCCGGCCTACGAGAAGTTCGCGGAAGCCGTCCGGCAGGTCTGCGACGACCTCGGGCAGCAGCTCATCCGGGACGCCGAGGGCGCCAGCAAGGACATCAAGGTCGAGGTGGTCAACGCGGCCTCCGAGGACGACGCCGTCGAGGTGGGCCGCTCCATCGCCCGCAACAACCTCCTCAAGTGCGCCATCCACGGCGAGGACCCCAACTGGGGCCGCGTGCTCTCCGCGATCGGCACCACCAAGGCCGCCTTCGAGCCCGACCGGCTCAACGTCGCCATCAACGGCGTCTGGGTCTGCAAGAACGGCGGCGTCGGCGAGGACCGCGACAAGGTCGACATGCGCTACCGCGAGGTGCACATCGTCGCCGACCTCGCGGCCGGCTCCGAGACCGCCACCATCTGGACCAACGACCTCACCGCGGACTACGTCCACGAGAACAGCGCGTACTCGTCATGAGCAGCCCCACGCGGAAGCACACCGCGCTCCCCAAGGCCCAGATCCTCATCGAGGCGCTGCCCTGGCTGGTCCGCCACAACGGCAAGACCGTCGTCATCAAGTTCGGCGGCAACGCCATGATCGACGAGGACCTCAAGGCCGCCTTCGCCCAGGACGTCGTCTTCCTGCACCACGCCGGGCTCAAACCGGTCGTCGTGCACGGCGGTGGCCCGCAGATCAGCGCCGCCCTCGACAAGCACGGCATCGTCAGCGAGTTCAAGGCCGGCCTGCGCGTCACCACCGAGGACGCCATGGACGTCGTACGGATGGTGCTGGCCGGGCAGGTGCAGCGCGAGCTGGTCAACCTCCTCAACGAACACGGGCCGCTCGCCGTCGGGTTGACCGGCGAGGACGCCCACACCATCACCGCCACCAAGCACCAGCCCGAGATCGACGGCGAGTTGGTCGACATCGGGCGGGTGGGCGAGATCACCGCGATCGACACGGGCGCGATCGAGGCACTGCTCGCCGACGGCCGGATCCCGGTCGTCTCGTCGATCGCCCGGAGCCAGGACGACGGACATGTCTACAACGTCAATGCTGACACGGCGGCTGCGGCACTCGCTGCTGCGCTTGGAGCGGAGACTCTCATGGTCCTCACGGACGTCGAGGGCCTCTATGAGGACTGGCCGCACAGCGACGAGGTGATCAGCCGCCTCACGGCTTCCCAACTGGAGAAGCTGCTGCCGGAGTTGAGCTCCGGCATGGTCCCGAAGATGGAGGGCTGTCTGCACGCCGTGCGCAACGGCGTGACCACGGCCCGGGTCATCGACGGGCGGGTCCAGCACTCGATCCTGCTGGAGATCTTCACCGACGAGGGCATCGGCACCATGGTCGTGCCCGACGGACAAGAGGGGGACGCGAAGTGACGGACAATCAGGAGCTCTCCCAGCGGTGGCAGAGCTCGCTCATGAACAACTACGGCACCCCCCGGCTGCCCCTCGCCCGCGGTGCGGGCACCAAGGTCTGGGACAGCGAGGGCAACCAGTACCTCGACTTCGTCGGAGGCATCGCCACCAACGCGCTCGGCCACGCGCACCCCGCGATCGTCGAAGCGGTCAGCCACCAGATCGCCTCCCTCGGCCACATCTCCAACTTCTTCATGGCGGAGCCCACCGTCGCCCTCGCCGAGCGGCTGCTCCAGCTCTTCGGCCGGGACGGCAAGGTCTTCTTCTGCAACTCCGGCGCCGAGGCCAACGAGGCCGCCTTCAAGATCGGCCGGCTGACCGGACGCACCCACATGGTCGCCACCGACGGCGGCTTCCACGGCCGGACCATGGGCGCCCTGGCGCTCACCGGCCAGCCCGCCAAGCGGACCCCCTTCCTGCCGCTGCCCGGCGACATCACCCACGTGCCCTACGGCGACGCACAGGCCCTGGCCGCCGCGGTCACCGAGGACACCGCGCTCGTCGTCATCGAGCCCATCCAGGGCGAGAACGGCGTCGTGGTGCCCCCGGTCGGCTACCTCAAGGCCGCCAGGGCGATCACGGCGGCCAAGGGCGCGCTGCTGGTCCTCGACGAGGTGCAGACCGGCATCGGCCGTACCGGGCACTGGTTCGAGTACCAGGCGCACGAAGGCGTGCTGCCGGACGTGGTCACCCTCGCCAAGCAGCTCGGCGGCGGACTGCCGCTCGGCGCGACCGTCGCCTTCGGACGGACCGCGGAGCTGCTCCAGCCGGGGCACCACGGGACGACGTTCGGCGGCAACCCCATCGCCTGCGCCGCCGGACTCGCGGTCCTCGACACCATCGCGAACGACGGCCTGCTGGAGAACGTCAAGCGGCAGAGCGAGCGGTTGCGGGACGGGATCGAGTCACTCGGACACCCGTCGATCGACCATGTCAGGGGTGCCGGGCTGCTCCTGGGTATCGTGCTCACCGAGCCGCTCGCGCCGAAGGTGCAGCAGGCGGCTCAGGACGCCGGTTTCCTGCTGAACGCGCCCGCCCCCGACGTCGTACGGCTGATGCCGCCGCTGAACCTCGGCGACGACGAAGCGGACGCGCTTCTTCAGGCGCTCCCCGGCATCCTGGACGTGGCCAGGGCGGACGGATGATCCGGAGAATGAGACGACGATGAGTCATGCGCAGGAGCACGAGCACAACGGGGGCGCCGGGCCCGCCGTGCCGCAGACGCGTACCGCGCGCCACCGCCGGATCGTGGACATCCTCAATCGGCAACCGGTGCGGTCGCAGAGCCAGTTGGCGAAGCTGCTGTCCGACGACGGGCTGAGCGTCACGCAGGCGACGCTCTCCCGGGACCTCGACGAGCTCAACGCGGTGAAGATCCGCAACACCGACGGCGACCTGATCTACGCGGTGCCGAGCGAGGGGGGTTTCCGGACTCCTCGGGCGCCGCTCGGGGAGTCGGCGAAGGAGGAGCGGATGCGGCGGCTCTCGCAGGAGCTGCTGATCTCCGCGGAGGCTTCGGCGAACCTCGTGGTGCTGCGGACTCCTCCGGGGGCGGCGCAGTTCCTCGCGTCGGCGATTGATCAGGCTGAGCTGCATGACATCTTGGGGACGATCGCCGGTGACGACACGTTGATGCTGATCAGCCGGAACCCCACCGGGGGGCAGGCGCTGGCTGAGCATTTGTTGCGGTTGGCTCAGAACGGGCACTAGAGGTTGTCGGTCGGGCGCGGGTCTGTGGGGGCTGGTCGCGCCCACGCGGCGGAGCCGCACATCGATACAGCCCCGCGCCCCTAAAAATCTCACCCGAGCCTTGCTGCCAAGCCCCCTGTGATCAGGACCTCGTCGCCTGCCGTGATGAGCAGTGCCTCTACGTCCGGCAAGGACTCCAGCCAGGTCAGGCCCTCCCGGGAACCCATGGCGAAAGCTGCTGTCGCCCAGCAGTCCGCCCAGGTCAGGGTGGGGGCCACTACCGTGACCGCCACCAGGTCCGTGACCGCCGAGCGGCCCGTTCTGGGGTCGACGATGTGGGCGCCGCGCTCGGCCGTGCCCGACGTCGCCACCGCCAGCTCCGCCGCTCCCGCTGCCGAGACGACCGCCGCCAGGCCGCCGGGGCGCAGCGGGTCCGAGACGCCCACGCGCCACGGGCGTTCGGGGCCCGGTACCCCCAGCAGCTGTACGTCTCCGCCGCCGTTGACGCTCACTCCGGTGGCTCCCGCGAGAGCGACCTGCCGGGCCGCGCGCTCCACCGCCCAGCCCTTGACGATGCCCGTCGGGTCCAGGCGGCCCTCGTAGCGCATGCTGAACCAGCCGTCGCTCAAGTGCTCGGCCTCGGCGCCGAGTTCGAGGACCTCGGCGACCTCGGCGTCGCAGTCGGCGACCGTCAGCTCTCCGCGGGCCAGGCGCGAGACCTGGCTGTCGTCGCGGTAGGTGCTGAACACCTCGTTCACGCGGTGCAGCCCCGCCACCGCCTCCCGCACCGCCGTCTGTACGGCAACGGGTTCCCCGCCGCGGACGTCGAAGGAGAAGACCGTCCCCATGACCTCCTCCACGTGACGTACCGCGGCGGGAGCTTGTGCCGGCTCGGCCACCGTGTCAGCCACCGGCCTGGTCCAGCGCCGACTGGAGCGACTTCTTGTAGCCCTCGCTGGTGTAGGTGGCCCCGGACACCGAGTCGATGTCCGCGCTGCCCGCCGCCACGGCCTCCTGGTTGAGCTTCGGGATCGACAGCGCCGTCTTCTGGTCGCTGGTCCCGCCCTTCGGCGCCTGGACCGCCTCGGCGTTGGTGATCTTGCCCCCGCTGACCGTGATCCGGACCTGGACCGGGCCGTACTGCGTCCGGGAGACCGCGCCGGTGACCGTCTTCGCGGCCGCCGCTCCGCCACCGCCCGCCGGCTGGGAGGGCTGCGCCGACGGCTGGGCCTGGGACGCGGCCTGGTTCGCCTTGTCGATCGCGGACTGGAGCGACTTCTTGTAGCCCTCGCTGGTGTAGGTCGCCCCGGACACCGTGTCGACGTCGGACTTCTGCTTGGCGACCGTGTCCTGGGTGAGCTTCGGGATGGACAGCGCGGTCTTCGCGTCGCTCTCGCCGCCCTTGGGCGCCTGGACCGCCTCGGCCTTGGTGATCCTGTTGCCGCTGACGGTGATGCGGACCTGGACCGGACCGTACTGCGTCTGGACGACGTCGCCGGTGACCTGGCCGCCGGCGGCAGCCCCCGTGCCGCCCTGGGCCGACTCCTGGGCCGCCGCCGTCTGCTGCGGGAGCGTGCCGCCCGCCTGGGCGGACGCCGGGTCCGACGAGGGCTTCAGCGACAGCATCAGCACGACACCGGACACGGTGGCGGCCGTCGCGAGCACGACTCGGCGGACGGGGTGAGACTTCCTCATCGCTTCAACAGCTCCTGGATTCCCGTCGCTCACATCTCGAACGACTCGTGATGGATGCGGCGGGCGGGCACACCCGCGCCGCGCAGTGCTTCGTACACGGACTGCGCGAAGCCGTTCGGCCCGCACATGAACACGTCGTGCTTGTCGATGTCGGGGAGCTTGCGCTGGAGGGACTCCGCGGAGATGTCCGGGCGCTCCCCGTCCGGACTGTTCACCGCGTACATCAACCGGGCGCCGCGCTCGTCCGCGATGGCGGCGAGCTCGTCCCACAGGGCCAGGTCCTGGGTGGTGTTGGCCCGGTACAGCAGGGTGATGTCACCGGCCGCGCCCGGCAGCGTCTCGAACAGCGCCCGCATCGGGGTGATGCCGACACCGCCGGCCACCAGCAGCACCTTGCCGCGGCTGCGGCGCTGCGCCGTCATCGCGCCGTACGGACCCTCGGCCCACACCTTGGTGCCGGGCTCCAGTTCGCGCAGCCGCTCGCTGTGGTCGCCGATCGCCTTCACCGTGATCCGCAGCATGCCCGGTCGGGGCGCCGCGGACAGCGAGTACGGGTGGGAGCTGAACCGCATGCCCGGCGCGAGGAACCGCCAGCGGAAGAAGTGGCCCGCCTCCGCGCCCATCCGGTGCAGCTTCCGGCCGCCGATCAGGACGGACACCACACCGGGCGTCTCCTCGATCACGGCCTCGACGTACATGCGGTGACGCAGGTTCAGGCGGATCGGGGTGAGGATCCGGTACCAGATCACCAGCGCGGTGACCGAGCCGTACAGCCCGTACCAGACGGTCTTGGCGACCGGTTCCACCGCGAAGTCGTTGCCGGTGGTCAGCTGGTGCCAGAAGGTCAGGAAGACCGCCGCGTACGTCAGCAGGTGCACGTGGTACCAGGTGTCGTACGGAATCCGCTTGCGCACCCCGCCGATCGACATCAGCCCGATGACGAACAGCAGCCCCGTGCCGATGGCCGCCTTGCCCATGTCCGGGAGCTGGTTGATGGAGTCCGTCGTCTGCTGGACGATGTCGCCGAGGCCCTTGCCGGCCTGGAGGGCGTAGCCCCACATGATCAGGAAGACGTGGGCGACGACCAGGCAGAGCGTGTAGCGGCCGCTCATCGCGTGCCAGCGGGCCACCCGGTCGGATCCCACCCGGCGCTCCAGCGCGGGCACCCGGGCCATCTGGAGCACCACGAGCGCCATCAGATAGCCCGCCAGCAGACCGGTGATCCGGCCCGCGTTGAGGATCTTGCTGTTGTCGTCGGCGACAGACGGGGTGTTGTGCCACCACAGCCACAGCACACCGGCCGCGCCCGCCCAGACGGCGAGCAGCAGGACGGTCGCCGGGGAACGGCGCGGGCGGATGCGGCGCATCGTCTGGCGGCGGGCGGCGCGGCCGCCTGCGAGCGTCGTGGTCACGTTTCCTCCGGAGACGGGGGCAAGGGGGGTGGGCGTGGTCCCTTGGTCCTTGGATACGTGCCGTGGCGCCGGTGTGTTCAGCCGCTCACCGAGTCCAGTGCGGACTGGAGTGACTGGCGGTAACCGTCACTCGTGTAAGTGGCCCCCGAGACCGTGTCGATGTCCGCGCTCTGGGCGGTGAGGGCCTCAGTCCGCAGCCGGGGCAGGGCGTAGCTGTTGATCTCCTCGTCCCGTGGATTGTCCGTGGGGTAGACGACCGCGGTCACGTCGGTGAGCCTGCCGTCCTTGACGGTGACCCGGACCTGTACCGGCCCCCACCGGGTCTGCACCGAGTCGCCGGTGACGGTCCGGGTGCCCTGGACGGCGGGGGCGGTCGCGCCGGCTGACACGACGGCGGCCGGTGTGGTGTGCGGCTTCAGGGACAGCAGCAGCACCACCCCGGAGACGGTCGCGGCGCTCGCCAGCACGATCCGGCGCAGCGGGTGGTTCTTCCTCAACGCGTGCATGTCCTACGGCCTCACAGCTCTCAGAGTTCGAACGACTCGTGGTGGATCCGGCGGTCCGGCACCCCGGCGGCGCGCAGCGCCTCGTACACCTCCCGGGCGAACCCGTGCGGCCCGCACAGGTAGACGTCCCGCCCGGCCAGGTCGTCGGGTACGGCGGCCCGCAGCAACTCGGCCGTCACGCGCGGGCGTTGCCCGTCCGGCCCGTTGAGCAGGTAGTGCACCCGCGCCCCGCGCCACCGTGCGAGGGCCTCCAACTCCCCGCCCAGCGCCAGGTCTTCGACCGCGCGCGCCCGGTACAGGAGCGTGACCTCGCCCGGCAGCGTCTCGAACAGGGCCCGCAGCGGGGTGATCCCGACCCCGCCCGCGATCAGCAGCGACCTGGCCGCGGTCCGCCGGTCCCCGGTCAGCGAGCCGTACGGCCCCTCCGCCCACACGCGCGTGCCGGGCCGCAGCAGCGCCACGGCCGTACTGTGGTCGCCGAGCGCCTTGACCGTGATGCGCATGCGATCGGGGCGGGGCGGAGCCGACAGGGAGTACGGCGTGGACGTCCACCGCAGGCCCGGCGCGAGGAACCTCCAGCGGAAGAACTGCCCCGACCGCGCGCCGAGCCGGTCGAGCTCGCGCCCGGCGACCACGACGGACCACACGCCCCGCGCCTCCTGGTGCACCGACTCCACCCGCAGCCGGTGCCGCAGGTTCAGCCGCACCGGGGCGAGGACCCGGAACCACAGCACCAGGGCGGCGACGCCCAGGTACAGGACGTACCAGAAGACGGAGTGGCCCTGGAGGTCGCTGCCCAGGGCCAGTTGGTGACCGAAGGCGAGGAACACGGCCGCGTAGGTGAGGAGATGGACGTAGTACCAGAACTCGTGGCCGGTCCGGCGCCGCACCGCCCGCGCGGAGGTGATGCCGACCGCGAGGAGGATCACCGTGCCGGCGGTCGCCTTGAGCATCTCCGGATAGTCCAGGACCACGGTGAGCGTCTCGTGCCACAGCGAGGCGCCGTCCTGGGCCGCGTAGCCGGCGAGGATCAGTCCGATGTGCGCGAGCAGCAGGCAGACGGTGTACCGGCCGGCCATCGCGTGCCAGCGGGCCACCCGGTCCGAGCCGATCCGCTCCTCCAGCAGCGGGACCCGCGCCATCAGACCCACCAGCACCGCGCAGGCGTAGCCGCACAGCAGCCCGGCGATCCGCCCGGCGCCGGTCAGCCAGCCCGCCGTACCGACCACGGAACCGGTGTCCGCCCACCACAGGACGATCACGGCCGCCGCCCCCGTCCAGAGCAGGGCCAGCACGACACCCGCGGGTGATCGTCGCGCGGGCGGCGCCACGGCCGGTGCGGCCCGCCGCTCGTACACGGTGGTCATAGGGGTGTCCTTTCGCCTGTCCTGGCACCACTGTGCGAAGGCAACCTCTGAGGACCCTCTGAACGGGCACCCGCTGAGCCCACTCAGAGGAAACTCAGAGCATCCCGCCCTGTCCGACTCCTGCGCCGGGGGAGATCCTGGAAAGGCGATGAACACGACCCGCTCCGGCCGCCCCGCCCTCACCCGCCCCGACGGCACCCCGCTGCGCGTCCTCGTCGTCGACGACGACCCGGACCTCGCCGAGGTCCTCTCCGGCGCCCTGCGCTACGAGGGCTGGCGGGTCCGCACGGCGGGCGACGGCGCGTCGGCGGTGGCCGCCGCCCGGGAACTGCTGCCCGACGCCGTGGTCCTGGACGTGATGCTCCCGGACACCGACGGCTTCGCCGTCCTGCGCGCCCTGCACACCGTGAAGTCGGACGTGTGTGTGCTCTTCCTGACCGCCCGGGACGCCGTCGAGGACCGCATCAAGGGCATCACGGCGGGCGGCGACGACTACGTCACGAAGCCGTTCAGCCTGGAGGAGGTCGTCGCCCGGCTGCGCGGACTGCTGCGCCGCGCGGGCATGGCCCGCCAGCTCGACGAGGGCCCGCGGCTGACCGTCGGTGACCTGGTCATGGACGAGGAGGCCCGCGAGGTCACCCGCGGCGGCGAGCTGATCGACCTGTCCCCGACCGAGTTCGAGCTGCTGCGCTTCCTCATGCGCAACCCGCGCCGGGTGCTCAGCAAGGCGCAGATCCTCGACCGGGTGTGGTCGTACGACTTCGGGGGCCGCGCCCATGTCGTCGAGCTGTACATCTCCTACCTGCGCAAGAAGGTCGACGCGGGCCGGGAGCCGATGATCCACACCGTGCGCGGGGCGGGCTATGTGATCAAGCCGGTGACGCCGTGAGGGACCTCAGGCCACACACCCTGCGGGCCCGGCTCACCCTCGGCCTGGTGGTGCTGCTGGCGGTGAGCTGCGCCGCGGTGGGTGTCGCCGCGGGGCTCGGACTGGACGGCTTCCTCACCAGCCGCCTGGACGAGCAGCTCACCGAGGCGGGCAACAAGTTCGCGGTCAGCCTGGAACACGAGGGGGAACCGCAGAAGGACGACCACGACGGCGACGAGCACGCCGACACCCGCCGCCAGGCCACCGGCACCTTCGGCGCCCGGCTGGTGGACGGCACGGTCACCAACGCGGCCGTCGTCCGCTCCAGCGGCACCCTGAACGTCGACCTGAGCGCCGGCGACCGGAAACGGCTCGCGGGGGTCCCGGCCGACGGACGCGGCCACAGCGTCCACCTCTCCACCCTGGACGACTACCGGGTCGTCGCCACCCGGGGACTGGACGGCGACGTCCTGATCACCGGGCTGTCCCTGGAGCCCGTCGAGGCCACCGTGCACCGACTCGAACTGCTCGCCGGGATCGTCTTCGGTGCCGCCCTCACGGTCACCGGCGTCGCGGGCGCCCTGTGGGTGCGCTGGGCCCTGCGCCCCCTCAGCCGGGTCGCGGCGACCGCCACCCGGGTCAGCGAACTCCCGCTGGCCAGCGGGGAGGTGGCCCTCCCGCCGCGGGCCCCCGAGTCGGACCCGCGCAGTGAGGTGGGCCGGGTCGCCGGCGCCTTCAACCGCATGCTCGGCCATGTCGAGGACGCGCTCACCAAGCGCCACGCGAGCGAGGAGCGGCTGCGCAGCTTCGCCGCCGACGCCAGCCACGAGCTGCGCACCCCGGTCGCCTCGGTGCGCGGCCACGCCGAACTCGCCCTGCTGCACCCCGGCCCGGTCCCGCCCGAGGTCACCCGCGCCCTGGAACGCATCGCCGCCGAGTCCACCCGCATGGGCGCGATGGTCGACGACCTGCTCCTGCTGGCCCGCCTGGACGCGGGCCGCCCGCTGGAGGCCGCCCCCGTCGACCTCACCCGCCTGGTCCTGGACGCCCTCGCGGACGCGCGGGCCACCGGTTCCGGTCACCGCTGGGAGCTGGACCTCCCCGAGGACCCCGTCACGGTGACGGGCGACGCGCACCGCCTCCAGCAGGTCCTGGCCAACCTGCTGTCCAACGCCCGCCTGCACACCCCGGCGGGCACCAAGGTGACGGTGACCCTGGAGACCGACGGCGCCACGGTCCGGCTGAAGGTCCACGACGACGGCCCCGGCATTCCCGAGGACATCCAGCCGGGCGTCTTCGAACGATTCACCCGGGCCGACCGCAGCACCAAGGCGGAGACCGGCGGCGCGGGCCTGGGCCTGTCGATCGTGGTGGCGGTGGTGGAGGCGCACGGGGGAGGGGTGACGGTGGAGAGCGCGCCGGGATCGACGACGTTCACGGTCCGGTTCGCCGGCGGGTGAACGTCACACGGCGGACGGCGGCAACGGCAACGGCAGTCCGGGAAGCCCGTCCAGGCTCGTGGCGATGTGGTCCTTCTTGGCGAAGTACGCGCTCAGCGAGTCGTCGTCCTCGCGCGCGAACCGCTTGGCGTGCAGCTCCCGGTCACCGTCGTACGACATGTAGGGCACCGCGTAGCCGCAGGAGCCCCGGACCACGTCGGCCCTCACGACGACGATCGCCCGCAGGCCGTGCTGGGTCGGATCGATGTCCGGGAAGTGGGAGAGCAGATCCGCGAAGCGCGGGTCGTCCCGGAAGACGGGCTCACCGCGCCCGTGCACCCGCACGATGTTCGGCGGTCCCTGGAACGCGCACCACATCAGGGTGATCCGGCCGTTCTCCCGCAGATGCGCGATCGTCTCGGCGTTGGATCCGGCGAAGTCGAGGTAGGCCAGGGTGAGTTCGTCGAGGATGACGAACGAGCCGCGCAGGCCCTTGGGGGAGAGGTTGACCGTGCCGTCGCCGGAGAGAGGAGCGGTCGCGGTGAAGAAGAGGGGCTGCGCCTCGATGAAGGTGCGCAGCCGGCCGTCTATGCGTTCATAGGTCTTTCCCATGTCTAAGCATTATGGGTGCAGACCTTTCGCCTGTCTAAGGAACTCGGGCATCCACTTGCGTGGACATGCCCGTGGCCGCCCCGGCCGGCGCTCACACGGGGCGGCCACAGCGCCTGTCACGTCACTTGGTGAGCGTGCAGGCGGCCAGGGAGTCGAGGCCCTGAGGCTTGGCCGCGGTACGGCCGATGGAGATGGCGATGCGGTCGATGGTCGACTTCCGCTTGTCGGCCAGGGGGCCGAGGATGGCGTTGTTGACGAAGTTGGGTCCGCCCTGGCCGACGGTGTCGACGAGCCGCTTGTTGGCCTCGGCGATCTGCGTGTTGAGCAGGGCCAGGTTGCGGTCGACCTCGGCCTTGGCGGTGGCCGGGATCGCGGGCAGCTTCGAGGCCACGTCCGGGCACGAGATCGTGCCGGCGGCGGTCGCGGCACCTCCCCCGGCGTTGGCGTTGCCTCCACCGTTGGCGTTGCCCCCCGCGTTGGCATTGCCTCCGCCGTTGGCGTTGCCCGCGTTGGCGTTGCCGTTGCCCGTGTTGGCGTTTCCGCCCGCGTTGCCGGTGTTGTTGCCGGCCGCGCCGGCGCCGTTCAGCGTGCACGGCGCGAGCGCGTCCAGACCGGTCGGCTTGGCCGCCGTGCGGCCGATGGCCGTGGCGATGCGGTTGACCGTGGCCACGCGCTTGTCCTTCAGCGGGCCGAGGATGGCGTTGTTGACGAAGTTGGGTCCGCCCTGGCCGACGGTGTCGACGAGCCGCTTGTTGGCCTCGGCGATCTGCGTGTTGAGCAGGGCCAGGTTGCGGTCGACCTCGGCCTTGGCGGTGGCCGGGATCGCGGGCAGCTTCGAGGCCACGTCCGGGCAGCTGATCGTGCCGGGGGAGGCCAGCGTGCGGGCGGTGGCGTTGTTGCTGCTCTTGGAGGTCTCCCCGGCGAGGGCGGTACCGGCGACGATCGCCCCGGTCAGTGCCACGGCGGCGGCGCCACCGATGATCGCCACGCGGCGCTGGTTGTACTTCGGAAGAGCCCTGGACATGCGGATGCCTCACTCGGGGTCGGGAGTGGTCTTCTTGACAAACGCGGCGCCTGCGTTCGGCGAGGAATACGAGCAAGCGGTTTCCGGTGTTCAAAGGGGCCGCAAATTCTTCGACGAGCCGGAGACTGGGCGGTGTGCCGGGCTCGAATTGACGAATCATGCAGAGCTCTGCATAATCATGCATAAGGTTGAGCGCAGCGGTGAGGAGCAACGCAAGTGAGCAGCAACAGCGGTGACGTCCGGCTCTGGGGCGGTCGTTTCGCCGACGGTCCCGCCGAGGCCCTGGCCAAGCTGTCCGCGTCCGTCCACTTCGACTGGCGGCTCGCCCCCTACGACATCGCCGGTTCGCGTGCCCACGCGCGCGTGCTGCACAAGGCGGGCCTGCTGAGCGAGGACGAGCTCCAGCGCATGCTCGCCGGACTCGACCAGCTGGAGGCCGACGTGGCCGACGGCTCCTTCGTGGGCACCATCGCCGACGAGGACTGCCACACCGCCCTGGAGCGGGGCCTGCTGGAGCGCGTCGGCCCCGACCTCGGCGGCAAGCTCCGCGCCGGCCGCTCCCGCAACGACCAGATCGCCACCCTCTTCCGCATGTACCTGCGGGACCACGCCCGGATCATCGGCGGCCTCATCGCCGAGCTCCAGGACGCGCTGGTCGGTCTGGCGGAGGCCCACCCGGACGTGGCGATGCCCGGCCGCACCCATCTCCAGCACGCCCAGCCGGTCCTGTTCGCGCACCACGTCCTGGCCCACGTCCAGTCCCTGTCCCGGGACGCGGAGCGGCTGCGCCAGTGGGACGAGCGCACGGCGGTCTCGCCGTACGGCTCGGGTGCCCTGGCCGGCTCCTCCCTGGGCCTGGACCCGGAGGCGGTCGCCAAGGACCTCGGCTTCGAGCACGGCTCGGTCGGCAACTCCATCGACGGCACGGCCTCCCGTGACTTCGTCGCCGAGTTCGCCTTCATCACCGCGATGATCGGCGTGAACCTCTCCCGGATCGCCGAGGAGGTCATCATCTGGAACACGAAGGAGTTCTCCTTCGTGACCCTGCACGACGCGTTCTCCACGGGCTCGTCGATCATGCCCCAGAAGAAGAACCCGGACATCGCGGAGCTGGCCCGGGGCAAGTCCGGCCGCATGATCGGCAACCTGACGGGGCTCATGGCCACCCTCAAGGCGCTCCCCCTCGCCTACAACCGCGACCTCCAGGAGGACAAGGAGCCGGTCTTCGACTCCTGCGACCAGCTGGAGGTCCTGCTCCCCGCCTTCACCGGCATGATGGCCACCCTCACGGTCAACCGCGAGCGCATGGAGGAACTGGCCCCGGCCGGCTTCTCCCTCGCCACCGACATCGCCGAGTGGCTGGTCAAGCAGGGCGTCCCGTTCCGTGTCGCCCACGAGGTCGCCGGCGAGTGCGTCAAGGCCGCCGAGGCCGAGGGCAAGGAACTGAACGACCTGACGGACGACCAGTTCGCCAAGATCAGCGCCCACCTGACCCCCGAGGTCCGCACGGTCCTCAACGTCCCGGGCGCCCTGGCATCGAGGAGCGGCAGGGGCGGCACGGCCCCGAGTGCGGTGGCGGTCCAGCTGGCAGAAGTGAAGAAGGACCTGGCAGCTCAACACCGGTGGGCAGAACGAGGTTAGGGGCGGGGGGCTGTATCGATGTGCGGCTCCGCCGCGTGGGCGCGACCAGCCACAACGGACCCGCACCCGCCAAACCGCCACGCAGCCCACCCCCTGAGGCGAAAGGGCATCCCGAGCTACGTTGTCGGCATGCCCTTCGCCCGCCTCGCCACAGCGACCACCGCCACCTGCCACATCGGACTGGGCCTCGCCGCAGTCGCCCGACCCGGCTATATCAACCTCGGCCGAGATCATGACCTCGGTCTCGCGGAAACCCGCACGGTCGACGCCCTGCGAGCCCGCACCCACGAACTCCTCGACGCCGCCTACGCCCAAGGCGTCCGCTACTTCGACGTGGCCCGCTCCTACGGCCGCTCGGAGGAGTTCCTCGCAGCCTGGCTCAAGAGCAACCCCGGCCGAAACGACGTGGTCATCGGTAGCAAGTGGGGCTACACCTACACGGCCGACTGGACCACGACCGCCGAGAAGCACGAGGTCAAGGACCACAGCGTCCAGACGTACGACCGCCAGCGCGCCGAGACCGCGGAACTCCTGGGCGACCGCCTCGACCTCTACCAGATCCACTCGGTGACCCCGGACAGCCCCGCCCTCACCGACAAGGAACTCCACGCGAGGCTCGCGGAAGCGGCGGCCCAGGGCACCACCATCGGCTTCTCGACCAGCGGCCCCACCCAGGCCGACGCCATCCGCGCCGCACTGGACGTGACGGTCGACGGCGCCCCCCTCTTCCGTACGGTCCAGTCGACCTACAACGCCCTGGAGACTTCGGCGGCCCCCGCCCTCGCCGAGGCCCACGACGCCGGCCTCACGGTGATCGTCAAGGAGGGCATGGCCAACGGCAGGCTCGCCGCACCGCACGCGCCGGACGCCCTGAAGGCCGTAGCGGAGGAGACGTCTCTCGGCTGCGACGCGGTGGCCCTCGCGCTGGTCCTCAGGCAGCCCTGGGTCGGAGTGGTCCTGTCCGGAGCCGCCACGACCAGCCAGCTCGCCTCCAACCTCCATGCCGCCGTGGTCGACCTGGACGACGAGCAGCTGGCCCGCCTCGGGGAACTGGTGGAGGAGCCGCAGGCCTACTGGCAGCGGCGCGGGCAGCTGCCCTGGCACTGAGAAAGGCCCCGCTCGACAGCCGTAGGTGAGACTCCCGTACCTCTCATGAGACAAGAATGTCTCATGAGAGGTATTGTTGTCTCATGGCTGTCGATCGTGACCACGTGCTGCGCAGCGCCGCGGCCCTGCTGACCCGTAAATCCACCGCGACCATGGACGAGGTCGCCAGGGCCGCGGGGATCAGCCGGGCCACGCTGCACCGCCACTTCGCGGGTCGGGACGCGCTCGTCCGGGCGCTGGAGGAGCACGGCATCGCCGGGTGCGAGGCGGCGCTCGACGCCGCCCGCCTGGACGAGGGGTCCGCGAGCGAGGCCGTACGCAGGCTCGTGCGGGAGATCGAGCCCGTCGCCGGACTGCTGGCCTTCCTCTACGGCGAGAACGAACTGTGGGAGGACGGCGGAGGCGATGCCTGGTCGCGATTGGACCTCCGGATCGCCTCGGTGTTCGTGCGCGGCCAGCAGAACGGCGAGTTCCGTATCGACCTCGGCCCGGCCTGGCTCACCGAGGCGCTCTACGGCCTGGTCGCCTCGTGCGCCTGGGCCACCCAGGCGGGCCGGGTCGCCCCCAAGGACTTCACCCACATGATCACCGAGCTGCTGCTCGGTGGCGCACTACGGAGAGAGGAATCATGACCAGCACCCTGCGGCCGGCGACCACGACCGAGGCGGTGAAGCGGCCGGGCCGTTGGCTCGCGCTGTCCGTCCTGGTGCTCGCCGTGCTGCTGGTGGCCGTCGACGCGACCGTCCTCGGTCTCGCGACCCCCTACATCAGCGAGGACCTCGAGCCGACCGGCACGCAGCTCCTGTGGATCGGTGACGTCTACTCCTTCGTCATCGCGGGCCTCCTGGTCTCGATGGGCAGCCTCGGCGACCGCATCGGCCGCAAGCGGATCCTGCTGCTCGGCGCGACGGCGTTCGGCGCGATATCGGTCCTCAACGCCTATGCGACGACACCGGAGTTGATGATCCTGGCGCGGGCCCTGCTCGGCGTCGCCGGCGCGACCCTGATGCCCGCCACCCTGGCCCTGATCCGCAACATCTTCCCCGACCCGCGCGAACGCAGCCTCGCCGTCGGCATCTGGGGCGCGACCGCCTCCGCCGGTACCGCCGTCGGTCCCATCGTCGGAGGCTTCCTCCTCGAACACTTCTGGTGGGGCTCGGTCTTCCTGATCAACCTGCCGGTGATGGCGGTCCTGGTCCTCGTCGGCATCAAGCTGCTCCCGGAGTCCCGCAACCCGAACCCGGGCCCCTGGGACATGACCAGCGTCGCCCTGTCCCTGGTCGGCATGATCGCCGTGGTCTACGCGGTCAAGGAGGCCGCGTCGCACGGCGTCACCTGGGAGCCGCTCGCCGCGGGCCTCCTGGGCGCGGCGGCCCTCTACGCCTTCGTGCGCCGCCAGTTGACCCTCCCGACCCCTCTCCTCGACATGCGCCTCTTCCGCAACCGCGGCTTCAGCGGCGCCGTCCTGGCCGACCTGCTGACCATCCTCGGCCTCTCCGGTCTGGTCTTCTTCCTCTCCCAGTACCTGCAACTGGTCCAGGACAGGCCCCCGTTGGAGGCGGGCCTGGCCGAACTCCCGGCGGCGGTGGGGGCGGTGGCGGCGGGTCTGGTCGCGGGTACGGTCGCCCGCCGCTACTCGGTACGCGCGGTGGTCTCGGGCGGCCTGGCGGCCATCGGCCTGGCCCTGGCGTCCCTGACCGTGCTCGACCAGTCCACGGGCTACCCGGTACTGGGCGCGGCCCTGCTGGTGGTAGGCGTCGGCGCGGGCTTCTCGTTCACGGTGACGTCCGACGTCATCCTGTCGAGCGTCCCGAAGGAACAGGCGGGCGCCGCGTCCGCCGTATCGGAAACGGCGTACGAACTCGGCGCGGCCCTGGGCATCGCGGTACTGGGCTCGATCGTGACCGGCGTGTACCGGGATTTCTCGGCCCCGACAGGAACTCCGTCAGGCGCGCACGAGTCCCTGGGCGGCGCAGTGGAAGCGGCGACGCAGATGTCACCGGACACGGCACAGTCGATGCTCTCGTCGGCCCGAGAAGCTTTCGTGGACGGCCTCACCATCGCCGCGGGCACGGGAGCGGCGGTCCTGCTGATCACGGCGGTGGCCGCGTGGTTCCTGCTGCGTGGCCAGCGACTGGAGGACCACCGGCACGACGTCACCGGCTGAGCCAGCCTCCCGTGTGGAAGCTGAACCGGGTGACCAACGGACACCAGTGGGCGTAGGCTCCCGTGACGACGGGGGCCGCACCCGAACCCAGGATGCCGTCCAACTCGGCCGCGAGGTTCCGGCAGGCCTCCGTGACCTCGGGCCCGTCCCCCTCCACGGCGGCCGTCCGGATCACTTCGCGGACGTCCTGTCCGGGGTCGGCCTCGTAGACGGCGGTGAGCACGGAACGGGCCGCCTCCGGTGCTCCGACCACGACGGCCAGCAGGATCTGCACGGCCTTGAAATCCCGGAGCAGGAAATCGTCCAAGTCCGCAGCGGGTACGCCGATCCTGGTGAGCCGGTAGAGGTTGACCAGCTTCTTCGCCGCCCGCGGGGTGGGCACGAGCATGGCGAGGGAGGACAGGAACGCGATCTCGTCCGCGTGGAGCCGCAGGGTGTCGGGCCCCAGATCCCGGACGTCGGGCACGGCCACGGAAGGGCGTGAGTGCTGCCCGCCGACCTGGGTGTCCACGCTCTGTGCGGCGTCGGTGGCCTCGGCCCGCGCGGTCATCTCCGGCTTCGCCGGGCCCAGAAGGGAGCGGAGGTACCGGGTGGTGGCACCGGGAGTGGGGCGGGTGACCACGAAGGGAATCTGGAAGATCTTGTCGAGATAGTCGAGGGGCGAACCGGCAGCGTCCTCCGCCGAACCCGGCGCACCGAACAACTCCCGGTAGTGCGCCCGCAGCGCGGAGAGCAACCAGCGGGCGTCGACCGCGACCACCACGACGAACAACTCCAGGGCTAGCATGAGATGGACGGCTGCCAGCACCTCGACCACTCGCTCAGGAGGGCAGCGGTCGAGGTCGTCGATGTACAGGATGATGCGCTGCAACGGCGGTGTCGTGGCGGCCGGTTGAGGCACCCGGTTCCTGAACTCCGCGTGCGCCTCGGTGAGATCGGACTCCAGCTGCTCGAGATCGCGGCGGACCTGGCTGAGCAGACTGCGGTACGGCAGATAGGCCGGGTCCGGCCCGGCGGCCCGCTGCTCCAGGAACACGGAGAGCCGTACCGCGGCGTCCATCTGGGCCAGCCGGTCCGTGAGGGTGGCGACCCGCCGGCCGGCCTCCTTGAGGTCCTGGTCGAGCCGGTGGCCCGCGCCCCGCGTGACGCTCCGCAGCCGCCGGTGCAGCCCGGTCACGCGCTGCCACAGTGGTCGTACCGAGGCGCCCAGTCCCACCGCCACGGGCAGCAGAGCCAGGAGTCGGTCGCCCGCCCACCACCACAGTGCGAGTGATCCGACGATGACCACGGCCCAGGCGGCCAGCAGCCACTTCCCGCTCCACAACGCCTTTCCCAGGGTCACCGCCTCGGTGCGCAGCAGGCGCAGGGACTGCCGGGGTGAGCCCAGTCCGGCCAGCCGGCCCGGGGGAGTGTCCTCCTCCGTGGCGTCCTTGGCGGCCTGCAGTCGGTCGGCTTCCGCCTTCGCCTCCTCCAGTTGTCGGCTCAGCCGCCTGCTGCGGGCACCGACGTCCGGCGGCTCCTCCGTGTCCGGAGCGTGGGCCAATTCCCTGAACAGGTGGTCGACCAGGCCGGTCCACAGGTGTTCCTCGGCGTAGTGCCAGGCATTGAACCGCACCTGACGCACGTTCACCGCGAACGCCGATCTCAACTCCGGCTGCCGACGGGCACGTTCGGTGAGACCGTCGACCTGGGCCCACATCTGGTCCATCGTGCTCGACTTCCCGACGCCCCACTCCCCGAGCAGCGCGATGGCCAGCGGCGGCTCCGTGTCGAGCGCGACGCACAGGGTGGCGAGCATGTCGACGTCACCCTCGTTCCCGAGCAGATCCACCACGCTGGGCCGATCGCTCCCGAGCCCGGCGAGGGGCCGGGTGGCGTCGGGGAAGCGGAACCAGGTCCGCGGCGGAGGGACGGACGTACCGCGCTGCCGGTCGAGGTGGTACGCGTCGTGGAGGGCCCAGAGCTCACGCAGGCGGTCGGCGTCGGCGGGGTCGTCGGTGTCCTGGAGGGCGGAGAGGGGGAGGACGAGCCGGACGAGCTCGCCGGATTCCCTGCGGCTCGTGCCGACGGCCACGCCACACACTCCCGCACCAACAGGGTCCACCACTGGACCGCCGGAGATACCGGGCCTGATCTTGTCCCCTGTGAGGCGCCACAGTGACCCCTGCGTCCCCTGGTAGGAGAATGTGCCGTTCCACAGCTGAGGCCTGTCCGGGGCGTCTCCTACGAAGCCGTAGACCCACAACTGGTCGCCGGGCACGGGACGGCGGTCGGAGAGCCGTACGCAGGGGTGTTCGAAGGAGTCCACGAGCCGGAGAAGGGCCAGATCGAGCCCATTGTTCACATGCGAGGACAGCAACCACACGACACTCGCCTCGGATTCGCCGTCACGATGCCGGACGCCGATTGTGTCGTTGGTGGTGCCCGCGACCACGTGGGCTGCTGTGAGCACCAGTCCGGGTGCCACAAAGAATCCGCTACCCCGTGGATTCGGTGCCCCCACGGAGTAGATCTCCACCACCGAGGCCCGGACCAACCCGTCCAGATCCAGCGCACCGTCCGCCACGCATCCCACCCCCGTAAAAAGAGCCGTACGCACCCTCGCAGGTACGCACGGCCCGGGAAACCCGTAGGGTCAGGCAGCCTTCGCCTTGGTCGCGTACATGTCCACGTACTCCTGCCCGGACAGCCGCATGACCTCGGTCATCACCGAGTCCGTCACGGCCCGCAGCACATACCGGTCCCGGTCCATGCCGTCGTACCGGGAGAACTCCATCGCCTCACCGAACCGAACGGTCACCCGCCCGGGCCGCGGCATCCCCGCCCCGCCCGGCTGCAACTTGTCCGTGCCGATCATCGCGAAGGGCACGACGGGCGCGCCCGTCATCAGGGTCAGCCGGGCGATCCCGGTACGGCCCCGGTACAGCCGCCCGTCGGGCGACCGCGTCCCCTCGGGGTAGATCCCGAAGACCTTCCCCTCCTCCAGGACGCGCCGCCCGGTCATCAGCGCGGCGACCCCGCCGCGACCACCGTCGCGGTCCACGGGGATCATGCCGACGCCGGTGAAGAACCAGGCCATGAGCCGGCCCTTGAGGGACTTGCCGGTGACGTACTCGTCCTTGCCGATGAAGAACACCTGCCGGTCGCAGACCAGCGGAAGGATCATCGAGTCGATGAAGGTGAGGTGGTTGCCGGCGAGGATGACCGGACCGTCACCCGGAATGTGCTCCGCGCCCTCCACCTGTGGGCGGAACATCAGGCGCATGATCGGTCCGAGCACTGCCTTGATGAGCACGAAGCGGGACAACGGGCCCTCCGGTGTCAAGAGAACGGCCAGGGAAACTGTATGAGTCTGTGCAGGTGAGGACATTACTCGCGGCTCGGGGGATCGTGCACATCGAGCACCCCGGGTTCACCGAGGTCTTACGCGTTGTTGACGCTCGTTTACCTGCGGCGAGGTCCCGTTGCCTCCCGGAAACCCGGACGGAACGATGTGACGGAGGTCGCCCCGACGGACGCATACCCCCGCTCCCCACGGTGAAGCCGACGAGTCATCAGACATCTGTTCCCATACGACATCCCACGTCACCCGCGTGTTCCGCCGCAGGTCTCCCGTCCGTCATGGACACGCACCTACGATCGGCCCGCAGCGAAGAGGCGACGGCAGGAGGGGTCCACATGGGATCGCAGGACGAGCACACGGACGGCACCGGACGACGGGCGCTTCTCGGAGCCGCGATGCTCGGCGCCGGGGGAGCGGTCCTGGGTCTCTCGGGCACGGCGAGAGCGGCGACCGCGGGATCCGCCGGGCACGGCAAGGGCGGTGGGCTGAAGAGCCTGCCGGTGCCGACGGTCATCGGCCACCGGGGTGCCAGCGGCTACCGCCCCGAGCACACCTTCGGCTCCTACCAGCTCGCCCTCGACCTGGGCGCCGACATCGTCGAGGCCGGCGACCTCGTCCCCACCAAGGACGGCCACCTGGTCTGCCGCCACGAGCCGGAGATCGGCGGCACGACCGACGTCGCCGACCGCAAGGAGTTCGCCGACCGCAAGAGGACCAAGCTCCTCGACGGCGTCTCCACCACCGGCTGGTTCACCGAGGACTTCACGCTCGCCGAGCTCAAGACGCTCCGTGCCATCGAGCGCATCCCGGCCAACCGCCCGCACAACACCCTCTACAACGGCCGCTGGGAGATCCCCACCTTCGAGGAAGTCCTGAAGTGGCAGGACGAACAGACCCGCAAGCGCGGCAAGCAGGTCTGGATCTACCCCGAGACCAAGCACCCCACCTACTTCCGCAAGCTGGGCCTCGGCCTGGAGGAGCGGGTCGCCAAGCTCCTGCACAAGCACGGCAAGGACCGGCGCAACTCCCCGGTCATCCTGCAGTCCTTCGAGCCGACCAGCATCCAGCGCCTCAACAAGCTCGTCGACAACCCGCTGGTCGTGCTGCTCTCCGCGGCGAACACCCGCCCCTGGGACTTCGTCGAGACCGGCGATCCGCGCACGGTGGCCGACCTGATCACCCCCAAGGGCCTCAGGGAGATCGCCGGCTACGCCCAGGGCATCGGCCCGACCCTGGACCTCGTCATCACGAAGAAGGCGGACGGCAGCCTCGACAAGGAGACCACCCTGGTCGCCGACGCCCACAAGGTGGGGCTGATCCTGCACCCCTACACCATGCGCAACGAGAACCCCTTCCTGCCGGCCGAGTACCGCAAGGGCACCGACGCGGACGCCTACGGAGACGCCTTCGGCGCCTTCAAGAGGTACTTCGCCACCGGCATCGACGGCGTCTTCACCGACAACGCCGACACCGGCGTCCTCGCCCGCCAGGACTTCGTCAACGGCTGAGCCACCGGCCCCCCGATGGGGGTGACTTACGGCCGCCCGGGCAACCCACGGCCCGGGCGGCCGTGTCGTACCGCATATGACGCACCACTTGGTCACCACCCTGCGCCCGCTGCTCACCGCCGAGGCGTCCGCGGAGGCACATGCCACCGGTACGGAACCGGGCGACCTGGAGCAGGCGGTCTGGGTCCGCCTCCTGGAGCACCTGGAGACCCAGGGCCCGCCCCACGACCCGCCCGGCTGGCTGCGCCGGGCCGTCCGCTCCGAGTCCCGCCGCAGCCGCCGTACGACCCGCCTCGAACGGCCCTACGACACCGAGCCCGTGGCCGACGACGCCCCCACCCCCGAGCAGCTCACCCTCGCCGCGGCCCGCCGCAGGGCCGTCCACGACGCGGTCCGCCGGCTGCCCGGCCGCTGCCCCTCTCTCCTGGCCGCCCTCCTCTCCCCGAAGGACCTCACGTACCGGGAGATCGCGGGGGAGTTGGGTATCTCACAGGGCAGTCTCGGTCCGGAACGTTCCAGATGCCTGGGATGTCTTCGCAGATTGCTCACACCGGAGGTTGCGACGCGCCGGGGGCGGGGATAGGAGTGGGGGACAACAGGCGATCAGGTGAGCGGGAGGCGTGCGCACATGGGCATGAGCGTGACCATCTCTGCGGCGGCCGAGCAGGACGCGGAGCAGATCTTCAGGCTGCAGTACCTGTGCTTCCAGAGTGAGGCGGCGCTGTACGGCAACTACCGCATCGATCCGCTCGTCCAGACCCTGGACTCGGTCCGCGCGGAGGTGGTCTCGGACTGCGTCTTCGTGGCCCGCCTGGGCGATGAAGTGGTCGGCTCGGTCCGCGGCCGGGTCACCGAGGACGGCTCGGCGGCCATCGGCAAGCTCTGCGTCCACCCCCGCCTCCAGGGCCACGGCATCGGCGCGAGGCTCCTCCGGGCGGCGGAGGCGGCCCTGTCCGAGGAGCGGGGCGCCACCAGCTTCCGCCTCCACACGGGCCACCGCAGCGAGGGCAACCTCCGCCTCTACCGCAAGGTCGGCTACCAGACGGTGGGCACGTCGGAGGGTGAGGACGGGGTCCCGATGATCGTCCTGGAGAAGCCGGCGGGGACGTACGCAGCCACGGCTTGATCACCCACCCAGGGGCGCGGGGCTGTGTCGATATGCGGCTCCGCCGCGTGGGCGCGACCAGCCACGACGGACCGGATGCCGCCGAGCAAACCTCAGGCGGCATCCCCCTTGGGCGCACCCTTCCGCAACCAGTAAATGGCGGAAAGCGGCAGCAGCACGGGAATGAACAAGTACCCCATCCCGAAGTCCGACCACACGGTCGCATCCGGGAACGCGGACGGCTCGATCAGAGTCCACGTGCCAACGGTCAGCACTCCCACCAACTCGGCGCCACAGCACGCGAGTGCCACCTTGCGAGCTGTCTCTCCGCCCCGGACCAGCGTGTACGTGATGAACCCGTAGACGACACCGGCGACCGCGGACAGCGAATACGCCAGCGGCGCCCGGTCGAACTCGGTGGAGATCTGGTACGCCGACCTCGACACGGCGCCCACGACCATCACGCCGTACAGCCACACCAACAGCGTCCCCGGCCCACTGATCAACCGTCGGCTCACGTCAACTTCCCCAGATGTCATAGAGCCGCACCTCCAGAACGGCCAGCACCACCCCGCCGGCGGCAACCGTCACCGACCCCCACCGCGTCCGCTCCGCCAGCGACATGAACCCCGCCGCCGGCACACACGCGAACGCCCCCAGCAGATACGCGACGAAGATCGTCGTACCCTGCTCCGGCTTCTCGCCCCGCGCCAGCTGCACGATCCCGATCACCAGCTGGACCAGCGCCAGCACCGACACCACGGCCATCCCGATGAAGTGCCAGTCCTTGGTCGGCTGATCTCGGTACGCGGCCCAACCGCACCAGGCGGCCAGCAGCAGCGCGGCGACGCCGGTCACCAGCGTCAGGGCATCAAACATGCGGCGAGCCTATTACGGCCCAAAAGGCCTGATGCGGCCGCCCCCGCCCGGCACCGTAGGGTCGAGGCCATGAAGATCCACGCCGAAGCCCTCCTGTTCGACAACGACGGAACGCTCGTCTCCTCCCTGGAATCCGTCCACCGCTGCTGGACCCGCTGGGCCGAGGAGTTCGGCATCACCCCGGAGGCCTTCGCCCAGGTCGAACTGCACGGCCGCCCGGCCGTCGAGATAGCCGCTGAGCTGCTGCCCGCCGACGTCGTGCCGGCCGCCCTCGCGCGGATCGAGCAGCTGGAGGTGGAGGACGTGCCCAACGGCGGAGTCCATCTGCTCCCCGGGACCAGGGACCTCCTCGACTCCCTGCCCGCGCACCGCTGGGCCGTCGTCACCTCCGCCACCCGCCGGCTCGCCGAGGCCCGGCTCGAAGCCGTCGGCATCCTCCCCAAGACGATGATCGCGGCCGACGACGTCACCCGCGGCAAGCCCGACCCCGAGCCCTACCTGCTCGCCGCCAAGGAACTCGGCGTGGACCCGGCCCGCTGTGTCGTCTTCGAGGACGCTCCCGCGGGACTGCGGGCCGGCCGTGCCGCCGGGATGACCACCGTGGCGTTGACCACAACCCACGCGTCCCACGAGCTGGACGCCGATCTCGTGGTCGAGAACCTGTCGGGCCTGTCCGCACTGGTCACCCCTGACGGTGTGGAGATCGCCCCGCGCCCCTGACCCTGTCCGCCGCTGTCCAGCATATGGACAGCGGCACTTTGTCAGGACCGTACTTCTGCTTTACTGATCGCATGACCACGACGAGCTGCCGCACCCTTGCGACCGAGGCGACCCTGACGCCCGGTGCTCGTTGTATGTGTCGAATGCGCGCCTGTTAGAGGGCCCCCGCACCACCCCTGTGAGCCTCGCGCCCCGAAGCGAGCCGCCCCGGCACGTCCGTACGCCGTGACATCCCGTACGTGACCCCTGTGCCCGCGCACGACTTCCTCCCGTTCCAGGGCACACCCACGCCCTGCGCTACTCGACAGTGATGGAAACCCAGTGATCACGACATCAGGCCTCACGAAGGTCTACCGCTCGCGCGGCCGTGAGGTCACCGCCCTGGACGGCGTCGACCTCCATGTCCGCGAAGGCGAGGTGTACGGCGTCATCGGCCAGTCCGGCGCCGGCAAGTCCTCGCTCATCCGCTGCGTCAACCTGCTGGAGCGCCCCACCGCCGGCACCGTGACCGTCGACGGACAGGACCTCACCGCCCTCGCCGGCCGCGGACCGCGCGCGGGCAGGGAGCTGCGGCAGGCGCGCAGCCGTATCGGCATGGTCTTCCAGCACTTCAACCTGCTGTCCACCCGGACCGTCCAGGACAACGTCGAGCTGCCGCTCGAGATCCTCGGCAAGTCCGGCAAGGAGCGCTCCCGCAAGGCACTCGAACTGCTGGACCTCGTCGGACTCGCCGACAAGGCGGGCGTCTACCCGGCCCAGCTCTCCGGCGGCCAGAAGCAGCGCGTCGGCATCGCCCGCGCCCTGGCCGGCGACCCCAAGGTCCTGCTGTCCGACGAGGCCACCAGCGCCCTCGACCCCGAGACGACCCGCTCGATCCTCCAGCTGCTGCGCGACCTCAACCGCCAACTCGGGCTCACCGTGCTGCTCATCACCCACGAGATGGACGTCGTGAAGTCGATCTGCGACTCGGCCGCCCTGATGGAGCACGGGCGGATCGTCGAGTCGGGGACGGTGAGCGAGCTGCTCGCCACCCCCGGCTCCGAACTCGCCTCCGCGCTCTTCCCCGTCGGCGGCGAGGCCACCGGCGAGGACCGGACCGTCCTCGACGTCACCTTCCAGGGCGAGGCGGCCACCCAGCCCGTCATCTCGCAGCTGTCCCGCACCTACAACATCGACATCTCGATCCTCGGCGCGGCCATCGACACCGTCGGCGGCCTCCAGGTCGGCCGGATGCGCATCGAACTGCCCGGCCGCTACGAGGACAACGTCGTACCGGTCGGCTTCCTGCGCGAGCAGGGCCTCCAGATCGACGTCGTCGGTGAGCCGCAGCTGGTGAAGGAAGGTGCCAAGTGACCTGGTCCGAGATGCAGCCCCTGCTGGAGCAGGCGTGTTGGGACACCCTCTACATGGTGGGCTGGTCCACGGTCATCGCCGTCGTGGGCGGCCTCCCGCTCGGCGTCCTCCTCGTCCTCACCGACCGGGGCGGGCTCCTCCAGAACGTCGTCGCCAACAAGGTCATCGGGCAGGTCGTGAACGTGGCCCGCTCGATGCCGTTCATCATCCTGATGGTCGCGCTGATGGGCTTCACCCGCTCGATCACCGGCACGACCATCGGCCGCGAGGCCGCCATCGTGCCGCTCGCCATCGGCGCCATCCCGTTCTTCGCGCGCCTCGTCGAGACGGCTGTCCGCGAAGTGGACGGCGGGCTGGTCGAGGCCGTGCAGTCGATGGGTGGCAACACCTGGACCATCGTCCGCAAGGTCCTCGTCCCGGAGGCGCTGCCCTCGTTGATCGCCAGCACCACGACCACCGTCGTGGCGTTGATCGGCTACTCCGCGATGGCGGGCACGGTCGGCGCCGGCGGCCTCGGCGACATCGCCATCCGCTACGGCTACCAGCGCTTCGAGACCCAGCTCATGTGGATCACCGTCGCGATCCTCGCCGTCGTCATCTCCCTCATCCAGTTCGCCGGCGACTACGCGGCCCGCTCGCTGTACGGCCGCGGCGGCCGCTCCGGCCCGGCGCCGAAGCTGCGGCTGCTGAAGGCCTCCACGGCGGACACGAAGACCGTCTGAGCCACCCCTGTTCTTCCCGTGCACCCCATCACGGGATCGCTGCACCCAAAAGGAAAGGCACTTTTCGTGCGTAACACCGTAAAGCTCACCACCGCCGTCCTCGCCGCCGGAGCCCTCGGCCTCGGGCTCAGCGCCTGCGGTTCGTCCGACTCGGGCTCCGCCTCGGACGCCGGCGGACCCCTGGTCGTCGCCGCGAGCCCGACCCCGCACGCCGAGATCCTCAACTACGTCAAGGAGAACCTGGCGAAGAAGGCGGGCCTCGACCTGGAGGTCAAGGAGTTCACCGACTACGTGACCCCCAACACGGCCACCGAGGACGGCTCGGTCGACGCCAACTACTTCCAGAACCAGCCGTACCTCGACGACTTCAACAAGAAGCGCGGCACCCACATCGCGCCCGTCGTCACGGTCCACCTGGAGCCGCTCGGCCTCTACTCCCACAAGGTCAAGAGCGCCGACGCCCTCAAGAGCGGTGCGACGGTCGCCGTCCCCAACGACAGCGTGAACGAGGCGCGTGCCCTCAAGCTGCTCGCCGCGAACGGCCTGATCACCCTCAAGGACGGCGTGGGCAACGAGGCGACCCCCTCCGACATCACCAAGAACCCGAAGAACCTCAAGTTCAAGGAGCTGGAGGCGGCCCAGACCCCGCGCTCCCTCGACGACGTCGACGCCGCGGTCGTCAACGGCAACTACGCCATCGAGGCCGACCTCAAGCCCGCCAAGGACGCCCTCGTCCTGGAGTCCGCCGACAACAACCCCTACGGCAACTTCCTCGCGGTGAAGGAAGGCAACGAGAACGACCCGCGCGTGAAGAAGCTCGCCAAGCTGCTCACCTCCGCCGAGGTCAAGAAGTTCATCCAGGACAAGTACGCCGGATCCGTCATCGCGTCCTTCTGATCGCCGTAGCGCCTGATCGCCGTAGAGCTACCGGCGCGTATACGACGTATCGCCACGCACGGGGTCCACATGCTCACCATGTGTGGGCCCCGTGATGCGGTTCGGTGCTTTCATGCTGCATGCTGGGCAGTTCAGCAGGCTCTGAGGTTTTCCCACGGTTACGGAGTGGCGCATGACTGGCACCTTCCCCAACATCTCCATCAGCACGGAGCGGTTGGTGCTGCGCCCCCTCGACGAGGACGACGTGCCCGCCCTGGCCGAGATGATGAACGACGAGCAGGTCGGGGCGTGGACCGACGTCCCCCAGCCCTACACCGAGGACCAGGCGCGTGGCTGGATCACCCGGTACGCGCCGGGCGAGCGGGAGGCCGGCCGCGGACTCGACCTGGCCGTCACCGAGTTCCTCACCCAGCGCCTGGTCGGGATCGTCCAGCTCGCCAGGACCGACTGGCACATCCGCTCCACCGAGCTGTCGTACATCGTCGCCCCCTGGGCCCGCGGCGAGGGCTACGCCTCCGAGGCCGCGCTCGCCACCGCCCAGTGGCTGTTCACCGACCAGAAGTTCGAGCGGATCGAGCTGCGCACCGCGGCCGACAACACCGCCTCCCAGCAGGTCGCCCAGAAGATCGGCTGTATCAGCGAGGGTGTCCTGCGCAACGCCTGCATAGCGCACGTCCGCGCCGAGGACGGCACCTGGAGCGACGTCCGCACCGACTTCATCGTGTGGAGCCTGCTGCCCGAGGACCTCGACGGCGCGGGCGAGCAGATGGCCGACGCGGACGGCTTCACGCCCTACTCGGACTGGAACTGACCGACTTCGGCGAAAACGCTTCCCCGTCCGACCGGGTACCCTCCCGACGACCACCTGCGCACACTCCTGGAGACTGAGACACGATGGCCGACCGGGTCACGGTGATCGGCTGGGACGGCTCGCCGCTGACCGCCGCGGCACGCTCCGCCCTCGGCGCCGCCACCCTGGTGGCGGGCGCCGCCCACCATCTGGCACTTCCCGAGGTGCCGCCCACCGCCGAACGCATTCGCCTCGGCAGCGTCGCCCTCGCCGCCCGCCGCATCACCGGCCACCGCGGCACCGCCGTCGTGCTCGCGGACGGCGACCCCGGGTTCTTCGGCGTCGTACGGACCCTGCGCGCACCCGAGTTCGGCCTGGAGGTCGAGGTCGTCCCCGGTGTCTCCTCGGTCGCCGCCGCCTTCGCCCGCGCCGGAATGCCCTGGGACGACGCCCAAGTGGTCGTCGCACACCGGCGCACCCTGCGACGCGCCGTGAACGTGTGCCGGGCCCACACCAAGGTGGCCGTCCTCACCTCACCCGGCGCCGGCCCCGCCGAACTCGGCCTGCTGATGGAGGGCGTCCACCGCACCTTCGTCATCTGCGAGGAACTCGGAACCGACCGCGAACAGGTCACCGTCGTCACCTCCGACAAGGCAGCCGACCACACCTGGCGCGACCCCAACCTCGTCATCGTCATCGGCGGCACCGCGGCCACGACGGAGAGCGGCGGATGGATCGCCGGCCGCGACCCGGCCGCCGCCCCGCGCGGCTGGACGCTGCCCGCCGAGTCCTACGGCGGCCTCATGGGCGAAGGCGAACTGGAACCGCTCCGCGCGGCCCAACTCGCCCGGCTCGGACCGCGCGTCGGCGACCTCGTGTGGGACATCGGCTGCGGCAGCGGCGCCTTCGCCACCGAGGCCGCCCGGGCCGGGGCCGCCGTCATCGCCGTCGACCGCGACCTGAGGGCCTGCGAGCGCACCGAGGCCAACGCCCGCGCCTTCGGACTCCAGGTGCAGATCGTCCCCGGCACCGCCCCGCACGTCCTGGAGAACCTCCCCGAACCGGACGTCGTCCGGGTCGGCGGCGGGGGAGTGGCCGTGGTCTCCGCGGTCGCCGACCGCCGCCCGCAGCGCATCGTCGCCCACGCGGCCACCCGCGACGAGGCCGAACTCGTCGGCCGGGACCTCACCGAACACGGCTACCGCGTCGAGTGCGCCCTCCTCCAGTCCGTCGAACTCGACACCAGGGCCTGGACGGAGACGGAACGGAGTGTCGCGTTCCTGCTCAGCGGGGTTCTTCCGGACCGTACGGTCTGACCCGGTTCGCCGTCCCCGTGATCCTGTTGTCGTACTGCGCGCGGTAGGCTGGCCGACCGTTGTACCGCACCCGGTGGACCGGCATTCGTTCGTCAATGTCCGGAAAGCGCGCCCGTTTTGGGGTGGGTGTGGTACGGCACAACCGGAGGACGCGCAACGTGGCGCAGTCCACAGCGGGTCGTCGCGGATCAAGCTGTCGCGACGGGGGAACGGCCGGGACAATGCCAGTTAATGGCTTTGTCGTCTTTCTCGGCAGGCCGTTCGTGCCGCTGGGCACGCACGCTCGTTCTTCACTGCGGGGGCGGTCGGTGCGCCGTCCCCGGTGAGCTGGTCGTAGAAGCACTAACCGATGGGCGAGGGGTACGCATGACCGACACCGGCCAGGTTCCGGGCGAGGGACTGCCGGAGAACGCAGGCATGGTGGAACAGCCGGGCGTCCCGGGTGCGTACACCTACCTCTCCGAGACCCCCGCCGAGGACGAAGACCTGTTGCTGCCGGGCGCCCAGAGCCCCTGGGGCAACGAGGTCGCTCCGCCGCTGCCGGAGCCGGTCGTCGAGACCGTCCACGAACCGGGACCGCACGAGATGGCCGGCCGCGACAGCGGGGCGCACGACCTGAGCGCCGTCCGCACACCCCGGCCGCAGGCCCCCTCGGTGCCGATCCCGCCCATCACCCCCCGTCGGCCGCTGCACCTCGGCCCGCCGATCCCCGACTCCTCCGCGAGCCCAGTTCGCTCCCTCGCCGACCGCGGCCCGGCAGGCGCCCCTGTACGGCAGCCGGTCGCGGCCGGTCCCGAGTACCTCGAAGCGTCGCAGCCCCAGGGCGCGGTGCCGTGGGGCGCGCCGGGTGCCGTCCAGACGCCGGTGAGCACGGTGGCCCCGGCTGCCGAAACGGTTGTTCCGGCTCCGAGCCCGGCTCCCGAGCCGGTGGGCGCGGCCCAGGCGGCGGTGGCCCGGCTGGCGTCCGAGGCGGAGGCGGGCGGGTACGCGCTGCCGCAGGAGGCTCCGGCGGCCGCCGTACCGGAGACCGCGCACGAGGAGTCGCCGGCCGCTGAGACGGCCGCGGCAGCCGACCTCCGCCCCGACGAGCCGCAGGCCGTGAGCGCCGACGCGGCTCCGGTCCTGGGCGAGAAGCCGGGCGCGGGTCTGCCGGCCGAGGGTGACCTGCCCGGCGGAAGCCAGAGCGGGGAGGGCGAGTCCGCGCCCGTCGCCGGGGCCGAGGAGTTCCTCCCGGACGGCGGTCAGCCCGGTGCGGACCCGGCTGCGGCCGGTGAGTTCGGGGCCGAGGCGCAGGTTCCGGACGGCGGCTCCAGCGAGGACGCCGTTCAGGACGTGGCGGAGGCCGGTGAAGGCGCACAGGCGCCGGGTGCGGGAGCGGCGGACAGCGCCGCCGGTGCCCAGTCGGTGCCGGTGGTCGAGGGCGAGCAGGTCGGCGAGGCCGCCGAGCCCGCGCACGTACTCGCGCCTGAAGCCGTCGTGCCCGACGGGCAGGCTGCCGAGGCCGAGTCGGCCACGGGCGGACCGGAGGCGGCGTCCGAAACCGCCCCGGAGGCTGCCCCCCTTCCGGAGACCGTCGCTGCTCCGGAGACCGACGCCGTGCCGGAGACTGCCGCCGCCGCGGAGGCCGGCGTTACCCCGGAGGCCGTCGCGCTGCCGGAAGCGGGGGCCGGTGCCCAGCCGGAAACCATTCCTGTTCCGGAAGTTCCGGAAGTTCCGGAAGCGAGTGCCCTACTGGACGCCGCCGCTTCGGAGGCTGTCCCTGTCGAGGGCGTGGCCGTTCCTTCGGTGGCCGACGCCGCCCAGGACGGTGGCGCCGCACCGGAAACCGTCCCCGCGCAGAGCGCCGACGGGGCCCAGCAGGCCGTCGCCAGTCCGGAGGCGGACGCTCCCCAGGAAGCCGTCCCGGCACCGGAGGCAGGTGTTCCGGAGGCAGTCGGCCCGGAGACGGTCGCTCCGGAAACCGCGCCCCCCGCCCAGGAGGCCGCCCCCGTGATCACCCCGGACGCCTCCGAGGCCGTACCCCTCCAGGAGCCCGCCGACACCGAGAACTCCCCGCAGTCGACGGAGACCCCCGCCCTCGCCGGGGCCGCTCCCGCCGCCGAGCAGCCCGAGCCCCCTGTCGCCGCCGAACCGCTCCTTGCCGAGGCGGCCCCGGAGCACCTCCAGGAGCCGGCCCGGGCAGGTCACGTCGAGGAACCCCTCGCCCCTGCGCCGGACTTCACCCAGCCCGTCCCCCCGCAGGGCCCCGCCGTCGAGCCGGCCACCGCTCCCGTCCAGGACGCGCCGCAGGCCGTCGTGGCGGACGCGGCCGACACCGAAGTACCGCTGACCGACGCGGCGGCCCCGGCCCCTGCCCCCGCGGACGAGGCCCCGCTCCCCGCGGCCCCGGAGAGCCCCGTTCAGGCGCCGCAGGGCCCGCAGCCCGCCCCCCAGCCGCTCGCGGCCGAAGTCGCCGACGCGCAGCCCCAGTTCGCGGTGCCCGGTACCGCCCAGGCCCACGGGGTCCTGCCCAGCGTGGTGCCCATGGAGCCCCAACCGGGGCAGCCGCTCGGGGAGTTCGTGCCGGTGGACGGTTCGGTGCCCACCACCCCGCACCTCGCGCCGACCCCGCCCCAGCCGGTGCCGCTCCCGGCCCCGCGTGAGGCGGACGGCGACGCCGAACTCGTACAGCAGGCCGACGACTTGGACACCAGGGCGGCCGATCAGGAAGACCAAGAAGCACCGGAAGAAGTGAGCACGGCCCCCGTGGCAGAAGCACGACAGTCCACGGGCCCCGCCGCGCCCGCCTACGACGACGCCGAGCGCGAGGCCGTGCTCAAGGTCATGCGGGAGCGCCGGGACATCCGCAACGGCTTCCGTAGCGATCCCATTCCGCACGAGGTGCTGCTCCGGGTCCTGGAGGCCGCCCACACCGCGCCCTCGGTGGGGCACTCGCAGCCCTGGGACTTCGTCGTCATCCGCTCCGCCGAGACGCGCGGCGCGATGCACGAACTGGCCCAGCGCCAGCGCGACGCGTACGCCAAGTCGCTGCCCAAGGGCCGGGCCAAGCAGTTCAAGGAACTGAAGATCGAGGCCATCCTCGACACCCCGGTGAACATCGTCGTCACCGCCGACCCGACCCGCGGCGGCCGCCACACCCTCGGCCGGCACACCCAGCCGCAGATGGCCCCCTACTCCGCCGCGCTCGCCGTCGAGAACCTCTGGCTCGCGGCCCGCGCCGAGGGCCTCGGCGTCGGCTGGGTCAGCTTCTTCGACGAGCGCGAGATGGTCCGCGCCCTCGGCCTGCCCGAACACCTCGAGGTCATCGCCTACCTGTGCGTCGGGTACGTCGACGAGTTCCCGGACGAGCCCGAGCTGATGCAGGCCGGCTGGTCCAAGCGCCGCCCGCTGTCGTGGGTCGTGCACGAGGAGACGTACGGCCGCCGCGCCCTGCCCGGCGAGGAGCCGCACGACCTGCTCGGCGAGACCGTCGCCCAGATCCGCCCGCTGGACGCCAAGGCGCTCGGCGAGGCCTGGGAGCGGCAGAAGCGGATGACCAAGCCGGCCGGCGCGCTCGGCATGCTGGAGATCATCTCCGCCCAGCTGTCCGGGCTGTCCCGCCAGTGCCCGCCGCCGATCCCGGAGCCCGCGGCCGTCGCGATCTTCGCCGGCGACCACGGTGTGCACGCCCAGGGCGTCACCCCCTGGCCGCAGGAGGTGACGGCCCAGATGGTCGCCAACTTCCTCGGCGGCGGCGCGGTCTGCAACGCCTTCGCCGGCCAGGTGGGCGCCGAGGTCTGTGTCGTGGACGTCGGTGTCGCGGCCGAACTCCCGGCCACGCCCGGGCTGTTGCCCCGCAAGATCCGGGCCGGCACGTCCGACATGACCACCGGTCCCGCGATGACCCGCGAGGAGGCCAAGCAGGCCATCGAGGTCGGCATCGAGACGGCCCGCGACCTGGTCGCGGCCGGCAACAAGGCCCTGCTCACCGGTGAGATGGGCATCGCGAACACCACCGCGTCCGCCGCCCTGATCTCCGTCTTCACGGGCACCGACCCCGCCGAGGTCACCGGGCGCGGCACCGGCATCAACGACGAGACGCTGGCCCGCAAGACCGAGGTCGTCCGGCGCGCGATCGAACTCCACCAGCCGGACCCCGCCGACCCGATCGGCGTCCTGGCGGCCATCGGCGGCTTCGAACACGCGGCGATGGTCGGCCTGTTGCTGGGCGGAGCCTCGCTGCGCACCCCGGTCATCCTCGACGGCGTCAGCGCGGGCGCCGCCGCCCTGGTCGCCCGCGCGATCGCCCCCGAGGTCCTCGCGGCCTGCATCGCGGGCCACCGCAGCGCGGAACCCGGCCACGTGGCCGCCCTCAACAAGCTCGGCCTGCGCCCCCTGGTCGACCTCGACCTCCGCCTGGGCGAGGGCACGGGCGCACTCCTGGCCCTGCCCCTGGTCCAGAGCACGGCGAGGGCGATGCACGAGGTGGCGACGTTCGACTCGGCGGGGGTCACCGAGAAGTAGGCGTGAGGAGGGGGACGCGGGGGCGGTGTCCACGCGTCCCCCCTCGCATGTGGGTCAGCGGACCGTGTCCCCGCACCCCTTCCTCGCCGTGGGTCCGGGGATCGTGTCCCCGCGCCCCTTCCCCTGCCGTGGGTCCGTGGGCAGTCGTCCCGCAGGGCGGGACGGGTGGGCACGGACCCACGCACCCGCACCCGGCGACGACGCCCAGCCACCGGACACCTGAGCCGCCTCATCCCGCCACCCCGTAAAATCCGCACGTCAGGGCCACCGCCAAGCCCCGGAGGAGCCGCACCCTCATGGCCGAGAACCCCGCCTACCCCGTAGGCCTCCGCCTCACCGACCGCAAGGTCGTCGTCCTCGGCGGCGGCCAGGTGGCCCAGCGCCGCCTCCCGGCCCTGATCGCGGCGGGCGCGCACGTCCTCCTCGTGTCCCCTTCCGCGACCCCCTCCGTCGAGGCGATGGCGGACGCGGGCGAGATCATCTGGGAGAGGCGGCCGTACCAGGACGGCGACCTGGAAGAAGCCTGGTACGCCCTGATCGCCACCAGCGACACCGAGGCGAACACCCGCGCCTCCGCCGAAGCGGAGCGCCACCGCGTCTGGTGCGTCCGCTCCGACGACGCCGACCAGGCGACCGCCTGGACCCCCGCGACCGGCCACAGCGAGGGCGTCACGGTCGCCGTCCTCACCACCAACGCCAAGGGCCGCGACCCCCGTCACACCGCCGCCATCCGGGACGCGGTCGTCGAGGGCCTGCGCGACGGCACCCTCGTCGCCCCCCACCACCGCACCCGCACCCCCGGCGTCGCCCTTGTCGGCGGCGGCCCCGGCGACCCCGACCTGATCACGGTCCGCGGCCGTCGCCTGCTCGCCGAGGCCGACGTCGTCATCGCCGACCGCCTCGGCCCCCGCGACCTCCTCGCCGAGCTCCCGCCGCACGTCGAGGTGATCGACGCGGCGAAGATCCCCTACGGCCGCTTCATGGCCCAGGAGGCCATCAACAACGCCCTGATCGAGCACGCCAAGCAGGGCAAGTCGGTCGTACGGCTCAAGGGCGGGGACCCCTATGTCTTCGGCCGTGGGATGGAGGAGCTGCACGCCCTCGCCGAGGCCGGCATCCCCTGCACCGTTGTCCCCGGCATCTCCAGCTCGATCTCGGTCCCGGGCGCGGCCGGCATCCCGGTCACCCACCGGGGCGTGGCCCACGAGTTCACCGTGGTGAGCGGCCATGTCGCCCCCGACGACGAGCGCTCCCTGGTCGACTGGCCCGCACTCGCCCGGCTCACCGGCACGCTGGTCATCCTCATGGGCGTCGACAAGATCGGCAAGATCGCCGAGACCCTGATGGCCCACGGCAAGTCGCCGGACACCCCGGTCGCCCTGGTCCAGGAGGGCACGACGGCCGCCCAGCGCCGGGTCGACGCCACCCTGGCGACGGTCGGCGAGGTGGTCGTCGCCGAGGACGTGAAGCCCCCGGCCGTCATCGTCGTCGGCGAGGTCGTCGCCGTAGGAAACCGGCCATCGGCGTAACCCGGGGTAACACAACCCGTTCCCAGCCGTTGGCACCGCACCCAGGACAAGGCAGTATCACCCTGTGGCCGATCTCATCACCGTCGAGGACCCCGACGACCCGCGCCTGCGCGACTACACGGGCCTGACCGACGTGGAACTGCGCCGCAAGCGCGAACCCGCCGAGGGCCTGTTCATCGCCGAGGGCGAGAAGGTCATCCGCCGGGCCAAGGACGCCGGCTACGAGATGCGTTCCATGCTGCTGTCCGCCAAGTGGGTCGACGTCATGCGAGACGTCATCGACGAACTCCCCGCCCCCGTCTACGCCGTGAGCCCCGAACTCGCCGAACAGGTCACCGGCTACCACGTGCACCGCGGCGCCCTCGCCTCCATGCAGCGCAAACCGCTGCCCACGGCGGCCGAGTTGCTCCAGACCGCCCGTCGCGTCGTGGTCATGGAGTCCGTCAACGACCACACCAACATCGGCGCCATCTTCCGCTCGGCGGCGGCCCTCGGCATGGACGCGGTCCTGCTCTCGCCGGACTGCGCCGACCCCCTGTACCGCCGTAGCGTCAAGGTCTCCATGGGCGCGGTCTTCTCCGTCCCCTACGCCCGTCTCGACACCTGGCCCAAGGGCCTGGACTCGGTCCGCGAGGCCGGCTTCACCCTGCTCGCCCTCACCCCGGACGCCAAGGCCAAGACCCTCGACGAGGCCGCCCCGCACAAGATGGACCGGGTGGCTCTGATGCTCGGCGCCGAGGGCGACGGCCTCACCACCCAGGCGCTGGTCGCCGCCGACGAATGGGTCCGCATCCCGATGGCCCACGGCGTCGACTCCCTGAACGTGGGCGCGGCGGCCGCGGTCGCGTTCTACGCGGTGGCCACCGGACGGCCGCAGGCCTGAGGCCCGGTGCGCGGCGGTGCCGGGCCGAGCGCTGCGCTCAGCCCGTCCCGCCGGCCGGCTGCTCCGGCTCGGCCGGCGTCCGCAGCGGCGGCGCGTGCACCTGCCCCTGCCGTTGGTCCCGTACGACGCCGCTGTCGCCGCCGAGCCCGCGCGACGGTCCCTGACACCCCTGGGCCGCCGCGATGCCGAGCGCCACGAACAGCGTGACCACGACGAACACGAACAACCGCTGGCGCAGCAGGCGCGGGTTGGCGGGCCGACGCCCCGTACCGGTGTTCCGCGATGCGGGACGCCCGGTTCCGCTGCGGGGCGCGGGGCGGCTGCCGCTGCCGGAGCGCGTGGTGTTGCGCCCGGCCGGAGTGGGCCGGGGCCCGCCGGAGCGGGGCGCGGGGGCGCCGGTGCCGCGTACGGGCCCGTTGCCGCCACGGGACGGGACGCCACCGCGCGGCGGAGTGCCGTTGCGCGCGGGACCGGAACCACGCGACGGACTGTCCCCGCGACTGCCCTGCGTGCCCGACTGCCCCTGCGGGCGGCGCTGCGCGGGCCGGTCGGGGTAGGTGTCGGCGAGCCGTCCGGTGGGCCGGTCCGCCTCGGCGGCGCGCGGCGCGGGCGGGCGCAGATCGGGCAGGCCCTGCGCCTCACGGGCCGCGATCTCCTTGAGCCGCAGCGACAGTTGGAGGGTGCTCGGCCGCTCCTCGGGGTCCTTCGCCAGACAGGCGCGGACCAGGGGGGCCAGCGCGTCGGGCACGCCGTGCAGCTGCGCCTCCTCGTGCACCACGCGGTACAGCATCACCTCGGAACTGCCGTGCCCGAAGGGCGAGTCGCCCATCGAGGCGTACGCCAGGGTCGCGCCGAGCGAGAACACGTCCGTGGCCGGGGTCACCGCGGCCCCGCGCACCTGCTCCGGCGCGAGGAAGCCGGGGGAGCCGACGGCGGTGCCGACGTGGGTGAGGGTGGAGGCCCCGGTCGCCCAGGCGATGCCGAAGTCGATGATCCGGGGGCCCTTGGGGGAGAGCAGGATGTTCGACGGCTTGAGGTCACGGTGCACCACCCCCGCCTCGTGCACGGCGACGAGCCCCTCCGAGAGGGCGGCGCCGATCGAGGCGACCTCGGCCGCGCCGAGGGAACCCTCGTCGGCGACCTTGTCGTGCAGGGAGGGACCGGGCACGTACTGGGTGGCGAACCACGGACGGTCCGCTTCGAGGTCCGCCGCGACGAGCCGGGCCGTGCAGCCGCCGCGGATCCGCCGGGCGGCGGAGACCTCGCGCGCGAACCGCGACCGGAACTCCTGGTCCTCGGCGAGATCGGGCCGGATGACCTTCAGCGCGACCCGCTGCCCCTTGCGGTCGGAGCCCAGGTAGACGACACCCATCCCGCCCGCGCCCAGCCGTCTGTGAAGCCTGAACGAGCCGACGACGCGCGGGTCCTCGCGCCTCAGGCGCATCATCGCCATGTCCATCCCCGCTGCCCGGTCCGTGTGACGAGCGACAGCTTACGTTTCCACGGCCCGCCGCGCGCAGAGGCCGCGCCCTCTCGTCCCGATGGATTGTCAGTGCCGGGTGGGAGACTTGAGGGGTGGTCAGGGGGTCGGCGGACAGGGTGACTTCGAGTCGACTGTGATCCCAACCACCCGTCGCAGAAGGGGGATTGAACCCGTGAAGGGTGATCGTGTGGAGATAGTCGTGGACGCAGGTGACACGACGCGCACATATGAGGTGGTGGCGAGCAGGGCGGGCCGCCGGGTGGAGACGGCGGTACGCCGAGGCGTGGTGGAAGTGAGCGAAGTCACGCGGAACGGCTCGGTTGTCCGGACGGCCCGTTTCATGGCGACACGGGTCCTGGCGCTGGTCGAGCAGCCGGTGCCGCGTGAGGACAGCTCGGAGAAAACGGCACAGACCGGGCGCCCCCTCCGGGAAGACCCGGAGACCTAGGTCCTCGTCTCCACCCACGGGAGTACGTCACTGGTGACGGCTCATCCTCGGGGAGGCCCGGCAATCGGTACGAGGGCATGACGTGCCGGAGGGCCGTGACGCCTAGATTTGAGGTCAAGCGGCGGGTGCAGCACTCGTCCCCCGAGGTCAGACACCCGCCGCTGCCAACGACAACAGAACGGTCAGGAGAGGGACCATGGCTCTTACGGCACCGCGGACACTGTCCCGCACACGTCAGCCCCGCCGTACGGGCCGCCGTCACCCGCTGGTGGCGACGCTCATGGCCCTTCCTCTGGCGGTCCTGCTCCTCGTCGTCTTCGACGGCTGGGAGACAGTGGCCACACAGGCGTCGTCCGTGGGAGTGATGCTGGGGCGCTGAGCGGCGACCCCAGGCCCGGAAGAGCGGTCCGGGCGGGGACATCCACCCATGAAACCCCGTGGGGACGGGGGTGCGGCGGACGGCAAAATGCCGGCGCAGCTGGGGAGCTGCGCCGGCATTGCTTTTGCCTCCGGCGGTTGGGCCGTTTTCGTCCGCGGGTTCGGTGGGGGCGGGCGTTTTGCGCAGTTCCCCGCGCCCCTGGAGGCCTGCGGCGGCCCGTTGCTGTCCGGTGGGGGCGTGCGTAGCGCATCCGGTCCGGTGGGTGGGTCGGTGCCGGGGTGGGGGGTATCCGTCCTCGGTCCGGCGGCTCGGTCCATCGAAATTGGGGCCCGGTAACGGACGCCGGCCGCTGCGGGCGGACACCCCCCACCCCGTCCCCTTCACGCCGTGCGCGGCCAACGGCCGGTGGGGGCGGGCGCGGACGGCTAACGGTTCGTGGGGGGCGGGCGCCAGCGGCTGACGGCCCCGTCGTGGCGCAGGCCAACTGCAACCCCCTAGGGGCGCGGGGAACTGCGCGACCAGCCACAACGCACCCG
The DNA here is from genome assembly GCF_036345115.1 of Streptomyces griseorubiginosus. GTDB lineage: Bacteria > Actinomycetota > Actinomycetes > Streptomycetales > Streptomycetaceae > Streptomyces > Streptomyces griseorubiginosus_C. The sequence continues at coordinate 7,879,621 of NZ_CP107766.1, forward strand.
CACCCGCCCGACAGCAGAACCCGGCACATACTGAGGCGCCAGACCTCACGTCGCCGAGGGAGCCCCGTGACGCAACACCCCCTCCTCACCCAGCTCACCCTCAGAGTCAGAGCCGAGGCTCACTCAGGTGACCCGGTGGCCTGTCCCTGCGGCGCAGCCACCCTCGCCGACCGCCCTGACGCCACCGTCGTCCGGCACGCCGGCACCGTCGCGAAGGCGCACGCCCCCGACACGGCCCCCGCCGACCTCGCTCCGCGCCTCACCGCGGCCGCCCAGCTCAACGGCATCCTCCTGCCCCCACTGCACGCGACGCACGTCGACCTGCACGGCAGGCTCGTCAGTTTCTGGCCGTACGGTGAGCCCGTGGACCCGGAGGATCCGGACGCCGCCCCCTGGGAGGCCGCCGCCACCCTCCTCGCCCGCCTCCACCGCACCCCCGCCCCACCCGGCCTGCCCCCCATGCGGGGCCCGGTGAAGGCGGCGCTCGCCGTCGCCAGACTTCTCAAGGCGGCCCGGCAGAGCGAGCACCCCGCCGTCGCCCCCGTCCTCCGCGCCTGGTCCGCGCTTCCGCCCTGGGCCCGCGCCGAGACCCCCATGCCGGACACCACGACCCTCTGCCACGGCGACCTGCACCTCGGGCAACTCGTGCGTCACCCCGCCCCGGAAGGCCCCTGGCGTCTCATCGACGTCGACGATCTCGGCGTGGGCGAGCCCGCCTGGGACCTCGCCCGCCCCGCCGCCTGGTACGCCTGCGGTCTGCTGTCCCCCGAGGACTGGGGCCTCTTCCTCGCCGCCTACCGCGCGGCCGGCGGGCCGGCCGTACCCCCCGACGGCGACCCCTGGCCCGCCCTGGACGTCCCGGCCCGCGCCCTCACCGTGCAGACGGCGGCCCGTGCCGTGGCGAAGGCGATCGACGCCGGCCGGCCGCTGGACGACGTGGAGCGCGCGGTCGTCGAGGCCTGCGGGCGAATGGGTTCCACCCCGCCGGAGTTGGCGAGCGGTTTCGCGAAGTAGGGTGCAACCGACCAGAGCCGGACAGAGTCTGTCCTGGCGTAACGCTAAGCAGGATCAACCGGCGAGGAGTTGAGCCGACGATGCAGTGTCCGAAGTGTCATGCACCGATGCACACGTACAACCGCAACGGTGTCCAGATCGAGCAGTGCAGCGGCTGCCGCGGGATCTTTCTCGACTACGGCGAGCTGGAGGCGCTGACCCGCCTGGAGGGCCAGTGGGCCGGCGGCCCCGCCGTTCCGCCGCCGCCGGCCGCTCCGCAGTACCCGGCCCAGCCCGGCGCACCGGCCTGGGGCGCCCCGCAGCACGGCGGCGGTCACTACGGCGGTCACGGCGGTCATCACGGCGGCCACCACCGCAACCGCGGCTTCGGCCACATGCTGTTCTCCAGCTGACGCCGACCAGAGACGAAGAAGCCCCCGGCCGCAGGGCCGGGGGCTTCGGTGTGTGCGCGATACTGGGATTGAACCAGTGACCTCTTCCGTGTCAGGGAAGCGCTCTCCCGCTGAGCTAATCGCGCGGGGAACCACGATCAGGATCGTGTCTGCTGCGTGCGCGATACTGGGATTGAACCAGTGACCTCTTCCGTGTCAGGGAAGCGCTCTCCCGCTGAGCTAATCGCGCGGGGATCCGAAGATCCAGTGGACGATACTGGGATTGAACCAGTGACCTCTTCCGTGTCAGGGAAGCGCTCTCCCGCTGAGCTAATCGTCCTTGGAGGTGGAGACGGGATTTGAACCCGTGTAGACGGCTTTGCAGGCCGTTGCCTCGCCTCTCGGCCACTCCACCAGGAGTGTTGGGGGTCGGGATGATCCCCTTGCTCTTCCGAGCGAACGACGAGGTTCGAACTCGCGACCTCAACCTTGGCAAGGTTGCGCTCTACCAACTGAGCTACGTTCGCCTGTCCTTCCGATCCGCTTGCGCGGCTCGGCGACGTGTTGAACTCTAGCGGATTCCGGGGCCAGTACAAAAACGCGTTTGCGCAGCGTGCTGCGGTGCGCATGTCGACGTACGTGGTCAGGGCGCCCTGAAGGACATGGCCAGGTCACCTGCGTGACACCCGCCATAGACTCGACCTCGTGCTCGACCTCGCTCCTCTCGCCCGTTTCGGCGACCGTGTCGCCACCGGTCTCCTCGACGTCACCAGCGACCCCGCGGCCCTGGACTCCCGCGGTTTCTGGGCCGTTGCCGCGGACTTCGAAGGCGGTCTCACCTGCGCCCGCTTCGCCGCCGTACGCCAGGAGCCGGTGCCCGCGCCGGTGCCGGGGGCGTGGCACGGACCCGGGGTCGGTGACTGGACGTCGTCTCTCGATCGCGCCGCGTACACGGCGGCCGTACGACGGATTCGTGAGCGCATCGCCACCGGCGAGGTCTACCAGGCCAACCTCTGCCGGGTCCTGAGCGCGCCCCTCACGCCAGGCGCCGACGTGGACGCGCTGACCGCGCTGTTGGCCCGCGGCAACCCGGCGCCGTACGCAGGAACGATTCGGCTGCCCGGGCACGGAGTGGAGATCGCCACCGCGTCCCCAGAGCTGTTCCTGCGCCGAGCCGGGCGGGTCGTGGAGTCGGGGCCGATCAAGGGGACCGGGCGGACCGAGGACGACCTGCTGCCCAAGGACTACGCCGAGAACGTGATGATCGTGGACCTGGTCCGCAACGACCTGGGGCGGGTGTGCGCCACCGGCAGTGTCACCGTCCCCGACCTGTGTGCCGTGGAGAAGCATCCGGGCCTGGTCCATCTCGTGTCGACCGTGCGGGGTGAGCTGCGGGAGGGCGCCGGCTGGGCCGAGCTGCTCGGCGCCGCGTTCCCGCCCGGCTCGGTCACCGGCGCGCCCAAGTCCAGCGCGCTGCGGATCATCGACGAACTGGAGACCGCACCCCGCGGGCCGTACTGCGGGGGGATCGGGTGGGTCGACGCCGACCGGGGGACCGGGGAGCTGGCCGTCGGTATCCGCACGTTCTGGATCGACCGCGGTGAAGGAGTGCTGCGTTTCGGTACCGGCGCCGGGATCACCTGGGGTTCCGACCCCGAGGGGGAGTGGCGGGAGACCGAGCTGAAGGCGGCCCGGCTGCTCGCGGTAGCGTCGGGGACGTACGAGGTGAGTGGAGGGACCCTGACGTGAAGATCTGGCTCGACGGCGGGCTGCAGGACATCGAGACCGCCCGCGTCTCGGTCTTCGACCACGGGCTGACCGTGGGCGACGGCATCTTCGAGACCGTGAAGGCGGTGGACGGCCGGCTCTTCGCGCTCACCCGGCATCTCGACCGGCTGACCCTGTCGGCGCGCGGGCTCGGGCTGCCCGATCCGGACCACGACGAGGTCCGCCGTGCCTGCGCGGCCGTACTCGAAGCCAACCCGATGCCGCTCGGACGGCTGCGCATCACCTACACCGGGGGTCATGGTCCGCTGGGGTCCGACCGCGGTGACCACGGGCCGACCCTGGTGGTCGCCCTCGGCGAGTCCGCGCCGCGGCCCGACTCCACGGCCGTGATCACCGTCCCGTGGACGCGCAACGAGCGTGGCGCCCTCACCGGCCTCAAGACGACCTCGTACGCCGAGAACGTGGTCGCGCTCGCACGCGCGCGTGAGCGGGGCGCCTCCGAAGCGCTGTTCGCCAACACCGTCGGGCAGTTGTGCGAGGGCACCGGGTCGAACGTGTTCGTCGTGCTCGACGGCGAGATCCACACCCCGCCGCTCGCCTCCGGCTGTCTCGCGGGCATCACGCGCGCGTTGACCGTCGAATGGACCGGCGCCAAGGAGACCGACCTGCCGCTGGACGTCCTGGAGCGGGCCGACGAGGTGTTCCTGACCTCGACCCTGCGGGACGTCCAGGCCGTGCACCGCGTCGACGCGCGCGAACTGCCGGGCGCGCCGGGGCCGGTGACCGCCAAGGCCATGCGGATCTTCGACGAGCGGGCCGGGGACGACCTCGATCCGTGAGAGGCCGTGAGGGTCGGGTCGTGAGAGGCCGTACCCGTAAGAGGCCGTAAAGGGCCGCGATATTGGGCTGCCCCGGCGCTCGGCAGCGGGTAGAACTCCGGTGATGACCACCACCCTGCGGCCGACCGAGCCGCTTCAGCGCGGGGCCGACGGGGCACTGTCCCGCCACTACTCGGTGTGCGTGAACAGCCGTCCCGTCGGAGCGATACATCTGGCGACCCACCCGTCCTTCGGGCCGGTCGTCGCCCAGATCAGGGATCTGCGGATCGACGAACCGGACCGCGGGCGCGGCCGGGGCGCGGTCGCCGCGCTCGCCGCCGAGGAGGTGGCGCGCGGCTGGGGCTGCCGGCAGCTGGAGATCAGGGTCCCGGCCACCGCCGCGCCCGCGTTGCGGCTCGCCGGCGCGCTCGGGTACGTCCACCGCAACCGCGGCATGGAGAAGCCGCTCGGCACCACCGCGCCCGAACTGCCCGCGGGCAGCCGGAGCAGGCCCATGACGCAGGCCGAGTTCGGGCCGTGGGCCGAGCGTGGCATAGAGGAGTACGCCCGGGACTGGAGCGAGCGCGGGGTGCCGGAGGCCGAGGCGAGGGCGAGGTCGCGCAAGGACCACCAACAGCTGGTGGCGCGCGGCCTCACCACGGAGGAGGCGCTGTACAGCGTGCTGGAGCACGACGGCGTCCGGGTCGGGTTCCTGTGGGTGGAGTTCATCGCCGACAAGGCCTTCGTCTACGACGTCGAGACCGAGGAGCCCTTCCGCGGCCGCGGGCACGGCCGTTCCCTGATGCTGCTCGCCGAGAGCCAGGCGATCGCCTCCGGTCGCCGGGTCCTGGGCCTGAACGTCTTCGCGGGCAACACACCGGCCGAACGGCTGTACGAGTCGCTCGGCTACGAGACGGTGGGTTACTCGATGTACAAGAGCCTGCTCTGACGACGGACGCGGTCCTGGCCGGCTGCAAGAGCCTGCTCTGGCGACGGACGCGGTCCTGGCCGGCTGCAAGAGCCTGCTCTGGCGACGGACGCGGTCCTGCCCGACTGCAAGAGCCTGTTCTGGCGACGGACGTGGACCTGGCCGGCTGCAAGAGCCTGCGGTGAGGCGGTCTCAGTCCTGCTCGGCGAGCAGCCGGTCGGCGATCTGCTCGATCCGCTCGCGCAGCCCGTCCTGGCTCTTGCCGCCGTCCAGCCGTTCGCCGTCGATGACGTACGTCGGGGTGCCGGCCACGCCGATCGCCTTGCCCTCGGCCTGGTCGGCGTCCACGATCAGGATGTGCCGGCCGTCGATCAGCGCGGTGTCGAACTCCTCGGCGTCCAGGCCCAGTTCGCTGGCGACCTCGACCAGGAGAGGTTCCCCCCTACGGTCCAGCTCCTCGACCCGCGCGAGCACGGCCTCGGTGTACTCCCAGCCCTTGCCCTGCTCCAGCGCCTCCTCGGCGGCCTGTGCGGCGGCGAAGGAGTGCTTGTGCTTCTCCAGCGGGAAGTGCCGCAGCCGCAGCTCCAGACGGTCGCCGTAGCGGGCCCGCAGCGCCCGGACGTCGTCCAGGGCGTCACGGCAGTCGGAGCACTGCAACTCGCACCACACGTCGAGAACGGGCGCGGCGGGGCGGGCGGGGGAGGGGTCGCTCATGCCCCCAGTCTCCCAGCTCCGCCGCACTGGGCCGCATCACCCCCGGCCACGCGGACGTGGCCGCTCTCCCGGGCCGCCCGGAGGCGCACGTCGCCACTTCCGGCCGCCGCCCGGAGGCGGACGTCGCCGCTCCCCGGCCGCCTCGACAGCTCCGCCGCACCCCCCTGCCGCTGCTGGAGCCGCCTGCTCCGTCGGTACGACCCCGACCGGCACCTCCGGAGGAGCCGACCCGGAGATGTCCCTGATGTCCTGCCGGAGGATGGCTCGGCGGGGGCCAAGGGGTGCAGGATGGACAGTGACGAAGTGGCACAGAGACCGTCGAACCCCGCCTGGAGGGCCGGATGATTGCCGAGACCGTCTGTTCCGCAGTCGCCGCGGCCGGCCTGGGCATCGCGGCGGTCTCCGCGTACCGCAAGCGCTTCTTGGCGGCCACCCGTATCGCCGCATACTCCCTCGTCCCGCTCGGCCTGGTGATGACCGGCGTGGTCGACTGGCTCGCGGACACCGCGTTCAGCCCGACGGCCTGGGCGGGCTTCGGCGTGCTCGGTCTGTCGTGGGTGCTGTTCTCGACCACACGCGCGGTGGAGCGCCGCCGGGGCGGCACCCGCAAGGAGCGCAAGGCGGCCCGGGGCGCCGGGTCCCAGGAGGCGGTGGCCCCCACCGCGTCGGCGCCCTCGCTCGGCCCGGCCGTCCGCACCCCGGCGGCGCGCCCCGCGGGCAAACCCCGGACCGCCGAGACCGCCACGGACGACTTCAGCGACATCGAGGCCATCCTCAAGAAGCACGGCATATGACGCCCGCCTGACGGACTGAAACGTTCGCAGGGGGATCCGGGCCCGTCCGCAAGTGATCACGATCCGAAACGGACATCACGGAATTCGGCGAACTCCCGCCCATTCCGGGCGTGTTGATCGCGTCGGGGGTCCCGGCTGCGTCATCATCGCGGCGAGATGCTGGACACGACACAGAGCGACACCGCGCCGCAGCAGGACGAGCCGCGTGGATGCCTTTTCGCCCTTTCCCAGCCACCGCTGATGATCTTCCTTGCGGTGATCGGGTGTCTGCTGCTCATGGCTGCGCTGCACGACCTGCTGCTGCTCTGAGCCGTACCCGTGATCCCCGGCGCCACCCGCCGGGGATCACGTCGCAGGCGCCGACCGGGCCTCAGCCCGCGGCCTCCTTGCGCCGCGCCCGGTACGCGGCCACATGCAGACGGTTACCGCAGGTCCGGCTGTCGCAGTACCGGCGGGAGCGGTTCCGGGAGAGGTCGACGAAGGCCCGCCGGCAGTCGGGCGCCTCGCAGCGCCGCAGCCGCTCCTGCTCGCCGGCCACCACGAAGAACGCCAGCGCCATTCCGCAGTCGGCCGCCAGGTGGTCGGCCACCGAGGCGCCGGGGGCGAAGTAGTGCACGTGCCAGTCGTAGCCGTCGTGGTCCGTGAGCTGGGGTGTGGTGCCCGCGGCGGCGACCAGGTCGTTGATGAGGTTCGCGGCGGCCCGGGCGTCCGGGGCGGCGAAGACCGAGGCGAACCGGCCGCGGATCTTGCGCACCGCCGACAGGTCGAACTCCGAGAGCACCCCGACATCACTGATTTCGTGGTTTCGTACGAAATCCGCGAGCGCCGCCACATCCGGCAGTGCGTCCGGCGCCGCGTCGTCCTCCGGTGCGGTGTTCACCAGATCGACCACGGTGTCGAGTGCGCACCGGGTGTCGTGGGTGATCAGCACGATTCGCTCCCTGGCCTGGGGGTCGGGCGGACGCCCGCCGATGCTGGCCGATGGTAACGGCTCGCCGGGCCTCGGTGACGGGCCGCACGACAGGCGCCGTGGCTGCGGAGCGCTCCGCAGCCACGGCGCCTGTCGTTCCCTATGCGGTTGTACGAGCCCGAGCCGTCTCCCCGAGTGGACGGCGCCGGGCGGCTCTGTGCGGTCTCGCCCCCTAGCTTTCCGCCAGGATGTGCGAGAGCTCCTGATCCAGATCGAAGTGGCGGTGCTCGGTGCCCGGGGGCACGGCGGCGTCCGTCCGCTTCAGGAAGGACTCCAGGGCCCGCGCCGGGGCCTCGAGCAGCGCCTCGCCCTCAGGGGAGCTCAGGGCGATGCAGACGACGCCCTGACCGTGACTGCGCGACGGCCAGACTCGGACGTCGCCGGTTCCGGTGGGCCGGTGGAGGCCCTCCGCGAGGAGGTCGCGGGCGAACACCCACTCGACGGTCTCCTCGGCTCCGGTGTGGAAGGTGGCGTGCACGGCGTAGGGGTCGGCCGTGTCGTACCGCAGGCCTGCGGGGACAGGCAGGGAGGACTCGCTCGACACAACGAGGCGCAGGTGCAGCTCGCAGCTGACCGTGGTGTTCATAAGCGCCAGGGCCTTTCGCTCAGTGTGCGCTCGGGGATTCGCACGTCGGCGAAATCGACATGCCACCTACGGTGCCGTTGTAAACCCCTCTGAGTGTTTTGCGTGCCTTTACGTAACTCTTCCGGCCGAGAACCCCTTGCGGAGGTACGACCATTCCGGTGACCGGTTTCTCTCCGGTAGGGTTTGGCTGTATGAATACGGGGAGTGACGAGCCGCGCGAGGTCGCCGTGGCATCCGACGAGCAGAGCGACGAGAAGGCGGACGAAGCGCCGGAGGGACAGGGGCTCGGCTCCCGGGCGCCCGAGTTCGTGAAATCGCGGCGGCTGCTGCACCTGAGCTGGCAGGTCCTGATCTTCGTGATCGGCCTCGCGGTCGTGGTCGCCGGCATCATCATGCTGCCGCTGCCGGGACCCGGCTGGGTCGTGATCTTCGGCGGTATGGCGATCTGGGCGACCGAGTTCGTCTGGGCCCAGCTCGTGCTGCGGTGGACCAAGCGGAAGGTGACCGAGGCGGCCCAGCGCGCCCTCGATCCCAAGGTGCGCCGACGCAACATCATCCTGACCTCGATCGGCCTGGTGCTCATCGCCGCGATCCTCGGGGTCTACCTCTGGAAGTTCGGCTTCGAGATGCCCTGGAACATCAAGGACCAGTGAGCGGCGCACGGGGCCCAGGCTGTCCTGCAAGCAGGCAGGGGGTAAGGCGCCGCAGCCCGCAGCCCGCAGCCCGCAGCCCGCAGCCCGCAGCCCGCAGCCCGCAGCCCGCAGCCCGCAGCCCGCAGGCTGGGCCGCCGCTGCGTCGGGGCGCGTACCCGGCCCCCCAGACGGGCCGCCTCGCGGGTGCGGTCGCGTCCACCGGGTGACCCGTGGGTCCTCCGGCGGGAGCCGGGGCCAGCGGGGGATCAGGGCGTTCGGACCCCTGCGTCACGTCCCGTGACATGACGCAGGGCACCCCCTGACATGGGGTAATGTTCTTCCTGCGTCCGGGCGATTAGCTCAGTGGGAGAGCGCTTCGTTCACACCGAAGAGGTCACTGGTTCGAACCCAGTATCGCCCACCCGGACCGACGGCCCGTCTGCGAGATCGCGGACGGGCCGTCGGCGTGTGTACGGACGGACGCGAGGGCCGGGTCGACCGGCTCCGCCCCGCGTGACCCTCCGCGGCGAGGATCCCCCGCCGCGCGTTGTTTTCCGGCCGCGCGCCGATCTCGTACTGCGGCCTGTGTCGTGTTCGACCGGTCGATCCCGTGTCTCTCACCTGGGGTGTCGTCAGTTTCCGCATCCCGCAGGGTGGTTGGAGGCGCTCCGGCTTCTCACCACACTCTCAAGAAATTCCTGTCCGAATCATTGACGCACCTCCGGCCCCTCCGTAACTTGTGCCAGCAAGCGCTTACTTGAAACGATTCATGCAGGCGGCGACGCTGCGGGGAGGGGTCCGACTGTGGGAACCAGCAGGAATGTTGAGAGGCGAACGATCCTCAAGGCGGCCGGGGCTACAGCGGCGACGCTGGGGCTGGCCGCGACGACCGGGTGCGGTGGTGACAGCGGCAGTTCCGGAGACGGGACCGTGACACTCCGTTACGCGTGGTGGGGTGGCGAGCCGCGCACCATCGCCATCAAGAAGACGATCGCGCTCTTCGAGAAGAAGTACCCGAAGATCAAGATCAAGCCTGAATTCACCGACTATCAGGCGTTCTGGGAGAAGTTCCAGACCCAGGCCTCCGGTGGTAATCCGCCGGACGTTTTCCAGAATGCGGTCGGTTTCCTGCGCAAGTACGACAAGCGCGGTGTTCTCCTGGATCTCAAGACGCAGGCGGACTCCGGGAATCTGAGCCTGGACAACTTCCGCAACGGTGTTCTGGCGAACGGTCAGGTCGACGGCAAGCAGCTCGGTATCCCCGTCGGCGCCAACACCATGGCACTCGTCATCGACCTCAAGGCCTTCAAGAAGGCGGGCGTCGAGGCGAAGTTCGGCTGGACCTGGGACGAGTACTTCGCCGCGCTCCAGACGATCCAGGACAAGCTGAAGATCGCCGGTGACACCGGCTACCACGCCATCATGTATCTCTACGACCTGTATCTGCGTCAGAACGGCAAGGCCTTCTTCACCGACTCCGATCTCGGCTTCACCGAGGACGATCTGACGCAGTGGTGGACGGACGCGTACAAGCGCGTGAAGTCCGGTCTCGTCGCCGACCCGAAGAAGATCGAGCAGGTCCAGCCCAAGTCGGGCCTGTCGGCCGGGCTCGCCGCGTCCGAGTTCACCTGGGACAACTTCTCCATCCGCTACGAGGGCGAGGGCGAGTCGGACTACGGGCTCGCGCCGATCCCCACCACGGACGGCAAGAACACCGGCCAGTACCTCGGCTCGCTGATGCTGAGCGCCTTCGCCGGGACCAAGCACCCCAAGGAAGCCGCCCAGTTCATCTCCTTCATGGTCCACGACCCCGAGGTCGGCAAGATCATGGGCTACGACCGCGGCATCCTCGCCACGACCGAGCAGTACGACGCCTTCGTGCCCACCGACGCCAACAACAAGGGCGTCAAGGCGTACGAGGAAGAGGTCGCCAAGGCCGGTGTGCTCGGGAAGATCACCCCGCACCCGTCGGGTGCCGATGTCATCGAGGCGGCGTTCCTGCGCATCGGCGGCGAGGTCTCCCAGGGCAAGACCAAGCCGGCTGACGCGGCAAAGGCGCTGTTCGGCGAGGCCAAGGCCGCGTTCGCGGGCTGAGGGGACGTACCACCATGACGCTCGTCAAGGAAGCGCCCGTGCGCCCGGCGAAGAAGCGGCCCGCCGCTCCTGCCGCCGGGCGGCGCGGGCGGCGCCGCGAGAACCTCGTCGGCTACCTCTTCATGTCGCCGTGGATCGCGGGGTTCCTGGTCCTCACGGCGGGGCCGATGATCGCGTCGCTGTACTACGCGTTCACCCGGTACAACCTGTTCACCCCGCCCGAGTGGGTCGGGCTCGACAACTTCACGACGATGTTCCAGGACCCGCGCTGGCAGAAGTCGGTGGAGGTCACGCTCAAGTACGTCGTCGTGGCCACCCCGCTCAAGCTGCTGCTGGCCCTGGGCGTCGCCATGCTGCTCGCGCAGAAGCGGCGCGGACAGGGCCTGTACCGGGCCGCGTTCTACATGCCCTCGCTCATCGGCGCCAGCGTCTCGGTGGGCTTCGTGTGGCGGGCGCTGTTCTCGGACGACGCGATCGTGGACCGCACGCAGAAGATCTTCGGCGTCGACGTGGGCGGCTGGATCGGCAACCCCGACTACGTGCTGTACTCCCTGGTGGCCCTGAGCGTCTGGCAGTTCGGCGCGCCGATGGTCATCTTCCTGGCCGGCCTCAAGCAGGTCCCGCAGGAGCTGTACGAGGCCGCCGAGATGGACGGGGCCGGGCCCCTGCGGCGGTTCTGGAACATCACGCTGCCGATGATCTCCCCGGTGCTCTTCTTCAACGTGCTGCTGGAGTCCATCCACGCGTTCCAGGTGTTCGGCTCCGCCTATGTCGTCTCCAACACCCAGTGCGGGCCGGCCGACGCCACCCTCGTCTACACCTGCTACCTCTACCAGAAGGGCTTCAAGGAGGCCCAGATGGGCTTCGCCGCCGCGATGGCCTGGACGCTGGTGCTGGCGGTGGCGCTGGTCACGGCGGTCCTGTTCTGGTCGCAGAAGAAGTGGGTGCACTACGAGGAGGCCGCCAAGTGACCACCGCCACCAGCCCTGTCGTGCGTACCGCGAACGAGCGGCGGCGCTTCGGATCGATCGCCTGGCACGTGGGCGCGCTCGTCATCCTCGCGGTCATCCTGTACCCGGTGATCTGGGTCCTCGGTGCCTCGTTCAAGCCGAGCAAGGACATCATCGCCAGCATCGACCTGCTGCCGGCCAAGCCGGTCTGGGCGAACTTCTCCGGTCTGGCCGACGGCATCTCCGGCATCTCCATCAGCACCTTCTTCGTCAACTCGCTGATCTACGCCGGTCTCGCCGTGGCCGGTGTCGTGCTGTCCAGCTCGCTGACCGCCTACGCCTTCGCCAAGATCAGGTTCGCCGGACGGAACCTGCTGTTCACGCTGATGATCGGCACCCTGCTGCTGCCGTACCACGTCCTGCTCATCCCGCAGTACGTGATGTTCCGCAAGCTGGAACTGGTCGACACGCTGGTGCCGCTCGTGGCCGGCAAGTTCCTCGCCACGGAGGCGTTCTTCGTCTTCCTGATGGTGCAGTTCATGCGCGGGCTGCCGCGCGAGCTGGACGAGGCCGCCAAGCTGGACGGCTGCGGGCACCTGCGGACCTACTGGTCGATCGTGCTGCCGCTGTGCCGGCCCGCCCTCATCACCAGCGCGATCTTCACGTTCATCAACGCCTGGAACGACTTCATGGGGCCGTTGATCTACCTCAACACCCCCGACAAGTACACCGTCTCGCTCGGCCTGATGATGTTCCGCGACCAGGAGGGCATCTCCAACTACGGCAGCATGATCGCGATGTCGCTGGTGGCGCTGATCCCGGTCATCGCCTTCTTCATGGCCTTCCAGCGCTACCTCATCGACGGCATGGCCACGTCCGGACTGAAGTGAGGCGGTCAGCATGGCGCAAGCGCGTGTGAAAGCCCGCAGGGCGTCGGTGTTCGGCGGTGAGCGCTTCGCGGTCTTCGCCGAGACCCTGCTCACCGGCGTCTGGATCGCCGTGGGCTGTCTCGGGCTCGTCACCTACCCCGCGGCCTTCGCCGCCGGCGCCCGGCATCTGCGGCGCCGGACGGGTCATGAGGCGGGAGGCTGGCGGGAGTTCGCCGCGGACTTCCGTACGGCCGTGCGCCGCGGGTGGCTCGTCGGAGTCGCCGGATGGGCCGCGGCCGCCGCGGTCTGGGTGGACGTCCAGGCCGCCCGGGCCGGGATCCCCGGCGGGCCGCTCGTCGGCGCCGTCGGACTTCTGGCGCTGATCGGCCTCGTGGTGGCCGGGCTGCGCGCGACGGCGGTCTGGACACCGGGCGCCTCCTGGCGCGCGCTCCTCGCCGACGCCGTACGGCGGACCCTGCGCGACCCCGCCGGGTCCTTCCTGATCATCGCCGGTCTGGCCGTCGTGGCCCTGACCGCGGGGTTCGTCGCGCCGCTGGCGGTCCCCGTGCTCGGGGCCGTCGCGGCGGCGGCCGTCGCCGTGGAGGAGCGCTACCGGCGCCGCTGACGAGCAGTGCCCTTGTCACAGGGTCGGCGCCCCCGGCGTCGCACCTCTCTGTCATGCCCCTGACCAGCCTGTCCAGCATGTCCATGGAAAGGAACGGCCATGTCCCCCATCCCCCGCAGGTCCATCCTCAAAGCCGCCGCCGTCGCCGGTGCCGCCGCGCAGTTCAGCTGGGCGCTAGGGACCAAGGACGCGCAGGCCGCGCCGAGAGCCGCCGAGGCCGACGACTCTCCCGTGACCCTGGACTGGCTGGAGGACGGCGGCCTCGGTGCCGCGCCCGGCTCCACCGTCGGCGTCCCCTGGCCCAAGGGCGTCTACCAGGAGGATCAGAAGTTCGCGGTCACCGACGCGGACGGCAAGGCCGTGCCGGTGCAGTCCTGGCCGATCGCCTACTGGCCCGACGGATCGCTCAAGTGGACCGCCCACGCCGTCAGTTCGGGCAACGGCAAGCTGTCCCTGACGGCCGGTGAGGCCGCCGTACCGGACAAGAAGGTCACCGTCGACAAGAGCGGCGGCGCGATCACCGTCTCCACGGGTGTCATCACCGCGAAGATCGGCAAGTCGGGCGCCACGCTCATCAAGTCGGTCACCCGCGGGTCCACGGAGATCGCCAAGAACGGCCGGCTGGTCCTGATCCGCCAGCCCGAGATCGAGGACGAGGACCAGGGCTCGGTCCGGACCGAGCGCTTCGAGGGGGCCATCTCCGAGGTCACCGTCGAGCAGTCGGGCCCGGTCCGCGCGGTCGTCAAGATCGACGGCAAGCACCGCAAGGGCAACCGGAGTTGGCTGCCGTTCTCGATCCGCCTCTACTTCTACGCGGGCGCCGACTCCTTCCGTATGGTGCACACCATCACCTACGACGGCACCCAGGAGCCCGGCAAGGCCAGCGGCGACTTCATCCGCGGGCTCGGGGTGCGGTTCACCGTCCCGATGCGCGACCAGTCCTACGACCGCCACATCCGCATCGGCGGTGAGGGCACCGGTCTGCTGCGCGAAGCCGTCAAGGGCATCACCGGGCTGCGCCGCGACCCCGGTATCGCCGTGCAGGAGGCCCAGTACGCGGGCAAGAAGCTGCCCGACCCCGCCACCTGGGACCAGCGGGTCACCACCCGGCTCCAGTACATCCCCGAGTGGGGCGACTACACGCTCTCCCAGCTCTCCTCCGACGGCTTCACCGTGCGCAAGCGCACCAAGAAGGGGCACGGCTGGATCGGCGCCGGCGGCGGCCGTCGGGCCTCCGGGTTCGGGTACGTCGGTGGCGCGAGCGGCGGACTCTCCTTCGGGCTGCGGGACTTCTGGGAGCGCCACCCCTCCCAGCTCGACATCCGCGACGCCCAGACCGACGAGGCCGAGGTCACCCTCTGGCTCTGGTCACCCGAGGCCCAGCCCATGGACCTGCGCTTCTACCACGACGGCATGGGCCAGGACACCTTCGCCGAACAGCTCGAAGGCCTCAACATCACCTACGAGGACTACGAACCCGAGTTCGGCACGCCCTACGGCATCGCCCGCACCTCGGAACTCCTCTTCTGGGCCAACGAGTCCACCCCGACACCAGAGGCCCTCGCCGAACAGGTCGAGGCCGTACGGGTGTTGCCGCAGCTCGCCGCGCCGCCGAAGCAGCTCATCAAGGCGAAGGTCTTCGGCCCCGGCCTGTACTCCGAGCCGGACCGCTCGACCCCGGCCAAGGCGAAGATCGAGGACCACCTCGACTTCCTCTTCACCTACTACAAGGACCAGGTGGAGCAGCGCCGTTGGTACGGCTTCTGGGACCACGGCGACATCATGCACACCTACGACACCGTCAGGCACCAGTGGCGGTACGACATCGGCGGCTACGCCTGGGACAACTCCGAGCTCTCGCCCGACCTCTGGCTCTGGTTCGCGTACCTCAGGTCGGGCCGCGCGGACATCTTCCGGTTCGCCGAGTCCATGACCCGGCACACCGGTGAGGTCGACGTCTACCACCTGGGCAAGTGGGCGGGCCTCGGCACCCGGCACGGTGTGCAGCACTACGCCGACAGTGCCAAGCAGCAGCGCATCGCCAACACGACGTACCGCCGCTACTACTACTTCCTCACCGCGGACGAGCGTGTCGGCGACCTCATGCACGCCAATGTCGACTCCGACGAGACGTTCCTCGTACTCGACCCACTGCGCAAGGTACGCACCGATCCGTACACGCCCGACCGGCACGCCCTGTCGATCGGCTTCGGCACGGACTGGAGCGGGCTGGTCTCGGCCTGGCTGACGGAGTGGGAGCGCAAGGGGCCGAAGTGGGAGAAGGCCAAGGCGCGCGTGCTGTCGACCATGGAGGGCATCGCCGCGCAGCCCAACGGGTTCGTGCAGGGCAGTGGGCTGTACGACCTCGACACGGGCAAGTTCGCGGTGGCCTCGGCGCCGGTGGTGGGCGTGTCCCACCTGTCCGCCGTGTTCGGGCTCAACGAGCTCTGCGCCGAGCTGATCGACCTGGTCGACATGCCGAAGTTCAACGAGGTCTACTTCGACTACTGCCGGTACTTCAACGCGACGAAGGCCGAGCAGGCGGCTCGGTACGGGTCCAACTTCGGGACGCTGCTGCTGTTCCAGGGGCACTCGCGGCTCGACGCGTACGCGGCGGTGAAGACCGGGGACGCGAAGCTGGCCGCTCGGGCGTGGGACAAGTTCTACAACTCCGACGGGTACAAGGAGTCGGCGCCGTGGAAGACGGAGGCGTTGAGCGGGCCGGTGGCTCTGGTGGCGGGTAGTGAGGCGGCCTGGGTGTCGACCAATGACACGGCGCTGTACGGGCTTGCCGCTATCGAGAATCTGGCGCTTCTCGGGGACAAGATGCCGTCGTAGGGGCTGAGGTGGTGGGGAACCGCGCGTCCGTTGTGGCCGGTCGCGCAGTTCCCCGCGCCCCTATGGGAGTCAGCTCATCCTTCCGAGGATGTCCCGCATCCTTCGGACATCCCTGATGCGTCGCTCGTATGTAGCTCCCAGGGCGAGGAGCAGGAGGCCTGCCAGCGCCGGGGGTACCCAGCGGGGGAGGGCGTCCGCCACCTGGACGATGTACGGGGCCAGTTCATGCAGGGCGTCCAGGGTCAGGACCGAGCCGCCCAGGACCAAGGGGGCCTGGAGGCTGTAGCCGCCGCCGATCAGAGTGAGGGACAGCGCCGCCAGGCCCAGCAGCAGCGGGCGGGTCCAGCCGGGGTCGTCCCAGGCCATGACCAGGCTCGGCAGGAGAGTGGCGGCCAGACCCGGGCCGTACGCCGTCCAGGACGAGGTCTCCGGGACGCGCCGCCTGCGGAGGTGGCCGACGAACAGGGCCGGGATCGTGACCGGGAGCGTGTACGCCTCGGGGATGTCGACCTCCCAGGCCGCCAGCCGGACCCAGGTCGCCAGGAGGAACAGGGCGGTGGCCGCGTAGCCGAGGGGGCGGCGGTCCTCGCGGATCGCCGTGCCCGCGGTGATCACCGCGCACAGGGCCAGGACCAGGGCGAGCATCGGGAGGTCGGTCGCGGCCAGAACGATGGCCACCAGCGCGGTCACGGCTCCGGTCAGCTCGATCGGCACGGTCGCGGGGGAGCCGTCGAGCCGCCAGGCCAGCAGGGCCGCGGCCGCGGGGACCGTCAGGACGAGCAGGGCCGTGTGCGGGGCCGACCAGCCGGCGGCGGCGCCGGTCGCGCAGGCCAGGGCGGCGGCGTACCCGAGGGCGGCCGGTGCGGTGACGGGCGCGGCGCGCCAAGAAGCCGCCGTGAACAGCACGACCAGGGCGCCCAGGGTTGCGAGGGTCGCGGGCTGGGTGGCCAGGGACAGGAAGGCGAGGCTCACGGAGGCCACGAGCGCCGGGACGAGAGCGGCGAGCCCGGACCGCAGCACGAGAGGGGCGGGCCCGGGCCGCAGGACGGGAGTGGTGAGGCCGGGGCGCAGGACGGCCATCGCCAGGGCTCCCGCCGTCGCCGCGCCCTGGATCAACAGGGCGGCACCGTAGGGGAGTTCCAGTACCGCCGGGACAGTGAGGAGCGCGGCGAAGGCCAGGACCTGGGCGCCCGTCAGCGCCCTCGGACGCCAGGTCGTGTCGCGCACGGCCAGGGTCAGGACACCGGCCAGGGCCGCCAGGACCAACGGGACCGTCCCGGAGTACGGCGGCCAGGTCAGGTGGGACGCCACCGCGGCGCGGGCGTCCGGAGGAGCGCCGGTCCACGCCTGTGAGGCCCAGGAGATCGGCCCCAGCACGACCACGCCGACCACGGGCAGCGTCCACAGGAGGGACAGCGCCTGCACGACACCGGACGCCCACAGCAGCCCTCGCCGTACCGTCTCCGGCAGCCGGGACGGCCGTAGCGCCGCCAACAGGGCGATGCCGAGGGCCAGATGGACCGGGACCGTCCACACCCCGGGCAGCGCGGACCGGGCCACCCCGCCGAGGGCGGCCACCGCGAGCAGACCGGCGGTGAGGGCGAGACCGAGGGACTGCTCCTCGCCGGGCGCGCGGGTCGCCGTACGGCTGCCCGGCCAGGCGGCGCCCAGCGTGATCGCGCCCGCGAGGAGGAGGAGCGCCGCCGCACGGGCGGCGGCGCTCGGGCCGGAGGCCGACCAGGTCAGCCAGCCGGCGGCCAGTGCGCCCGAGCCGCCCACGCCGTACGCGCCGATCGCGGCGACCACGCGCACGGACCTCGGCGTCACCCGGAGCGCGACGACCGTGTCGCACCCGGCCGTCACCAGGAGGGCGGCCGTGAGCCCGAAGGAGCCCGCGTCGGCCGCGATCGCCCAGAAGAACAGCGGGAGTTGGGCCGCCACCAGGGCGGCGGGACGGTGCAGACGCAGGGCGTCGGCGCCCGGGAGGAGGCCGTACGCCGTCCACAGACCGGCCAGGAGCGCGGCGGCGAGGGCCGTGTAGGGAGCGCCGGGGGTCTCCAGGAACACGGCTCCGTGCAGGGCGACCGCGTCCAGGACCGTCAGCGCCAGGCCCAGGCCCGCCACCGACTCGGCCGTCGAGCGCAGCCCGCGCTTCAGCAGGAGGAGCGGGGCCCCGAGCGCCGCCACGGTGACCGCGCCGAGCACCAGGGCCCGGCCGGTGATGCCCAGATGACCCCAGCTGACCAGCGTGAACACCATCGCCGCGACCGTCAGCAGGACACCGCCGAGGACCAGGAGCACGTTCTGCACGCTCGGGGCGCTCGCGTCAGGGCGAGGGGCGGCGGGCATGGCTCCGGTGGGCCGCGGTGCCTGCCACTGCGGCTCGGGAGACTGGCGGGTCCGAGGCGTCCGGTGCTGCTGGAGCGCGGCGACCAGCCAGGCCCGTCGGGCCAGCAACTGGGCCCGTCGGGCGTCCAGTTGCCACAGCTCGGCGTCGAGGAGCCGCAGCTCCTCGGCTGGGGGCGGGATGTGCGTCATGCCCTGAAGTGTGGGCTGGGTCACGCGCGGCGACATGAGTACGCGTACTCAATACGTACTCGGATCCGGTGCCAGACTCTGCGCATGGACTGGACCCGTTACCGTTTCCGCAGCCTGTGGTCCCTGCCCGCGAAGCCCGCCGTCGTCTACGACGTCCTGGAGCGCGCCGAGGAGTACCCCCGCTGGTGGCCCCAGGTCCGCGAGGTCCGACGGCTCGACGACACCAGCGGCCTCATCACCATCCGCGCCACCCTGCCGTACGACCTGGTCTTCACGGCCCGCGAGGTGCGGCGCGACCCGGAGGCCGGGGTGCTGGAGATCGCGATGGACGGGGACCTGGAGGGCTGGGCGCGCTGGACCCTCACCGCGCACGGTGACGGCACGCTCGCCCACTACGACCAGGTCACCGAGGTGAACAAGCCGCTGCTCCGGCGCTTCGCCGTGCCCGGACGGCCGGTCTTCCTGGCCAACCACCGGCTCATGATGCGCGCCGGACGGCGGGGGCTGGTCGCGTACTTGGAAGCGGTTTGAAGGAACGCCGCGGGGACCTGTATTGTTCAGTGCGTTCCCGGGCGATTAGCTCAGTGGGAGAGCGCTTCGTTCACACCGAAGAGGTCACTGGTTCGAACCCAGTATCGCCCACCCGGAAAAAACCGGTCTGCGTCAGCAGGCCGGTTTTTTGTGTCCAGTGATCATGTCTGGGGGGACGTCGGCGGCGGGGCCGGCGGCGGCGGGGGCGGCTCCTGGTGAGGCCGGGGCGCGGCGGCGTGGCGCGCCTCGGGCGGCGGGGGCTGTCCGGCGCCTGAGCACCACAACGCCCCGCCGCGTCCGGTCAGGATGGCCGTTCTCTCACGCCGCTGCCGGGTAGTCCGGGCGCAGTGGCCACGCCGGGTCCACCAGTTCCTCCTGGCCGCTGCGTGCGAACCAGGCCTGGAGGCCCCGCGCCTGGGCCGCGTGCCAGACCGCTTGGAGGTTGTGCAGCTCCGCGGGTGCGAGCCGCTCCAGCCGGGCGGCGAAACGGCGCCCCAGGGCCCGTACGACATCCAGCGCGGCCTGTGCGTCGGCCGCCGCGTCGTGGGCGCCGTCCAGCTCCACGCCGTAGTGCGCGCACAGGTCCGTGAGGGTGCGGCGGCCCTTGCGGTAACGGTCCAGGTGCTTGTCGAGGACCCGCGGATCCAGCACCAGCAGCGGTGTGGAGTCCAGCCAGCGGTCCAGGGACGAGGCGCGATGGCGGCGCAACTCCCGGTCCAGCAGCGTCAGATCGAACGGCGCGTTCATCACCACCAGCGGACGGCCCGCCGCGGCCTGCTCCGCCAGCGCCTCGGCTATCTCGAACATCACCGGCGCCGGCCAGCGGCCATTGAGCTGGAGATGCTCGTCCGTCAGCCCGTGCACCGCCGTCGCCCCTTCGGGCACCGGCACACCCGGATTGACCAGCCACCGGCTCACCCGTGGCCGGCTGCCCGCCGCGTCCTGGACGACGACGGCGGCCGACACGATCCGGTCGGTCTCGACGTCCACGCCCGTGGTCTCCGTGTCGAAAGCGGCCAGGGGCCCCTCGTACCAGCACGTCATACCAACACAACCCCTCGTTCACCCACGGCAGCTGACGCACCGTCTTCTGCCTGTTTGGTGATACCCGGGCTGTTTGCGCCGTACGCCGGAAGGACACAACAGGAGTACGGGTCTTTGCAGTTCAGCGGCCCGGTGTGCGATTCATGTGGCCCCTGAGCGGGCATGTCACTTGGCTTGGAAGGCTGTTGGTCATGGCGATAGCGCAGCCCGAGCGGGGCGGGCTGCTGCCCGAACGTACGGGACCCCTTCGCGGCACGCTCGCCACCACCGCCTGCATGGAGACATTGCAGGTGGGCTATCTGCACGCCGTCGCGGCGGCGGCCGGCTGCTCGCTGTCCCAGCCCTTCCCGGACAACGGCATCGACTGGCACGTCAGCCACGGCTCGCCCGGACACACCGTCGACGACGAGGTCACCATCAAGGTGCAGCTCAAGTGCACCTACCAGGTCGCGCCCAACCCCCCGGGCCGCTTCTTCTCCTTCACGCTCGACAACGACCACCTGCGCAAACTCGCCCGCACCCCGGTGTCGGTCCACAAGATCCTGGTGGTCATGCTCGTCCCGAGAGCCCAGGACGACTGGCTGCGCGCCAGCCACGACCGCCTCGACCTGCGGCACTGCTGCTACTGGGTCAACCTGGCCGGCCACCCGATCACCGGCCGCACTCGGACCACCGTGCGGATCCCCACCAACCGCATCTTCGACGACCGGGCCCTGTGCGAGATCATGACGCGGGTCGGGACGGGAGGCAGACCATGACCCACCGCCCGCTGGAGGAGCCACTGCGCGCGGTACGCCCCCACCCGGAGGCGGCCCACTGGGACCGTTCGCCGAGCCCCGACGAGGTCGACCCCGCCGTCCTGAGCGCCCTGCTGCACCGGCACGGCTGGCAGCGCCGCGGCGGCGCCCCCGGCCGCTACGGCCGCTGGACCCCACCGGGACCGGGCGCGAGCGGGACCAGCCTGCTCGTGCCCGAGAGCCGCGCCTTCCCCGACAGCGAGGACCTCCTCGGCGAGGCCCTCGTCGCCCTGTCCCGCAGCGGCACACCCTCCGCACGCGAGGTGCTCGTGGGACTCGCCGTGCCCAGCGACGAGATCCGCTGGTGGCGGGACGTCCCGACCGGCCCCGCCGACGCCGGCTCCTGGTCGGTCGAGGAGCAACTGCGCTCCGCCGCCCGCCAGACCCTGCTCGCCGGCGCCCTCGCCACCCGCGCGCGTGCCGGCTACTACGGCGCCCGTTACCGCCGTACGGCAGCCGCGTCCCTGGACAACGTCCTGGTCGGCTCGGCCGACGGGGGCCGCAGGCTCACCGCCTTCGTGCCCGTCGACAGCGGCCGGCCGCTCGCCGTCCGCCTCCACCAGGCCCTCTACGCCGCCCGCGAGGCCATCGACTACCAGCGGGCCACCGGCGGCATGGACGCCTTCGACGGGGCCGTCGAGGCGGGCGTCAGCCGGGAGCTCACCGAGGCGCTGATCTCGCTGGTGCGCGGGACCGAGGGCGCGCGGGTCGCCGTCGAGTGGGCGCCCGCGGCCGGGGTGCCCGCGGGGTGCGCGGCGCGCTCCGAGGCCGTCGAGTTCTCGCCGGGCGACCTGCCCGCGCTGCGCGAGGCCGGGGCCCGCTTCCTGCGCGAGGAGCCCGCCGTCCCGGTGCGGATCACCGGCACCGTCGTACGGATGCGCAGGTCGGGGCCGCGCGGGGACGGGTCGGTCCGGCTGCGGGTGATCGCCGGTGCCGAGATCCCGCACCTGAGACTGACGCTGGACGAGGAGGCGTACCGGATCGCCGGGCACGCCCACCTCGCGGGGCTGCCGGTGCGGGTGCACGGCCGGCTGGAGAGCCGGGGCGGCTTCCGCAGGCTCACCGGCGCCACCGGAGTGGTGCCCGTGCAGGTCGACGAGGCCGAGCGGGACCGGCTGATGAAGTCCCTGCGGGAGCACGCCGAGAAGGGGGCCTTCTTCGAGGAGGCCTGCGGGGAGCCCGGCGGGGAGATCTTCCCCAGGGACTGATTTCGCGGAGGTGGGGGCCGGGTCGGTACGATCCCCTATTGCGCGCGCTCCCGGTATGGCGCCGCATCCGCCTTCAGTCAGGAGAGACCGGTGTCAGACGTCCGTGTGATCATCCAACGCGATTCCGAGCGGGAAGAGCGCGTGGTGACGACGGGCACTACGGCCGCCGAGCTCTTCGCCGGCGAGCGCTCGATCGTCGCCGCGCGCGTGGGAGGCGAGCTCAAGGACCTCGCGTACGTGGTGGCCGACGGCGAGACCGTCGAAGGTGTCGAGATCTCCTCCGAGGACGGTCTGAACATCCTGCGCCACTCCACCGCGCACGTCATGGCGCAGGCCGTGCAGGAGCTCTTCCCCGAGGCCAAGCTGGGCATCGGCCCGCCGGTCAAGGACGGTTTCTACTACGACTTCGACGTCGAGAAGCCGTTCACGCCCGAGGATCTCAAGGCCATCGAGAAGAAGATGCAGGAGATCCAGAAGCGCGGCCAGCGCTTCAGCCGCCGTGTGGTGACCGACGAGGCCGCCCGCGAGGAGCTCGCCTCCGAGCCGTACAAGCTGGAGCTGATCGGTCTCAAGGGCTCCGCCTCGAGTGACGACGGCGCGGACGTCGAGGTCGGCGCCGGTGAGCTGACGATCTACGACAACCTGGACGCCAAGACCGGCGACCTGTGCTGGAAGGACCTCTGCCGCGGTCCCCACCTGCCGTCGACCCGCAACATCCCGGCGTTCAAGCTGATGCGCAACGCGGCCGCCTACTGGCGCGGCAGCGAGAAGAACCCGATGCTCCAGCGCATCTACGGCACCGCGTGGCCGACCAAGGACGAGCTGAAGGCGTACCTCGACTTCCTCGCCGAGGCCGAGAAGCGCGACCACCGCAAGCTGGGCTCCGAACTCGACCTGTTCTCCATTCCCGAGCAGATCGGCTCCGGCCTCGCCGTCTTCCACCCCAAGGGCGGCATCATCCGCCGGGTCATGGAGGACTACTCGCGCCGCCGCCACGAGGAGGAGGGCTACGAGTTCGTCTACACCCCGCACGCGACGAAGGGGAAGCTCTTCGAGCAGTCCGGGCACCTGGACTGGTACGCCGACGGCATGTACCCGCCCATGCAGCTCGACGAGGGCGTGGACTACTACCTCAAGCCCATGAACTGCCCGATGCACAACCTGATCTTCGACGCGCGCGGACGGTCGTACCGTGAACTGCCGCTGCGCCTGTTCGAGTTCGGCACCGTGTACCGGTACGAGAAGTCGGGCGTCGTGCACGGCCTCACGCGTGCGCGTGGCTTCACGCAGGACGACGCGCACATCTACTGCACCCGTGAGCAGATGTCGGAGGAGCTCGACAAGACGCTCACCTTCGTCCTCGGTCTGCTGCGCGACTACGGCCTGACCGACTTCTACCTGGAGCTGTCCACCAAGGACCCGGAGAAGTTCGTCGGCTCGGACGAGGTCTGGGAGGAGGCGACCGAGACCCTGCGCCAGGTCGCCGAGAAGCAGGGCCTGCCGCTCGTCCCCGACCCGGGCGGTGCCGCCTTCTACGGTCCCAAGATCTCCGTCCAGACCAAGGACGCGATCGGCCGGACCTGGCAGATGTCGACGATCCAGCTGGACTTCAACCTGCCGGAGCGGTTCGAGCTGGAGTACACCTCGCCCGACGGCTCCAAGCAGCGTCCAGTCATGATCCACCGTGCGCTGTTCGGCTCCATCGAGCGGTTCTTCGCGGTGCTCCTGGAGCACTACGCGGGCGCCTTCCCGGCGTGGCTGGCCCCGGTCCAGGCGGTCGGCATCCCGATCGGCGACACGCACGTCGAGTACCTGGAGAAGTTCGCGGCCGCGGCCAAGAAGCAGGGGCTGCGGGTCGAGGTGGACTCCTCGTCCGACCGGATGCAGAAGAAGATCCGCAACGCCCAGAAGCAGAAGGTGCCCTTCATGGTCATCGCGGGCGACGAGGACATGGCGGGCGGCTCGGTGTCCTTCCGCTACCGCGACGGTTCGCAGGAGAACGGCATCCCCTTCGACGAGGCCATCGCGAAGATCGTGAAGGTCGTGGAGGAGCGGGCGCAGGTCTGACGCTGCCGTACGGCGGGCCCTCGGGGAGTTCAGTTCCCCGGGGGCCTTTCGTCGTCCTCGCGTGCGAACACCTGGAGCAGCCAGGAGGCGAAGGTGCCGGTCACGGCGGCGAGCAGGGCCAGCCCGATCATCATGACGCCGACCGCGATCAGGCGTCCGAGTGGAGTGACGGGGACCACGTCGCCGTAGCCGACGGTGGTGAGGGTGGCACAGGTCCACCAGACGGCGTCGCCGAAGGTGCGCATGGTCGTGCCGGGGGCGTCGCGCTCCTGCTGGAAGACGGCGAGGGCACCGGTGAAGCCGAGCAGCAGCGTCGACATACCGGAGTACACGATCACGCGCGCGTGCAGGGCGAGACGGGGTTGGCCGTGCCGGCGCTGCACGGCCTCGTACACCTTGACGACCCGGAGGGGGCGCAGCAGGGGCAGCAGCAGGACGACGGTGTCCAGCACATGCGTCCGTACGAAGCGGAGCCGCTGTCCGCTGAGGTGCCAGCGCACGGCGTAGTCGACGGCGAACAGCGCCCAGGCGGCGAAGGTCACGGCCAGGCAGACATCGAGCAGGGTGTCCGGGAGGCCGGGGGCCAGGACACGGAGCGCGTACGAGGTGAGGAAGGCCAGTGACGCGATGCCGAGGGGGATCTCGGTGCCGCGCTCCCAGCGGGTCAGTCGAGCGGCGCCGTCGTCGCCCTCGGGCCCTTCACTGTGCGGGTGTGTGCCGGTGTCGTCGTCCACTTGCCCAGCTTGGCCCGGGCTGCTTTTCGCACAACCCCGCCGACACGGCGCGAACGGGCGAAGCCATATGCTGCATGGCATGACGAGTGAGCCGGAGCAGCAGTTGGGAGTGGGGACGCAGGACGCGTTCCAGCGTCTGTGGACACCCCACCGGATGGCCTACATCCAGGGCGAGAACAAGCCGACCGGTCCGGGTGCCGACGACGGCTGTCCCTTCTGCTCGATCCCGGCCAAGTCCGACGAGGACGGCCTGATCGTCCGGCGCGGCGAACTGGTGTACGCGGTGCTCAACCTCTACCCCTACACCGGCGGCCACCTCATGGTCGTGCCCTACCGTCATGTGGCCGACTACACGGACCTCACCGAGCCGGAGACCGCCGAGCTGGCCGCGCTGACCAAGCAGGCGATGACGGCCCTGCGCACGGCTTCCGGTGCGCACGGCTTCAACATCGGCATGAACCAGGGCACGGTCGCCGGGGCCGGCATCGCCGCCCACCTCCACCAGCACATCGTCCCGCGCTGGGGCGGCGACACGAACTTCATGCCGGTCGTCGGCCACACGAAGGTGCTGCCGCAGCTGCTGGGGGACACCCGGAAGATGCTGTCGGAGGCCTGGCCGAGCGCGTGACGCCGTGACGCGGGGGCCGGTGTGTTCCCGGCCCCCTCATCCCACCTACGCGTCGTACACGTCCGCCTTCCTCGGGGACACGTCCTGCACCTGCGTGCTCAGGAACCCCGCGCGCGTGCCGAACTTCTCCGTGTCCACGCCGTTCTCCGCCAGCACCCGTATCGCCGCGGAGTGCACGACCCGCAGGACCGGAGTGGCCGCGCGCAGCGCGTCGTCGGCCATGAAGCGGTGCCGCCACGGCCGGTCCGCCCAGGCGTGCCGGAGACCGAACGGCTCGGGCAGGGCGAGGGAGCCGCCGAGCCAGTTGAGCAGCGGGGGATACCGGGTCAGGGGCGCCCGGGCCGCGAGGCGGACCACCTCGTCGGCGTCGACCAGCGGCAGCTTGACCTTGCGGGTCTCCCAGAACCGGATCGACTTGGCGACCTCCTTCTCCTTGGCGGCCGGCTTCGTCGTGAACAGTCCGTGCACCGGGCCCAGCGCGTGCCCGGTGACCTCGATGCGCAGCGTCTCGTGCAGCACGGTCACGGTGATCAGCATGGTGAGGACCAGCTGGCCCTCCCAGAGCGTCCACTGCACGCCCAGGTAGTGCCGGTCGCCGCCGCCGAACTGCTGCTTGTTGCAGATGTCCTGTATCGCGTGGCTCTTGACCTGGTACGCGTCCACGTCGGTGCCCCCGGGCCGGGACACCTCCTTCGCGCCCTCCGCGATCGGGGTGACGATCCAGTGCCGTACCGACGGCTTCGGGAAGCCGCCCGTGTTGATGGTGTTGCGCTCCAGCATGCGCAACTGGTCGTGGATGGAGCGGACGACGTCCCAGCTGCGGAAGGGGTGGATCTCCCGGGTCGGGTCGGCGGACACCAGGTCCTCGGCCAGCTGCCAGCTGCCCCAGCGGGTGCCCATGCCGAGTATCCCCTTGGGGCCGGCGTAGAAGACCGAGTTGGACTGCTGCTCGGCACTGAGGTGGGCGAGGGACTGGCGCAGCTGCTCGGCCGCGGTCTCGCCGGGGTTGCTCGGCACCGCCTCGGGCACCTTGGCGCCCACGCTGCTGCCGGCCAGCAGGCTGGCCCAGCGCTCCCGCAGGTCCCGCGCGGTGCGCTCGCAGATCTGCTTGGCCCAGAACCAGCCGATCACGGGCAGCACCACGCACGCGCGTGCGTACAGGCCCCAGAAGCCCGCGAACGGCATCTTGATCAGGAAGAGCACGGCGAGCGCGCCCACCGCGACCAGCAACGCGGTGGCGAGCGCGCCGGCCTGCTTGTCCTCGCGCCTTGCGACATTGGTGCGCAGGGTGAAGATCAGCAGCCAGACCAGCAGCCCGGGCAGGAAGAGCAGCCCGCACAGCACCATGACGGCCGTCAGCCAGTTGTCCCGGTCCCGGCGGATGTTGTTGGCCGCGAGACAGTGCTCCACCACGACCTGCGGCTCCGCCCCGAAGGACTGGATGAGGGGCTTGCGGCCCTTGCCGAGCATGCGGGTGATCACCGCCGTGGAGAAGGCCTCGCCCAGGTTGGGACGGAAGATCTTCGCCCACTTGCGGCCGCCCTTGACGGCCGACTCGTGCCATTCGTTGTTGGCCTTGAGGATCTCCTCCACCGGATTGTCCCGATAGGCCGCCGAGGCCAGGGCGAAGGTCGCCGTCTGTGCCTCGTCGCCGGTGCGCGGCACCTGCGGACCGAAGATGTCCGCGTAGCCGCTGTCAACGGTCATTCCCGCCCCCGATCGCCGCCGGACTCACCCACTGCGGCCTTCCCGACTTCCGTACTCCGCACACCTGTTGATCAGGTCATCAGCGTATCGCTCCGCACTGACACAGATCGGCGGACGGCCGAAGCCGCCCGCCGATTCGGAGGGGAGCGTTCCACAAACGTCACCCGCGGGGCGCCGAACGCCACTTGTGCGGCGCCCCGACCCAACTACGAGGCAGCCCGCGCCTCTTCACGGATCCTCTCGGCGATCTGCGGCGGCATCGGCTCGTGCCGCGCGTAGGAACGGCTGAAACGCGCGGTGCCGTGCGACAGGGACCTCAGGTCGACCGCGTACCGGCCGATCTCGATCTCGGGCACCTCGGCCTTGATCAACGTGCGCCCGCCGTTGGTCTGCTCGGTGCCGAGCACCCGGCCGCGCCGTCCGGACAGGTCGCTCATCACCGTGCCCACGTAGTCGTCACCGACCAGCACGGACACCTCGGCGACCGGCTCCAGCAGATGGATCCGCGCGTCGGCCGCCGCCTCCCTGAGCGCCAGCGCGCCCGCCGTCTGGAACGCGGCGTCCGAGGAGTCCACGGAGTGCGCCTTGCCGTCCAGGAGCGTCACCCGGACGTCGATGAGCTGATGGCCGGTCGCGACCCCCTTGGCGGCCTGCGCCCGTACGCCCTTCTCGACGGACGGGATGAACTGCCGCGGCACCGCGCCGCCGACGACCTTGTCCACGAACTCGATGCCCGAACCGCCCGGCAGCGGCTCCACCTCGATCTCGCAGATGGCGAACTGCCCGTGCCCACCGGACTGCTTGACGTGCCGCCCGCGCCCGGCCGCCTTGTCGGCGAACGTCTCCCGCAGCGACACCCGGTGCGGTACGACGTCCACCTGCACGCCGTAGCGGCTGCGCAGCCGCTCCAGCGCCACGTCGGCGTGCGCCTCGCCCAGGCACCACAACACCACCTGGTGGGTGTCCTGGTTCTGTTCGAGGCGCATGGTCGGGTCCTCGGCGACCAACCGGGCCAGGCCCTGGGAGAGTTTGTCCTCGTCCGCCTTGCTGTGCGCCTGGATGGCGAGCGGCAGCAGCGGGTCGGGCATCTCCCACGGCTCCATCAGGAGCGGGTCGTCCTTGGCGGAGAGGGTGTCGCCGGTCTCCGCGCGGCTGAGCTTCGCCACGCACGCGAGGTCGCCCGCGATGCAGTGCGAGAGCTGGCGCTGCTGCTTGCCGAAGGGCGCGGACAGCGCGCCGATGCGCTCGTCGACGTCGTGGTCCTCGTGCCCGCGGTCGGCGAGGCCGTGCCCGGAGACATGGACCGTCTCGTCGGGGCGCAGCGTCCCGGAGAAGACCCGCACCAGCGAGATCCGGCCGACGTACGGGTCGGACGCGGTCTTCACGACCTCCGCGACCAGCGGGCCCTCGGTGTCGCACGCCTTGATCTCGCGCGGCTTGCCGTCGATGGTCGTGACGCCCGGTGTGGGGTGCTCGAACGGCGTCGGGAACCCGCCGGTGATCAGTTCCAGCAGCTCGACCGTGCCGATGCCCTGCTTGGCGCCGTCGGTGGCGGGAGCGGCCGCCAGGACGGGATGGAAGACCCCGCGCGCGACGGCCCGCTCCAGGTCCTCCACGAGCGTCTTGAA
This sequence comes from Streptomyces griseorubiginosus, assembly GCF_036345115.1. Taxonomy (GTDB): domain Bacteria; phylum Actinomycetota; class Actinomycetes; order Streptomycetales; family Streptomycetaceae; genus Streptomyces; species Streptomyces griseorubiginosus_C. Next base: position 7,908,434 of record NZ_CP107766.1, read on the forward strand.
GTCGATCGCCTCGCCGCCCAGATAGCGGTCCATGAGGGTCTCGTCCTCGCTCTCCGAGATGATCCCCTCGATGAGCCGGTTGCGTGCCTCCTCGATCTCCGGCAGCAGGTCCTCGCCCGGCTCGGACTCCTTGCGCTCCCCGGACGAGTAGTCGAACACCTTCTGCGACAGCAGCCCGGTCAGCCCCGTCACGGGCGCGTGCCCGTCGGGCCCCTGCGGGCCGTGCAGGGGCAGATAGAGCGGCAGGACGGCGTCGGGGTCGTCGCCGCCGAAGGTCTCCGCACAGATCCGGGTCATCTCCTCGAAGTCGGCCCGCGCGGCCTCCAGGTGCGTGACGACGATCGCGCGGGGCATCCCGACGGCCGCGCACTCCTCCCACACCATGCGCGTGGAGCCGTCCACCCCGTCCGAGGCCGACACGACGAAAAGGGCCGCGTCCGCCGCTCGCAGACCGGCCCTGAGCTCACCGACGAAGTCGGCGTATCCGGGGGTGTCCAGCAGGTTGATCTTGTACCCGTCCCATTCGACGGGCACCAGGGAGAGCTGTACCGAGCGTTGCTGCCGGTGCTCGATCTCGTCGTAGTCCGAGACGGTGCCGCCGTCCTCCACGCGGCCCGCCCGGTTCACTGCTCCCGCCGTCAGCGCGAGAGCTTCCACCAATGTCGTCTTGCCCGAACCGGAGTGGCCGACCAGCACCACATTCCGTACGGACGCGGGGTGGTCGGCCGCTGTTGCCCTGCCGGCGGCTCCGGGGTGTGCGTTCGCCTTGTCGCCCATGGCCTTGCCTCCCGTGCACGGTGAGGTCATTGTGGGCGCGGACATGCGGACCCGCGTGCGGTGCGGCTCCGGTGACGCCCGCGGTCCTTCGAGCTTTCCACTCCCGTCACGGTGCGTCCATACGACGGACGCGATCCCACCGTGACCCGGGTGCGGCACGCCCGTGACATGTGCTCCGGGTGCCCGGCCGCCGCCCACGCGCGCGCGTGGCTACGATGGGCCAGCCGGTGGCCAGCAGGGGCCGAGCCGGCCACACCGACCGTCGGGAAGGCCATGCTGAACAAGTACGCGCGTGCATTTTTCACGCGTGTCCTCACCCCGTTCGCCTCATTTCTGATCAGAAGGGGCGTCAGCCCCGACACGGTCACGCTCCTCGGCACGGCCGGCGTGATGGCGGGCGCGCTGGTCTTCTACCCCATGGGCGAGTTCTTCTGGGGCACGGTCGTGATCACGCTGTTCGTGTTCTCCGACCTCGTCGACGGCAACATGGCCCGCCAGCTCGGCCGCTCCAGCCGCTGGGGCGCCTTCCTCGACTCCACGCTGGACCGCGTCGCCGACGGCGCGATCTTCGGCGGCTTCGCCCTCTGGTACGCCGGTGGCGGCGACGACATCGCCCTGTGCGCGGTCTCCATCTTCTGCCTGGCCAGCGGCCAGGTGGTGTCGTACACCAAGGCCCGTGGCGAGTCGATCGGACTGCCGGTCGCCGTCAACGGCCTCGTGGAGCGCGCCGAGCGCCTGGTGATCTCGCTGGTCGCGGCCGGTCTCGCGGGCCTGCACAAGTTCGGGGTGCCGGGCATCCAGTACCTGCTGCCGGTCGCCCTGTGGATCGTCGCCGTCGGCAGCCTGGTCACGCTGATCCAGCGGGTGGTCACGGTCCGCCGGGAGTCGGCGGAGGCCGAGGAGGCCGCCGCTGCCGCCGAGGCGGCCCCTACCGAGGAGAAGCCCCGGCAGCAGGGGAGCGAGGCCGCGAAGTGAGCGCCCAGGACCGGCTGACGGACTCGCTGTACGGCCTCGGCTGGGGCGTGGTCAAGAAGCTCCCCGAACCGGTCGCCGTGCGCCTCGGCCGGAGCATCGCCGACCTGGCCTGGAAGCAGCGCGGCAAGGGCGTCCTCCGTCTGGAGAGCAATTACGCGCGCGTGGTGCCCGACGCGAGCCCCGAGCGCCTCGCCGAGCTCTCGCGCGCGGGCATGCGGTCGTACCTGCGCTACTGGATGGAGTCCTTCCGGCTGCCGGCCTGGAGCAAGGACCGCATCAAGGCCGGGTTCGACCCCAAGGGCCTGCACCACCTCACCGACGGGCTCGCGGCCGGCAAGGGCGTCATCCTCGCGCTGCCGCACATGGCCAACTGGGACCTCGCCGGCGCCTGGGTCACCACCAAGCTGGAGACGCCGTTCACCACGGTCGCCGAACGGCTCAAGCCGGAGACGCTGTACGACCGTTTCGTCGCCTATCGCGAGGGCCTCGGCATGGAGGTCCTTCCGCACAGCGGCGGCACCGCCTTCGGCACGCTGGCCCGGCGGCTGCGCGACGGCGGTCTGGTCTGCCTGGTCGCCGAGCGGGACCTGTCGTCCTCCGGGGTCGAGGTCCGGTTCTTCGGCGAGGCGACCCGCATCCCCGCGGGCCCGGCCCTGCTGGCCCAGCAGACGGGCGCGCTGCTGCTGCCGGTGACACTCTGGTACGACGACTCGCCCGTCATGCAGGGCCGGGTGCATCCCCCGGTCGAGGTGCCCGAGTCAGGTACCCGGGCCGAAAAGACGTCTGTCATGGCACAGGCGCTGGCCGATGCCTTCGCCACCGGGATCGCCGACCATCCGGAGGACTGGCACATGCTCCAGCGCTTGTGGCTGAAGGACCTCGGGCCCCGCCCGTCGGACGGGGCCCGCCCGTGAGGATCGGCATCGTCTGCCCGTACTCCTGGGATGTGCCGGGCGGCGTCCAGTTCCACATCCGCGACCTCGCCGAGTACTTCATCCGTCTCGGCCACGAGGTGTCCGTCCTCGCCCCGGCCGACGACGACACCCCGCTGCCGCCGTACGTCGTCTCGGCCGGGCGTGCGGTGCCGGTGCCCTACAACGGCTCGGTGGCCCGGCTGAGCTTCGGCTTCCTGTCCGCGGCACGGGTGCGCCGCTGGCTGCACGACGGCGAGTTCGACGTGGTCCACATCCACGAGCCGTCCTCGCCGTCCCTCGGCCTGCTGACCTGCTGGATCGCACAGGGCCCGATCGTCGCCACCTTCCACACCTCGAACCCGCGCTCCCGGGTCATGGTCGCCGCGTACTCGATCCTCCAGGCCGCCCTGGAGAAGATCAGTGCCCGCATCGCGGTCAGCGAGTACGCGCGCCGCACGCTCGTCGAGCACCTCGGCGGGGACGCGGTGGTGATCCCGAACGGCGTGGACGTCGACTTCTTCGCCAAGGCCGAGCCGAAGCCCGAGTGGCAGGGCGGCACGATCGGCTTCATGGGCCGCATCGACGAGCCCCGCAAGGGCCTGCCGGTCCTGATGAAGGCCCTGCCGAGGATCCTCGCCGAGCGCCCGGGGACGCGGCTCCTGGTCGCGGGGCGCGGCGACGAGGAGGAGGCCGTGGAGTCCCTCCCCGAGGAGCTGCGCGCGCGGGTGGAGTTCCTCGGCATGGTCAGCGACGAGGACAAGGCCCGCTTCCTGCGCAGCGTCGACCTGTACATCGCCCCCAACACCGGCGGCGAGAGCTTCGGGATCATCCTGGTCGAGGCGATGTCGGCGGGCGCCCCGGTACTGGCCTCGGACCTGGACGCCTTCGCCCAGGTCCTGGACCACGGCACGGCCGGCGAGCTCTTCGCCAACGAGGACGCGGAGGCGCTGGCGGACGCGGCGGTACGACTCCTCGGCGACCCGTCCCGCCTGGCCGAGCTGCGCGAGCGGGGCAGCGCCCACGTCCGCCGCTTCGACTGGTCGACGGTCGGTGCGGACATCCTGTCGGTGTACGAGACGGTGACGGCGGGCGCGGCAGCGGTGGCAGCGGCGGACGACGACCGGGGGACGGGGCTGCGGGCACGGCTGGGACTGGCGCGGGACTGAGCGGCGCCGGGCCCGTGGAGCTTGGGGTGCTGTCGGGTGGGTCCAGCGCTGGGCCGGCACTGAGAGACGGGGCCTGCGGGAGTGCCCGGCCTGAGGCGGGACTGAGTAGCGCCGGGAGGTCGGCCCGGGCGCGGTTGCACTGGTCGGGGCCGGGTTGGCATCGACGGACCGGGGTGCGGGTGTGGCTGGGGTTGGCCTCGGGCTGATCGCACCGGCGAGCGGGATGGTCGAGCAGGACCTACCCGGCAAGCATTCCCCTCGCGTCCCGCCCCTTGCCCTTGCGCCTCGGCACATCCTCGTGCCCTGACCAATCCCCGTACGGCCACGCGCCCCCTGCCCGCCGCCGGTCAACTGCCCCGCGCTGGCTGCCCCCCGTCGGTCACGTGCCCCGCGCGGCCGTTCCCCCGTTCGGTCACGTGCCCCGCGGCCGTCCCCCCGTCGGCACACCCCCGGGCCTGGCCGTCTCCACCCCACCCCGCCCCGATAGCCTTGCTCCCCGTGACTCCCACCCTCATCTGGGTCCTCGTCGCGCTCTTCGCGATCGGGCTCTACCTCAGCTGGACCGCGGGCCGTCTCGACCGGCTGCACGCCAGGATCGACGCCACGCGTGCCGCGCTGGACGCGCAGTTGGTGCGTCGGGCGTCGGTCACGCAGGAGCTGGCCACCTCCGGCGTGCTCGACCCGGCCGCGTCGATCGTGCTGTACGAGGCCGCGCACGCGGCACGGCAGGCCGAGGAGGAGCAGCGGGAGGTCGCCGAGAGCGAGCTGAGCCAGGCGCTGCGGGCCGTGTTCGCGGAACCGGCCCAGGTGGAGGCCGTAAGAGAGGCGCCCGGCGGGGAGTCGGCGGCCCATGAGCTCACCGAGGCCGTACGACGGGTCCCGATGGCCCGGCGCTTCCACAACGACGCGGTGGGAGCGGCCCGCCGGCTCCGCGAGCACCGCAAGGTCCGCTGGTTCCGCCTGGCCGGCCACGCCCCCTTCCCGATGGCCTTCGAGATGGACGACGAGCCGCCCGCGGCGCTGGTCGACCGGGGCGCGTAGGGCCTGAGGGGGCCAGAGGGGGCAAAAACGATCCACCGGCTCCCCATTGGCCCTTGCTGTGGCCTGGTCCGATGACGTTTCCTCGGTGCTGCACAAATCCTCTTTTCACTTCAGCGAGGTCAACCCGTGTCCAGCACCGAGAACCAGGCTCCCGAGACCGGCACCGCGCGCGTGAAGCGCGGTATGGCGGAGCAGCTCAAGGGCGGCGTGATCATGGACGTCGTCACGCCGGAGCAGGCGAAGATCGCGGAAGACGCGGGCGCCGTCGCCGTCATGGCCCTGGAGCGGGTCCCCGCGGACATCCGCAAGGACGGCGGCGTGGCCCGCATGTCCGACCCGGACATGATCGAGGGCATCATCGAGGCCGTGTCCATCCCGGTCATGGCGAAGTCCCGCATCGGCCACTTCGTCGAGGCCCAGGTCCTGCAGTCCCTCGGCGTCGACTACATCGACGAGTCCGAGGTCCTCACCCCCGCCGACGAGGTCAACCACTCCGACAAGTGGTCCTTCACGACCCCCTTCGTCTGTGGTGCCACCAACCTGGGCGAGGCCCTGCGCCGCATCGCCGAGGGCGCGGCCATGATCCGCTCCAAGGGCGAGGCCGGCACCGGCAACGTCGTCGAGGCCGTCCGCCACCTGCGCCAGATCAAGAACGAGATCGCCCGCCTGCGCGGCTACGACAACCACGAGCTGTACGCCGCCGCCAAGGAGCTGCGCGCCCCCTACGAGCTCGTCAAGGAGGTCGCCGAGCTCGGCAAGCTCCCCGTGGTGCTGTTCTCCGCCGGTGGCGTCGCCACCCCCGCCGACGCCGCGCTCATGCGCCAGCTCGGCGCCGAGGGCGTCTTCGTGGGCTCCGGCATCTTCAAGTCCGGCGACCCGGCCAAGCGCGCCGCCGCCATCGTGAAGGCCACCACCTTCTACGACGACCCGAAGATCATCGCGGACGCGTCCCGCAACCTCGGCGAGGCCATGGTCGGCATCAACTGCGACACCCTCCCCGAGACCGAGCGCTACGCCAACCGCGGCTGGTAACCACCGATGAGCACTCCTGTCATAGGCGTCCTGGCCCTCCAGGGCGACGTCCGGGAGCACCTGGTGGCCCTGGCCGCGGCCGACGCCGTGGCCAGGCCGGTCAGGCGCCCGGAGGAACTCGCCGAGGTCGACGGCCTCGTCGTCCCCGGCGGCGAGTCCACCACCATCTCCAAGCTGGCCGTCCTGTTCGGCCTGATGGAGCCCCTACGCGCGCGCGTGCGGGCCGGCATGCCCGTCTACGGCACCTGCGCGGGCCTGATCATGCTCGCCGACAAGATCCTCGACCCGCGCTCGGGCCAGGAGACGATCGGCGGCATCGACATGATCGTGCGCCGCAACGCCTTCGGACGTCAGAACGAGTCCTTCGAGGCGGCGGTCGACGTGAAGGGCGTCGAGGGCGATCCTGTAGAGGGCGTCTTCATCCGCGCCCCCTGGGTCGAGTCCGTCGGCGCACAGACCGAGGTGCTCGCCGAGCACGACGGCCACATCGTCGCCGTACGCCAGGGCAACGCGCTCGCCACGTCGTTCCACCCGGAACTGACCGGCGACCACCGCGTGCACGCCCTCTTTGTCGACATGGTGCGCGCCAACCGGGCGCCTGAGTCCTTGTAGGATCGCAGGCGTTCGTTGTTTGGATGGGTTACGCGAAGGAGACAGGCAGATGTCCGGCCACTCTAAATGGGCTACGACGAAGCACAAGAAGGCCGTGATCGACGCCAAGCGCGGCAAGCTCTTCGCGAAGCTGATCAAGAACATCGAGGTCGCGGCCCGTATGGGCGGAGTCGACATCGAGGGCAACCCGACCCTCTACGACGCCATCCAGAAGGCCAAGAAGCAGTCGGTCCCGAACAAGAACATCGACTCCGCGGTCAAGCGCGGCGGTGGCCTCGAGGCCGGCGGCGCCGACTACGAGACGATCATGTACGAGGGCTACGGCCCGAACGGCGTCGCGGTGCTCATCGAGTGCCTCACCGACAACCGCAACCGTGCCGCCTCCGACGTCCGCGTCGCCATGACCCGCAACGGCGGCTCCATGGCCGACCCGGGCTCGGTGTCGTACCTCTTCAACCGCAAGGGCGTCGTCATCGTCCCCAAGGGTGAGCTCACCGAGGACGACGTCCTCGGTGCCGTCCTGGACGCGGGCGCCGAGGAGGTCAACGACCTGGGTGAGTCGTTCGAGATCCTCAGCGAGGCCACCGACCTGGTCGCCGTCCGCACCGCCCTCCAGGACGCCGGGATCGACTACGACTCCGCCGACGCCAACTTCGTCCCGACCATGCAGGTCGAGCTGGACGAGGAGGGCGCCAAGAAGATCTTCAAGCTGATCGACGCCCTCGAGGACAGCGACGACGTCCAGAACGTCTTCGCCAACTTCGACGTCAGCGACGAGGTCATGGAGAAGGTCGACGCGTAACGCCGTCGACGCGTAACGCTGCCGCGAGTTCAGCGGATCCGGCGGGCCGGTGGGACACACCCCACCGGCCCGCCGCCGTTGTCGGTGGCAGCGGATAGCCTGCACAAACAGGCGATCGAAAGGGAGAGGGGGGCGCGTGCGCGTACTCGGGGTGGACCCCGGTCTCACGCGGTGCGGTGTCGGGGTGGTCGAAGGTGTGGCCGGGCGGCCGCTCACGATGCTCGGCGTCGGGGTCGTCCGCACGCCCGCGGACGCCGAGTTGGGGCAGCGGCTCGTCGCCGTCGAGCAGGGCATCGAGCAGTGGCTGGACGAGCACCGGCCCGAATTCGTCGCCGTGGAGCGGGTGTTCAGCCAGCACAACGTGCGCACGGTCATGGGCACCGCCCAGGCCAGCGCCGTCGCCATGCTGTGCGCCGCCCGCCGCGGCATCCCCGTCGCCCTGCACACCCCGAGCGAGGTCAAGGCCGCCGTCACCGGCAGCGGACGCGCCGACAAGGCCCAGGTCGGCGCCATGGTCACCCGGCTGCTGCGACTCGACGCCCCGCCCAAGCCGGCCGACGCCGCCGACGCCCTCGCGCTCGCCATCTGCCACATCTGGCGCGCCCCCGCCCAGAACCGCCTCCAGCAGGCCGTGGCCCTGCACACCGCCAAAGCAGCACCGAAAGGCCGTCTCGCATGATCGCGTTCGTCAGCGGCACCGTCGCCGCCCTCGCCCCCGACGCCGCGGTGGTCGAGGTGGGCGGTGTGGGCATGGCCGTCCAGTGCACCCCGAACACCCTGTCCACGCTCCGGCTCGGACAGCCCGCCAAGCTGGCCACCTCCCTCGTCGTACGCGAGGACTCCCTCACCCTGTACGGCTTCGTGGACGACGACGAACGCCAGGTCTTCGAGCTGCTCCAGACCGCCAGCGGCGTCGGCCCCCGGCTGGCCCAGGCGATGCTCGCGGTCCATTCCCCGGACGCGCTGCGCCGGGCGGTGGCCACCGGTGACGAGAAGGCGCTGATCGCGGTACCGGGCATCGGCAAGAAGGGCGCCCAGAAGCTGCTCCTCGAGCTCAAGGACCGGCTCGGCGAGCCCATCGGGGCGCCCGCCATCGGATCCCCCGTCACCCAGGGCTGGCGCGACCAGCTGCACGCCGCCCTGATCGGCCTCGGCTACGCCACGCGCGAGGCCGACGAGGCCGTCACCGCCGTGACCCCGCAGGCGGAGGCGGCCGAGGGCACGCCCCAGGTCGGCCAGCTGCTGAAGGCCGCCCTGCAGACCCTGAACCGCGCCCGCTAGGAGAACGTCAGTGAACTGGGACGACACCACCGACGAGACCGCGGCCGAGCGGCTCGTCGGTGCGTCCGCCGACCGCGACGACCAGGCCGTCGAGGCCGCCCTGCGCCCGAAGGACCTGGACGAGTTCATCGGCCAGGAGAAGGTCCGCGAACAGCTCGACCTGGTCCTGCGCGCCGCACGCGCGCGGGGCGCCACCGCCGACCACGTGCTGCTCTCCGGCGCCCCCGGCCTCGGCAAGACCACCCTGTCGATGATCATCGCGGCCGAGATGGGCGCCCCGATCCGCATCACCAGCGGCCCGGCCATCCAGCACGCCGGCGACCTGGCGGCGATCCTCTCCTCCCTCCAGGAGGGCGAGGTCCTCTTCCTCGACGAGATCCACCGCATGTCGCGGCCCGCCGAGGAGATGCTCTACATGGCGATGGAGGACTTCCGCGTCGACGTCATCGTCGGCAAGGGCCCGGGCGCCACCGCCATCCCCCTGGAGCTGCCCCCCTTCACCCTGGTCGGCGCCACCACGCGCGCGGGACTGCTGCCGCCCCCGTTGCGCGACCGCTTCGGCTTCACCGCGCACATGGAGTTCTACGAACCGGCCGAGCTGGAACGCGTCATCCACCGCTCGGCCAACCTCCTCGACGTCGAGATCGGCTCCGACGGCGCCGCCGAGATCGCCGGCCGCTCCCGCGGCACGCCCCGGATCGCCAACCGCCTGCTGCGCCGGGTCCGCGACTACGCCCAGGTCAAGGCCGACGGGATCATCACCCGCGACATCGCGGCCGCCGCGCTCAAGGTCTACGAGGTCGACGCGCGCGGCCTCGACCGGCTGGACCGCGGAGTCCTGGAGGCCCTGCTCAAGCTGTTCGGCGGCGGGCCGGTCGGCCTGTCCACGCTCGCCGTCGCGGTGGGGGAGGAGCGCGAGACCGTCGAGGAGGTCGCCGAACCCTTCCTCGTCCGCGAGGGCCTGCTCGCGCGCACCCCGCGCGGACGGGTCGCCACTCCGGCCGCATGGGCCCACCTCGGACTCACCCCGCCACGCTCGGCGGCCACGGGAAACGGACAACAGGACCTGTTCGGGACGTGATGCCTTTGTGACGGCACGGCATTGGCCGGGTCCGGAACCCAGGTGCGATGCTGAGCGTTGTTCCATGCATGCGGACTCGCTTAGACTCCGCCGATGCCGCCTTTGTCGACGGCATGCACACCCCCAACCATCAGGCCGCTCACCATCGCGGTCGCGTGAAGGAAGTTCCGACCCGTGAGTCTCGTGACCCTCCTCCCGTTCATCGTGCTCATCGGGGCCATGTTCCTGATGACCCGGTCGGCCAAGAAGAAGCAGCAACAGGCCGCCAGCATGCGGAACGACATGCAGCCCGGCAGCGGCGTCCGCACGATCGGGGGTATGTACGCCACGGTCAAGGAGGTCGGCGACGACACCGTCCTCCTCGACGCGGGCCCGGGCGTGGAACTGCTCTTCGCGAAGAACGCCATCGGTGCCGTGCTGACGGACGACGAGTACAACCGCATCGTCCACGGCATCGAGCACGACCTGAAGTCCGACTCCGACGTCGTCCCGGACGACGCCTCCTCCCTCACCGACGACGAGTCCGCCGACGAAGCTGCCGCCGCCTCCGACGAGAAGTCCGTCGACCTCGGTAAGAAGGACACGGCCGAGGAGTCCGCCGACGACGCGCCCGCCAAGGCCGACGCCGACGTGGAGGACGCCGAGGCGAAGTCGGACGACGAGCCGAAGAAGACCGACGGCGACTCCGGAGCGAAGTAGTCGCATTCCGGGGCGCGCGGACCAGCTCTGCGCGCCCCGGAATCTGCGCGGCTCGCACGGAATCCCCAACCATGTCATGGCCGCCCGCCCGCCGACCCGGCGCGAGAGCGGCCCGAGAGGGAGTACGAGAAGGTGGCAGCACCTAAAAGGGGGCGGAGCGCGAGTGCCCAGAGCAAGCCAGGGCGCGCGCTGGCCCTGATCCTGATCGCCATCGTGGCGCTCACCGGTGGAATGTTCCTCTCCGGACACACCACCCCGCGCCTCGGCATCGACCTCGCCGGAGGCACCAGCATCACGCTGGAGGCCAAGTCCGACCAGGGGTCCGCGATCAACAAGGCCAACATGGACACCGCGGTCGAGATCATGAACCGCCGTGTCAACGGCCTGGGCGTCTCCGAGGCGGAGGTGCAGACCCAGGGTGATCGCAACATCATCGTGAACATCCCCAAGGGCACCAATTCCCAGGAGGCCCGCGAGCAGGTCGGCACCACCGCCAAGCTGTACTTCCGTCCGGTCCTCGCCCAGGAGGCCACCGGCCCCGCGGCCGCCTCGCCGAGCCCGTCCGCCAGCGGCTCCTCGAGCGCCTCACCGAGCCCCTCCGCGAGCAAGTCGGGCGCCACGGGCGAGAAGGCGACCTCGTCGTCCTCCCCGTCGGCCACCCCCACCTCGCAGGGCCGCGCGGTCACCGACGCCCTGAAGGCCGACTCCACTCCGTCGGCGTCCGCGAGCGCGTCGAGCCCCGCCTCCCCGTCCGCCTCGGCGAGCGGCGGCACCGCCACCTCGTCCGAGGCCAAGCTCCAGGCCCAGTACGCCGCCCTGGACTGCTCCAAGAAGGCGCAGCGCACCAAGGCGGGCGAGGGTGCCAAGCCCGGCGACACCACCGTGGGCTGCGGCGAGTACGGCGGTGTCTGGTACAAGTACCTGCTCGGCCCCGCCGCCGTCGCCGGCACCGAGGTCAAGAAGGCCCAGGCGGTCTTCGACACCCAGACCGCCGCCGGCTGGCAGGTCACCATGACCTTCAACAGCAAGGGCGCCAGCAAGTTCGCCGACATCACCGGCAAGCTCGCGCAGAACACCCAGCCGCTGAACGAGTTCGGCATCGTCCTCGACGGCCAGGTCGTCTCCAGCCCCACCGTGAGCTCCTCGATCACCGGCGGCAACGCCCAGATCTCCGGCAGCTTCACGCAGGAGGAGGCCCAGAACCTCGCCAACATGCTGTCGTACGGCGCTCTCCCGCTCTCCTTCAAGGAGCAGAGCGTGACCACCGTGACCGCGGCGCTCGGCGGTGAGCAGCTGCACGCCGGTCTGCTCGCCGGCGCGATCGGCCTCGCCCTGGTCGTCATCTACCTGGTGGCCTACTACCGCGGTCTGTCGATCGTCGCGATGGCCTCGCTGCTCGTCTCCGCGATCCTCACCTACGTGATCATGGCGCTGCTCGGCCCGGCGATCGGCTTCGCGCTGAACCTCCCGGCCGTGTGCGGTGCCATCGTCGCCATCGGTATCACCGCGGACTCGTTCATCGTGTACTTCGAACGCATAAGGGACGAGATCCGCGAGGGCCGCTCGCTGCGACCCGCCGTCGAGCGGGCCTGGCCGCGCGCCCGGCGCACCATCCTGGTCTCCGACTTCGTGTCGTTCCTCGCCGCAGCCGTGCTGTTCGTCGTGACGGTCGGCAAGGTCCAGGGCTTCGCGTTCACGCTCGGCCTGACCACCGTGCTCGACGTCGTCGTGGTCTTCTTCTTCACCAAGCCGCTGATGACGCTGCTGGCCCGCCGCAAGTTCTTCGCGAGCGGCAGCAAGTGGTCCGGCCTCGACCCGAAGAGCCTGGGCGCCAAGCCGCCGCTGCGCCGTACCCGCCGTCCCGCCGCCCCCGCCCACACGAAGGAGGCGTGAGCATGTCGAAACTCGGCAACCTCGGCGCCCGACTGCACCGTGGCGAGATCAGCTACGACTTCATCGGTCACCGCAAGCTCTGGTACGGCATCTCGATCCTGATCACCATCACGGCGATCGTGGGCCTCGCGGTGCGCGGCCTGAACATGGGCATCGACTTCCAGGGCGGCGCGGTCTTCACCACCGAGAAGACCAGCGTCTCCGTCTCCCAGGCCGAGGACTACGCCAAGGAGGCCTCCGGTCACGACGCGGTCGTGCAGAAGCTGGGCAACGGCACGATGCGCATCCAGATCGCCGGCATGGACACCCAGCAGTCCGACAAGATCAAGAACAAGCTCGCCGCCGACTTCAAGGTCGACCCGGAGAAGATCGCCGCCGACCTCGTCGGTCCCAGCTGGGGCGACCAGATCGCCAACAAGGCCTGGCAGGGTCTGGCGATCTTCATGGTCCTCGTCGTGATCTATCTGGCGATCGCCTTCGAGTGGCGCATGGCCATCGCGGCCCTCGTCGCCCTGATCCACGACATCACCATCACCGTCGGCATCTACGCCCTCGTCGGCTTCGAGGTCACGCCGGGCACGGTGATCGGTCTGCTGACCATCCTCGGTTACTCGCTCTACGACACGGTGGTCGTCTTCGACTCCCTCAAGGAGCAGACGAAGGACATCACCAAGCAGAACCGCTGGACCTACAGCGACATCGCCAACCGCTCGATCAACGGCACCCTGGTCCGCTCGATCAACACCACGGTGGTCGCGCTGCTGCCGGTGGCGGGCCTGCTGTTCATCGGCGGCGGCTTCCTCGGCGCGGGCACGCTCAACGACATCTCGCTGTCGCTGTTCGTCGGCCTCGCCGCGGGTGCGTACTCCTCGATCTTCATCGCCACCCCGCTGGTCGCCGACCTCAAGGAGCAGGAGCCGGCGATGAAGGCCCTCAAGAAGCGGGTCCTGGCCAAGCGCGCCCAGGCCGACGTGGAGGAGGAGCTCGCGGAGGTCCGCGGCGACGCCGTGGACGACGAGCCGGAGGACACCCCGCACGCGGTCGTCGGTCCGCGTACCCAGCCCGCGTCCCGCGGCCGGGGTCGTGGCCGCCCCTCGGGGAAGCGCCGATGACCGAGCTCGCAGGTATCACAGAGCTGCTGCTCAGCCGTATCCGTGATGTGGCCGACTACCCGGAGCCGGGCGTGATGTTCAAGGACATCACCCCGCTCCTGGCGGACCCGGCGGCGTTCACGGCGCTCACGGACGCGCTGGCGGGGATCGCCACGGCCACCGGTGCCACGAAGGTCGTCGGTCTGGAGGCCCGGGGCTTCATCCTGGGCGCCCCGGTCGCCGTCCGCGCGGGCCTCGGCTTCATCCCCGTACGCAAGGCGGGCAAGCTCCCCGGAGCGACCCTCAGCCAGGCGTACGACCTGGAGTACGGCTCGGCGGAGATCGAGGTGCACGCGGAGGACCTGTCCGCGGGCGACCGCGTGCTCATCGTCGACGACGTCCTGGCCACGGGGGGTACCGCCGAAGCGTCCATCGAGCTGATCCGCCGCGCGGGCGCGGAGGTCTCCGGCCTCGCGGTCCTGATGGAGCTGGGCTTCCTGGGCGGGCGGGCCCGTCTGGAGCCGGCACTGACGGGGGCTCCGCTGGAGGCGTTGCTGGTGGTCTGACCACCCCACTCCCTACGAAACGGCCGTTCCGGAACACCGGGACGGCCGTTTCGTACGGGGGAGCGAGACCCTTTGTCGGCTGCCGCGCCGTCGTGGCTGGTCGCGCAGTTCCCCGCGCCCCTTCAGGGCGCTCCACCCGCCGGAATGCCGAAGCTCACCCCTCGTGTTTCACAGGTAGACGTCCCTCACACCGGACTGGAGGCGATCCCCGCGCGCAGGATCGCTACCATGGGTTCTCCGGAGCCTGACCGGGGGACCCGGATCGCGCACGAGGAGTCCTCTTGCCAGACGAGGCCCAGCCCCTTACCGCCGCCAAGCCCGAGCCCGCCTCGGCGCCCGCGGCGAAGCCCGCGCCGGACGCGAAGACCGCGACGAACGACGCCCGTGGGCCGGTCGAGCACGCCCAGTCCGCGCCCGTCGACAAGCCCGCCGAGTCGGCCAGGCCCAAGCCCGCTCTTCCCGAGCCCCCCGCACCGTCGGCCGCCGCGGCCCGCCCGGCCCCGGGCCAGCCCGCCCGCTCCGGCTCCTCCAACCGCGTCCGCGCCCGCCTGGCCCGTCTCGGTGTCCAGCGCTCCAACCCGTACAACCCGGTCCTGGAGCCGCTGCTGCGGATAGTGCGCAGCAACGACCCGAAGATCGAGACGGCGACCCTGCGCCAGATCGAGAAGGCCTACCAGGTCGCCGAGCGCTGGCACCGCGGCCAGAAGCGCAAGAGCGGCGACCCGTACATCACCCACCCCCTCGCGGTGACCACGATCCTCGCCGAACTCGGCATGGACCCGGCGACCCTGATGGCGGGCCTGCTGCACGACACCGTCGAGGACACCGAGTACGGCCTCGACCAGCTCCGCCGCGACTTCGGCGACTCGGTCGCCCTGCTCGTCGACGGCGTCACCAAGCTGGACAAGGTCAAGTTCGGCGAGGCCGCGCAGGCCGAGACCGTGCGCAAGATGGTCGTCGCCATGGCCAAGGACCCGCGCGTCCTGGTCATCAAGCTCGCCGACCGCCTGCACAACATGCGCACCATGCGCTACCTCAAGCGCGAGAAGCAGGAGAAGAAGGCGCGCGAGACACTGGAGATCTACGCTCCGCTCGCCCACCGCCTCGGCATGAACACCATCAAGTGGGAGCTGGAGGACCTCGCCTTCGCGATCCTCTACCCCAAGATGTACGACGAGATCGTACGACTGGTGGCCGAGCGGGCGCCCAAGCGCGACGAGTACCTGGCCATAGTGACCGACGAGGTGCAGTCCGACCTGCGCGCGGCCCGGATCAAGGCCACCGTCACCGGCCGCCCGAAGCACTACTACAGCGTCTACCAGAAGATGATCGTCCGCGGCCGTGACTTCGCGGAGATCTACGACCTGGTCGGCATCCGCGTCCTGGTGGACACCGTCCGCGACTGCTACGCGGCCCTGGGCACCGTCCACGCCCGCTGGAACCCGGTTCCGGGGCGGTTCAAGGACTACATCGCGATGCCCAAGTTCAACATGTACCAGTCGCTCCACACGACGGTCATCGGGCCCAACGGCAAGCCGGTCGAACTCCAGATCCGCACCTTCGACATGCACCGCCGCGCCGAGTACGGCATCGCCGCGCACTGGAAGTACAAGCAGGAGGCCGTCGCGGGCGCCTCCAAGGTGCGCTCCGACCAGCCGCGGTCCACCGGCAAGGACGACCACCTCAACGACATGGCGTGGCTGCGCCAGCTCCTGGACTGGCAGAAGGAGACCGAGGACCCCGGCGAGTTCCTGGAGTCCCTGCGCTTCGACCTCTCCCGCAACGAGGTCTTCGTCTTCACGCCCAAGGGCGACGTCATCGCGCTGCCGGCCGGTGCCACCCCGGTGGACTTCTCGTACGCGGTGCACACCGAGGTGGGCCACCGCACGATAGGAGCACGGGTCAACGGCCGCTTGGTGCCGTTGGAGTCGACCCTCGACAACGGCGACCTGGTCGAGGTCTTCACGTCCAAGGCGCCCGGGGCCGGGCCGTCCCGGGACTGGCTGAACTTCGTCAAGTCGCCGCGGGCCCGCAACAAGATCCGTGCCTGGTTCTCCAAGGAGCGCCGCGACGAGGCGATCGAGCAGGGCAAGGACGCCATCGTCCGCGCGATGCGCAAGCAGAACCTGCCGATCCAGCGCATCCTCACCGGCGACTCCCTCGTCACGCTCGCCCACGAGATGCGGTACTCCGACATCTCCGCGCTCTACGCGGCGATCGGCGAGGGCCATGTCTCCGCGCAGAACATCGTGCAGAAGCTGGTCCAGGCGCTCGGCGGCGAGGAGGCGGCCACCGAGGAGATCGACGAGTCGGTCCCGCCGACCCGCGGCCGCGGCCGCAAGCGGCGCTCCAACGCCGACCCCGGCGTCATCGTCAAGGGCGTCGAGGACGTGTGGGTCAAGCTGGCCCGCTGCTGCACCCCCGTCCCGGGCGACCCGATCATCGGTTTCGTCACCCGCGGTAGCGGAGTATCGGTTCACCGCAGCGACTGCGTCAACGTGGAGTCACTGTCCCGCGAGCCGGAGCGCATCCTCGAGGTCGAGTGGGCCCCCACCCAGTCCTCGGTCTTCCTGGTCGCCATCCAGGTCGAGGCCCTGGACCGCTCCCGGCTCCTCTCGGACGTCACCCGCGTCCTGTCCGACCAGCACGTCAACATCCTCTCCGCGGCCGTCCAGACCTCCCGCGACCGCGTCGCCACCTCCCGCTTCACCTTCGAGATGGGCGACCCGAAGCACCTCGGTCACGTCCTGAAGGCGGTCAGGGGTGTGGAGGGCGTGTACGACGTCTACCGCGTGACCTCGGCGCGCAACCGGTCGTAGCGGACATGCGAAAGGGCCCCGGGAAACCGGGGCCCTTTCGTGTGTACGGCTTCCTCAGCCGCCGAACTCCTGGAGGCCCTTGAGAGCCTGGTCCAGGAGCGCCTGGCGGCCCTCCAGCTCACGCTCCAGCTTGTCGGCACGCGCGTTGTTGCCCTGGGCGCGGGCCTGCTCGATCTGGCCCTTGAGCTTGTCCACGGCGGCCTGGAGCTGGCCGGTCAGACCCTCGGCACGCGCGCGTGCCTCCGGGTTGGTCCGGCGCCACTCGGTCTCCTCGGCCTCCTGGAGAGCGCGCTCGACCGCGTGCATCCGGCCCTCGACCTTCGGCCGGGCGTCCCGCGGGACGTGGCCGATGGCCTCCCAGCGCTCGTTGATCGCCCGGAACGCGGCGCGGGCGCTCTTCAGGTCGCCGATCGGCAGGAGCTTCTCGGCCTCTTCGGCCAGCTCCTCCTTCAGCTTGAGGTTCTCGGTCTGCTCGGCGTCCCGCTCGGCGAAGACCGAGCTGCGGGCCGCGAAGAACACGTCCTGGGCGCCGCGGAAGCGGTTCCACAGGTCGTCCTCGTGCTCGCGCTGGGCGCGGCCCGCGGCCTTCCACTCCGCCATCAGCTCGCGGTAGCGCGCGGCCGTCGGACCCCAGTCCGTCGACCCGGACAGCGCCTCGGCCTCGCCGACCAGGCGCTCCTTGGTCTTACGGGCCTCCTCGCGCTGCGCGTCCAGCGACGCGAAGTGGGCCTTGCGCCGCTTGGAGAACGCCGAGCGCGCGTGGGAGAAGCGGTGCCACAGCTCGTCGTCCGACTTGCGGTCCAGGCGCGGCAGGCCCTTCCAGGTGTCCACCAGGGCGCGCAGCCGCTCACCGGCGGCCCGCCACTGGTCGGACTGGGCCAGCTCCTCCGCCTCGACGACCAGCGCCTCCTTGGCGTGCCGGGCCTCGTCGGACTGCTTCGCGCGCTGCTGCTTGCGCTCCTCGCGACGCTTGTCGACCGTCTCCACCAGCTTGTCGAGCCGCACCTTGAGCGCGTCCAGGTCACCGACCGCGTGATGCGCGTCGACCTGTTCGCGAATGTGGTCGATCGCGGCCTGCGCGTCCTTCGCCGACAGGTCGGTGGTCTTCACACGCTTCTCGAGGAGGCCGATCTCGACAACCAGGCCCTCGTACTTGCGCTCGAAGTAGGCCAGGGCTTCCTCGGGGGAGCCGGCCTGCCAGGAACCGACGACCTGCTCGCCGTCGGCCGTACGCACGTACACGGTCCCCGTCTCGTCGACGCGGCCCCACGGGTCGCTGCTCACAGCGCCTCCTCCACATGATGCCTGCGGAAGGCTTCAGCGCCCCCGGGCATCGTCCACAGTTTCGTCACGGCCAACATAGGCGACCGGCGGGTTGCCTGTCCGCATCCCGCGCGACCGAAATTTCGCACTTGACGGTCAGGATTTGGTGACGGTCGCCTTGTTGATCACGACGGTCGCGTTCGGCGCGCCGTCGCCCGCTCCGGTGCTCTCACCGGCCGCGGCGATCTTCTTCAGCACCTTCATACCGGATTCCGAGATGGTCCCGAACGGGGTGTAGCTCGGGGGCAGCTGGCTGTCCTGGTAGACCAGGAAGAACTGGCTCCCTCCAGTGTGCGCCTGCCCGGTGTTCGCCATCGCGACGGTGCCCGCGGGGTAGGTGTTGGCCTTGAGGCTCTTGTCCTTCAGGTTCTCGTCCGGGATGGTGTAGCCCGGTCCGCCGCTGCCGGAGCCCGTCGGGTCGCCGCACTGCAGGACGTAGATGCCGTTGGTGGTGAGCCGGTGGCACTTGGTGTGGTCGAAGAAGCCCTTGCCCGCGAGGAAGTCGAACGAGTTCACGGTGTGCGGGGCCGCCGACGCCTTCAGGGCGATGTCGATCGTGCCGCAGGTCGTCGCGAGGTCGAAGGTGTACTTCGCCGACTTGTCGATGGTCATCGCCGGCTCCTTCTTCCAGGTCTCCTTCTTGACCTCGCCGGGAGCGGGCTTCTCGCACGGGTCCGGCGCCTTCTTGGTCGCCTCCGCGCTCGGGGTGGCCTCCGCGCTCGCGTTGGCCTTGTCGTCGTCGTCCTTCAGGACCCCGGACGTGTAGAGCGCCAGGCTGCCCACCAGGATCACGCCGAGCACCGACCCGATCACAGAGTTGCGTACACGGGCCTTGCGGCGCGCGGCCGTGCGCCGCTGCTGCTGCCGCAAGAACTTCTCCCGCGCGAGCTGCCGCTTCCGCTGTTCCTGGGTGACCACGGGGTTCTCTCCTCATGCGTCTCGTCCGCCGACCGTTACGCATGCGTCCTATGAGCCGACCGCCTGCGTGTGCCCCGTACCGTATATGGGTTCGCTGAGGAATCGGCAGCGCCGGTAGGCTCTGACCACTGGGGCAGCCGCCCGGAAGACCGCCCGTACCCACACAAACCGAGGACGATCGTGCTCATTGCCGGGTTCCCCGCCGGGGCCTGGGGGACGAACTGTTATCTCGTCGCCCCCGCCGCCGGTGAGGAGTGCGTGATCATCGACCCGGGCCACCAGGCCGCCGAGGGAGTCGAAGAGGCACTGAAGAAGCATCGGCTCAAGCCCGTCGCCGTCGTCCTCACCCACGGCCACATCGATCATGTGGCCTCGGTCGTCCCGGTGTGCGGCGCGCACGACGTGCCCGCCTGGATCCACCCCGAGGACCGGTACATGATGAACGACCCGTCGATGGGTCTCGGCCGGTCGATCGGGATGCCGCTGATGGGCGAGATCACCGTGGGCGAGCCGGACGACGTCAGGGTGCTGACCGACGGCACGAAGCTGGAGCTGGCGGGCCTGGAGCTGTCCGTCGCGCACGCGCCGGGCCATACCAAGGGGTCGGTGACCTTCCAGATGCCGGAGACGGCCGACATCCCGTCGGTGTTCTTCTCCGGGGATCTGCTCTTCGCCGGCTCCATCGGACGCACCGACCTGCCCGGCGGTGACATGGCCGAGATGCTCGACTCGCTGGCCCGCGTGTGCCTGCCGCTCGACGACTCGACCGTGGTGCTGTCCGGCCACGGCCCCCAGACGACCATCGGCCAGGAGCGCGCCACCAACCCGTACCTGCGGGAAGTGGCCGCCGGCCAGGGAGCTTCAGAGGCTCCCCGACGAGGAATGTGACGAGAGACTTCGTGAGCACCTTTCAGGCCCCCAAGGGCACGTACGACCTGCTGCCCCCCGACTCGGCCAAGTACCTCGCCGTCCGCGAGGCGATCGCCGCGCCGCTGCGCAACTCCGGCTACGGCTACATCGAGACGCCCGGCTTCGAGAACGTCGAGCTGTTCGCGCGCGGGGTCGGTGAGTCCACCGACATCGTGACCAAGGAGATGTACGCCTTCGAGACCAAGGGCGGCACCAAGCTGGCCCTGCGCCCCGAGGGCACCGCGTCCGTGCTGCGCGCGGCGCTGGAGGCCAACCTCCACAAGGCGGGCAACCTCCCGGTCAAGCTCTGGTACTCCGGCTCGTACTACCGCTACGAGCGCCCCCAGAAGGGCCGTTACCGCCACTTCTCGCAGGTCGGCGCCGAGGCGATCGGTGCCGAGGACCCGGCGCTGGACGCCGAGCTGATCATCCTGGCCGACCAGGCGTACCGCTCGCTGGGCCTGAGGAACTTCCGCATCCTGCTCAACAGCCTGGGCGACAAGGAGTGCCGGCCGGTGTACCGGGCCGCGCTCCAGGAGTTCCTGCGCGGCCTGGACCTGGACGAGGACACCCTGCGCCGGGCCGACATCAACCCCCTGCGCGTCCTCGACGACAAGCGGGAGTCGGTGCAGAAGCAGCTCGGGGACGCGCCGCTGCTGCGGGACTACCTGTGCGACGCCTGCAAGGCGTACCACGAGGAGGTCCGTGAGCTGATCACCGCGGCCGGGGTGGCCTTCGAGGACGACCCGAAGCTGGTGCGCGGCCTCGACTACTACACCCGTACGACCTTCGAGTTCGTCCACGACGGCCTGGGCTCCCAGTCCGCGGTGGGCGGCGGCGGCCGCTACGACGGTCTCTCCGAGATGATCGGCGGCCCCGCGCTGCCGTCCGTCGGCTGGGCCCTCGGCGTCGACCGCACGGTCCTCGCCCTGGAGGCGGAGGGCGTCGAGCTCGAACTCCCCGCCACGACCAGCGTGTTCGCGGTGCCGTTGGGGGAGGAGGCCCGCCGGATCCTGTTCGCCAAGGTCACCGAACTGCGCAAGGTCGGCATCGCGGCGGACTTCTCCTACGGCGCCAAGGGGCTCAAGGGCGCCATGAAGAACGCCAACCGCAGCGGCGCCCGCTACACCATCGTGGCCGGCGAACGCGACCTCGCCGACGGTGTCGTACAGCTCAAGGACATGGAGTCCGGGGAGCAGTCGGCGATCGGGGTCAACGAGATCGTGGCGGAGCTGGAGTCCCGGCTCGGTTAGCCGGAGTGCGAACAAGGGCGCCGGTCGAGCGGACCGGCGCCCTTGTCGTCGATCGGCCGGGTAAACGCTCGGTGATGTTCTCGAACGGGTGATGGTCCTGGCCTCAGCCCTCCTGGGCCTCGGCCGGCACGCCGAGGCCCGCACCCGGGCCACGGTCGCGCACGCCGCCTGCACGGCCACCTTCGGCCCGGACCAGTCACTGGTCGAGAAGCCCGTACCGCAGGGCGCTCGTGACGGCGGCGGTGCGGTCGTCGACGCCCAACTTGGCGAAGACACGCAGCAGATGGGTCTTCACCGTCGACTCGCCGATGAACAGCCTGCGGCCGATCTCCGCGTTGGTGCAGCCCTCCGCGACCAGGCGCAGCACCGCCGTCTCGCGCTCCGACAGCCGCGGCCGCTCGGGCCTGGTTCGCAGCTGGTCGACCAGACGGGCGGCGACCGTCGGGGCCAGGACCGTCTCGCCGCGCGCGGCCGCGCGCACGGACTCCGCCAGTTCGGCCCGGGGGAGGTCCTTGAGGAGGTAGCCGGCGGCCCCCGCCTCCACGGCCCGCAGGATGTCGCGGTCCGTGTCGTACGTCGTCAGCACGATCACCCGGCAGGGCAGTCCCGCCTCCGTCATCCGCACGATCGACTCCACGCCCGACCCGCCCGGCATCCGCAGGTCCATCAGCACGATGTCGGGGCGGAGTTCGGCCGCCAGCGCCTCGGCCTGCGGCCCGTTGGACGCGTCGGCGACCACCTCCAGGTCCGGTTCCGCGGTCAGCATCGCCCGCAGGCCCTCCCGGACGACCGGGTGGTCGTCGGCCAGGATGATCCGGATCATGAACAGCTCCTCGGGGGCGGTACGGGCAGCCGGACGGTGACCGTGGTGCCGCCGCCGGGCGCGCTGTGCACCCGGACCGTCCCGCCGACCTCGGTGGCGCGGGCCCGCAGCCCCGCGAGTCCGTAGCCGCCATGGGCGGCCCCGGGGTCGAAGCCCTGGCCGTCGTCGCGTACGGACAGGGTCAGCGCGTCCTCGTCGTAGTCGAGACCGATGGACACGGCAGCCGAACTCCCTGCGTGTTTACGGCAGTTCGTGAGCGCCTCCTGGCACGCGCGCAGGGCGACGACCTCGGGTCCTGCGGGCAGCGGACGGACCGGGCCCGTCACGTCGAGCTCGGCCGTGTGGCGGGCCGCCAGCCTGCCCAGCGCGTCCGGCAGCGAGGAGCCGTCCAGGTCGGCGGGGGTGCCGTCGGCGACCAGGGCCCGGGCCTCGGCCAGGTTCAGCCGGGCCGTCTCGTCCATCAGCGCCAGATGCCGGCGGGCCCGCACGAGGTCGTGGTCCAGCTCGGCCTCGACGGCCTGGACCAGCATCAGCAGACTGGTGAAACCCTGCGCGAGGGTGTCGTGGATCTCCCGCGCCATCCGCTCCCGCTCCGCCAGCGCCCCGTGCGCCGCCGACAGCCGGGAGACCTCGTGCCTGCTCGTGTCCAACTCGGCGATCAGGGCCGCCCGTTCCTGACTCTGCTCGATGATCCGGATGACATAGCTGCCCACGGCCACCGAGAAGACGAGGGTGACCACGGCTAACAGGCCGTTGAAGAAGACGTCCTGGTCGCTCGGCCACCAGAGCAGGGCCCAGCCCAGGACCGGCACGAGGTTGATCACGGCGACCGCGCCGAGCGCCCACCGCATGCGCAGGGTCATGAAGCACTGGGGGACGAGCGCGAAGGTCATCAGCCGGGTCTCGCCCACCAGGATCGCCGAGGGCAGGAACAGCGCCACCATCGCGCCGAGATAGGTGAGCGCCTCGCGCGCGTCGGGCGGATCCTGCCGGAGAAGGGGGCGGCCGACCCGTACGAACAGCGGGACCTGCGGCACCAGCAGCGCCGCCGCGGTCAGCCGGACCGGCCACCCGGGGTGCCCCGTGCCCAGCACGAACACCAGGGTGGCCAGCCAGATCAGCGCGAAGTAGGTGTCCCAGAGCCGGAAGGAGCGGTCCCACGAGTACGCGCCCTCCCCGCCCCCGGCGCTCGAGGCGTCCCCGGGACGCCTCATCCCTCGCGCCGGTTCTTCCACCGGAAGGTCAGCAGACACAGCAGCAATCCTCCGACGCACCACGCCCCCAGCACCAGGGCGGTGCGCCCGAACTCCCAGTCCCCGGCCTGCTCCAGGACCTGCGCCGAGTCCGGCAGGAACACCCCGCGCAGCCCCTGGCACATCCACTTCAGCGGGAACAGCGCACCGATGTTCAGCATCCAGCCGGGGATGGTGTCGATCGCGATGTACACCCCGGAGATGAACTGCAGGACCAGGAAGGGCAGGACGACCACGGAGCTCGCGCTCTTGCTGGACTTCGGGACCGAGCTGACCGCGATGCCGAGCAGCGCGCAGCCCGTCAGACCGAGCACGAAGATCCAGGCGAAGGCGAACCACCTGCCGGCGTCCGAGGGCAGCTCGACGTCGTACAGCGTGGTGCCGACGAGCAGCAGGATCGCCGTCTCCAGGAGGCCGGTGACCAGAACCAGCCAGATCTTGCCGAGGAAGTACGCCGCCGCCGGCATCGGCGTGCCGCGCAGCCGGCGCAGCACCTTCTCGTCCCGCTCCACGGCGATCGCGACGCCCAGCGACTGGAAGCTCGTCGACATGATGCCGGCGGCCATCATCGCCGGGACGTACAGCTGCGAGGCCTTGATGCCCGCGCCCTCCACGTCGTCGCTGAAGATCGACGCGAACAGGAACAGCAGGACCACCGGGAAGGCGAAGGTGAACACCACGTGGTCGCGCTGCCGGAAGAACATCCTGATCTCCAGGGCACCCCGCCGCAGCCCCAGCCCCCAGGCCCCCGGCAGACGCCCCCGGACCCCGTGGCGTGCTTCCCGTACGGAGGTGGTGGTCATCGCGCGTCCTCCTGTCCGGTGAGCCGGAGGTAGACGTCCTCCAGCGTGGGGCGGGTGACCGTCAGGCCCGGGATCTCGCCGTCGAAGCGGTGGGTCAGCTCGGCGACCGTCCTGGTCGGGGTGTCCGTGCGGACCGCACGCGGGGCGCCGCCCGGCTCGGTCCACTCGACGGTGGCCCCGCTGCCGAACCGCTCCCGCAGGGCGGCCGGTTCGCCCGTGGCCACGACCTTCCCCCTGGTGACGACGGCCAGCCGGTCGGCCAGCGCCTCGGCCTCCTCCAGGTAGTGCGTGGTGAGCAGGATCGTGGTGCCCTCGACCGCCAGCTTGCGGATCAGGTCCCAGAACTGGCGCCGGGCCGCGGGGTCGAAGCCGGTCGTCGGCTCGTCCAGGAGCAGCAGCTCGGGTCCGCCGATCACCCCCAGCGCCACGTCGAGGCGGCGCCTCTGGCCCCCGGACAGGGCCTTGATCCTGCTGCCCGCCCTGGCCTCGAGGCCCACCAGGGCGATCACCTCCTCCGGGTCCCGCGGCCTCGGGTAGTAGCGGGCGAAATGCCGGACCGTTTCCGCGACCGTCAACTCCGCGGGCGCGGATTCGTCCTGCCAGACGATTCCGACACGGGATCGCCACGCGCGTGTGCCGTGCGCCGGGTCCGCGCCGAGCACCGAGACCTCACCCGCGTCCCGGTCCCGGTTGCCCTGGAGGATCTCCACAGTGGTGCTCTTGCCCGCCCCATTGGGTCCCAGCAGGCCGAACACCTCGCCCGCGCGGATACCGAGATCGAGTCCGTCGACCGCGGTCACGTCGCCGTAGCGCTTGCGCAGTCCTCGAACGTCCACCGCCAGTTCGTTCGCGTGTGTGGTCATGTCCGAGAGCGTCGGCCGGAACCGAACGCTGGGGGACGACCGTGCGTACTTCCTTATGTCCACCGAACGGTGGACAAGCCCCCGGGTGCGGCACAATGGCCCCTGCCCGAAGAAGGTCCAACTCTCCAGCAGACGGATCGGCGTGATGAGCAAGACGACAGTGAAAGACGTCTCCACGGAGTCCGAGCCCTCGTCGGCGGGCGTCGACACCGCGCCCCGCACCGAGGGCGGCAGCCGGGCCTTCGCCCTGCTGCTGGTGATCACCGGCGCGGCCGGACTGCTCGCCGCGTGGGTCATCACGATCGACAAGTTCAAGATCCTCGAGGGCAAGGTCAGCGGCAAGACGTTCACGCCGAGCTGCTCCCTCAACCCGATCGTCTCCTGCGGCAGCGTGATGGAGAGCAAGCAGGCCGCCGCCTTCGGGTTCCCCAACCCGATGCTCGGCCTGGTCGCCTACGGCATCGTGATCTGCGTCGGCATGAGCCTGCTGGCCCGCGCCCGCTTCCCGCGCTGGTACTGGCTCACCTTCAACTTCGGCACCCTCTTCGGCGTCGCCTTCGTCACCTGGCTCCAGTTCCAGTCGCTGTACCGGATCAACGCGCTGTGCCTGTGGTGCTCGCTGGCCTGGGTCGCCACGATCACGATGTTCTGGTACGTCACCTCGTTCAACATCCGCAACGACTTCCTGCCGTCCCCGGGCTGGCTCAAGCGGTTCCTCGCCGAGTTCACCTGGGTCCTGCCGGTCACGCACTGCGGCATCATCGCGATGATGATCCTGACCCGCTGGGGCAGCAGCCTCTGGGCCTGACGGCGTTGTCAGTGCCGTGAACTAGGGTTTCTGTCGTGGAGCCCGATCTGTTCACCGCGGCGGCGGAAGAGCGCCAGGAGAAGGACCCGGCCGGCAGCCCCCTGGCGGTCCGGATGCGCCCGCGCACCCTCGACGAGGTGGTGGGCCAGCAGCACCTGCTGAAGCCCGGATCGCCGCTGCGCCGACTGGTCGGCGAGGGCAGCGGCGGCCCCGCCGGACCCTCCTCGGTGATCCTCTGGGGCCCGCCCGGCACCGGCAAGACGACCCTGGCGTACGTCGTCTCCAAGGCGACCAACAAGCGTTTCGTGGAGCTCTCCGCGATCACCGCGGGCGTCAAGGAGGTCCGCGCGGTCATCGACGGCGCCCGCCGCGCCACCGGCGGCTTCGGCAAGGAGACCGTCCTCTTCCTCGATGAGATCCACCGCTTCAGCAAGGCCCAGCAGGACTCCCTGCTCCCCGCGGTCGAGAACCGTTGGGTGACCCTGATCGCGGCGACCACCGAGAACCCGTACTTCTCGATCATCTCCCCGCTGCTCTCCCGGTCCCTGTTGCTGACCCTCGAACCCCTCACCGACGACGACGTCCGAGGGCTCCTGAAGCGGGCGCTGAGCGACGAGCGCGGCCTCAAGGACGCCGTCGCGCTCCCCGAGGACACCGAGGACCACCTCCTGCGGATCGCCGGCGGCGACGCCCGCCGCGCCCTGACCGCCCTGGAGGCCGCAGCCGGGGCCGCCCTCGACAAGGGCGAGCCGGAGATCTCCCTCACCACGCTGGAGGAGACGGTCGACCGCGCGGCCGTGAAGTACGACCGCGACGGCGACCAGCACTACGACGTGGCCAGCGCCCTCATCAAGTCGATCAGGGGCTCCGACGTCGACGCGGCCCTGCACTACCTGGCCCGCATGATCGAGGCCGGCGAGGACCCCCGCTTCATCGCCCGCCGCCTGATGATCTCCGCCAGCGAGGACATCGGCCTCGCCGACCCCAACGCGCTCCCCATAGCCGTCGCTGCCGCCCAGGCCGTCGCCATGATCGGCTTCCCAGAGGCCGCGCTGACGCTGAGCCACGCCACCATCGCGCTCGCCCTGGCCCCGAAGTCCAACGCCGCGACCACGGCGATCGGCGCCGCCATGGAGGACGTACGCAAAGGACTGGCCGGGCCCGTCCCGCCCCACCTGCGCGACGGGCACTACAAGGGCGCCGCCAAGCTCGGCCACGCCCAGGGGTACGTCTACCCGCACGACCTGCCCGAGGGCATCGCCGAGCAGCAGTACGCCCCGGACGCCCTCAAGGACCGCGAGTACTACGAACCCACGCGGCACGGCGGCGAGGCGCGGTACGCGGACGCGGTGGAGTGGACCAGGAAGCACCTCGGTCGTAAGCGGTCCTGAGCAGCCTGTAGAATCCGTCGAAGTGCCGAGTTCCGCGCAGTCAGAGCGGGACAACCGGCCGGGACCCCCAGCGGGTCCCAGGAGCGTCGCGCACCGTTCGAATGGTGTCGCGGGCAGCCCACCACCGTACGCGGTAGGTGGGCCACTCGCGTGCTGCACGTAGTGCCCAGATCAGGGGAGCGGCTGCCCACCAGGTCCTTCGAGACCCGGCGGGTTTCCCCGGCTGCGGATGCGACCTCCCTCAACCCTGACGAGCCGAATCAAGGAAACGAGAAAAAGTGGCGAACCAGTCCCGCCCCAAGGTCAAGAAGTCGCGTGCCCTCGGCATCGCGCTGACCCCGAAGGCCGTCAAGTACTTCGAGGCCCGTCCCTACCCCCCGGGTGAGCACGGCCGTGGCCGCAAGCAGAACTCGGACTACAAGGTCCGTCTGCTCGAGAAGCAGCGTCTGCGTGCGCAGTACGACGTGTCCGAGCGCCAGCTCGTCCGCGCCTACGAGCGTGCCTCCAAGGTTCAGGGCAAGACCGGTGAGGCCCTGATCATCGAGCTCGAGCGCCGTCTCGACGCGCTGGTCCTGCGTTCGGGCATCGCCCGCACGATCTACCAGGCCCGCCAGATGGTCGTCCACGGCCACATCGAGGTCAACGGCCAGAAGGTCGACAAGCCGTCCTTCCGCGTCCGTCCCGACGACGTCGTGATGGTCCGCGAGCGCAGCCGCGAGAAGACCCTCTTCTCGATCGCCCGTGAGGGCGGCTTCGCCCCCGAGGGCGAGACCCCGCGCTACCTCCAGGTGAACCTCAAGGCCCTGGCGTTCCGCCTGGACCGTGAGCCGAACCGCAAGGAGATCCCGGTGATCTGCGACGAGCAGCTCGTCGTCGAGTACTACGCCCGCTGATCACCAGCAGGCGGTAGCACACGCACCACCTCAGCCCGCCGTCTCCCCGCCCTTCCGGGTGGGCGAGGCGGCGGGTTCGTGCGTTCCGAGGGTCACCTCGGTGTGCCGCACGGGGCCCCGCGGCGCCGGCATTCCCTCCAGTGGGCGTGCCCGCCCCAGCGCCCGGGCCACCGCTGCCTCCCGGCCCAGGGCCCGCCCCTGTCGTACGCACTCCTCGTACCGCTCGTCGCCCAGCCGCTCCCGGGCCGTCGCCTCGCACAGCTCGTGCGGGGCGTTGTAGTAGGCGGAACCGAACAGCGGCAGGCCCACCGAGGGCCACAGCGAGGCGGCCGCGCCCTGGAGGACCGCCGCCTCGGCCGGGTCGCCCTGGGTCGCCGTGACCAGGGCGAGCAGCTCGATCGACAGGACCGAGCCGAGCAGGTCGTGGAAGGCGTGCGCACAGGTCAGGCACTCGGTGAGCAGCGTACGCGCGTGTGCCGCGTCGCCCTCGCTCCAGGCCGCGTACGCCAGGACGTACAGCGCGTACGACCGGGCCCAGCGCTCGCCGTGGTCCTCGCAGATCCGGCGGACGTCCTCGCACAGCCGTACGGCGTCCGGCAGATCGCCCAGGAAGGCGCGCGCCATCCCCAGCTCGACCTGGGCCATGAGCACATTGCTGTTGAGCTCGCCGATCTCCTCGTAGCGCGCCAGCGACGAGCGCAGCAGCGATTCCGCGCGGGGCATGTCGTCCGAGACGAGTGCCAGACAGCCGGTGCGGTGCTCGGCGTAGGCCGTCGCCGTCGGGTTGCCGGTCCGCTCGGCCTCCTCGCGGCACTGCTGGAGGGCCGCCAGCGCGGGCACGGTGTCGCCCTGGAGGATCGCCACATAGCCGAGCACCCACAGGGCCTTCAGCCGGGCGTGTTCCTGGCCGGGCCCCGGCTCCCCGCGCACCTCCGGCTCTCCGCGCGCCTCCGGTTCCACGCTGCGCTCCAGCCAGTGCCGGCCCTCCGACAGGCGCCCGCAGCCGACCCAGCAGAACCAGAGCGAGCCCGCGAGATGCCGGCCGAGCTCCACCCCGTCGGGGTCGGTCAGGCAGTACTCCAGGGCGCAGCGCAGGTTCGGCAGCTCGGCCTCGATCCGGGCGGCCACCTCGTTCTGCCGCGGGGAGAACCAGTCCAGCTCGCACCAGGTGGCCAGGCCCACGTACCAGTCGCGGTGCCGCCTGCGCAGCCGTACCGCGTCCCCGGTCGCCTCCAGCCACTCGGCGCCGTACGCGCGGACCGTGTCGAGCATCCGGTAGCGGACGCCGGTCGCGGTGTCCTCGCGGGCCACCACGGACTGGGCGAGCAGCGCGGACAGCACGTCCAGGACGTCGTCGGAGCGCAGACCGCCGCCGCTGCACACGTACTCGGCGGCCTCCAGGTCGAACTGCCCGGCGAACACCGACAGCCGCGACCACAGCAACCGCTCCTCGGGCGTGCACAGTTCATGGCTCCAGCCGATCGCCGTGCGCAGCGTCCGATGGCGGGGCAGGGTGTCCCGGCCGCCGCCCGTCAGCAGCCGGAACCGGTCGTCGAGCCGCTCCAGCAACTGCGCGGGGGACAGCACCCCCAGCCGCCCCGCGGCCAGCTCGATCGCCAGCGGGATGCCGTCCAGACGTCGGCACAGCTCCCGTACATGAGG
This sequence comes from Streptomyces griseorubiginosus, assembly GCF_036345115.1. Taxonomy (GTDB): domain Bacteria; phylum Actinomycetota; class Actinomycetes; order Streptomycetales; family Streptomycetaceae; genus Streptomyces; species Streptomyces griseorubiginosus_C. Next base: position 7,938,082 of record NZ_CP107766.1, read on the forward strand.
ATCGTCCCCGACCGGCAGGCCCTGGCGTCCGGCCCGCTCCTCGAACAGCTCCACGGCCTCGTCCTCGCCCAGCGGGCCCAGGGCGAACACCCGCTCGCCCGCCACCGACAGCGGTCTGCGCCCCACGGCGAGCACCGCCAGCCCCGGCAGCTGCCCCAGCAGCTCGACGACCAGCTCCGCGCACGCGTCCACCAGATGCTCGACACCGTCCAGGACCAGCAGGAGCCGGCGCCCGGCGAGGTGGGCCAGGAGCGTCTCGCGCGGCAGCCGCGTGGTGTGGTCCGTCAGACCCAGCGCCTCCACGACCGCGTAGTCGACGAACTCCGGATCGCGTACGGCGGCCAGCTCGACGCGCCAGACCCCGTCGGGCGGCGCGCACCGGCCGCCGGCCACCCGGGCCGCGAGCCGGGACTTGCCGATCCCACCGGGTCCGGTCACCGTGACCAGCCGTGCGGAGTCGAGCGCCCGCGCCAGACCGGAGAGTTCGGCGCGCCGGCCCACGAAGCCGTCGAGCTCCAGGGGGAGGTTGCCGGTCGCCTCGGTGCCGTCGGGCTGATGACTGCGCATGGAACACGGAGCGTACTCAAGCGTGTTCACTCCGTACAACCGCAGGAGGCGGCTCGGGGGCGGGCGAGGGGTAATCCGGTGCGGAGCGCCGTCCTCGGCGCGATAGGCTCGGCTCCGTTACCCACAGGTGTTTATGAGAGCAGGTGTCAGGTGTCCGGTGGAGAGGTTGCCGGGATCCTGGTGGCCGTCTTCTGGGCGATCCTGGTCTCCTTCCTCGCCGTCGCGCTGGCGAGGCTGGCCCAGACGCTCAAGGCGACCACCAAGCTCGTCGCGGACGTGACCGACCAGGCGGTGCCGCTGCTGGCCGACGCCTCGACCGCGGTGCGCTCCGCGCAGACTCAGATCGAGCGGGTCGACGCGATCGCCTCGGACGTCCAGGAGGTCACGTCGAACGCCTCCGCGCTGTCCACCACCGTCGCCTCCACCTTCGGCGGCCCCCTGGTCAAGGTCGCGGCCTTCGGCTACGGCGTGCGCCGGGCGCTCGGCGGCCGCAAGGACGAGGTGCCCGCGAAGACCCCCCGGCGTACCGTGATCGTGGGCCGGGCGGTATCCCGGGGCCGCGGGAAGAGGGACTGAGGCTCAGAGATGTTCCGCCGTACTTTCTGGTTCGGCACGGGCGTTGCCGCCGGTGTCTGGGCCACCACCAAGGTCAACCGCAAGCTGAGGCAGCTGACCCCCGAGAGCCTCGCCGCCACGGCGGCCAACAAGGCGATCGAGACGGGCGCCCGGATCAAGGACCGCGCGGTCGGCTTCGCGCTCGACGTCCGCGACAACATGGCGCAGCGGGAGGCCGAGCTGACGGACGCCCTCGGTATCCGCGAGAGTCCCGAACTGCCCGCACCACGGCGCATCGCCGCCATCGAGAACACCACGTACACCACGAAGTCGTACAAGACGCACCCGTACAACCGGAATGAGGACCACTGATGGAGTCGGCCGAGATTCGCCGCCGCTGGCTGAGCTTCTTCGAGGAGCGCGGGCACACCGTCGTCCCTTCGGCGTCGCTCATCGCGGACGACCCGACTCTGCTGCTCGTCCCCGCCGGCATGGTGCCCTTCAAGCCCTACTTCCTGGGTGAGGTCAAGCCGCCCTTCGCGCGCGCGACCAGCGTCCAGAAGTGCGTGCGCACGCCCGACATCGAAGAGGTCGGCAAGACCACCCGGCACGGCACCTTCTTCCAGATGTGCGGCAACTTCTCCTTCGGCGACTACTTCAAGGAAGGCGCCATCAAGTACGCCTGGGAGCTGCTCACCAGCCCCCAGGACAAGGGCGGTTACGGCCTGGAGCCGGAGAAGCTCTGGATCACGGTCTACAAGGACGACGACGAGGCCGAGCGCATCTGGCACGAGGTCGTCGGGGTGCCGAAGGAGCGCATCCAGCGCCTCGGCATGAAGGACAACTACTGGTCCATGGGCGTCCCCGGACCCTGTGGCCCCTGTTCCGAGATCAACTACGACCGCGGCCCCGAGTTCGGCGTCGAGGGCGGCCCCGCCGTCAACGACGAGCGGTACGTGGAGATCTGGAACCTCGTCTTCATGCAGTACGAGCGCGGCGAGGGCATCGGCAAGGACAACTTCGAGATCCTCGGCGAGCTCCCCAGCAAGAACATCGACACCGGCCTCGGCCTCGAGCGCCTCGCGATGATCCTGCAGGGCGTGCAGAACATGTACGAGATCGACACCTCGATGGCCGTCATCAAGAAGGCCACCGAGCTGACCGGTGTCGCGTACGGCGACGCCCATGACTCGGACGTCTCCCTGCGCGTGGTCACCGACCACATGCGCACCTCCGTGATGCTCATCGGAGACGGCGTCACCCCCGGCAACGAGGGCCGCGGTTACGTCCTGCGCCGCATCATGCGCCGGGCCATCCGCAACATGCGCCTGCTCGGCGCCACCGGCCCGGTCGTGCTCGACCTCATCGACACCGTGATCGCCATGATGGGCCAGCAGTACCCCGAGCTGGTCACCGACCGCGAGCGCATCGAGAAGGTCGCCGTCGCCGAGGAGAACGCCTTCCTCAAGACGCTCAAGGCCGGTACCAACATCCTCGACACCGCCGTCACCGAGACCAAGGCCGCCGGCGGCAAGGTCCTCGCCGGCGACAAGGCGTTCCTGCTCCACGACACCTGGGGCTTCCCGATCGACCTCACCCTCGAAATGGCCGCGGAACAGGGCCTGTCGGTGGACGAGGACGGCTTCCGCCGCCTGATGAAGGAGCAGCGGGAGCGCGCCAAGGCCGACGCCCAGGCCAAGAAGACCGGGCACGCGGGCGCCGGTGCCTACCGTGAGATCGCCGACAAGGTCGGTGAGACCGACTTCATCGGCTACAGCGACACCGAGGGCGAGTCCACCGTCGTAGGCATCCTCGTCGACGGCGTCTCCTCCCCGGCCGCCACCGAGGGCGACGAGGTCGAGATCGTCCTGGACCGCACCCCGTTCTACGCCGAGGGCGGTGGCCAGATCGGCGACACCGGAAAGATCAAGGTCGACTCCGGTGCCGTCATCGAGATCCGTGACTGCCAGAAGCCGGTCCCGGGTGTCTATGTGCACAAGGGCGTCGTGCAGTTCGGCGAGGTGACCGTGGGCGCCAAGGCCCACGCCTCGATCGACAGCCGCCGGCGTACGGCCATCGCCCGCGCCCACTCGGCCACCCACCTCACCCACCAGGCGCTGCGGGACGCGCTCGGCCCGACGGCCGCCCAGGCCGGTTCCGAGAACCAGCCCGGCCGTTTCCGCTTCGACTTCGGCTCGCCGTCCGCCGTTCCGACGGCCGTGATGACCGACGTCGAGCAGAAGATCAACGAGGTGCTCGCCCGCGAACTCGACGTCCAGGCCGAGGTCATGGGCATCGACGAGGCCAAGAAGCAGGGCGCCATCGCCGAGTTCGGCGAGAAGTACGGCGAGCGGGTCCGGGTCGTGACCATCGGCGACTTCTCCAAGGAGCTGTGCGGTGGCACCCACGTGCACAACACCGCTCAGCTGGGTCTGGTCAAGCTGCTCGGCGAGTCGTCGATCGGTTCCGGTGTCCGCCGTATCGAGGCGCTCGTCGGGGTGGACGCCTACAACTTCCTCGCCCGGGAGCACACCGTGGTCGCCCAGCTCCAGGAGCTGATCAAGGGCCGCCCGGAGGAGCTCCCGGAGAAGGTCTCCGCCATGCTCGGCAAGCTGAAGGACGCCGAGAAGGAGATCGAGAAGTTCCGCGCCGAGAAGGTCCTCCAGGCCGCGGCCGGTCTCGCCGAGTCCGCCAAGGACGTCCGCGGCATCGCCGTCGTCACCGGCCAGGTCCCGGACGGCACCACCCCGGACGACCTGCGCAAGCTGGTCCTCGACGTGCGCGGCCGCATCCAGGGCGGCCGGGCGGTCGTCGTCGCCCTCTTCACGGTCAACAACGGCAAGCCGCTGACGGTCATCGCCACCAACGAGGCCGCCCGCGAGCGCGGTCTCAAGGCCGGTGACCTGGTGCGTACGGCCGCCAAGACCCTCGGCGGCGGCGGTGGCGGCAAGCCGGACGTCGCCCAGGGCGGTGGCCAGAACCCGGCCGCGATCGGCGAGGCCGTGGACGCGGTCGAGCGTCTGGTCGGGGAGACGGCCAAGTAATGCGCAGGGGCCGTCGACTCGCGATCGACGTCGGGGACGCCCGGATCGGGGTCGCCTCGTGCGACCCCGACGGGATCCTCGCCACTCCGGTGGAGACGGTCCCCGGGCGGGACGTTCCCGCAGCTCAGCGCCGGTTGAAGCAGCTGGTCGAGGAGTACGAACCGATCGAGGTCGTCGTCGGCCTCCCGCGCTCCCTCAAGGGGGGCGAGGGGCCGGCCGCGGTCAAGGTCCGCGGCTTCGCCCAGGAGCTCGCCCAGGGCATCGCACCCGTTCCGGTCAGGCTCGTCGACGAGCGGATGACGACCGTGACGGCCAGTCAGGGACTGCGCGCGTCCGGGGTGAAATCGAAAAAGGGCAGATCGGTCATTGACCAGGCAGCAGCCGTGATCATCCTCCAGCAGGCCCTGGAATCCGAACGGGTGTCAGGTAAAGCACCCGGCGAGGGCGTCGAAGTGGTCATCTGATCGCGATACGGTAACGTTCCGCGCGACTGCGACACTGTTCGAACAGGTGCCGCACAGAGAGAGGCGGATCGGATGCCGGGTCACAAGCCGCGCGACCGCCGCCTCGCGGCTCTAGGGGATCGATGACTGAGTATGGCCGGGGCCAGGAAGGCTCCGAACCGTGGCATCCGCAGGACCCGTACCACGGGGACGGCGGATGGGAAGGGCAGCAGGCCCACACGGGCCATCAAGCTGCCTACGGCGGCCAGCAGCAGCACTATCCGCAAGCGCCGCAGCAGCAGCAGTACGGCGACTGGGGCAATGGTCAGCAGGGCGACTACGGACAGTCACCGCAGCAGTACCAGCAACCGTACGACCCCAACCAGGGCTACGACCAGCAGAACCAGGGCTACGACCCCCAGAACCAGGGCTACGACCAGCAGCAGTACCCCGCCCAGCAAAACCAGCAGTACACCCAGCAGCAGTACGACAACAGCGGCTGGGGCACCGGCACGCAGGTCCCGTACCCGGACCCCTCGGACCCGTACGGTCAGCAAGCCGCGGCCTACGGCACCGGGCAGCAGCCCGACCCCTACGCCACCCCTGACGCGTATCCGCCGCCGGAGCCGCCGAGCCGCCGCCAGGCCGAGCCGGAAGTCCAGCAGACCGACTGGGATCCCGGCCCCGACGAGGGCGAACACGCCTTCTTCGCGGGTGGCGGTGGTGACGACGAGGACGAGGTCGACGACGAGGGCGGCCGGGGCGATCGCCGGGGCCGAGGCGGCAAGAAGCCCAAGAAGCGGCGCAGCGGATGCGCCTGCCTGGTGGTTCTGCTGGTGTTCGGCGGCGGTCTCGGCACGGTCGGGTATTTCGGCTACCAGTTCTACCAAAATCGTTTCGTCTCGGCGCCGGACTACACGGGTGACGGCACCGCCGACAAGGTGGCCATCACCATCCCCTCGGGCGCCAACGGCGCGGAGATGGGGCGGATCCTCAAGGCGGCCGGCGTCGTCAAGAGCGTCGACGCGTTCGTGACCGCATTCGCGCAGAACGACGACTCGGGGAAGATCCAGGCCGGGTCGTACCTGCTGAACAAGGAGATGTCCGCCGAGAGCGTGGTCGCGATGATGCTCGACCCCAAGAGTCAGGACAACCTGATCGTCCGCGAGGGCGAGCGCAACACCGCGGTCTATGCGGAGATCGACGAACGCCTGAAGCTGGCGAAGGGCACCACGGCGAAGGTCGCGAAGCAGAAGTACAAGGACCTCGGGCTGCCCGACTGGGCGCTCGGCCATCCCAACCTGAAGGACCCGCTCGAAGGGTTCCTCTACCCCTCCGCCTACGCGGTCAGCAAGGGCGGAAAGCCGGAGACCGTCCTCAAGGACATGGTCGGCCGGGCCACCGAGAAGTACGAGGACCTCGGCCTGGAGAAGAAGGCGGAAGGACTGGGCCTCGACGGCCCATGGCAGCTGCTCACCGTGGCGAGCCTCGCCCAGGCCGAGGGCACGAGCCACGACGACTTCCGCAAGATGGCCGAGGTCGTCTACAACCGCCTCAAGCCGGGCAACCCCCAGACGTACGGCTCCCTGGAGTTCGACTCCACGTACAACTACGTCAAGAACCAGAGCAAGATCGACCTGACGATCGCCGAGCTCAAGCAGTACAACAACCCGTACAACACGTACTACGTCAAGGGTCTGCCGCCCGGGCCGATCGACAACCCTGGCGAGGAGGCCATCAAGGGGGCGCTCAACCCGACCCATGACGGCTGGTACTACTTCATCTCGCTGGACGGCAAGACCAGCAAGTTCACGAAGACCCTCGCCCAGCACGACAAGCTCGTGCAGGAGTTCAACGCGTCACGGAAGGACTGAGGACCGGCCGTCACAGCCAGGTGGCCGGGCGGTGGTCCCCGCGTGACAACGGATCAAGGAACGGTTCCATGACACCTCGGGCCACCGCCGCCCGCCGGGCCGCCGTCCTCGGCAAGCCCATCGCCCACTCCCTCTCGCCGGTCCTGCACCGGGCGGCCTACGAGGCACTGGGGCTCACCGACTGGTCGTACGACCGTTTCGAGCTCGACGAGGCCGCCCTGCCCGGGTTCGTCGAGGGACTCGGACCGGAGTGGGCCGGGCTGTCGGTGACCATGCCGCTCAAGCGGGCGGTCATCCCGCTGCTCGACGGGATCAGCGAGACGGCCGCCTCGGTGGAGGCGGTCAACACCGTCCTGTTCACCGAGGACGGCCGCCGCCTCGGCGACAACACCGACATCCCCGGCATGGTCGCCGCCCTCCGCGAGCGCGGCATCGAACAGGTCGACTCGGCGGCCATCCTCGGCGCCGGTGCCACCGCCTCCTCCGCGCTCGCCGCGCTCGCCAGGATCTGCACCGGCGAGGTCGTCGCCTATGTGCGCAGCGAGTCCCGGGCCGCCGAGATGCGGCAGTGGGGCGAACGCCTCGACGTCGAGGTGCGCACCGCGGACTGGGCGGACGCGGCCGAGGCCCTGCGCGCCCCCCTGGTCATCGCCACCACCCCCGCCGGGGCGACGGACGACCTCGCCCACGCCGTACCGGAGCGCCCCGCGGCCCTCTTCGACGTCCTCTACGACCCCTGGCCCACCGAACTCGCGGCCCGCTGGTCGATGATCGGCGGGGCCGTGGTCAGCGGACTCGACCTGCTGGTGCACCAGGCGGTGCTCCAGGTCGAACAGATGACGGGCCTGAAGCCCGCGCCGGTGGAGGCCATGCGCAAGGCGGGCGAGCACGCGCTGGCGGCCCGCTGAGGTCCTCCGGCCCAGCCTCACCGCCGCCCCCGGTACATCTCCACGTCCGTCTGCTGGACCGGTGACCGGTCGTCGCCGCCGGACGTGGGAGGATCGGAGGTGGCGGGCCGGGGCCGCGCACCTGGTCGCGCCGTTGCCGTACGCGAGGACACGCGTAAGCAGGGCAGTACCAGGGCGCGAGCACTGAGGAGCACCGTTGAGCAGGTTGCGCTGGCTGACCGCGGGGGAGTCCCACGGTCCCGCACTCGTGGCGACGCTGGAGGGCCTTCCCGCCGGTGTGCCCATCACCACGGAGATGGTGGCGGACCACCTGGCGAGGCGTCGGCTGGGCTACGGCCGCGGTGCCCGGATGAAGTTCGAGCAGGACCAGGTCACCTTCCTCGGCGGTGTCCGGCACGGTCTCAGCCTCGGTTCCCCGGTCGCGATCATGGTGGGCAACACCGAGTGGCCCAAGTGGGAGCAGGTCATGGCGGCCGACCCGGTCGACCCGGAGATCCTGGCGGGCCTCGCGCGCAACGCCCCGCTGACCCGCCCGCGCCCCGGCCACGCCGACCTGGCGGGCATGCAGAAGTACGGCTTCGACGAGGCCCGGCCGATCCTGGAGCGGGCCTCCGCGCGGGAGACGGCGGCCCGGGTGGCGCTGGGCGCGGTGGCCCGGTCGTACCTCAAGGAGACGGCCGGCATCGAGATCGTGTCGCACGTGGTCGAGCTGTGCTCGGTGAAGGCCCCGGCCGGGGTGTACCCGACGCCCGCCGACGTCGAGAAGCTGGACGCGGACCCGCTGCGCTGCCTGGACGCGGACGCGTCGAAGGCGATGGTGGCCGAGGTCGACCAGGCCCACAAGGACGGCGACACCCTCGGTGGCGTGGTCGAGATCCTGGCCTACGGCGTCCCCGTGGGACTCGGCTCCCACGTGCACTGGGACCGCAAGCTGGACGCCCGGCTGGCCGGTGCGCTCATGGGCATCCAGGCGATCAAGGGCGTGGAGCTCGGCGACGGCTTCGAGCTGGCCCGGGTGCCCGGGTCGAAGGCGCACGACGAGATCGTGGGCACTCCTGAGGGCATCCGGCGCACCTCCGGCCGCTCGGGCGGCACCGAGGGCGGGCTGTCCACCGGTGAACTCCTGCGCGTGCGGGCGGCGATGAAGCCGATCGCGACCGTGCCACGGGCCCTGCAGACCGTGGACGTGACCACCGGCGAGGCCGCGCAGGCCCACCACCAGCGCTCGGACGTGTCCGCGGTCCCCGCCGCCGGCATCGTCGCCGAGGCCATGGTCGCCCTCGTCCTCGCGGACGCGGTGGCGGAGAAGTTCGGCGGCGACTCGGTGCCCGAGACCCGCCGCAACGTGACCTCGTACCTCGAGAACCTGGCCATCCGATGAGCCCGCTGGTGGTGCTCGTCGGCCCGATGGGCGTGGGCAAGTCGACGGTCGGGCGGCTGCTGGCCGACCGGCTCGGCACCGGCTACCGGGACACCGACGACGACATCGTCACCGCGCAGGGCCGCAGCATCGCGGAGATCTTCGTCGACGAGGGCGAGCCCGCCTTCCGGGCCGTCGAGAAGGCCGCGGTGGCACGGGCGCTCGCCGAGCACGACGGCGTCCTCGCGCTGGGCGGCGGCTCGATCCTCGACGCGGACACCCGCGCCCTGCTGGCCGGGCAGCGGGTGCTGTACCTGTCGATGGACGTCGAGGAAGCGGTCAAGCGCACCGGCCTGAACGCGGCCCGCCCGCTGCTCGCGGTCAACCCGCGCAAGCAGTGGCGCGAGCTGATGGAGGCCCGCCGCTCGCTGTACGAGTCGATCGCCACGGCGGTCGTGGCCACCGACGGCCGTACGCCCGAAGAAGTCACCCGAATCGCGCTGGACGCACTGGAGTTGAAGGAAGCATGAGCGAGGCAGTGACGCGCATCCAGGTCGGCGGCACCGCGGGCAGCGAGCCGTACGAAGTCCTGGTGGGACGTCAACTCCTGGGTGAGCTGGGCGCGTTGGTGGGCGAGAAGGCCCAGCGGGTCGCCGTCATCCACCCCGAGGCGCTCGCCGACACCGGGGACGCGCTGCGCGCCGACCTCGCCGAGCAGGGCTTCGAGGCCGTCGCCATCCAGGTCCCGAACGCGGAGGAGGCCAAGACCGCCGAGGTCGCCGCCTACTGCTGGAAGGCGCTCGGCCAGTCCGGCTTCACCCGCTCCGACGTCGTGGTCGGCGTCGGCGGCGGCGCCACCACCGACCTCGCCGGGTTCGTGGCCGCCACCTGGCTGCGCGGGGTGCGCTGGATCGCCATCCCCACCACCGTGCTCGCCATGGTCGACGCGGCCGTCGGCGGCAAGACCGGCATCAACACCGCCGAGGGCAAGAACCTCGTCGGCGCCTTCCACCCGCCGGCCGGCGTCCTGTGCGACCTGGCCGCGCTGGACTCCCTGCCGGTCAACGACTACGTCTCCGGACTCGCCGAGATCATCAAGGCCGGTTTCATCGCCGACCCGGTGATCCTGGAGCTCATCGAGTCCGACCCCGAGGCCGCGCGCACCCCGGCGGGCCCGCACACCGCCGAGCTCATCGAGCGTTCGATCCGGGTCAAGGCCGAGGTGGTCTCCTCCGACCTCAAGGAGTCGGGACTTCGGGAGATCCTCAACTACGGCCACACGCTCGCCCACGCGATCGAGAAGAACGAGCGGTACAAGTGGCGGCACGGCGCCGCGGTCGCCGTAGGCATGCACTTCGCCGCCGAACTGGGCCGTCTGGCGGGCCGGTTGGACGACGCGACCGCCGACCGCCACCGCACCGTCCTGGAGTCGGTCGGCCTGCCGCTGCACTACCGCTACGACCAGTGGCCCAAGCTGCTGGAGACCATGAAGGTCGACAAGAAGTCGCGCGGCAACCTGCTGCGGTTCATCGTCCTCGACGGACTGGGCAAGCCGACCGTCCTGGAGGGACCGGACCCGGCCGTGCTGCTCGCCGCGTACGGCGAGGTCGGCCAGTAGCTCCCCGTGACGGGCGTTCCGCCCCACGGCGAGAGCGGTCGGTGGGTCCCGTGACGGGCGTTCCGTCGGATTCGCCTTGCGTCAGGGGCACTTCGGCATCCGCTCGGCCGTTTCACCAAATGAGGGCGCGGGGCGGTACCGTTCGGTGGCGAGCGGGGTAGGTACCGCCCTGTAACCAGCGCCGATCAGCCTGCCGCGAGTGAGCCGGAGGGGCGCGTCGGGTACGAGAGGACGAGCGAGCCGGGCCCGAGGGCCGGGTCCGGTCGGGCTCCCGGCACCGACGCGAGCGCCCCGACGGCGCACGAGCCGGCCAAGACGAGACGGAGTGGCACCGGATGCAGCACGCAGTGGGTTCTCCGCTGCCGCCGCCCCACCAGCCGGGGCACGGACCGGCCACCGGCTGGTCGCCGGCCGCACATCACCCGGGACCGCATCACCCGGGTGCGCACCAGGGCTCCGGCCCGGTGCCCCCACCGCCGCCGGCCCCGGGCTTCACCCCGGCTCCGGTCCCGCCGACACCGCCGCACGCCTCGGTCCCGCCGGCGTCCCCGCACTCGTCGGTCCCGCCCGCGCCGCCGCACGCACCGGCACCGCCCGCGCCCCAGCACGCACCCGGCCCACCCGCGCCGCCGCACCCGCCGGGTCCGGTGCCCGACACCACCGGCCATGTCCCGCTGCCGCCCGGCGCACCGGTGGGCGCCCCGAGCGCGCCGCCCGCCGCCGTGCCCGACCCCGCGGGCACCACCCTCGCCGTGCTCCTGATCGGCCCCGCCGGCGCCGGCAAGACGAGCGTCGCCAAGTACTGGGCCGACCACCGCCGCGTCCCCACCGCCCACATCAGCCTCGACGACGTCCGCGAATGGGTCCGCTCGGGCTTCGCCGACCCCCAGTCCGGCTGGAACGACCACTCCGAGGCCCAGTACCGCCTCGCCCGCCGCACCTGCGGCTTCGCCGCCCGCAACTTCCTCGCCAACGGCATCTCCTGCATCCTCGACGACGCGGTGTTCCCGGACCGGCCGGTGGTCGGCCTCGGCGGCTGGAAGCGGCACGTGGGGCCGGGCCTGCTCCCGGTGGTCCTGCTGCCCGGCCTGGAGATCGTCCTGGAACGCAACGCGGAGCGGTCCGGCAACCGCCGCCTCACCGACGAGGAAGTGGCGCGGATCCACGGCCGGATGGCGGGCTGGTACGGCTCCGGTCTGCCGATCATCGACAACAGCCAGATGGACGTACCGCAGACCGCGAAGGTCCTGGACGACGTCCTGGCGAGGTCGATAGCGAGCCCGCCGAGCTGGTAGCCGGGACCCGTTGGACCCACCAAGGGGCGCGGGGCCGTGCCGATATGCGGCTCCGCCGCGTGGGCGCGAGCGACCAGCCCCCACCGGCCCGCACATGACCAGCGACCCTCCCCACTCGGACTCCCTCAAAAAGCGACTTACCGGTAAAACTCCTACGCTCAAGTCATGTCAGAGGTGTACGCCACCCGCAGAGCCCGCCTACGCGACCGCTGCCAGGCCGGCGGCAGTCAATCCGCGCTGATCTCCCGACCGGCCAACGTCCGCTACCTCGCGGGCACCGCCCCGCGGGGCAGCGTGCTGCTGCTCGGCATGACCGAGGACCTGCTGGTGTGCTCCGGCCCCCCGGAGGACCGTCCCGGCACCGGCCGCCCCGACGAGACCCTGCGACTGCACTACCTGCCCGGCGCCGGGGGCGACCCCGCCGTCGCCGCGGCCGACCTCGCCACCGGCCAGGGCGTGGACTCGCTCGCCGTGGAGGAGGAGCACCTCACGGTCGCCCGGCACCGCGCGATCCGCTCCGTCGTACCCCGGCTCCGCCTCGCGGACCTCGCCGGCGCGGTCGAGCAGCTCCGGGTCATCAAGGACGAGGAGGAGATCTCCTGCCTGCGCATCGGCGCCGAGATCGCCGACCAGGCACTGGGCGAACTCCTGGAGTCCATCCTCGTGGGACGTACGGAACGGCACCTCGCCCTCGAACTGGAGCGCCGGCTCGTCGACCACGGCGCGGACGGCCCGGCCTTCGCCACCTCCGTGGGCACCGGCCCGAACTCCGGCCGCCGCGGCCACCGCCCCACCGACCGCCGGGTCGAGGAGGGCGATTTCCTCTCCGTCTGTCTGGGCGCGAGCTATCGCGGCTACCGTTGCGAGATCGGCCGCACCTTCGTCATCGGTACGTCCCCCGCGGACTGGCAGATCGAGCTGTACGACCTCGTCTTCGCCGCTCAGCGCGCCGGCCGCGAGTCACTGGCGCCCGGCGCCGAGTACCGCGAGGTGGACCGGGCGGCCCGGCAGGTGCTGGAGTCCGCGGGCCACCACGAGGGCCTGTCGTCCCTCACCGGACACGGTGTGGGACTCGAAATCGACGAGGACCCGCAGTTGGCCCCCGCGGCCATGGGTAAACTGGACGCTTGCGTGCCGGTCACCGTCGAACCGGGGGTCCACCTCCCGGGCCGGGGCGGTGTCCGGATCGATGACACGCTCGTCGTACGCCCCGAGGCGGACGGCGGACCCGAGCTACTCACCATCACGACCAAGGAGCTGCTCGCCCTGTAGGCAGAGGCGTGCGCCGGGGTCGTCCACGTCAGTCCAGGAGATTCCGCAACCGTGGCTTCCACGAACGACCTCAAGAACGGCCTGGTGCTCAAGCTCGAAGGCGGCCAGCTCTGGTCCGTCGTCGAGTTCCAGCACGTCAAGCCCGGCAAGGGCCCGGCCTTCGTGCGCACCAAGCTCAAGAACGTCCTGTCGGGCAAGGTCGTCGACAAGACCTTCAACGCCGGCGTCAAGGTCGAGACGGCCACTGTCGACAAGCGCGACATGCAGTTCTCGTACATGGACGGCGAGTACTTCGTCTTCATGGACCTGGACACCTACGACCAGCTCATGATCGACCGCAAGACGGTCGGCGACGCCGCCAACTTCCTGATCGAGGGATTCACGGCCACCGTCGCGCAGCACGAGGGCGAGGTGCTCTTCGTCGAGCTGCCGGCCGCCGTCGAGCTGACGATCCAGGAGACCGAGCCGGGTGTCCAGGGCGACCGCTCCACCGGCGGCACCAAGCCCGCCACCCTGGAGACCGGTCACCAGATCCAGGTCCCGCTCTTCATCACCACCGGTGAGAAGATCAAGGTCGACACCCGCACGAGCGACTACCTCGGCCGGGTGAACAGCTAACCGTGGCTGCCCGCAACACGGCCCGCAAGCGCGCCTTCCAGATCCTCTTCGAGGGCGACCAGCGCGGCGTCGACGTCCTGACGGTCCTCGCGGACTGGATCCGGCTCTCCCGGGAAGACACCCGGCAGCCCCCGGTCAGCGAGTACACGATGCAGCTGGTCGAGGGCTACGCGGAGCACGCGAAGCGCATCGACGAGCTGATCGCGCAGTACTCGGTCGGCTGGACGCTGGACCGGATGCCGGTCGTCGACCGCAACATCCTGCGGCTGGGCGCCTACGAGCTGATCTGGGCCGACGAGACCCCGGACGCCGTGGTGCTCGACGAGATGGTGCAGCTGGCGAAGGAGTTCTCCACGGACGAGTCGCCCTCGTTCGTGAACGGCCTGCTGGGCCGGCTCAAGGATCTGAAGCCTTCGCTGCGCCGAGACGAGGCGTGAGCCGAGCCGCCGAGGCGACCTCGAGACAAGCAGTGCCTGAGGGCCCGCAGCGTCACCGCTGCGGGCCCTCAGGCGTACGGGTGCGGGAAAGCGGCGCGAGGCCCGCAGAAAGCCGCCGGGGTGGCCGGAACAGTGAAGTCCCGGCCACCCCGGCGGCACGTTTCTGCTGAGGCTGGGGGCGGCTCAGCTCTCCTCGTGGGACACCGCGCGACGCGCGTCCGCGTCCAGCACGCCCCAGCTGATCAGCTGCTCGGTGAGGACCGAGGGCGACTGGTCGTAGATGACGGCGAGTGTGCGCAGGTCGTCCTGGCGGATCGAGAGCACCTTGCCGTTGTAGTCACCGCGCTGGGACTGGATCGTGGCCGCGTACCGCTGGAGCGGGCCCGCCTTCTCGGCCGGGACGTGAGCCAGTCGCTCCAGGTCCAGGACCAGCTTCGGCGGCGGTTCGGCGGCCCCGCCCGGAGTGGTGCCGGGCAGCAGCTCCTGCACCGGAACGCCGTAGAAATCCGCCAACTCGGCAAGGCGCTGCACGGTCACCGCGCGGTCGCCACGCTCGTACGATCCGACCACGACCGCCTTCCAGCGTCCCTGGGACTTCTCCTCGACACCGTGGAGGGAAAGGCCCTGCTGGGTGCGGATGGCCCGAAGCTTGGCCCCGAGCTGTTTGGCGTATTCGCTGGACATATAGCTCCCCGGACACTGGATCGACGCGGCTGCAGTGGTCCCGAGCCGCGCGCTGGTAACTCACTGTGAGGTTACGCAGCGTGACGCTTCTGCGTCAAGCCGAATGGTCCACACCGACTCTTCCGTGGTGGCGGAGGTCGATTGCGCCAAGGGGGTGACATGAGGCGCCGAAAGGGCCTGCTACCGTGGATGGCGCAAATCCGACGTCCTTTAAGGTCCGTCCCGTGAGGCGGAGAAGGAGGTCCGTTTCGTATGGACAAGCAGGACACTTCTGATATGGGCGCGTCCGATGCCCGGCCCGTTCTCGAGGGCCCCGACATCGCGCGTGTGCTGACCCGCATCGCCCACGAGATCGTCGAACGCGCCAAGGGCGCCGACGACGTGGTGCTCCTCGGCATTCCGACCCGGGGCGTCCACCTCGCCCAGCGGCTCGCCGCCAAGCTCGAGGAGATCACCGACCGCAAGATCCCGGTCGGTTCGCTCGACATCACCATGTACCGCGACGACCTGCGCATGCACCCGCCGCGCGCGCTGGCCCGCACCGAGATCCCCGGTGACGGTCTCGACGGCCGGCTGGTCGTCCTCGTCGACGACGTGCTCTTCTCCGGCCGCACCATCCGCGCCGCCCTGGACGCCCTGAACGACATCGGGCGCCCCCGCGCGGTGCAGCTCGCCGTCCTCGTCGACAGAGGCCACCGCGAACTGCCCATCCGCGCCGACTACGTCGGCAAGAACCTCCCCACGTCGCTGCGGGAGACGGTCAAGGTCCAGCTCGCCGAGGAGGACGGTCGCGACACCGTGCTGCTCGGCGTGAAGCAGACCCAGTAGCGAGCCCCGGGGCACGCCTCGCGTCGGCGTGCCCACGCTTGCCCGGAATCTCCCCCTGAACTGCCTTACGGAGCCTGACAGATGCAGCGTCATCTCATCTCGGCCGCCGACCTCACCCGCGACGACGCCGTCCTGATCCTCGACACCGCCGAGGAGATGGCCCGGGTCGCCGACCGGCCGATCAAGAAGCTGCCGACCCTGCGCGGCCGCACGATCGTCAACCTCTTCTTCGAGGACTCCACGCGCACGCGTATCTCCTTCGAAGCCGCCGAGAAGCGCCTCTCCGCGGACGTCATCAACTTCACCGCCAAGGGCTCCAGCGTCTCCAAGGGGGAGTCCCTCAAGGACACCGCGCAGACCCTGGAGGCCATGGGCGTCGACGCCGTCGTCATCCGGCACGGTGCCTCCGGGGCGCCGTACCGCCTCGCCAACTCCGGCTGGATCGACGCCGCCGTCATCAACGCGGGCGACGGCACCCACCAGCACCCCACCCAGGCCCTGCTGGACGCGTTCACGATGCGGCGCCGGCTCGTCGGCCGGGACGCGGGGCTCGGGCAGGACCTGTCCGGCAAGCGCATCACGATCGTCGGGGACGTCCTGCACAGCCGGGTCGCCCGCTCCAACGTCGACCTGCTGCACACCCTCGGCGCCGAGGTCACCCTCGTCGCCCCGCCCACCCTGGTGCCGGTCGGCGTCGAGACCTGGCCGTGCGAGGTGGCGTACGACCTCGACGGCACGCTCGCCAAGTCCGACGCGGTGATGATGCTGCGCGTGCAGCGCGAGCGCATGAACGCCGCGTTCTTCCCGACCGAGCGGGAGTACTCCCGGCGCTACGGCCTGGACGGGGACCGCATGGCGCGGATGCCGGAGCACGCCATCGTGATGCACCCGGGGCCGATGGTCCGGGGCATGGAGATCACCGCCGAGGTCGCCGACTCGGACCGCTGCACCGTCGTGGAGCAGGTCGCAAACGGAGTCTCCATCCGGATGGCCGTCCTGTACCTCCTTCTGGGCGGCAACGAGCCCGCCGTCAGCCACACCCGTATCGAGGAGAAGTAAGTCACATGAGCAAGATCCTGATCCGTGGTGCGAAGGTCCTCGGCGGCGAGCCGCAGGACGTGCTGATCGACGGTTCGACGATCGCCGAGGTGGGCGTCGGTCTGAGTGACGAGGGCGCCGAGGTCGTCGAGGCGGCCGGCAAGGTGCTGCTGCCGGGCCTGGTCGACCTGCACACCCATCTGCGCGAGCCGGGCCGCGAGGACTCCGAGACCGTTCTGACCGGCACGCGCGCGGCGGCGAGCGGCGGCTACACGGCCGTGTTCGCCATGGCCAACACCTTCCCGGTGGCCGACACCGCCGGCGTCGTCGAGCAGGTGTACCGGCTCGGCCAGGAGCACGGCTACTGCGACGTGCAGCCCATCGGTGCCGTGACCGTCGGCCTGGAGGGCAAGAAGCTCGCCGAGCTCGGCGCCATGCACGAGTCGGCCGCCGGGGTCACCGTTTTCTCCGACGACGGCAAGTGCGTCGACGACGCCGTGATCATGCGGCGCGCCCTGGAGTACGTGAAGGCCTTCGGCGGGGTCGTCGCCCAGCACGCGCAGGAGCCGCGGCTGACCGAGGGCGCCCAGATGAACGAGGGGATCGTCTCCGCCGAGCTGGGGCTCGGGGGCTGGCCCGCGGTGGCCGAGGAGTCGATCATCGCCCGGGACGTCCTGCTCGCCGAGCACGTCGGTTCCCGCGTGCACATCTGCCACCTGTCGACCGCGGGGTCCGTCGAGATCGTCCGCTGGGCCAAGTCCCGCGGCATCGACGTCACCGCCGAGGTCACCCCGCACCACCTGCTCCTCACCGACGAGCTGGTGCGCACCTACAACCCGGTCTACAAGGTGAACCCGCCGCTGCGCACCGAGCAGGACGTGCTGGCGCTGCGCGAGGCGCTCGCCGACGGCACGATCGACATCGTCGCCACCGACCACGCGCCCCATCCGCACGAGGACAAGGACTGCGAGTGGGCCGCGGCCGCCATGGGCATGGTCGGCCTGGAGACCGCGTTGTCAGTGGTGCAGGAGACCATGGTGGAGACCGGGCTCCTCGACTGGGCCGGGGTCGCCGAGCGCATGTCCGTCACGCCCGCGAGGATCGGGCGGGCGGCGGGCCACGGCCGTCCCGTCTCGGCTGGTGAGCCCGCCAACCTCACGCTGGTCGACACGGAATACCGTGGGTCGGTGGACCCCGAGGGCTTCGCCTCGCGCAGCCGCAACACTCCGTACGAGGGGCGTGAGCTGCCGGGCCGTGTCACCCACACCTGGCTCCGGGGCAAGGCCACGCTCGTCGACGGGAAGCTCACGTGACACCTGTAATCCTGCTCGCGGCCGAGAAGAAGTCGGCCGAGGTCACCGACTGGGCCGCCCGTATCGGCTGGCTCGTCGGCCTCGCCCTCTTCGTCGCGCTCGTCTACTGGCTGATGCGCGAGGGCTGGAAGTGGCGCGGCACGCTCCAGGGTGACCTGCCCGAGCTCCCCACCGCGCCGGACGACCCGGGCCCCGCCAGACTGACCATGAGCGGCCGCTACCACGGCTCCACCACCGCCGGGCAGTGGCTCGACCGGATCGTGGCGCACGGCCTCGGCACCCGCAGCCGGGTCGAGCTCACGCTCACCGACGCGGGACTGGACGTCGTACGCCCCGGCGCGAGCGACTTCTTCATCCCGCGCGCGGCCCTGCGGGAAGCGGTGCTCGGCAAGGGCATCGCCGGCAAGGTCCTGACCGAGGGCGGGCTGCTCCTGGTGACCTGGGCGCACGGCGAACGGCTGATCGACTCGGGCTTCCGGTCCGACCACGCGGCCGAGCACACCGAGTGGGTCGACGCCATCAACTCCATGATCAACAAGACGGAAACGGAAGGCGCACGATGACGACCTCCACCAGGGGAACCGCGAAGGTTCCCGCCGTACTCGTCCTGGAGGACGGCCGGATCTTCCGCGGCCGTGCCTACGGGGCCGTGGGGGAGACCTTCGGTGAGGCCGTGTTCTCCACCGGCATGACCGGCTACCAGGAGACCCTGACCGACCCGTCGTACGACCGCCAGATCGTCGTCGCGACCGCCCCGCAGATCGGCAACACCGGCTGGAACGACGAGGACGACGAGTCCCGCCGCATCTGGGTCTCCGGCTACGTCGTGCGCGACCCCGCGCGCGTGCCGTCCAACTGGCGCGCCAAGCGGTCCCTGGACGACGAGCTGGTCGCGCAGGGCATCGTCGGGATCTCCGGCATCGACACCCGCGCCCTCACCCGCCACCTGCGCGAGCGCGGCTCCATGCGCGCCGGGATCTTCTCCGGCGAGGCGGTCGCCGCCGACTCCGAGCTCGTCGCGCGCGTGCAGGCCCAGCCGCACATGAAGGGCGCCTCGCTCTACGAGGAGGTCGCCACCAAGGAGACGTACGTCGTCCCCGCGGTCGGTGAGAAGAAGTTCACCGTCGCCGCGATCGACCTCGGCATCAAGGGCATGACCCCGCACCGCATGGCCGAGCGCGGCATCGAGGTGCACGTCCTGCCCGCCACGGCGAGCGTCGAGGACGTCTACGCGGTGAACCCGGACGGTGTGTTCTTCTCCAACGGCCCGGGCGACCCGGCCACCGCGGACGGCCCCGTCGCGCTGATGACCGCCGTACTGGAGCGCAAGACGCCCCTGTTCGGCATCTGCTTCGGCAACCAGATCCTCGGCCGCGCGCTCGGCTTCGGCACCTACAAGCTGAAGTACGGCCACCGGGGCATCAACCAGCCCGTGCAGGACCGCACCACCGGCAAGGTCGAGGTGACCGCGCACAACCACGGCTTCGCCGTCGACGCGCCGCTCGACAAGGTCAGCGAGACGAAGTTCGGCCGCGCCGAGGTCTCCCACGTCTGCCTGAACGACAACGTCGTGGAGGGGCTCCAGCTGCTCGACCAGCCGGCCTTCTCCGTCCAGTACCACCCCGAGGCGGCGGCGGGCCCGCACGACGCCGCCTACCTGTTCGACCGCTTCACGTCTTTGATGAGCACCGTCATGGAGGGCCAGCGTGCCTAAGCGCACCGATATCCAGTCCGTCCTGGTCATCGGCTCCGGCCCGATCGTCATCGGCCAGGCCGCCGAGTTCGACTACTCCGGCACGCAGGCGTGCCGGGTCCTGAAGGCCGAGGGCCTGCGGGTCATCCTGGTCAACTCCAACCCGGCGACGATCATGACCGACCCGGAGATCGCCGACGCCACCTACGTCGAGCCGATCACCCCGGACTTCGTCGAGAAGATCATCGCCAAGGAGCGCCCGGACGCCCTGCTGCCCACCCTGGGCGGCCAGACGGCCCTCAACACCGCGATCTCGCTGCACGAGGCCGGCACCCTCGACAAGTACGGCGTCGAGCTGATCGGTGCCAATGTCGAGGCGATCAACAAGGGCGAGGACCGCGACCTGTTCAAGGGCGTCGTCGAGGAGGTCCGCAAGAAGATCGGGCACGGCGAGTCCGCCCGCTCGGTCATCTGCCACTCCATGGACGACGTCATCAAGGGCGTCGAGACGCTCGGCGGCTACCCGGTCGTGGTCCGCCCGTCCTTCACCATGGGCGGCGCCGGCTCCGGTTTCGCGCACGACGAGGAGGAGCTCCGCCGCATCGCGGGCCAGGGCCTCACGCTCTCGCCGACCACCGAGGTGCTCCTGGAGGAGTCCATCCTCGGCTGGAAGGAGTACGAACTGGAGCTGATGCGCGACAAGCACGACAACGTCGTGGTCGTCTGCTCCATCGAGAACTTCGACCCCATGGGCGTGCACACCGGTGACTCGATCACCGTGGCGCCCGCGATGACGCTCACCGACCGCGAGTACCAGGTCCTGCG
Source organism: Streptomyces griseorubiginosus (assembly GCF_036345115.1). GTDB lineage: Bacteria > Actinomycetota > Actinomycetes > Streptomycetales > Streptomycetaceae > Streptomyces > Streptomyces griseorubiginosus_C. The sequence continues at coordinate 7,958,454 of NZ_CP107766.1, forward strand.
GGACGTCGGCATCGCGATCATCCGCGAGGTCGGCGTCGACACCGGCGGCTGCAACATCCAGTTCGCGGTGAACCCCGAGGACGGTCGCGTGATCGTCATCGAGATGAACCCGCGCGTGTCGCGCTCCTCGGCGCTCGCCTCCAAGGCGACCGGCTTCCCGATCGCCAAGATCGCCGCGAAGCTCGCGGTCGGCTACACCCTGGACGAGATCCCGAACGACATCACCGAGCAGACCCCGGCCTCCTTCGAGCCGACACTCGACTACGTCGTGGTGAAGGCCCCCCGGTTCGCCTTCGAGAAGTTCCCCTCCGCCGACTCGACGCTGACCACCACCATGAAGTCGGTCGGCGAGGCCATGGCGATCGGCCGGAACTTCCCCGAGGCCTTCCAGAAGGCGCTGCGCTCGCTGGAGAAGAAGGGCAGCCAGTTCACCTTCGTGGGCGAGCCCGGCGACAAGAAGGCGCTCCTGGAGGAGTCCGTACGGCCCACCGACGGCCGTATCAACACCGTCATGCAGGCCATCCGCGCGGGCGCCACGCCCGAGGAGGTCTTCGACTACACGAAGATCGACCCCTGGTTCGTTGACCAGCTCTTCCTGATCAAGGAGATCGCGGACGAGCTCGCCGCCGCCGAGCGCCTGGACGCCGGCCTGCTCGCCGAGGCCAAGCGGCACGGGTTTTCCGACCAGCAGATCGCCGAGATCCGGGGCCTGCGGGAGGACGTGGTGCGCGAGGTGCGGCACGCGCTCGGTGTCCGCCCGGTCTACAAGACGGTCGACACCTGCGCCGCCGAGTTCGCCGCCAGGACGCCGTACTTCTACTCCTCCTACGACGAGGAGAGCGAGGTCGCGCCGCGCGAGAAGCCCGCGGTGATCATCCTGGGCTCCGGTCCCAACCGCATCGGCCAGGGCATCGAGTTCGACTACTCCTGCGTGCACGCCTCCTTCGCGCTGTCCGACGCCGGGTACGAGACGGTGATGGTCAACTGCAACCCGGAGACCGTCTCCACCGACTACGACACCTCCGACCGGCTGTACTTCGAGCCGCTCACGCTGGAGGACGTCCTGGAGATCGTCCACGCCGAGCAGCAGGCAGGGCCCGTCGCGGGCGTCATCGTGCAGCTCGGCGGGCAGACCCCGCTCGGCCTGTCGCAGGCGCTCAAGGACAACGGCGTGCCGGTCGTGGGCACCTCGCCCGAGGCCATCCACGCCGCCGAGGACCGCGGCGCCTTCGGCCGCGTCCTCGCCGAGGCGGGCCTGCCGGCCCCCAAGCACGGCACCGCCACCACCTTCACCGGCGCCAAGGCCATCGCGGACGAGATCGGCTACCCGGTCCTCGTCCGGCCCTCCTACGTCCTCGGCGGCCGCGGCATGGAGATCGTCTACGACGAGACCCGCCTGGAGGCCTACATCGCCGAGTCGACCGAGATCAGCCCCTCGCGGCCGGTCCTCGTCGACCGCTTCCTGGACGACGCGATCGAGATCGACGTCGACGCGCTCTACGACGGCCAGGAGCTGTACCTCGGCGGCGTGATGGAGCACATCGAGGAGGCCGGCATCCACTCCGGCGACTCGGCGTGCGCGCTGCCGCCCATCACCCTGGGCGGCCACGACATCAAGCGGCTGCGGGCGTCCACGGAGGCCATCGCGAAGGGCGTCGGGGTCCGCGGACTGATCAACATCCAGTTCGCGATGGCCGGCGACATCCTCTACGTCCTGGAGGCCAACCCGCGCGCGTCCCGCACCGTCCCCTTCACCTCGAAGGCGACCGCGGTGCCGCTCGCCAAGGCCGCCGCCCGGATCTCACTGGGCGCGACCGTCGCCGAACTGCGCGCCGAGGGCCTGCTCCCGGCCAACGGCGACGGCGGCGAGCTGCCGCTGGACGCGCCGATCTCCGTCAAGGAGGCCGTCATGCCGTGGTCGCGCTTCCGCGACATCCACGGCCGCGGCGTCGACACGGTCCTCGGCCCGGAGATGCGCTCCACCGGCGAGGTCATGGGCATCGACTCGGTCTTCGGCACGGCGTACGCCAAGTCGCAGGCCGGCGCCTACGGCCCGCTGCCCACCAAGGGCCGCGCGTTCATCTCGGTCGCCAACCGCGACAAGCGTTCGATGATCTTCCCGGCCCGTGAGCTGGTCGCGCACGGCTTCGAGCTGCTCGCCACCTCCGGCACCGCCGAGGTCCTCAAGCGCAACGGCATCAACGCCACGGTGGTGCGCAAGCAGTCCGAGGGCCCCGGCCCCAACGGCGAGAAGACCATCGTCCAGTACATCCACGACGGCGAGGTCGACCTCATCGTCAACACCCCCTACGGCACCGGCGGCCGCCTCGACGGCTACGAGATCCGTACGGCGGCCGTGGCGCGGTCGGTCCCGTGCCTGACGACGGTCCAGGCGCTCGCCGCCGCCGTCCAGGGCATCGACGCCCTCAACCACGGTGACGTGGGCGTCCGTTCGCTCCAGGAACACGCGGAACACCTGACCGCGGCCCGCGACTAGCAGCCCTGAGGGGGACACCGGAAACGGTGTCCCCCTCTTCGTGAGGACACCATGTCTTCGTGAGGACACCATGTACAAGATCTTCTTCAACCTCGTCTTCCAGCACATGGACCCCGAGAAGGCCCACCACCTGGCCTTCCGCTGGATCCGCCTCGCGGCCCGCGTCCCTGTGCTGCGCACGTTCGTCGCGGCCGCCCTCGCGCCACGCTTCCGGGAACTGCGCACCGAGGCCTTCGGGCTGCGCATGCACGGCCCCTTCGGCCTGGCCGCCGGCTTCGACAAGAACGCCGTCGCCGTCGACGGCATGGCGATGCTCGGCTTCGACCACATCGAGATCGGCACGGTCACCGGGGACGCCCAGCCGGGCAACCCCAAGAAGCGGCTCTTCCGCCTCGTCCCGGACCGCGCTCTGATCAACCGCATGGGCTTCAACAACGAGGGCTCGCTGGCCGTGGCGGCCCGTCTCGCCTCCCGCGAGCCGGTCTTCAAGACCGTCGTGGGCGTCAACATCGGCAAGACCAAGGTCGTTCCCGAGGCCGAGGCCGTCGGCGACTACGTGAAGTCGGCCGAGCGGCTCGCGCCCTTCGCGGACTACCTCGTCGTGAACGTGTCGTCGCCCAACACGCCCGGGCTGCGCAACCTCCAGGCCGTCGACCACCTGCGTCCGCTCCTGACCGCCGTCCGCGAGGCCGCCGACCGCATCGTCGCGAACCGCCGGGTGCCGCTCCTGGTCAAGATCGCGCCCGACCTCGCCGACGAGGACGTCGACGCGGTGGCCGACCTGGCCGTCGAACTCGGTCTGGACGGCATCATCGCCACCAACACCACCATCGCGCGCGAGGGCCTGAGGTCCGCGCCCGCCTTGGTGAAGGAGACGGGCGGACTCTCCGGCGCGCCCCTCAAGGAGCGCTCCCTGGAGGTCCTCAGGCGCCTGTACGCGCGCGTGGGCGACCGGATCACCCTGGTGGGCGTCGGCGGCGTCGAGAACGCCGAGGACGCCTGGCAGCGCATCCTGGCCGGTGCCACGCTGGTCCAGGGCTACAGCGCGTTCGTCTACGAGGGCCCGTTCTACGCCCGGGCCATCCACAAGGGACTCGCCGCGCGCCTGCGCACGAGCCCGTACGCCACCCTCGCCGACGCGGTCGGCGCCGACGTGAGGAAGACGGCATGACCTCGTACGAGCCCTTCGGCGCCCGCCTGCGCCGCGCCATGGACGAGCGCGGCCCGCTGTGCGTCGGGATCGACCCGCACGCCTCGCTGCTCGCCGAGTGGGGCCTGAACGACGACGTGGCCGGTCTGGAGCGGTTCAGCCGCACCGTCGTCGAGGCGCTGTCCGACCGGGTCGCCGTGTTCAAGCCCCAGAGCGCGTTCTTCGAGCGCTTCGGCTCCCGCGGGGTCGCCGTACTGGAGCAGACGGTCCAGGACGCGCGTGCCGCCGGTGCGCTGGTCCTCATGGACGCCAAGCGCGGCGACATCGGCTCGACCATGGCCGCGTACGCCGAGGCCTTCCTGCACAAGGACTCGCCGCTGTTCTCGGACGCGCTGACCGTGTCGCCGTATCTCGGTTACGGCTCGCTGTCGCCGGCCGTCGCGCTGGCGCGGGAGAGCGGCGCGGGCCTGTTCGTGCTCGCGCTCACCTCCAACCCGGAGGGCGGCGAGGTCCAGCACGCGGTCCGCGCGGACGGCCGCGACGTCGGCGCGACCATGCTGGCCCACCTGGCCGCCGAGAACTCCGGGGAGGAGCCCCTGGGGTCCTTCGGCGCCGTCGTAGGGGCCACGCTCGGCGATCTGTCGTCCTACGACCTGGACATCAACGGCCCGCTCCTCGCACCCGGAGTCGGCGCCCAGGGGGCCACTCCGGCCGATCTGCCCCGGGTCTTCGGGAAGGCGATCGGCAATGTCGTCCCGAACGTCAGCCGGGGAGTGCTGCGGCACGGACCGGACGCCGGCGCGCTGCGCGCGGCCGCCGGGCGGTTCGCGGAGGAGATCCGAGCGGCGCTGCCGACCGGGTGACCGGTTCGATTTCCGCGTTCGAGTCCCCCGACGAGTGGCTCGGCGGATGGCTCAGCGCGTGGGGAGAGGCCCGCTTGAGTCTGAATACATCCTCAAATCCGGGGCAATATGTCAGAAATGTCCGAGCTGGCGCAGGCTGACCAGGACTTTTCCGCTGTTCTCGCTGACTCTGGCGGAGTTGGCCGCTAGTCTCCGAGCAGAGTCAAAGGGCAAGCGTGTTGCTCGTGGCTCCCCAGGTGTGGGGCGACTAGGTTCCTCACCGGTCCGTATCCGACAGTTCGACATCCGAGGTGACGTAGGCGTGGCTCTTCCGCCCCTTACCCCTGAACAGCGCGCAGCCGCGCTCGAAAAGGCCGCCGCGGCTCGCCGGGAGCGGGCCGAGGTCAAGAATCGACTCAAGCACTCCGGCGCCTCTCTTCACGAGGTCATCAAGCAGGGCCAGGAGAACGACGTCATCGGCAAGATGAAGGTCTCCGCCCTGCTCGAGTCCCTGCCGGGCGTGGGCAAGGTCCGCGCCAAGCAGATCATGGAGCGACTGGGCATCTCCGAGAGCCGCCGTGTACGCGGCCTCGGTTCCAACCAGATCGCTTCGCTGGAGCGTGAGTTCGGCAGCACCGGTTCCTGAGCCCGGGCACTCCGGGATTGCTGGAATAATCGCTGTATGAGTGAACGTCCGCGGCTGACCGTGCTCTCCGGCCCCTCAGGGGTCGGCAAGAGCACGGTCGTCGCCCATATGCGCAAGGAACACCCCGAGGTCTGGCTCTCGGTGTCGGCGACGACCCGCAAGCCCCGCCCCGGCGAGAAGCACGGCGTCCAGTACTTCTTCGTCACCGACGAGGAGATGGACAAGCTGATCGCCAACGGCGAGCTTCTGGAGTGGGCCGAGTTCGCCGGCAACCGCTACGGCACGCCGCGCGCGGCCGTCCTGGAGCGGCTGGAGGCGGGCGAGCCCGTCCTCCTTGAGATCGACCTCCAGGGCGCCCGGCAGGTCCGTGAGTCCATGAAGGACGCCCAGCTGGTGTTCCTGGCTCCTCCCTCCTGGGAGGAACTGGTGCGCAGACTCACCGGACGGGGCACCGAGCCGCCCGAGGTGATCGCACGCCGCCTGGAGGCGGCGAAGGTCGAACTGGCGGCTGAACCAGAGTTCGACGAGACCTTGGTCAACACCTCCGTCGAGGACGTGGCGCGCGAGCTGCTAGCCTTGATGGATGTCCTGTGATCGTCATCGGTCACTGACACTGATTCTTTCCCATCCATCGGAAGGTAGAGCGTGTCCTCTTCCATCTCCGCGCCCGAGGGCATCATCAACCCGCCGATCGACGAGCTCCTCGAGGCCACCGACTCGAAGTACAGCCTCGTGATCTACGCGGCCAAGCGGGCCCGCCAGATCAACGCGTACTACTCGCAGCTCGGCGAGGGCCTCCTCGAGTACGTCGGTCCGCTGGTGGACACCCACGTCCACGAGAAGCCGCTCTCGATCGCCCTCCGCGAGATCAACGCGGGTCTGCTGACGTCCGAGGCCGTCGAGGGCCCGGCGCAGTAGTACGTTCAGATTGCAGTTGGCTTTCCACAGGCCCGGCAGCGCGACTGTCGGGCCTGTGGTGTGTCATGGAGTCGTAGGTTCGAGGAAGGGGAGACCTGGTGGACAAGCCGAAGGTCGTGCTGGGGGTCAGCGGTGGCATCGCCGCCTACAAGGCCTGCGAGCTGCTGAGAAGGCTCACCGAGTCCGGTCACGACGTCCGCGTGGTGCCCACCGCCTCCGCTCTGCACTTCGTCGGCGCCGCCACCTGGTCAGCCCTCTCCGGCCACCCGGTCTCCACGGAGGTCTGGGACGACGTCCACGAGGTCCCGCACGTCCGCATCGGACAGCACGCCGACCTCGTGATCGTGGCCCCGGCCACCGCCGACATGCTCGCCAAGGCCGCCCACGGCCTCGCGGACGACCTGCTCACCAACACCCTCCTCACCGCCCGCTGCCCGGTCGTCTTCGCGCCCGCGATGCACACCGAGATGTGGGAGCACCCGGCCACCCAGGAGAACGTGGCGACGCTGCGGCGGCGCGGCGCGATCGTGATCGAACCCGCCGTCGGCCGCCTGACCGGCGTCGACACCGGCAAGGGCCGGCTGCCCGAGCCGTCCGAGATCTTCGAGGTGTGCCGCCGCGTCCTCGCCAGGGGAGTGCGGGAGCCCGACCTCGCCGGACGGCATGTCGTCGTCAGCGCGGGCGGCACCCGCGAGCCCCTCGACCCGGTCCGCTTCCTCGGCAACCGCTCCTCCGGCAAGCAGGGCTACGCCCTCGCCCGCACCGCCGCCGCGCGGGGCGCCCGGGTCACGCTCGTCGCGGCGAACACCGGTCTGCCCGATCCGGCCGGCGTGGACGTCGTCCCGGTGGGGACGGCCGTACAACTGCGTGAGGCGGTCCTGAAGGCGGCGGCCGACGCCGACGCGGTCGTCATGGCGGCCGCGGTCGCGGACTTCCGGCCGCGGGACTACGCCACCGGAAAGATCAAGAAGAAGGACGGCCAGGACCCCGAGCCCGTCGTCCTGGTGCGGAATCCGGACATCCTCGCCGAGATCTCGGCCGAGCGGGCCCGCCCCGGCCAGGTCGTCGTCGGCTTCGCCGCCGAGACCGACGACGTCCTGGCCAACGGCCGTAGGAAGCTGGAGCGCAAGGGCTGCGACCTCCTCGTCGTCAACGAGGTGGGCGAGCGCAAGACCTTCGGGTCCGAGGAGAACGAGGCCGTGGTGCTCGGCGTCGACGGCAGCGAGACCCCGGTGCCGCACGGCCCCAAGGAGTTCCTGGCCGAAACCGTCTGGGACCTGGTGGCGCGTCGCCTCTCCTGAATGTTTCATTCGTTTCTCGGTCCCCTCAAACCTCTGCCACAGTCGCGTGGCGCCCCTGGTCAAGCCCGCTCGGAATTGGGCACAATGCCCGTGCCGCAGGTCACGGCACTCCCGAGTGGCGAGACAGGGAGGCCGGTGGCCGAGGACGACCGATAAGCTGTTCTCGGACGATGCCGGGCGCAGCCCCCGAGCCCGTCCGCCAATGATCAGCCAGCAGCCGCTGCAACCCCAGGGAGCGTTGTGTCCCGTCGCTTGTTCACCTCGGAGTCCGTGACCGAGGGTCACCCCGACAAGATCGCTGACCAGATCAGTGACACCATCCTCGACGCGCTGCTCAAGGAGGACCCGACGTCCCGGGTCGCCGTCGAGACCCTGATCACCACCGGTCTGGTGCATGTGGCCGGTGAGGTCACCACCAAGACCTACGCGCCGATCGCCCAGCTGGTGCGCGAGAAGATCCTGGAGATCGGTTACGACTCCTCCAAGAAGGGCTTCGACGGCGCTTCCTGCGGTGTCTCGGTGTCGATCGGCGCGCAGTCGCCCGACATCGCGCAGGGCGTCGACACGGCGTACGAGAACCGTGTCGAGGGCGACGAGGACGAGCTGGACCGCCAGGGCGCGGGCGACCAGGGCCTGATGTTCGGGTACGCGACGGACGAGACCCCGACCCTGATGCCGCTGCCGATCTTCCTGGCGCACCGTCTGGCCAAGCGCCTGTCCGAGGTCCGCAAGAACGGCACCATCCCCTACCTGCGCCCCGACGGCAAGACGCAGGTCACCATCGAGTACGACGGCGACAAGGCCGTCCGCCTCGACACCGTCGTGGTCTCCTCGCAGCACGCCTCCGACATCGACCTGGAGTCGCTGCTGGCCCCCGACATCCGCGAGTTCGTCGTGGAGCCGGAGCTCAAGGCGCTCCTGGACGAGGGCATCAAGCTGGACACGGACAACTACCGTCTCCTGGTCAACCCGACCGGTCGCTTCGAGATCGGCGGCCCGATGGGTGACGCCGGCCTGACCGGCCGCAAGATCATCATCGACACCTACGGCGGCTACGCCCGCCACGGTGGTGGTGCCTTCTCGGGCAAGGACCCGTCCAAGGTGGACCGTTCGGCGGCGTACGCGATGCGCTGGGTCGCCAAGAACGTGGTGGCCGCGGGTCTGGCCTCGCGTTGCGAGGTCCAGGTGGCGTACGCGATCGGCAAGGCCGAGCCGGTCGGTCTGTTCGTGGAGACCTTCGGCACCGCGAAGATCGACACCGACAGGATCGAGAAGGCGATCGACGAGGTCTTCGACCTGCGTCCGGCCGCGATCATCCGCGACCTCGACCTGCTGCGCCCGATCTACTCCCTGACGGCGGCGTACGGCCACTTCGGCCGCGAGCTGCCCGAGTTCACGTGGGAGAAGACGGACCGGGTCGAGGCGCTGCGCAAGGCCGCGGGGCTGTAGGCCTGTAGCGCTCCAACGGTTTGCCGCGAGGCCCGGTGTCCCTTCGGGGGTGCCGGGCCTCGGCGTTTCCTCCGTCGCGTTCGTTCGGTGACGGCGCGTCGTAGGCGATTCCTGGCAGGCAGGGGTGGGGCGAGGGCGGGGTCGGGCGCGGCCGTGTGTCAGTGGGGTCTGGTACCAATGATGCTGTGAGCAGCGAGAACGAGGGGGCGGAGCGCTCGGGGGAGGCCGGGGCGCCGGAGCAGCTTGCGTTTATTCGGGAGAGTGTGCGTAAGGCCAAGGTGCCGCGGGCCAAGCCCAGGACGTGGCGGGGGGCCGCGTTGGCCAAGGAGCTGCCCGTTGCCCGGGTGCTGGTCGACAAGGGGGTGCTGCATCTTGATCGGTACTTCGACTACGCGGTGCCCGAGGAGCTCGACGCCGACGCGCAGCCGGGGGTGCGGGTGCGGGTGCGGTTCGGGGCCGGGCGGGGGCGGGTCAGGGACGGGCGGCGTGAGGGCGGGGGGCTGATCGACGGGTTTCTGGTCGAGAGACTCGCCGCGTCGGACTACTCCGGGCCTCTTGCCGCGCTCGCCCAGGTCGTGTCTCCGGAGCCGGTGCTCAGTGAGGAACTGCTGGGCCTCGCCCGGGCCGTCGCCGACCGGTATGCGGGGAGCCTCGCCGATGTGTTGCAGCTCGCCGTGCCGCCTCGCAGTGCCCGGGCCGAGCAGCGGCCCTCGCCCGAGCCCCTGCCGCCGCCCGGGGCGCCTGAGGTGGGGTCCTGGGGGCGGTACGAGCGTGGGGGCGCGTTTCTGGAGTCGCTGGCCTCGGGGGGCGCGCCCCGCGCGGTGTGGAACGCCCTGCCCGGGCCGGAGTGGAGCGAGGAGCTGGCGCGGGCCGTCGCGGCGACCCTGGCCTCCGGGCGGGGTGCCCTGGTCGTGGTGCCGGACGGGCGTGCCGTCGCCCGGGTCGACGCCGCGCTGACCTCGGTGCTGGGGGAGGGGCGGCATGCGGTGCTGACCGCCGACGCCGGGCCGGAGAAGCGGTACCGGGAGTGGCTGGCCGTGCGGCGAGGGGCCGTGCGGGCCGTGGTCGGGACGCGGGCCGCCATGTTCGCCCCCGTGCAGGACCTTGGCCTCGTCGCTCTGTGGGACGACGGCGACGACAGCCACAGTGAGCCGCACGCCCCGCAGCCGCATGCGCGAGAAGTGCTGCTGCTGCGGGCCGCTCAGGACAAGTGCGGTTTCCTGCTGGGGAGTTGGAGCTGCACCGTGGAGGCGGCCCAGCTCGTCGAGAGCGGGTGGGCGCGGCCGCTCGTCGCCTCACGGGAGCAGGTGCGGGCCGTCGCTCCGCTGGTGCGGACCGTCGGGGACCAGGATCTCGCACGGGACGAGGCCGCGCGGGCGGCCCGGCTGCCGACGCTCGCCTGGCAGGCCGTCAGGGACGGGCTGCGGCACGGGCCGGTGCTCGTGCAGGTGCCGCGGCGGGGGTATGTGCCGCGGATGGCGTGCGCCAACTGCCGGGCGCCGGCACGGTGCCGGCACTGCGCCGGGCCGCTGGAGGGGCAGGAGTCCGGAGCCGCCCTGCGGTGCGGGTGGTGCGGGCGGGAGGAGGGTGCCTGGCACTGTCCCGAGTGCGGGGGGTTCCGGCTGCGGGCCCAGGTGGTGGGGGCACGGCGTACCGCGGAGGAGTTGGGGCGGGCGTTTCCGGCTGTACCGGTGCGGACGTCGGGGCGTGAGCATGTGCTGGACACCGTGCCGGGGGCGCCGGCGCTGGTGGTGAGTACGCCGGGGGCGGAGCCGGTCGCCGAGGGCGGGTATGCGGCGGCGCTGCTGCTGGACGGGTGGGCCATGCTCGGGCGGCCCGATCTGCGGGCCGGGGAGGACGCGTTGCGGCGGTGGATCGCGGCGGCGGCGCTGGTGCGGGGGCAGGGGGCCGGGGGGACGGTGGTGGTGGTCGCCGAGCCGACTCTGCGGCCTGTGCAGGCGTTGGTGCGGTGGGATCCCGTGGGGCATGCGGTGCGGGAGTTGGGGGAGCGGGCGGAGTTGGGGTTTCCGCCGGTGTCGCGGATGGCGGCGGTGTCGGGGGCGGGGGAGGCGCTGGCCGGGTTCATGGCGGCGGTGGAACTGCCTGCGGAGGCGGAGGTGTTGGGGCCTGTGCCGTTGCCGGTGACGGGGGTCGGGGGGCCTCGGAGGGTGGGGGCGCCGCCGGTGGGGGAGCGGTGGGAGCGGGTGTTGGTGCGGGTGCCGCCGGGGAAGGGGGCGGCGTTGGCCGCTTCGCTGAAGGCGGCGCAGGCTGCGCGGATGGCTGCGCGGGGGGAGGGGGTGGTGTGGGTGCGGGTGGATCCGCCTGACATTGGGTGACGGGGTTGGTTTTCGGGTGCAGGTGGGTGGATGGTTTTTAAGGTTCCCACCCGCACTACCCGTGCGGCTTTCGTTGTCGGCTGCGGGTGGCCCCTGTGGGGGTGGGCGCCGTCGGCGAGCGGCGGGTCTTCTCGGGCACGGGTGACGGCGAACGTCGCCGTATGGGCTGGACATGCGTCTGCCCTCCCCAGCGTGGGGAGGGCAGAGGTGGGGTGTGGGTCAGCCGTTGCGGGGGCCGGGGAAGGCTGTGGGTCTTGCTTCGTCGCGGAGGGCGGGGCTGCCCGCGGTGGGCTGGGTCGGCATGGAGCGGGCCGCGGGGACCGTGGGGACCGACGGGACCGCGGGGATGCCGGTGTTGACGCTGACCGTGCGGGTTCCCGTCGGCTCCGGGGTGCGCTCGGCCTCGGTCGTGGTCTGCGCCGCGGCCCTGCGGGCACCGTAGCGGCGGTGGACCGCCTGTTTGGTGACCCCGAGGGCGGAACCCACCGCGTCCCACGAGAAGCCGAGCGAGCGGTCGAAGTCGACCGCTGCCGTCACCAGGGTCTCGACGCTGTCCCGCAGTTCCTGTGCGAGACGGACCGTGGGGGCGGGGGCGCGCCCGTAGACGACGAAGCCCGTGGAGGGACCGGAGCGGCGCGGGCGGTAGACGTTGCCCAGCTGGGCGGTCAGCGTGCGCAGTGCGTCCACCTGCCGGCGGACCCGCTCGATGTCCCGCACCAGCAAGTGCAGGCTGGCCCGAGCCTGGGCGTCGTGGGTTGCGTGGTCGGCCATGAACAAGCCTCTCGAACCGGCGTTGAAAAGGACGGGGCCGCGATCGCGGCCCGTTGTGGTCAACTCTTTCTTGACCAACGCGTCTACGCTCCGCTGGTCACGCAATGGGGGCGTACCGGCATATGCGTGCGCCGGGGGTGGGGGGTGCGCGCCTTGGGCCAGGTGGGCGGGGACTGCGTACGGGGGTTCCTCGCGGGGCGTGGCCGCGGCTCGCCATAGACTTGTGCGTTGCCCGTCGTCACCCTCGTCCGAGAGGTCCCGCCCACCCATGAAGCTCGTCTTCGCCGGTACTCCCGAGGTCGCCGTTCCCGCTCTGGACGCTCTCATCGCCTCCGGGCGGCACGAGGTCGCCGCCGTCGTCACGCGGCCGGACGCGCCGGCCGGCCGGGGGCGCAGGCTGGTCGCGAGCCCCGTCGCGGAGCGGGCCGAGGAGACGGGGATCGAGGTGCTCAAGCCCGTCAAGCCGCGGGACCCCGAGTTCCTCGAGCGGCTGCGGGAGATCGCCCCCGACTGCTGCCCCGTCGTCGCCTACGGCGCCCTGCTGCCCCGCGTCGCCCTCGACATCCCCGCCCACGGCTGGGTCAACCTGCACTTCTCGCTGCTGCCCGCCTGGCGTGGGGCCGCTCCCGTGCAGCACTCGATCATGGCCGGCGACGAGATCACGGGGGCCTCGACCTTCCTCATCGAGGAGGGGCTGGACTCCGGGCCCGTCTACGGCACCGTCACCGAGGAGATCCGGCACACCGACACCAGCGGTGACCTGCTGACCCGGCTGGCGTTCGCCGGGGCCGGGCTGCTCGCGGCGACCATGGACGGGATCGCGGACGGCACGCTGAAGGCCGTACCGCAGCCCTCCGAGGGGATCACCGTCGCGCCGAAGATCACCGTCGAGGACGCGCGCGTGGACTGGGCCGCGCCGGCGCTGCGGGTGGACCGGGTGGTGCGGGGGTGCCACCCCTCGCCCGGGGCGTGGACGACGTTCCGTGGTGAGCGGCTCAAGCTGATCCAGGTCCAGCCGGCCACCGACCGGACCGATCTCGCCCCCGGCGCGCTCGCCGTCGGCAAGAACAGCGTCCACGTCGGCACGGGGTCGTACGGCGTCGAACTGCTCTGGGTGCAGGCGCAGGGGAAGAAGCCGATGAAGGCCGCGGACTGGGCGCGGGGGGTCAGGATCTCGGACGGGGAGCGCGTCGGCGGGTGACGCAGGCGCAGGTGCAGGCGGCGCCGGGTACGCGGGGGAGAGGGAACCGGGTCACACAGGGCTGGCCCAGGACCTCGGAGGGCGACGGTGTCCCCGGCGGACGTACTCTTGGGGCGTATCCAGCCCTTATCCCCGGAGCACCTTTTTCGTGAGCGAGCAGCCCAGCCGGTCCGGCGCAACCGGCAAGTCCGGTAAGCCGGGAAAGCCCGGAAAGCCCTACCGTCGGCCCCAGAAGGACCCCGTCCGCATCCTCGCCTTCGAGGCGCTGCGGGCCGTGGACGAGCGGGACGCGTATGCCAACCTCGTTCTGCCGCCGCTGCTGCGCAAGGCGCGGGAGAAGGGCGGCTTCGACGGGCGGGACGCGGCGCTCGCCACCGAGCTCGTCTACGGGACACTGCGTCGCCAGGGGACGTACGACGCGATCATCGCCGAGTGTGTCGACCGGCCGCTGCGCGAGGTCGACCCGCCGGTGCTCGACGTGCTGAGCCTCGGCGCGCACCAGCTGCTGGGGACGCGCATCCCGACGCACGCCGCCGTGTCCGCCACCGTCGAGCTCGCGCGGGTCGTGCTCGGGGACGGACGGGCCAAGTTCGTCAACGCCGTGCTGCGGAAGGTCGCTCAGGACGATCTCGACGGGTGGGTCGCCAAGGTCGCCCCGCCCTATGACGACGACCCCGAGGACCATCTCGCGGTCGTGCACTCCCATCCCCGCTGGGTCGTCTCCGCGCTGTGGGACTCCCTCGGCGGCGGCCGGGCCGGCATCGAGCGCCTGCTGGAGGCCGACAACGAGCGGCCCGAGGTCACGCTCGTCGCCCGGCCGGGCCGGTCCACCACCGAGGAGCTGTCGCGCGAGGAGGCCGCCGCGCCCGGGCGCTGGTCGCCGTACGCCGTACGGCTGGCCGAGGGCGGTGAGCCCGGTGCCGTCGAGGCCGTACGCGAGGGCCGGGCCGGGGTGCAGGACGAGGGCAGTCAGCTCGTCGCGCTGGCCCTCGCGAACGCGCCTCTCGAAGGGCGGGACGAGAAGTGGCTCGACGGGTGTGCGGGGCCGGGTGGCAAGGCCGCGCTGCTCGCCGCGCTCGCCGCCGAGCGGGGGGCGGCGCTGCTGGCCTCCGAGAAGCAGCCGCACCGGGCCGGGCTGGTCGCCAAGGCGCTCGCCGGCAACCCGGGGCCGTATCAGGTCATCGCCGCGGACGGGACCCGGCCGCCCTGGCAACCGGGCAGCTTCGACCGGGTGTTGATGGATGTGCCGTGCACCGGGCTCGGGGCGTTGCGGCGGCGGCCGGAGGCGCGGTGGCGGCGCCGGCCGGAGGATCTGGAGCAGTTCGGGCCGTTGCAGCGGGAGTTGCTGAGCACCGCGTTGGACTCCGTCAGGGTGGGCGGGGTGGTGGGATACGCGACCTGTTCTCCTCATCTTGCGGAGACCCGGGCGGTGGTTCAGGACGTGCTGAAGCAGTGGCCGGCCGCGGAACTGATCGACGCGCGGCCGTTGTTCCCCGGTGTGCCGGAACTCGGTGAGGGGCCCGACGTTCAGTTGTGGCCGCATGTGCACGGGACGGATGCGATGTATATGGCGGTCATTCGCAGGACGGGCTGAGCTAGTCCTGCGTCTGCTGCGCCGTCTCGGCCGGTCGCGCAGTTCCCCGCGCCCCCAGGTCGGCATCGTCCGCCTTGGCAAGACTGTGCGGCCACCAGATCTTCTCGCCCACGTCCAGGAACAACGACGTCACCAGGACCGAGCGGACGATGAAGGTGTCCAGGAGGACGCCCAGGGCCACCGCGAAGCCGATCTCCGCGAAGGCGACCATGGGGAGGGTGCCGAGGGCGGCGAAGGTGCCGGCCAGGACCAGGCCGGCGGAGGTGATGACCGCGCCGGTCGCGGCCAGGCCCGTGACCACGCCCGGCCGTGTGCCGCGGTGGGCCGCCTCCTCCCGGATGCGGGTGGTCAGGAAGATGTTGTAGTCGATGCCGAGGGCGACCAGGAAGACGAAGACGAACAGCGGGAAGTCCGTCGACTCGCCCGCGTAGTCGAACAGGTGGCGGAAGGCCAGGGCGCTGATGCCCAGGGCCGCCGCGAAGGACAGGATCACCGTCCCGATCAGCAGCAGCGGGGCGATCAGGGCGCGCAGCAGGCCGCACAGGATCAGCATCACGACGACCAGCACCAGCGGGATGATCAGGATGTTGTCGTGCGTGGTCGCCTTGTCCATGTCCAGCAGCGAAGCCGTACCGCCGCCGACCTGGGCGTCGGCGTCCGGGATCGCGTGGACGGCGTCCCGGACCCGCTCCACGGTCTGTTTCGCGGCCTCGCTGTCGGCCGGCGCCGTCATCGTCGCCTCGAACAGGACCTTGCCCTCGTACGACGGTTTCGTGCCCGGTGGCAGGCCGAGGGACTCGGGCACCACGCCCCTGGTGCCGGCGACCGCCTCGCCGACCTGGCGTGCCTGGGCCTGGTTGCTGACGATCACCAAGGGGTCGCCGCTGCCCGCCGGGAAGTACTTCGCGGACACCTCCTGGCCGGTGATGGAGTCCGGTTTCCCGGTGAACGCGTCCGCGTTGCCGATGCCCTCGGCGCGCAGCTGGATCAGGCCGAGGGAACAGACCGCGAGGACCAGGGCCGTGATGATCCAGATCATGCGGGGGCGCTGGGCGATCCGGCGGCCGGTGCGGGCCCAGACGCCGGTCTCGATGCGGTCGGGGGCGCCGAAGCGGGGGATGGCCGGCCAGAAGATCCAGCGGCCGAAGATCACCAGCAGGGCCGGGAACAGGGTCATCATCGCCAGCAGGGCGACCGTGACGCCGATCGCGGCGACCGGTCCGAGACCGCGGGTCGAGTTCATCTCGGCGGCCAGCAGCACCAGCATGCTCAGGACGACGGTCGCGCCGGAGGCGAGCACGGCGGGGCCCGCGCGGTGCAGGGCGAGGGCCATCGCCTCGTGGCGGTCCTCGTGGCGGTGCAGTTCCTCGCGGTAGCGGGCGACCAGCAACAGGGCGTAGTCGGTCCCCGCGCCGAACACGAGGACCGTCAGGATGCCCGCGCTCTGGCCGTTGACGGTCAGGCCCGCGTGCTGCGCGAGCAGATAGATGAAGGCCTGCGCGGTGAACAGCGCGGCGATCACCGAGAGCAGCGGGACCAGGAGCAGGGTGGGGCTGCGGAAGGTGATGAGCAGCATCACCACGACCACCGCCATGGCGGACAGCAGCAGGGTCGAGTCGATGCCCTCGAAGGCCTCGGAGAAGTCCGCGGAGGTGCCGCCGGGCCCGGTGATGTGCACGGCGAGCCCGTCGCCGCCCTTGCCCACCACGTCACGGATGGAGTCGACCGCCGGCGCGATCTCCTCCCAGCCCTTCTCGTCCATGGTGATCGGGACGAGGATCTGGGCCGCGCGCGGGTCGTTCTGCCGGTCGTAGATCGGCCCCCGGGTTTCGGCGCCGCGGATGCCGTGCGCGGTCAGCCGCTTGATCTCGGCGACGTCCTTGGCGATCGTGGCCCGTTCCTGCGGGGTCAGGCCGCTGTCGCGCGCGTAGACGACGACCGCGGGGATCTGTTCCGGCCTGAAGTCCTCGGAGATCTGGAGGACTTGGGTCGACTCCGCGGAGCCGGGCAGCCAGGAGGCCGCGTCGTTGTCCTGGGCGTCGGTGAGCTTCGAGGCGAGAGGCGCCGTCAGGAACAGCACCACCAGCCAGAAGGCCAGTACCACCCACTTGGCACGCCGTCCGCAGACGAAGTGCGCGATGCCTCGATTTCCGGTCATGGCCACCCCCGGCGCCACCAGTCGAGTCGAACAGCCGCCCAGCATGGCACGCACAGCTCGTCCACAACATCCGATGAACGGCTTAGGTACGGACCGGCGCGCCCCGTCGCGCCCCGGCATGGGAGGCTTGGGGTATGGCCGCGCAGATCAATCCCAGCATCCTGTCCGCCGACTTCGCCCGCCTCGCGGACGAGGCGAAGGCGGTGGAAGGAGCCGACTGGCTCCACGTCGACGTCATGGACAACCATTTCGTCCCGAACCTCACGCTCGGGGTGCCGGTCGTAGAGTCGCTGGCCCGTGCGACGGACACCCCGCTGGACTGCCATCTGATGATCGAGGCCCCCGATCGCTGGGCGCCCCAGTACGTAGAGGCGGGGGCCTCCTCCGTCACCTTCCACGTGGAGGCGGCCGCCGCTCCGGTCCGGCTCGCCCGGGAGATCCGGGCCAAGGGCGCGCGCGCCTCCATGGCGCTGAGGCCCGCGACGCCGATCGAGCCGTACGAGGACCTGCTCCCCGAGCTCGACATGCTGCTGATCATGACCGTCGAGCCCGGTTTCGGGGGACAGGCGTTCCTCGACATCATGCTCCCCAAGATTCGCCGGACCCGCGAGTTGATCAGCAAGCACGGCCTCGAGCTGTGGCTCCAGGTCGACGGTGGGGTCTCGGCGGCCACCATCGAGCGCTGCGCGGACGCGGGCGCCGATGTCTTCGTCGCGGGGTCCGCGGTGTACGGGGCGTCCGACCCGGCAGAAGCGGTACGTGCATTGCGCAACCAAGCCGAGGGGGCGATCACCAAGGCCTCGTGGGCGTGCGACCACTGAGCGTCAGGAACGTGAACGGCTCCGATCAGGGCTGATCAAGTGCGCCGGATCTGCAAGGATGAACGGCGAATCCAGAGTGTGAACAGCAGTGAGGAGATCGCCGTGTCGGGTATGTCGGCGGGCCGGTCAGCCATGCGGATGGGACCCGCTGAGCTGGTGCAGGCGGCGGCCATGGCCCGCCGCTTCTACCTCGAGGGCAAATCCAAGATCCAGATCGCCGAGGAGTTCGGCGTCAGCCGCTTCAAGGTGGCCCGGGTCCTGGAGACCGCCCTCGAACGGGATCTCGTGCGGATCGAGATCCGCGTGCCGGCCGAACTGGACGCCGAGCGCTCCGACGCGCTCCGCGCCCGCTACGGCCTCAGGCACGCCGTGGTTGTCGAGTCGCCGGCCGAGGCCCAGGACTCGCCCGACCCCGAGAACCTCGGAGAAGTGGCCGCCGACCTGCTCGGCGAGCTGGTGAACGAAGGGGATGTGCTGGGACTGGCGTGGGGCCGGTCCACCATCCACATGGCGGCGGCGCTGGACCGGCTGCCGCCGTGCACGGTCGTGCAGTTGACGGGTGTCTACGACGCCGGGACCGCCGAGCGCGGTTCGGTGGAGGCGGTGCGGCGGGCCGCCCAGGTGTCCGGCGGGGACGCCCACCCCATCTACGCGCCGATGCTGCTGCCGGACGCGGCCACCGCGGCGGCGCTGCGCAACCAGACCGGGATCGCCCGGGCCTTCGAGTACTTCGACAAGGTCACGGTCGC
The DNA here is from genome assembly GCF_036345115.1 of Streptomyces griseorubiginosus. Classification (GTDB taxonomy): domain Bacteria; phylum Actinomycetota; class Actinomycetes; order Streptomycetales; family Streptomycetaceae; genus Streptomyces; species Streptomyces griseorubiginosus_C. The sequence goes on from NZ_CP107766.1 coordinate 7,976,887, forward strand.
CTGTGTCTCCATCGGCTCCTGGGAGCCCGGCATCTCCACGGTGCACGACATGCTCAGCGACGAGGAGCGCGGCCACTACGCCTCGCTCGGTGTCGCCGCCGAGATGTCCGCGCACCTCTTCGACGCCGAGGGCCGCCGGGTCGGGCGGGACCTGGGCGAGCGGTGCATCACCGTCAAGGCCGACCAGCTCCGCCGTATCCCCGAGGTCGTCGCGATCGCGGGCGGGCAGCGGAAGGCGGCCGCGATCGACGCGGTGCTGCGGTCGGGGCTCGTCACCAGCCTGGTGACGGACACCTCCGCCGCGGACTCCCTGATGACGGCGGGCCCCACACCCAAGCCGGCCCTCAACAGGGCGGACCCGGACGGGGCCTGACGGGCAGTCATACGGAGACGGACGTGGCGGCATCGGACGGGTGCTGCTGCGGTCCGTCTCTCGCGCGCTGTCGGGGTGGGTCCTGTTCCGTGAACCCTCGTCACTGCGAAGAAGGGCGACCGGGACTGAGCAGGCCCGTTCCGGGGCCGCCGTTTCCGTACCGGCCCCAGGGATTCTCCCGGGGTTGTACCCGAGGCGGCGGCGCGGCTGCGGCTCCTAAGGTCGGCGGTCCCCAGCCAGGCATCACGTCTGGTGGATGGGGACCGCCGAGCTTAGGAGCCGCAGCCCCATGAGTACTTCCGCCCGCCGCCCCGCCGCCGCAGACCGTGTTGCGGCGCGGTCCCTGAGGATCGCCGACGAGAGCGCCTTCACCAAAGCCGTCGACGGCTCCCGCACGGTCGCCGCGCTCTACTTCTACCTGGAGCTGGACGTGCTGGTCGGCTGCGCCCGCCTCGTCGCCGCCGACTTCTTCGCCCGCCCGCACCTGTACACCAGCCTGGGCGACGGCCGGCTTGCCGCACGGATCGCCGAGTTCCACGCCCGGCACGGCCACGACGAACGGATTCCGGATGCGGCCCAGCGCGCCGAGGTCTACCGGGCCGTTTTCGGGGCTTTTGCCGAGAGTCGCACGGGCTGCTCACCGCACCGGTACGCCCGTGCCGGCTCGGACTTCCCCAAACTCACCGAGGAGTTCGTCGCCGCCTGTACCGCGTTCGCAGAGCGGGTCTTCGACACCGGCGAGGCGATGTTGCGTGAACGGGTCCGGATCGCTCACCGCCCGTTACGCGGCTACCTGGCCGGTATCGCGGGTGACGCGCTGACCTGGTGCACCGAGGAGGCCGCCGCCTCTGTCGCCCGTGACCGCGCGTACCCGATCCTGCGGGACTCCGGGATCGCCGCCGTCTTCGGGATCCCCACCGCCCCGCGCGGCGACTGGCCGTACGCAGCCGACCCCACTGCCGACAAGCTCGTCGAGGAGATCAGTCACCGTCTCGCACCCGGCCCGCACCTCGGTGAGGGGGTACCGGCGCTCACTCGCGAAGGCGCCAGTCGCCGGCAGCGCGCCGCGGTACGCGGGACCGAGGCGCTCGTCGCCGTGCTCGACACACCCGACGACGCCTCCCCCGAACAGCTCGACGAGCTGATCACCCGCGGCTACACCTGGGGCTCCGCCCTCGCCGAACTGGGCCCGGCGGTCCACCGAGCCGCCCTGCCCGCCCTGCCGTCGCAGATCTCGGAGGCCTGACCTGTGTCCACCGACCAGGAACCCGTCCTCACGTTCATGGTGCTGCGCGCTCCGGAGACGGTGCCGTCACCCGCACTGCGCCGCCGATACATCCACGACGACACTCTGGTCTCACCCGACCAGAACGTGGTCCGCCGCGCTGCCGTCGACCTGCACACCGAGAAGTCCCCGTCACGCGTGGGCCGGATCGTCCACACGGCCGTGCATTGCTGCCCCGAGAAGAACGACACGCAGGACGGCACCACGGGCGGCGGCGTCACGGACGACGGCGCCGTGACCGGGCCCGCCACGGCCGGCGAGGTCATCGACCGTCGAGTGCCGCAAGGCACCGGGATGGTCGAGGCCGCCACGGTCGGCGGCCGGACTCCGGAGGTGATGAGTGACATCACCGTGGACCAGAGCACCACGGATGACCCTGCCCCGGATCACCGCCCTGCCGACGCACCCTGCGTGGATCAGCCCCGCACCGAGGCCGAACGCCTGGCCGCCCTCGTCGACGCCCTCCTCGCCGAAGGTACCGTGCACGCCGACCCCTGCGCCCCGGGCGGTGTCTACACCCACGGCCCGGTCCTCGTGCCGTACCCTCTCGAACACCTCGACCATTACACCCGCATCATCCGAGGCGGCAAAGAGCACCTGGTCACCGACCGGCTGGAACTGCTGCCGCCGCAGGCCCTGTTGCGCGAGATCGCCGCCGCCCGTCCGCTCCTCGACCGCGAACGCGAGGCCTTCGATCTCGACCGCCTCACCACCGCCCTGGAGGCCCTCTTCCGTACCCGCCTGCGCGACCTCGTCCTCGCTGCCGACGGCGGCCACACCAGCGCCTACCGGAACGCCAAGCGCACCTTCTTCGACGCCCTGTACCGCCTGTACGTACTGCGTCGCGTCGCGCCCGCGCTCTCCCTGGAGCACCTCATCGCCGGTCTGCGCACCCTGCATGTCCTGGAGGCCCTCGCCCTCGACCAGGTGGTGGCCGAGTCCGTACGGAGCGGCCGCGTCGACGGCGCCGAGCGTGCCCTGCTCGCCGCGCTCGCCGCCGACCACCCGGGCTTGCGTGGGTGGACCCTGTGCGGCCCGCCCGACGGGTTCCCGCTGCTCCCCGACGGTGACACCGCCCGGTTCCTGCAGACCGCCGACGCCACCCCTGTCGTCCACCCGGTCTTCGCCCGACTCTTCCGCCACACCACCCCCTTCAATGACCTGCGGCCCATCGGGATCGGCGATCTCAAGGTCGTACGGCAGCGGTTGACCGCGTACCGGCCGGGCGAGATCTCGCACATCCACAACGTCCTCAAGGGAGAACGCAAGACCCGCACCCATCGCCGCCTCGAACGTACCGACGAGACCTTCGCCAGTACCGTCACGCGGGGCGAGGAGAGCTCCCGGGAGACCCAGTCCACCCAGCGCATGGAGATCAAGAAGGAGGCGGAGGAGGTGGTGAAGTCACAGCTCGGCATCACCGCCAACGCCTCGGTCTCCTACAAGAACGACATGGTGGTCGCCACCGTGGGGGCGGGCCTGTCCTACCAGCGCTCCACCGACGACACCAGGCGGGCCGCGCAGAATTTCGCCCGCGAGGTGATCGACAAGGCGGTGCAGCGGGTCACCAGCCAGACCGTCACACAGCGCTCCACCGTCAAGCGGTTCGAGACCGAGGAGAAGAACCTCCAGACCTTCACCAACACCAGCGGCGGCCATCTCTCGGGCATGTACCGCTGGGTCGACAAGGAGTACACCGCGCAGGTCTACTCGTACGGCAAGCGGTTGATGTTCGAGTTCCTGGTGCCGCAGCCCGCCGAGTTCTGGATCCGCGCCCGACTGCGGTCCTACGGCGACACCCTCGCCGTGCCGCAGCCTCCCACCCCGAAGCCGCTGCGCACAGCAGCCGAACTCCCCTTCAAGAGCGGGGAGATCGACGAGGCGATGTACGACAAGCTGCGCACCGAGTACGAACTGGAACACCTGCCGTATCCGCCGCCTGTCCGGCGCCGCCTGCTCCGTGACGCGACCGGCCGGGACGCCGTCTTCTCCAGGAAGGACGTGCCCAACGAACCCCGCCACCCGTACTTCGCCTTCGACTGCGTGATCGATGGTGCCCAGGGCTACCAGCTGACCAAGGCGATCACGTACTGGCAGCACACCTACCGTGGTGACAGCGACAAGGAGCACCCCAACGGCTTCACCCTCTTCCTCGACCAGCGGCGGCTCTACCACAAGGAAGAGGCGATCAGGTACTGGCACGGGAACGGCCACACGGGCCCGCCCGAGGAAGCGATCACCTTCACCGATGACCACGTCACCTTCGTCGCGGCGTTCCGCGAGTACCTGCAGGAGTACTGGTTCCACATCGAGCTGGAACTGACCAGGCCGCAGGCGCTGTACGAGAAGTGGCAGCGCAACGTTTACCACGTGGTGCTCGCCGCCGAGCAGAAGAGGCTGGACGACGACTTCGCCGAACTGCGCACCACGTACCAGGCCGAACTCGCCGAGTACCAGGACCGGATCGACCAGGTGAAGGCGGTCACCGTGGACGAACTGCTCGGCGGACGCCCCAGCGGCGCCAACCGGCAGATCATGGACGAGGAGATCAAGAAGCATTGTCTGACGCTGATCACCAAGGAGTTCGACACGGACGCCTCGGACGATCTGCTCGTCGACCTGACCCTGGACGCCCTGAAGGAGCGGACCGTGGCGCCGTGGCACACCAGCTACGAGGTGAAGGAGGCACAGAACCTCGAAGGCCGGACCGCGGTGCAGTTCACCCACGAAAAGGGCACGGAGATGAAGCTGCCCACGCTCGCCATCGCCGAGACCCGGGGCCGCGGCCGGATCGTCCAGTTCCTGGAGCAGGCCTTCGAGTGGCCGCATCTGTCGTATCTCTGCTACCCGTACTTCTGGGCCGAGATGCCGCGCTGGATCGAGCTGATGAACCGCTCGGACGACACCGACCCCGACTTCGCCGCCTTCCTGCGGGCCGGCATGGCCCGCGTCCTGGTCGCCGTCACCCCTGGCTACGAGGACGCCGTCCTGCACTACCTGGCCACCCGCGAACCCTGGTCCGGCGGCCCCACCCCGGTCATCGGCGACCCGCTCTTCCTGCCGCTCCACGACGAGATCCGCAAACACACCGACGACCTGCGCGGCGGCGAACCCGAAGGCGACCCGTGGACGTACACCGTTCCCACCACCCTGGTCCACCTCCACCACAGCGAGGACCCGCTGCCGGACCTCTCGGCCGAGAACGAGCGGGGTGCGCGGTCATGACGATGTTCGTACGGATCGACCCCCGGCTGCCGTACGGGTCCGGTGGCGGCGTGAAGGACGGCACCCGTCCGCCCGCTCCGGGCGAGACCGCCGTCCAACTGCTGTACGAGGGGTTCCTCGCGGAGTACGAGGAAGCGTGGAAGGCGTGGCGGTGGCCGTCCCACCCGGTGCTCTGGCTGGACCGGGTCGAGGAGTACCGGGACCCGAAGGAGAGCGACGACGGTGAGGTCCGCTCCACCCCGCTGCCGCCCGGCACCCGGATCACCGTGGACGCCACGCTGCTCGGCAGCCTCGCCTATCTGTACGCGGCACACGGCTGGGACGCCCTGCGGTTGGTGGCGCGCAGGGCGTACCAGTCGGCCTTGGCGCCGAGCATCAGGACCGCGGCGGCGGGTGCGCGCCCGTCCTTGCACGAGAGTGCCGCACTGTTCGTGTCGCGCACCGTCCTGCTGCTGGGGCGTGCGGTGCGGGATGCGCTGATCCCGCTGGAGACAAGGGCCGCGGAGCTGCTCACCGGGCAGTTGCGGGAGACGGAGCGGCTGGCCGCGCAGACCTTGAAACAGTTCGAGGTCGACGAGATCGAACCGGACATGGTGCACCGGATGGAGGCGACGTTCCGGATCGGCAATGACGACCTCCTGCAGGAGGTCCACGCCCGCCTGCGGGCTGTCGCCCGGAATCTGGAGGAGATCGGCCACCGGGCGGGCAGGCGCGAGCGTGTCGCACGGGGTGGGCTGAGTAACCGGCTGATGACGGAGGAGCAACGTGCGCGGGGGCGGACGGAGACCCTGCTGGCCTCCTTCGACCGGGAAATCGCGCGGTACCAAGCGATCGTCTCCGAACTGACCGCGACCGACCTGTTCACCAAGACCTGTCCGCTCGCGCTGATCGCGCTCGGCATGATGGACAGCAGTACCTTCGCCTCCACGCTGGGCGAGCGCCTGGTCACGGCGCTCAACCACCTGAAAGCGCTGTCGGGTTGGCTCATCACGGTGAAGCCCGGCGGGCAGATCGGCGCACTGCCACCGCCCCAGCTCCCCGGTGCGCCGGTGTACGAGCCCGGCCCCGGCCCGGAGCGGCAGGTGATCGCCGCCGCTCTCGCCGGCGGGGAGCGCTGGGCGCCCATGCTGCAGCTCCCCGTCTGGGACGCGCTGATCGACGACCCGCTGTTCGACGGTGACGACTGGATCCGCCTGGTCGCCTGCCGCTACCGCGACGCGCTCGCCGCGCGGATCGAGGCCGAGGAGCGGCGCACGGCGCAGGACGAGTCGTTCTTCGCGCGGCTCGGCTGGATCGCCGCGCTGCTCTCGGTGCTCGCCCTGGTCCTCGCGCCGGTCGGCGGGCTGCTGGTGCTCGCCCTCAGTGTCGGGGCCGCGGCGATGGGGCTGGCGGTCGCCGTCCACCAGGTGTCCGCCGTCGTACGAGGCGCGTACGACACCTCGCCGCTGCTGGCGGTGCAGGTGGACGGTGACGCAAGACTCGGACTCGCCGAGCTCGCGAGGATCGGGCAGATCGCCGACTTCCGGATGCGGGCGCTCGGCGAGACCCTGACCGAGATCGCTGTCGAACAGATCGCCCAGCTCGCCGGGGCCAGCCTTGTGGCACTGGGCAGGGCCCTCGACGCCCGGGACCTCATGGGGGATCTGGACACATTGATGACGACCGCTCATCCGGCCGGTGAGGGGGAGCCGGAACCTGGGGAAGCGGATTCTCCCGGCCGGACCGGGGGCCACCGCAAGGACGGCGGCGGGGCCGGGAACGGGAGTGCCGGCGAGGCCGGGGGCGGCTCCGACTCCGGGAGCGGGGGCGGTTCCCCCGCGGAAGCCGGCTCGGGACCCGGCGGTGGGCGCTGATGGCCGGCGGCACCAAGTCCGGCGGCAAGAAACCCGCCATGCCGCCCGGGATCACCGCGAGCTCCCCGGTCCATCTCGCGCACCGCACCCATCTGGACGCGGGACTCGCTGTCCTCAGCTCCAGGAAGGGCGGGTTCGGGACCACCCGGTCCGCGGACCGGCGCAGGGCCCTGGTGACCGGTGTGCCCGGCGCGCTCCTGCGCTTCTTGTCCACCGGACAGGGCACGCCCGGGGGCCGGGCCGCGTTCCGGGACGCTCTGAAGGAGGCTGGTGTGGACCCCCGTCACGTCGGCCTGAACAGCCTGGACGAGATGGCGGCAGCCTTCGAGGACTGGGCCGTCCAGCGTGCGGTGCGTTTCCATCGTTACTCCGCGGCCCAGCTCGCCGTTCCGCGCAGGACCGACCGGCTGGTCGGCCTGCTCGGCGAATCGGTGATCGCCCGTCATCCCGGGGTGGTCACCACGCTCCGCGCGCAGGCCCATGTGCAGTGGAGCCGCGCGGCCACGCAACTCGCGGACGGCGGCGCCGAGTTCGTCCGCGGTGACGGCACCCTCGTACACCTGGAAGGCGGAGTCCTGGCCGAGCCCACCCTCGCCGTCCGCCTGGAGCTGTACGAGGGCAACCGCTGGCGCCCCGCCACCGACCAGGTGTGGCCCAGTACGTACACCGTGGGCAACAGGACGGTCGCCCACTACTTCTCGCTGCTCAACGAACTCAAGCTGCACGAGGTCGACCCCGCCCAGCTCTTCGAGGTCGAGGGCCGCGTCCGCCGCGCCGACGCGGTGCGCTGGACCGATCAGGCCTCCGGGCGCCCGGTCGGTGTCCGCAAGGAGGAGGTCCTGTTCCGCCGCAACGTCGAGGACCGGGTCCTCATCGTCGGCAGCCTCCGCGAGCAGCAGCCCGTCCGTGAACTCGTCCCTCGGCTGTACCACCAGAAGTACCCCTACCTGCTGCTCGACGCCGACCTCGAAATCCCCTGGCTCCGCGACCTGTACAAACTTCTCAGCCGCTGAACCACCGGGCGAGCGCGGTCCGTGAGCAGATGCCGAACTTGGCGTACACATGCCCCAGGTGGTACTCGATCGTCTTCGGGCTGAGCAGCAGCTCGCGGGCCACCTGCCGGTTGGTGAGGCCTGAAGCCACCAGCCGGGCAACCGCCAGCTCCTGCGGCGTGAGCCCGGACTCGTTGCGCGGCGGCCGCTCGGCCGGTCGGCCGCACGCGATCAACTCCCTCGCACACCGGTCGAGATACGGTACGGCCGCCAGCTCGCTGAACCGATCGCGCGCCGTCTCCAGTGCGTGCGCCGCGCGGGAGCGGCGGCCGATGCGACGCAACCAGGTGCCGTGCGCATACTGGGCGAGGCCTTCGTCCCAGGGGCCTTCGGCGTCCTCCACGGCCCGGGTGAACGCGGCCTCGGCGCGGTCCCGTTCGCCCCTGGCGGCGGCCAGCGCGCCTTCGGCGCGCGCCAGCGCCGCCAGTGCGGCGGTGTGCCCGCGCTCCTCGGCCCGCCGACGGTACGTGTGCAGCAGGCCGGCGGCCCGGTCAGGGCTGCCCAGGTGGGCCAACGCCTCGGCGAGGAGCGGCGGCCAGGGAAAGATCCCCGGCTCGTCCACGCTGTCCCGGTGTCCGAGGCCCGGCCCGGCCAGTGGTTCCAGCGCTGCCACCACCCCCGCGGGGTCCCCGGCCGCCATCCGTAACTGAGCCTGGGCGCAGGCCGCGTACGTCCGGTCGCTGGCATCCCCCAGTTCCGTCGCGTACGCCACTGACGCCCTGACATGGACCCGGGCCGCCTCGGTCGCACCGCGTCCGGCCAGTGGCGCCGCCGCGATGGCGTGTGCGAACGCCGACAGCCACCGCTGATCGGTGTCCTCCAGCAGCGACACCGCCTGATCCGCGTGTGCCGTGGCGGCGTCCCACTCCCCGGCCCGGAACTCGGCCTCCGCACGGAAGATCAGTGCGAGCAGCCCCCGCCCGGCCGGACCGTGCCGCAGATGCGCGTCCTGGGCCCGGGCAAGGACCCTGCAGGCCTCGACGGGGCGGCCGGACCACAGGCGCAGCACTCCGTGGGCGAAGAGGCCGTCGTGCGGGGCCGGAGGACCGGAGCGGGAGGCGGCGGCGGTCTGCGCGTCCGTGCTGCCATCGGCGGGCGTTCCGGCCGGACCCCGTTCCCGCACGGCGGTCCGGGCCAGGCCTTCGGGCAGGCGCCCGCTCAAGGCGAGTGCCAGCCCCAGCGCGTCGCGGGCACTCTCCGCGCCGGTCGCGCGGTACGCCCAACGGGTTGCGTCGACGCCGTCTCCGCGGATCAGCGCGAGCCAGGCGAGTTGTTCGGCGGCACGGCAGGACAGGCCCGGCGGGTCGTCGGAGCCGCGCCGGTACCAAGCGGCGGTGAGCAGGACCGTGGCCTCCTCCTGACGGCCCGAGACCAGCGCCAGCCGGCCCAGGACGTAGCGGCGTTGCGCGGTGTCGGGCAGCGGCAGCAGTTCCGGCTCCATGGCCTGCGCCTGGGACACGTCACCGGCGAGGAGCAGCGCCTCGGCGCAGGCCAGCAGGTGACGCGCGCGGGCGCCGGACCCGGGGGACAGCCGAGCCGCCTCGTGCAGCCGTCCGGCAGCCGCGGCCCACGCACCGGCGGTGCCCAACTCATCGGCGCAGGCCGCGAGTTCCTGCGCCAGCGCTGCATCCGGCCCGGTCGACGACGCCACTCGGTGCCGCAGCCGGGTCGCTTGGTCCCCCGCCGACGCCGCCGCCGCGCGATGCAGTGCGATCCGCGGCCCGGGCCCGAGCCCCTGGTACACTGCGGCCCGCAGCAGCGGGTGCGTGAACGCCGACTCCGGATTGCCGCCCACCGTGCGTTCCACAAGCAGCCCCGCGGCCACCGCCTCCTGCAACGCGGCGTCCGCCCGGCCGTCCTCACCGGCCAGTTGAGCGGCCCGGTGCAGGGGGAAGGCTGCCCCCAGTACGCTTCCCGCCTCCACCAACCGTCGCGCCCCCGCCCCGCACGACCCCAACGCCCGCTCCACCAGCAGCGCATGGTCTCGCGGGACCGGCAGCGGACCGTCCGCCACCAGCACATCCACCGGTACCTGCCGCAGTACAGCCCCCGCGTACAGCGGATTGCCGCCCGTGTGCGCGTGCAGCCGCTCCGCCGCCCGGGTCGGCAGCGGTGTGCCGGGCAGCGCACGCAAGGCGGACGCACTGAGTCCGGACAGTGGCAGCCGAGCCGTACGGTCGTCCGAGAACAACCGACGCAGCCCCGTGGGCAGTCGAGCCTCGGTCTCCTCGCGCACCGCGAGCACCGTCAGTACCCGGTCCACCCGCAGCCGCCGCAGGGCGAAGGTCAGGGCATGCAGCGACGGCGTGTCGGCCCACTGCACGTCGTCCACGCACACCACCAGCACCGTGCACCGCTCCTGGGCACGCCCGAGCATTTCCAACAGCCACGCACCTGCGGCCAGCGGATCCGCTTCGGTGGCCACCTCCTCGTCCCCGCCGAGCTGCCACAACACCCCGTACGGCAGCCCGATCTCGTTCTCCTCCCCACTCGCCTCCAGCAGTCCCGCACCTCGCTCCCGGCAAGCCCACCCCATGAGGTCCCGGACCAGCGCGGTCTTGCCGATCCCCGCCTCCCCGCTCACCACGGCCATCTGGGGCAGCCCGTCGGCAGCCCGTCCCAGCCGGTCCCGCAACACGGTCCTCTCCTGCGTGCGTCCGGCAAGCCGCGGCGCGGATCCCTCCCCGCCCGGGTCACCCGCCCTGCCATGGCCTGCCGCGTATCCGCCGCCGCCCGCCGTCCCGCTCTTCTCGATGTCCCACCCCTGCACAGGCCACCCCCCGTCGTCCCGGCCGGCTCCGTCACCAGGCCGCCCCGCACCCGCCCATTTCGCACGGTAGCGCCGGGACTCCTCCTTCCGCCGTCCTCCGGACGAGGGGAGGACGGGCGTTCGCGGATCGTTCGCACGCTCGGGTAACGTCTTTTTGTAAGGCAGGTTCCTGCCCGACACGGGAGCCCCCGCACCTCTTCGGAGGATTACATGATCGCGGGGGTGTTTTGCTGTGTCTTCGTGGGAATGACCTGCGACATTTCGCATGAAAATGTGGGTCTATGCGTTTCCTAGAGGCCAGCACCGGTCGACACGTTGAAACACCTCCGGTTCCGTACGACCTGACCTACGACGACGTCTTCATGGTCCCGAGCCGTAGCGCCGTCGGTTCGCGGCAGGGCGTGGACCTCAGCTCCCCGGACGGGACCGGCACCACGATCCCGCTGGTCGTCGCCAACATGACCGCCATCGCCGGGCGCCGCATGGCCGAGACGATGGCACGGCGCGGCGGCCTGGTCGTCATCCCGCAGGACATCCCGATCGAGGTCGTCACCGAGGTCGTCTCCTGGGTGAAGAGCCGCCACCACGTCCTGGACACCCCGATCGTGCTGGCCCCGCACCAGACCGTCGCCGACGCGCTGGCCCTGCTGCCCAAGCGCGCGCACAACGCCGGGGTGGTCGTCGACGAGGCGGGCCGGCCCGTCGGTGTCGTCACCGACCAGGACCTGACCGGTGTCGACCGCTTCACCCAGCTGGAGGTCGTCATGTCGCGCGACCTGCTGCTCCTGGACGCCGGCATCGACCCGCGCGAGGCCTTCAACCGGCTCGACGCGGCCAACCGCCGCTACGCCCCGGCCGTCGACGCGGACGGCAGGCTCGCCGGCATCCTCACCCGCAAGGGCGCGCTCCGGGCCACGCTGTACACACCGGCCGTGGACGCGCAGGGCAGGCTGCGGATCGCCGCCGCGGTCGGCATCAACGGCGATGTGGCGGGCAAGGCGAAGCAGCTGCTCGACGCGGGCGTGGACACGCTCGTCATCGACACCGCGCACGGCCACCAGGAGTCGATGATCACCGCGATCAGGACGGTCCGGGGGCTCGACCCGCAGGTCCCGATCGTGGCCGGCAACATCGTCGCCGCGGAGGGCGTCAGGGACCTCGTCGAGGCCGGTGCCGACATCATCAAGGTCGGCGTGGGCCCCGGCGCCATGTGCACCACCCGCATGATGACCGGCGTCGGCCGCCCGCAGTTCTCCGCCGTGCTGGAGTGCGCGGCCGAGGCGAAGAAGTACGGCAAGCACGTGTGGGCCGACGGCGGTGTCCGGCACCCCCGCGATGTCGCCATGGCGCTGGCGGCCGGTGCCTCCAACGTGATGATCGGGTCCTGGTTCGCGGGCACGTACGAGTCGCCGGGCGACCTCCAGCAGGACGCGAACGGGCGGCTCTACAAGGAGTCCTTCGGCATGGCCTCCGCGCGGGCCGTCCGCAACCGCACGTCCGAGGAGTCGGCGTACGACCGGGCCCGCAAGGCGCTGTTCGAGGAGGGCATCTCCACCTCCCGGATGTTCCTCGACCCGGCCCGTCCGGGCGTGGAGGACCTGATCGACTCGATCATCGCGGGGGTCCGTTCCTCCTGCACCTACGCCGGCGCGAACTCGCTCGCGGAGTTCGCCGAGAAGGCGGTCGTGGGCATCCAGAGCGCGGCGGGCTACGCGGAGGGCAAGCCGCTGCACGCCAGCTGGAGCTAGGCCCGTCGCGTGCGGCCCCCGCCTGGATGCGGGGGCCGTTCGCATGCCCGGTCACGGGCGCGCGCAACGAAGGGCCGCCCTTCCCTGCGGAACGCAACGATCTTGCGAGTGCGTGCAAGGTTGCTGCATTACGACTGTGACGTCCGGGCTCGTAGGGTGCTTCGCTGTACTCACCTGCAGCGACGAAGGAGTCAGCGCGTGCTCGACCAAGGCGCACCCCCGCAACAGCGGACCCCACAGGCCACGGGGCTCGGCGCCCGCCTCATGCGGCGCAAGCCCGTGGAACGCCTGGTCGCCGAGGGCGGCCAGGGCGAGGGAGGGGCGCTGCGGCGCTCCCTGGGCCTGTGGCAGCTGACGATGATCAGCATCGGCGCCACCCTCGGCACCGGCATCTTCGTGGTGCTCGGCGAGGCGGTCCCCAAGGCCGGCCCCGCCGTCACGCTCTCCTTCGTGATCGCCGGACTCACCGCCCTGTTCTCCGCCCTGTCCTACGCCGAGCTGGCCGGCACCATCCCGGTCTCCGGATCCTCGTACTCGTACGCGTACGCAACCATGGGTGAACTGATCGCCTGGATCTGCGGCTGGTGCCTGGTCCTGGAGTACGGCGTCTCGGTCGCCGCCGTGGCCGTCGGCTGGGGCGAGTACCTGAACGAGCTGCTCGACGGGACGATCGGCGTCACCATCCCGGACGCGCTGTCCGCCCCGCCCGGCGACGGGGGCGTCTTCAACCTGCCGGCGCTCATAGTCGTCCTGCTCGCCATGGCCTTCCTGCTGGGCGGCGCCCGCGAGTCCGCCCGCGCCAACACCGTCATGGTCGTCGTGAAGATCGCCGCACTGGTGCTGTTCTGCGCGATCGGGGTCCAGGGCTTCCGCTCGGGCAACTACGAGCACTTCATGCCGCTAGGCATGGCCGGGGTCAGCGCGGCCGGTGCCACGCTGTTCTTCTCGTACATCGGTTTCGACGCCGCCTCCACCGCCGGCGAGGAGGCGAAGAACGCCCAGCGCGACCTGCCGCGCGCGATCATGCTGTCCCTGGTCATCGTGACGGCCCTGTACGTCCTCGTCGCCGCCGTCGCGGTCGGCGCGCGGCCCTGGCAGCACTTCAACGACTCCGAGGCCGCGCTCGCCCAGATCATGCGCGAGGTGACCGGGCAGAGCTTCTGGGGCACCCTGCTGGCGTTCTGCGCGGTCATCGCCATCGCGAGCGTCGTCCTGACCGTGCTCTACGGCCAGACCCGCATCCTCTTCGCGATGGCCCGGGACGGACTCGTGCCGAAGGTGTTCGCGCGCGTCCACCCGAAGACCGGGGCGCCCCGGGCCAACACCGTGATCGTGTCCCTGTTCTGCGGGGTGCTGGCCGCGGCGATCCCGCTCGGGCAGCTCGCCGACGCCACCAGCATCGGCACGCTCTTCGCCTTCGCGCTGGTCAACATCGCCGTCGTGGTGCTGCGCCGGACCCGCCCCGACATGCCCCGTACCTTCCGTGTCCCGCTCTCGCCGGTCTTCCCGGCGCTGGGCTTCGGCTTCTGCGTGTGGATGATGGGCAGCCTGTCCACTGTCACCTGGGTGGTCTTCGGGGTCTGGATGGCCGTCGGGCTCGTGTTCTACTTCGTGTACGGCCATCGCCGTTCCCGACTCGCAACACCCGAAAGCTGATCCACCCACCGTGCTGAACGATCTCGACGAACGCATCGTGCACGCCCTCGCTGAGGACGCCCGCCGCTCCTACGCGGACATCGGGCAGATCGTCGGTCTGTCCGCGCCCGCCGTGAAGCGGCGCGTGGACCGGCTGCGCGCCACCGGAGCCATCACCGGCTTCACCGTACGGGTGGACCCGGCGGCCCTCGGCTGGGAGACCGAGGGGTTCGTCGAGATCTACTGCCGGCGCAACACCTCCCCGGAGACCATCCAGCGGGGCCTGGAGCGCTACCAGGAGGTCGTGGCCGCCTCCACCGTCACCGGTGACGCAGACGCGGTGGTGCAGGTCTTCGCCTCGGACATGCGGCACTTCGAACGGGTCCTGGAGCGGATCGCGGGCGAGCCCTTCGTGGAGCGCACCAAGTCGGTGCTGGTGCTCTCCCCGCTGCTGCGCCGCTTCTCCTCGGGTTCGCCTACCTGACGTGTTCGGCCTGCCGCCGGACCGTCGCCAGCAGGCGCCGTACCGAGAACGCGTGTCCGCGGGTACCGATGACGAGCAGTCGGTAGAGGGCGCCGATCGGGCCGGGGAACCGCGCCCGAGTCTCGGCCCGCAGCCGGATCTGCCCGGGACCGGCCTGGTCGAGCCGGAAGACCAGGGCGTACGTCGAGAAGTAGTGGCGGCCGACCAGGACGAGCTCCCGGTCCGGGTCGGCGGACGCCACGTGGAAGCCCGGGTAGGCCGACCCCTCGGCCATCGGACGCGGCCCCGCCGCCGCCCGGTCCGGACAGCCCACCAGGCTCGCGTAGCCGGCGAATCGGCCCTCGGAGAAGGAACGGTCCAGGACTTCGCCGAGGCCCCGCCAGACCGTGTGGGCCTCCGCCGTCACGATCTCTGTGTGCTCGTCGACGTGCGGGAGAGTGGCGATCTCCATGAGAGCCTCCTTCAGTCGGCCGTCTTCCGGGCCAGCGCGTTGTTGCCGATCGAGTTGTGCACGCTGAAGCTCACCGCATCGGAACGGTAGCGGTCGTCCGACCACTCCACCGGGCGGCCCTCGCGGGTCGTGGTGACCCGGCGGACCCGCAGGAGCGGGCTGGTGCGGCGGACGTCCAGCAGTTCCGCGTCCCGCGCCCCCGCCGCCACCGCGTCGATGACGTGCTCGCCATAGGCGAAGACCAACCCCATGTCGTCGTACAGGCGTTGGGTGACCGAGGGGCAGTCCGGCTCGATCGTCCCGACGGTCGGGGAGATCCAGTCGGCGTACACCGTGCGCTCCAGCAACACCGGTTCACCGTCCAGGCCGCGGACCCGCAGGACGTGCAGCACCGGTGTGCCGACGGGCAGTTGGAGGCGGATCGAGTCCTCCTTCGACGCGGGACGGTACTCCTGCTCGACCACCTGCCCGGTCGCCTCCCGGCCCATCGCCCGCGCCCATTCCGCGAAGCTCCTGAGCTCCGCGAAGCTCTGGCTGCGGCGGCTGGCGAGCACCACGCGGCGGGCGCCCTGGCGGGAGCCGATGAGTCCCTCGGCGGTCAGCGTGGCGACCGCCTGGCGGACCGTTCCGCGCGAGACGCCGTAGTGCGCCGCGAGCTCCGTCTCGGCGGGCAGCAGACTGCCGACGGTGTACTCCTCGCGGTCGATCGCCCGGCGCAGTTCGTCGGCGATCTCCTCGTGTCGCGCCGCCATGCTTCCCCTCTGAGTCGATCGCTGTGCACAGCGTGACCAGCGTAGTCGAGATTTCGAGAGCTGCGCTGGGGGTCCGGATTGTGCGGGAATTCGGGGGCCAGCGTTTCGCCAGTGTTTACCGGTGGGACACCATCGCCCGCCTTACTGGGGCCAACTTGTTCAGACAAGTTTCCTCCCTTTGGCACCTGCACCCTCGCGCGTCCCCTGGAGTAGCCGTGACCGTGTCCCTGCCGAGAAGCGCCGCCCTCGGTGTTCTCGCCACCCTTGCCGCCCTCGCCCTGAGCGCCTGTGGCGCCGCCCCCGACACCGCGTCGAGCACCGCCGACGGCAAGAGCGCCGCCACCGCCGGCTCCGCCGCGGACTTCGGCGGCCTGGACAAGCTGGTCGCCGCCGCGAAGAAGGAGGGCACGCTCAACGCCATCGCGCTGCCCCGCGACTGGGCCAACTACGGTGCCCTGATCGACGGCTTCCAGAAGAAGTACGGCATTAAGATCTCCGTCGAGAACCCCGACGGCTCCAGCCAGGACGAGATCAACGCCGTGACGTCCAGGAAGGGGCAGGACCGCGCGCCGGACGTCCTCGACCTCGGCTCCTCCTTCGCGCTCAGCGCCGCCCAGCAGGGCCTGCTCGCGCCGTACAAGGTGGCCTCGTACGCCGACATCCCCACCGGGCAGAAGGACGCGCAGGCCCGCTGGTACAACGACTACGGCGGTTACATCTCCATCGGCTGCGACGCCAAGCGGGTCAAGACCTGCCCCACCACCTTCGCCGACCTGCTCAAGCCGCAGTACAAGGGCCGAGTCGCCCTCAACGGCAACCCCACCAAGTCCGGTTCGGCCTTCGGCGGGGTCTACGCGGCCGCGCTCGCGAGCGGCGGTTCCTTCGACGACATCCAGCCCGGCCTGGACTTCTTCGCCAAGCTGAAGAAGAACGGCAACTACACCCCCGTCGAGTCGACCCCGGCCACCGTCGAGAAGGGCGAGACGCCGATCAGCATCGACTGGGACTACCTGAACGCGGGGTACGCGGACGAGTTCAAGTCCAAGGGCGTCGACTGGAAGGTCGCGGTCCCGAGCGACGGCGAGTTCTCGCAGTACTACTCCCAGGCCATCAACAAGGACGCCCCGCACCCCGCGGCCGCCCGCCTGTGGCAGGAGTACCTCTACAGCACCGAGGGCCAGAACCTGTGGCTCAAGGGCTACGCCCGCCCGGCCCTGATGACCGCCATGGAGAAGGCCGGCACCCTCGACAAGGCGGCCGCCGCCAAGCTGCCCCAGGTCTCCGGCACCCCGTCCTTCCCGACCGAGGCCCAGCAGGACAAGGCCAAGACGGTCATCGCCGGGGGCTGGGCGAAGGCCGTCTCCGGATGACGACCACCCTCCCACGGGTCGACGACACGGCGACCGCCGCTCCGGCGCAGCGGCGGCGCCGTGCCCTCGGCTGGCTCGCCGTCGTCCCGCTGCTCGCGTTCGTCGCGGTCGCCTTCGGACTCCCGGCCGTCGCCATGCTCGACGGCGCCTTCACCGCCAAGGACCCGGCCACCGGGGCGACTTCGTACACCGTCGACAACCTGACGGCCTCCCTCAAGGGCGCCTACCTCACCGCACTGCTCGGCAGCGTGAAGCTGTCGGCCGTGTCCGCCGCCCTCGGCACCCTGGTCGGACTGCCGCTCGCCCAGGCCGTGGTGACCTCCCGCTTCCGCGCCCTGCGCGAGGCCGTGCTCACCGCCTCCGGGGTCCTCGCCAACTTCGGCGGGGTCCCGCTGGCCTTCGCCTTCGTCGCCACCCTCGGCAACGCGGGCGTCCTGACCCGGCATCTGGGCCTCACCGACAAGGGCTGGGACCTCTACAGCTTCTGGGGCCTGGTCATCGTCTACCTGTACTTCCTGATCCCGCTGATGGTCCTCACCATCACCCCGGCCCTGGACGGGCTGCGCGCCCAGTGGCGCGAGGCCGCCCAGAACAACGGGGCGACGGCCGTGCAGTACTGGCGCTTCGTGGCCCTGCCCGTCCTGCTGCCCACGCTGCTCGGCGGGTTCGTGCTGCTCTTCGGCAGCGCCTTCGCCGCGTACGCCACCGCCGCCGCGATGGTGGGCAGTTCGATCCCGCTGGTCACCCTCCAGATCGCCGACGCGATCTCCGGCAACGTCCTCGTCGGCCAGGAGAACGTGGCGCTCGCCCTCAGCCTCGACATGGTCCTGGTCGCCGGCCTGGTGATGGCCGTGTACCTGCCCCTTCAGCGAAGGAGCGCCCGATGGCTCGCCTGAACCCGTGGCGGTGGGGTGTGCTCGGCCTCGCCGGGCTGTACTTCCTGGTGCCGCTCGCCGCGTCCGTCGTCTTCACCGTCGACGTGCCCGGGCAGGGGATCACCTTCGACGCCTACACCCAGATCTTCTCCACCGACGGCTTCGTCTCCAGCCTGCTGCTCTCGCTGGAGCTGGCCCTGGCCACCATCGCCGTCGTGCTGCTGCTGATGGTGCCCGCCATGGTCGCGCTGCGGCTCGGGGCCCCACGGCTCAGGCCGGTCGTCGAGGTGGTGTGCTCGCTGCCGCTGGTCGTCCCGCCGATCGCGTTCGTCGCCGGCATCGGCACGGTCCTCAAGTGGGGCCCCGACCACCTCTCGCGCACCCCGCTGTTCGAGACCTTCGTGGCGATCCAGAACCCCGACTTCCCGTTCGTGCTCGTCCTCGCATACGTCGTGATGGCGCTGCCCTTCGTGTACCGGGCCCTGGACGCCGGGCTGCGGGCCGTCGACGTGCGCACCCTCGTCGAGGCCGCCCGCAGCTGCGGTGCCGGCTGGCCGCAGGCCCTCGTCCAAGCCGTACTGCCCAATCTGCGGGGCGCGCTGCTCAACGCCTCCTTCCTCACCCTGGCCCTGGTGCTCGGCGAGTTCACCGTGGCCCAGCTGCTGGGCTTCCAGCCCTTCGCGGTGTGGATCGTCAACGTCAGCGGCTCGCAGGCCCAGTTGTCCGTCGCCGTGTCCGTGCTCAGCCTGCTGGTGACCTGGGTGCTGCTCCTCGTCCTGGCCGGCTTCGGCGGCCGTACCCGTACCGCTTCCCGGGGATGACCCATGACCCTTCTTGACACGACCCAGACGACCGCGGCCACCGTCGAATTCCAGGGCCTCAGGCGGGAGTTCGGCCCGACCGTCGCCCTCGACGGACTCGACCTGACCGTGCGGCCGGGTGAACTCCTCGCCCTGCTCGGCCCGTCCGGCTGCGGCAAGACGACCGCGCTCAGGATGCTCGCCGGCTTCGAACACCCCGACTCCGGGCGGGTGCTGGTGGACGGCGAGGACGTGAGCCGGGTCCCGGCCCACCGCCGGGACGCCGGGATGGTCTTCCAGTCGTACAGCCTCTTCCCGCATCTCGACGCCCGCGACAACGTGGCCTTCGGACTGCGCATGCGCAAGGTCCGCACCGCCGAACGGCGGGCCAGGGCAGCGGAGTTGCTGGACCTCGTCGGGCTCGCCGACAAGGGCGGGCGGTTCCCGCACCAGCTCTCCGGCGGACAGCAGCAGAGGGTCGCGCTGGCCCGCGCGCTCGCCCTGCGCCCACGCGTTCTGCTGCTCGACGAGCCCCTGTCCGCGCTGGACGCCAAGGTGCGGCTCAGCCTCCGTGAGGAGATCCGGCGCCTCCAGCAGGAACTCGGCATCACCACCCTCTTCGTCACCCACGACCAGGAGGAGGCCCTGTCCATGGCGGACCGGGTCGCCGTGATGCACGCCGGCCGGCTCGAACAGTGCGCGGCGCCCAGTGAGTTGTACGGCCGTCCCGCCACCGCCTTCGTCGCCGAGTTCGTCGGCACGATGAGCCGGATCCCCGGCCGGCTCGCCCAGGACACGGTCGAGGTGCTGGGACAGCGGCTCCCCGTCGACGGCCCGGTGCCGGTCGCGACCGAGGTCGACGTACTGGTGCGTCCCGAGGCCGTACGGGTGCGGGCCGAGGCCGACGGGACGGCCCGGGTGGTCGCCACGTCCTTCCTGGGCGCGTCCGTCCGCCTCACCGTCCGGCTCGCCGAGGGCACCGAGGTCAAGGCCGACCTGCCCGCCCACGAGTCCGCCGAGCTGACCGCCGGCGCCCCGGTGAGCGTGTCGCTGCCCGAGCGGCCGGTGCTGGTGGCGGAACGACGCACCCCCTGATCCCCCTCGTACGAATCCCCCCACGAAAGAGACCGCTGTGACTCGACTCCCGCTCCAGGCCGTCCTGTTCGACATGGACGGCACGCTCGTCGACACCGAGCGGCTCTGGTGGGAGGCGGTGGAGGAGGTCGCCGGACGTCCGCTGACCGAGGCGGACCGGCCGGACGTGCTCGGCCGCCCGGTCGAGCACACCGCCGCCTGGCTGGCCGCGGCCACCGGCACCCCGGCCGCGGACCTCGCCGACACCCTGCACCGGGAGTTCGCCGACCGCGTCCGCACCGGTGTCGTGCCCCGCCCCGGCGCCCTCGACCTGCTCGACGCGCTGGCCCGCGAGGGCGTCCCCACCGCCCTCGTGACAGCCTCTCCCCGGTCGGTCGCCGACACCGTCCTCGAAGCCCTGGGCGGCGCGAGCCGGTTCGCCGTCTCCGTCACCGCCGACGACACCGAGCACACCAAACCCGCCCCCGACCCCTACCTCGCCGCCTGCCGGGCCCTCGGCGTGGACCCCGCGCGCTGTGTCGCCGTCGAGGACACGGAGACCGGCGTCCGCTCCGCCGAGGCGGCCGGCTGCGCGGTCCTCGCGGTGCCCTCGCTGGCCCCCGTCGAGGCGGCCCCGGGCCGTACGGTCCTGCCCGGACTGGAAGGCGTCACCGTGGCCGGACTGCGCGCCCTGCTGCCGTACCGGCTCCGCGTGATGACCTGGAACCTCTGGTACGGCGGCACCAAGGTCCACGACCACCGCGCCAAGCAGCTCAAGGTCATCGCCGAGACCGGCGTGGACGTGGTCGGACTCCAGGAGACGTACGGCAGTGCCGCCGAGGAGCTCGCCGAGGCGCTGGGCTGGCACCACCACCGCGCCGGGTCGAACCTCGGCATCATCAGCCGGTACCCGATCACCGCCGTGCTGGGCGACCCGGACGTCGGCTTCTACGGAGCCGCCGGCGCGCGGATCGCCGTAGGGGACCGGGAGGTCGAGGTGTGGACCGCGCACCTCGACTACGAGCGGTACGGGCCCTACGCGTCCGAACCGCTCGCCCGCCTCGCCCACGAGGAGGTGCGGCTCGGGCAGTTGCGGGACACCCTGCGCCGGATCGGGGACGCGGCGCCCGCCGTGCTTGTCGGCGACTTCAACTGCCCCTCCCACCTGGACTGGCCCGATGTCGAGTGGCCGGTGACCAAGGCGGCGGAGGAGGCCGGCTTCCGTGACTCCTACCGGGAGGCGCGTCCCGATGCCCTACGCGACCCGGGGCACACCTGGTCCCCGGTCCACGCCGAGCCGGAGCCGCAGGACCGCATCGACTTCGTGCTGCACCGGGGACTGAAGGTCCTCGACTCCCGGACGTACGTCAGTGGCACCCCGCGGACCTGGCCGGATGTCGAGGACAACGACTGGCCCTCCGACCACGCCGCCGTGATCACCACATTTTCGCTGGGCAGCGGGCCGGGAACTGTCTAGCATCGGTGACATGACCTGGCGACATTGATCCACCAGCCGCGCCTCCCGAGGGCCGCCTCGGACGCCGTACCCACGACGTCCGAACCGCCCTTCCGGGAAGGCCTCATGACACTCTCACCCGCACGTGTGCCCGCGACCGGCGTCCGCCGGCTGACGACCACGCTGTACGGCTACGCGTTCCTCGACGACCTCGTCCTGCTCTACCCGGTGTACGCGCTGCTGTTCGCCGACACCGGCCTGCCGCTGTGGCAGATCTCCTCGCTGTTCGCCCTGTGGTCCCTCACGGCCGTCGTCCTGGAGGTGCCCTCCGGGGCCTGGGCCGACACCGTCTCGCGGCGCCGGCTGCTGTGGATCGGCCCGCTGCTCACCGCGGCCGGCTTCGCGCTGTGGGTGACCGTGCCGTCGTACGGCGCGTTCGCGCTGGGATTCGTCCTGTGGGGCGCCGGCGGGGCCCTCGGCTCCGGTTCGCTGGAGGCGCTGGTCTACGACGAGATGGAACGGCTCGGTGCCGCCGACCGGTACGCGCGCGTGATGGGGCGCACCCGGGCGGCCCGGCTGCTGGCCACGGTGGCCGCGATGGGCCTCGCCGGGCCGGTCCTCGCGCTCGGCGGCTACCCGTCCGTGGGCGCCGCGAGCGTCCTGGCCTGTCTGCTGGCCGCGCTCACGGCGACCCGGCTGCCGGAACACCGGGTGCCGGCCGGCAAGGGCAGCACCAGCTGGTCGGCGACCCTGCGGGCCGGGGTCGCCGAGGCCCGCGGCGACCGGACCGTCCGGGGCGCTCTGCTGCTGATCCCGGCCGTCGCCGCGGTGTGGGGCGCGCTCGACGAGTACGTGTCGCTGCTGATCCGCGACCTCGGCGTGGCCGACACCACCGTGCCCTGGCTGGTCCTGCTGGTCTGGGCTGCCGTCACCCTCGGCAGCCTGTTCGCCGGGCCCGCCGAACGCCTCGGCACCCGGGGCCTCGCCGCCCTGATCGCCGGGGCCGCACTCGCCCTGGCCGTGGGAGCCGGGGCCCGCACCCCGGCCGGTATCGCCCTCGTCGGCCTCGCCTTCGCCGGCTTCCAGCTGGCCGAGGTGCTCGCCGACGTCCGCCTCCAGCACCGCATCGACGACGCCCGGCGGGCCACCCTGACCTCGGTGGCGAGCCTGGGCACCGAGCTGGTCACGGTCGCCGTGTTCGGCGTGTACACGCTGCTCGGCGCGTCGCTGGCGCACAGCACGGTCTTCGTGATCCTGTCCGTGCCGTATCTGGTCACCGCGCTGGTGCTGTCCCGGGGACGCCGACGTCCGCGCAACGAATCGCCGGAGGACCGCCTCCGCACGCAATGAACCGCTCACCGGCGCGCAACGGCTCCTTCTTGTTCGCGCCGGTGAGCCGCCCGTACCTTCTATATGGCCCGCTCCGTGGCCCCCACATCCACCTTCCGCCCGGTGAGGATCACGCATGCGCACCGCCCTGCTCCAGAGCTCCGGCCGCCCCGGCTCCGTCGAGGGGAACCTCAAGGTCCTCGACGAGGCCGCGGCCAGGGCCGCCGCCGCGGGTGCCGCGCTGCTGGCCGCTCCGGAGATGTTCCTCACCGGGTACGCGATCGGCGACGACATCGGCCGACTCGCCGAGGCGGCCGACGGGGACGGCGCGGACGCCGTCGCGGAGATCGCCTCCCGGCACGGCCTCGCGATCGCGTACGGCTACCCGGAGCGCTGCGGCGACACCGTCCACAACTCCGCCCAGCTGATCTCCGCCGACGGCACCCGCCTCGCCGGCTACCGCAAGACCCACCTCTTCGGCTGCTTCGAACGCGACCACTTCACGGCGGGGGAACAGCCGGTGGTCCAGGCCGAACTGGGCGGCCTGCGCGTCGGGTTGATGATCTGCTACGACGTCGAGTTCCCGGAGAACGTCCGCGCCCACGCCCTCGCCGGCACGGACCTCCTGATCGTCCCCACGGCCCAGATGCACCCCTTCCAGTTCGTCGCCGAGTCCCTCGTGCCGGTGCGGGCCTGGGAGAACCAGATGTACGTCGCCTACGTCAACCGGGTCGGCCAGGAAGGGGACTTCGACTTCGTCGGGCTCTCCGTGCTGGCCGGACCCGACGGGGTGGCCCGGGCCCGCGCCGGGCGCGGTGAGGAGCTGGTCCTCGCCGACCTCGACCCCGCCCTCCTCGCCGCCTCCCGCGAGGCCAACCCGTATCTGACGGACCGCAGGCCCGGCCTCTACGGCTCCCTCGTCTGACCCACCCGCTCGCCCACGGGTCCCTCGTCCGGCCCCCGCCTGCCCCAAGCCCGCTTCAAGGAGTTCGCACCCCATGACGTCCACCGTGCCCAACGCCGTCGAGCACGCAGACGAGCAGCAGCCGCCGATCACCATGTTCGGGCCGGACTTCCCGTACGCCTACGACGACTTCCTCGCCCACCCGGCGGGCCTCGGGCAGATCCCGGCCACCGAGCACGGCACCGAGGTCGCGGTGATCGGCGGCGGTCTCTCCGGCATCGTGGCCGCGTACGAGCTGATGAAGATGGGCCTCAAGCCGGTCGTGTACGAGGCCGACCGGATCGGCGGCCGGCTGCGGACCGTGGGCTTCGAGGGCCAGGGCACGGAGGGCCTCACCGCGGAGATGGGCGCGATGCGCTTCCCGCCCTCCTCGACGGCCCTCCAGCACTACATCGACCTCGTCGGTCTGGAGACCCGCCCCTTCCCCAACCCCCTCGCGGAGGCCACCCCTTCGACGGTCGTCGACCTCAAGGGCGAGTCCCACTACGCCGAGACGATCGACGACCTCCCGCAGGTCTACCGCGATGTCGCCGCGGCCTGGAACAAGTGCCTCGAAGAGGGCGCCGACTTCACCGACATGAACCGCGCCCTGCGCGAGCGGGACGTGCCGCGCATCCGCGAGATCTGGTCCCGGCTCGTGGAGAAGCTCGACAACCAGACCTTCTACGGCTTCCTCTGCGACTCCGAGGCGTTCAAGTCCTTCCGGCACCGCGAGATCTTCGGCCAGGTCGGCTTCGGCACCGGCGGCTGGGACACCGACTTCCCCAACTCCATCCTGGAGATCCTGCGGGTCGTCTACACCGAGGCCGACGACCACCACCGCGGGATCGTGGGCGGCTCGCAGCAGCTGCCGCTCCGGCTGTGGGAGCGCGCGCCGGAGAAGATCGTGCACTGGCCGTACGGCACCTCGCTGGCGAGCCTGCACCCGAACGGCGAGCCCCGGCCCGCCGTCACCCGGCTGCACCGCACCGCCGGCAACCGGATCACCGTGACGGACGCGGACGGTGACATCCGCACGTACCGGGCGGCGATCTTCACCGCGCAGTCCTGGATGCTGCTGTCCAAGATCGCCTGCGACGACTCGCTCTTCCCGATCGACCACTGGACGGCGATCGAGCGCACGCACTACATGGAGAGCTCCAAGCTGTTCGTGCCCGTCGACCGGCCGTTCTGGCTGGACAAGGACGAGGAGACGGGCCGTGACGTCATGTCGATGACGCTCACCGACCGGATGACGCGCGGGACTTACCTCCTCGACGACGGCCCCGACAAGCCGGCCGTCATCTGCCTCTCCTACACCTGGTGCGACGACAGCCTGAAGTGGCTGCCGCTGTCCGCGAACGAGCGGATGGAGGTCATGCTGAAGTCCCTCGGCGAGATCTACCCGAAGGTCGACATCCGCAGCCACGTCATCGGCAACCCGGTCACCGTCTCCTGGGAGAACGAGCCCTACTTCATGGGCGCGTTCAAGGCCAACCTGCCCGGCCACTACCGCTACCAGCGGCGCCTGTTCACCCACTTCATGCAGGACCGGCTGCCCGAGGACAAGCGGGGCATCTTCCTCGCCGGCGACGACATCTCCTGGACGGCGGGCTGGGCCGAGGGCGCGATCCAGACCGCCCTGAACGCGGTCTGGGGCGTCATGCACCACTTCGGCGGCGAGACCGACGCGACCAACCCCGGCCCGGGCGACCTGTACGACGAGATCGCGCCGGTGGAGCTGCCGGAGGACTAGGTCCCGGAGAGGAACCCGGACGGTTGACTCTCGGGCCACCCGAGACTCGCAGAATGGGCCCGTGCTGAGCATCGGGAGCTTCTCACCGGCCGCCGGTCTGTCGATCCAGGTGCCGGTCGATGCGATGCGCGCGGGGCGGACTCGGCGTCGGCGCTGTGCCGGCCGAGCACCGTGAGCGCCTGCGGTCCAGAGCCGACTCGCTGACGAACCTCATCGAGATCGTCGATCGCTACACGGACCAGGGGTAAGGCCCGGCAGCGGGGTCAGGAGCATGCGGCCCGCGAATCCCACCGCCGTGTCCAGGCGTTCGGTGAACTCGCCGGCCACGTCGGGCAGTCCGCGCAAGGCCCACAGGGCACGGGCCGCGGTCCAGGTGGCATCGCGGGCGCGGTCCAGGCTCCAGGAGCCGAGGAGATGGGTGAGCGGGTCGGCGACCTGGAGGACGTCGGGGCCCGGCATCAGCTCCTCGCGGATGCGCTCCTCCAGCGAGACGAGGAGGTCGCCCACGCGGTCGAACTCGTCCTCCACGTCGGCGGGTTCGCAGCCGAGGCTACGACACGTGTCCACCACGGCCAGCGCGAGGTCGTGCCCGATGTGCGCGTTGATGCCCGCCAACGCGAACTGCAGGGGTCGTACACCGGGATGACGGCGGAACTGGAACAGCGGCCGCCAGCAGGCCGGCGGACGGTGTTCGCGGGCGGCCGCGTCCACCGCCGCCAGATAGCGCTCGGCGAACCGCACGTCCAGCGTGATCGCGGCCCGCGCGTCCGCGAACCCGCCCGCGTCGACGCAGCGGTCGACGGCCTCGGTGACGGCGAGGTAGACGCGGTTGAAGACCGCTACGCCGTCCCGTTCCGGAAGGGCCTCGTCCAGGGCGCGCATACGGGAGACGACCGCGTCGACGGGAGTGGTGAACTGTTCCAATTGCGCCATAACGGCAGGGTCCCAGTCCTAGGCTGGCCGGGGTACCGGCGGGCCCGACGCTTCCCCAGAACGGGGGACGCCGCCCGCCGCGCGAGGGGGGGAGCGACAGGGTGTCAGGCTTACGTGCCCAGCGACTGGCCGCGCGCCGCGCCGCCCGCAGACGTGCCGTGGGCCGTGGTGCCATGGTCGCGCTGGCCTGTGCGGTCGTCGCCGTCGGCACCGCGACCGGGACGCTCTCCGCGCTCGACGACCGTGCCGCCTCGGATGCGGCGCGACCGGCGCTGACCGACGGCTCGCCGAGCCCGGACCGGGTGCGGGTCCCGCCGTCGGCCCCGGGTTCGCCTTCCGCCGCCCCCACCGCCTCCGCGTCCGTCTCCACCAAGGCGAGCGCCTCCCCGTCGTCCCCGAGCAAGAAGGCGAGCCCCACCCAGCCCAGGGCCACCGCCGCGCATCGCCTCTACCGCCACCCCGCCTCCCAGGTGCTCGACTGGGTGCAGGAGAACCCGGGTGACTGGCGTGCCGACGTCATCCGGTCCCGTATCGCCGACCGGCCGGCCGCGGTCTGGTTCGCCGACTACGCCCCGGCGACCATCACCTCCAGGGTCCGCGCGGTCACCTCCGGCGGCGCCGCGCAGGGCCGGGTCCCGGTGCTCGTGGCGTACGCGGTCCCCGACCGTGACTGCGGCGGCGCGTCCCAGGGCGGGGCGCCGGATCTCGGCGCGTACGACGCCTGGATCGACCGGTTCGCCGCGGGGCTCGGCTCCCGCGAGGTGGTCGTCGTCCTGGAGCCCGACTCGATCGCCCAGTCGGACTGCCTCTCGGACGCCGCGCGGGCCGGCCGCTTCGCCTCCCTGGCCCGCGCGGGCCGGGTCCTGAAGGCCGCGAACCCGAAGGCCCGCGTCTACTACGACGCCGGTCACTCCGGCTGGAACCCGGCCGCGCGACAGGCGTCCCTGCTGAGGCAGGCGGGCGCCGCCTCGGCCGCCTCCTCCGACGGGATCTTCAGCAACGTCTCCAACTTCCACACCACGTCCGCCGAGATCGCCTACGACCGCCGGGTCCTCGCCGCCCTGGGCGGACCGCCGGGCCTCGGGGCCGTCATCGACACCAGCCGCAACGGCAACGGCGCCCCGCCGGAGGGCGAGTGGTGCGACCCGGCCGGCCGGAAGATCGGGCAGGCCCCGACCCTGAACACCGGCGAACCCGGGATCGACGCCTACCTGTGGGTGAAACTCCCGGGGGAGTCGGACGGCTGCAAGGGCACACCGGGCACGTTCAGCGCGTCGTACGCCTATGACCTGGCCTCGTCCTGAGGCCGAGCGGTCTCAGTGCCGCGGGTCGGGAACCGTCGCCGCCGGGGCGCCGACCTTCGGCCGGTCCCGGTCGCCGGCCCGCAGGACCCCCGCGAAGGCCACGAGTCCGCAGGCCAGGACCGTCACCAGGATGAACGACACCATCAGGCTGGTGGCCTGGGCCAGCGTGCCGATCGCGCTCGGGGCGATCAGCCCCGAGGTGTAGGTGATCGTCGCGACACCGGCGATCGCCAGACTGGGGTTGGACCCGCTGCGGCCCGCGGCGGCGAAGCACAGCGGCACGACCACCGCGATGCCGAGCCCCATCAGCGCGAACCCGCCCATCGCCACGGCCGGCTGCTCCGCGACGACGATGAGCAGCCCGCCGAGCACCGCGAGGACACCGCTCGCCCGGACCGTCCGCACCGATCCGAACCGGTCCACGAGCCGGTCCCCGGCGATCCGCGCCAGCGCCATCGTGAGCGTGAAACCGGTCGTACAGGCGGCGGCGAGCCCCGCCGAGGTCTCCAGCTGGTCGCGCAGGTACACCGCCGACCAGTCCAGGCTCGCGCCCTCCGCGAACACCGCGCAGAACCCGACCGCGCCGATGAGCAGCGCCGACTTCGGCGGCAGCGCGAACCGGGGCGGCGGCTCCTCGTCCTCGGTGGGCTGGAGGTCCAGCACCCAGCGGCAGGCGAGCAGACCGAGCAGGGTGAGGGCGGCCGACGCGAGCGCGTGGTGCAGCCGGGCGTCCGAGCCCAGGTGTGCGGCGAGGGTGCCGGCCGCCGAGCCGATCAGGGCGCCCGCGCTCCACATGCCGTGCAGCCCGGACATGATCGAGCGGCCGAGGCGGTTCTCGACCTCGACGCCGAGCGCGTTCATCGCCACGTCCGCCATGCCGGCCGTGGCGCCGTAGACGAACAGGGCCACGCAGAGCGTCAGGAGGTTCGGGGCGAGCGAGGGCAGGACCAGGGCCAGCGTCCACAGGGAGATCAGGCCGCGCAGGGCGTTCCGGGCGCCGAAGCGGTGACTGACCCGACCGGCCAGCGGCATCGCCACGGAGGCGCCGAGCGCCGGGAAGGCGAGCGCCAGGCCCAGCTGACCGGCGCTCACCGAGGAGTGCTCCTGGATCCACGGCACCCGCGTCGCGAACGAGCCGGTCACGGCCCCGTGCACGGCGAACACGGCGGCCACCGCGTACCGGGCCCGCCGTACCTCTGCTGATGTGTGGACCACATCGCTCATTGTCGGGCCCCTCCCCGGAACCTTGTCTTTCCCCTGCTTGCCGCTTCCGGCCGCCGTAAACTATCAGGAACCCTGCCTGATAGATAGCGCATATCCGGCTCTGTGGATCTGAGAGGATTCCCGGCATGCCCGCATCCCCGAGCACCGCCCGGGCCATCAACGACCGGCTCGCCCTGCGGCTGCTCCAGCAGGAAGGCCCGCTGACGGCAGGCCAGTTGAAGCAGCTCACCGGACTGTCCCGGCCGACCGTCGCCGACCTCGTCGAGCGCCTCGCCGCCGCCGGGCTGATCGACGTGGTGGGGGAGTCGGGGGAGCAGCGCCGCGGCCCCAACGCCAAGCTGTACGGCATCGTCGCCGACCAGGCCCATCTGGCGGCCCTCGACGTCCGTACCGAGGGCGTCTCCGTCGTCGTCTCCGACCTGCTGGGCCGGGTGCTGGCCGAGGCGTCGGTGCCGATCGGCGGGGACACGGGGACGGGCCCCGCGGTCGAGCAGGCCGTCGCGCTGGTCGAGCGGGCGGCGAAGGAGGCGGGGGTGACCGAACTCCACACCGTCGGCATCGGCGCCCCCGGTCTCATCGATCCGGCCAGCGGCGAACTCCGTGACACCACCGGCCTGCCCGAATGGCACCGCCGACTGGTTCTGGCGCTGCACGAACGGCTGCCCGGGACCCGCATCCACGTGGAGAACGAGACCAACCTCGCGGCGCTGGCGGAACAGCGCGACGGGATCGCCCGGGACCGGGACACCTTCGTGCTGCTGTGGCTGGGCCACGGCACCGGCGCGGCGGTGGTCCTGGACGGCACCCTGCGGCGGGGCGCCTCGGGCGGGACGGGCGAGATCGGGTTCCTGCCGGTGCCGGGGACGGCGGGACTGCCGTCTGCGGTGGACTGCGAGGGGGGTTTCCATTCGCTGGCGGGGTCGGCGGGGGTCGTGCGGCTGGCGGGGGAGTACGGTCTCGCGGTGCCGGGGGAGTGCGGTCTTGCGGTGCCGGGGGAGGGGGCCGCGGGGGTGGTGCCGGGGGACCGTGCGGCGGGGGTGGTGCGGGGGGAAGGTGTCGCGGGGGCGGTGCCGGGGGACCGTGCCGTGAGCGTGGTGCGGGGGGACGGTCCCGCGGGGGTGGTGCCGGGAGATCGTGCCGCGGGGGTGGTGCGGGGGGAAGGCGCCGCGGGTGTGGTGCGGGAGGCGGTGGCGCATGGTGAGTCCCGCTTCCTGGACGCTCTCGCCGACCGGGTCGCCGTGGGCGTCGCGTCGGTCGTCGCCGTCCTGGACCCGGGGTGCGTGGTGCTGGCCGGCGAGGTGGGCCAGGCGGGCGGGGCCGACCTCGCCGCGCGAGTGGAGCGACGGGTCCGCCGCATGTCACCGCTGCCCACGGAGGTGCGGGCGAGCGCGCTGGGCGGCGAGGCGGTGCTGAGGGGCGCGCTGCTCACGGCGAGGGACAGGGCGCAGGACGAACTGTTCGCGCCGCGCTAGCGCGGGCTGGGTCCACCGGGGGTGGCCGCGCAAGTCGGGGGCCCGAGTGCACGGCGTACACCGTGTCCGCGATGGTCGCGCGGGTCGCCTGCCTTCGTGGCTGGCCCGTCGGTTGCGGTCGGGTCCATTGAGGTGCTCGCTTGCGCGACCGGCCCTACCGGGTGTGGCCGCACTCATCGCTCCCGCCGTGTCGATGGCGATGCTGGCGCTGGAGCGGCTGACACCGGCCTGGGGCACCTCCCACGCCCTTGAGGCAGTGGGGGAGAGGGCGGTTCGCGGCGGCGCCCGAGCGGTAGGAGGAGCTGGTGGCGTCCTTCGTCACCGCGGCCCGCGAAGGCCACCTCGCCGGACTGGAGAAGCTGCTGGCGGCGGACGCGACCTGGTGTCCCGCTGCTCCGCGGACTCGGCGATCGCGGGTCGTCATGCCGATCACCCTGCCGGAGGCCGCTCATACCGGCGAAGGAGACCCGGCGGCGGGCAAGGGCCGTCGTCACCGCCGCCGGGCCCGTCTCTACGGGTGTCCAGCCACGGCGACCCTAAAAAGGACTAGACCATTAGGTCAAGAGGTTTCCGGCCACGGGTTGTGAGCCACTGCACACGCTTCGCCCGTATGGACGCCGATCAGGCGTGGCAGACTGGTTGCGTACCAGAAGCAGCGCACTCCGGGGTCGGTGAAAGTCCGAACCGGCGGTTACAGTCCGCGACCCGACCGCTTCCAGCGGCCGGTTGACCAGGTGAAATTCCTGGACCGACGGTTAAAGTCCGGATGGGAGGCAGTGCGCGGCGGGCGGGCATACCTGTATGCGCGCCGCCGTATCAGGGTTCACCCTCGCGGGTGAGGCCTCGTCCGGCGTCGCCCCCGGTGTCCCTGCTCGTTCATTCTGTCGTCATCGACAGCCCCGGAGTCCGTGCCCGAATGAGGCAGGGAGGACCCGGGAAGTGTTCACCGGAATCGTCGAAGAGCTGGGCGAGATCACCGCCGTCGAGAACCTCGGCGATGCGTGTCGCTTCCGACTGCGCGGCCCCGTCGTGACCGAGGGCGCGAAACACGGGGACTCCATCGCCGTCAACGGCGTCTGCCTCACCGTCGTCGACCACGAGGGCGACGAGTTCACCGCCGACGTCATGGCCGAGACCCTCGACCGTTCCAGCCTCGGCGCCCTGGGCGTCGGCTCCCGCGTCAACCTGGAGCGCCCCACCGCCGTAGGCGCGCGCCTCGGCGGGCACATCGTGCAGGGTCACGTGGACGGCACCGGCGAGGTCCTGGAGCGCAAGCCCTCCGAGAACTGGGAGATCATCAAGATCTCGCTGCCCGCGGACCTCTCCCGCTATGTCGTGGAGAAGGGCTCCATCACGGTCGACGGCATCAGCCTCACCGTCGTGGAGGCCGGCCCCGACTACTTCACCGTCAGCCTGATCCCCACCACCCTCGCCCTGACCACGCTCGGCCTCAAGCAGCCCGGCGCCCCGGTCAACCTCGAGGTCGACGTCGTCGCCAAGTACGTCGAGCGCCTGC
This sequence comes from Streptomyces griseorubiginosus, assembly GCF_036345115.1. Lineage (GTDB taxonomy): Bacteria > Actinomycetota > Actinomycetes > Streptomycetales > Streptomycetaceae > Streptomyces > Streptomyces griseorubiginosus_C. Next base: position 8,008,567 of record NZ_CP107766.1, read on the forward strand.
TCGCGAGCAGTCAGGGGGCCGGGAAGTGAACTCCCTCAACACCGAGGCCTTCACCCTGTTCGGTCAGCACATCCTCTGGTCGGACATGATCGGCAACATCCTCGGCCTCATAGCCCTCGCCCTCGGCTGGCGCCGCAACCTGTGGAGCTGGCCGGTGCAGTTCGCCTCCGGCCTCATCCTCTTCGGAGCCTTCTACGGGCACCTCACCGGCAGCGCCGGCAAGCAGGCCGTCGTCATGGTCGTCGCGCTGTACGGCTGGTGGCAGTGGAACCGCAACAAGGGGCAGTCCGGCGACGGTCACATCGCGCCGCGGTTCGCCACCTGGGCCGAGCGCGCTTCGATGATCGGCGCCGCCGCCGTCGGCACCGTCGCCGTCGCCCTGCTCTTCAAGGCCTACCCGAGCCTGTCCTGGGACCCCTGGCCGGACGCGTACATCTTCGTCGGCACCGTCGTCGCCATGTACGCCCAGGCCCGCGGCATGGTCGAGTTCTGGTTCGCCTGGCTCCTGGTCGACCTGGTCGGCGTCCCTCTGAACTTCGCCAACGGCTACGCCTTCTCAGGCTTCGTCTACGTCATCTACGGCGCGCTCGTCCTGTGGGGCATGCGCGACTGGTGGCTGCGCTCCCGTGGGAACGCGCGGCCCGCTCTGGAAGGAGCCCCGGCATGAGCGCGGCACCGATTCTGTACAGCACCGACGGGTTCGAGGACTTCGCGCTGGACCCGGTCGAGCAGGCCATCGCCGACATCGCGGCCGGCCGCCCCATCGTGGTCGTCGACGACGAGGACCGCGAGAACGAGGGCGATCTGGTCGTCGCCGCCGAGAAGATCACCCCCGAGATCGTCGCCTTCATGATGAGCGAGTGCCGCGGCCTGATCTGCGCCCCCATGGAGGGCGACGAACTGGACCGGCTGAAGCTGCCTCAGATGGTCGACGACAACACCGAGTCGATGAAGACCGCGTTCACCGTCTCCGTGGACGCCTCCGGCGCGCACGGTGTGACCACCGGGATCTCGGCCGCCGACCGCGCGACCACGCTCCGGCTGCTCGCGAGCGGCGACGCCGACCACACCGACTTCGTCCGTCCCGGCCACATCTTCCCGCTGCGCGCCAAGGACGGAGGCGTCCTCACCCGCAACGGCCACACCGAGGCCGCCGTCGACCTCGCCCGGCTCGCGGGACTGCGCCCGGCCGGCGCGATCGTCGAGATCGCGGGCGAGGACGGCCGGATGCTCCGCCTCCCCGAGCTGATCCCCTTCGCCCGCAAGCACGGCCTGACGATCATCTCCATCGAGGACCTGATCGCCTACCGCCGCACCAGCGAGCCCACGGTCCGCCGCGAGGCCGAGACCCGGCTGCCCACCGCCCACGGCATGTTCACGGCGTACGGCTACCGCTCCACCGTCGACGGCGTCGAGCACGTCGCCCTCGTCCACGGCGAGATCGGCGATGGCGAGGACGTTCTGGTCCGCGTCCACTCCGAGTGCCTGACCGGCGACATCTTCGGTTCCCTGCGCTGCGACTGCGGCCCCCAGCTCGACGCCTCCCTGGAGCGCATCCAGGAAGAGGGCAGGGGAGTGGTGGTCTACCTGCGCGGCCACGAGGGGCGCGGCATCGGCCTGCTGTCCAAGCTGCGGGCGTACGAACTCCAGGAACAGGGCCACGACACCCTCGACGCCAACCTGGAGCTCGGCCTGCCCGCCGACGCCCGGGACTACGGCGCGGGCGCGCAGATCCTGGAGGACCTCGGGGTGCGCAGCCTGCGCCTGATGACCAACAATCCCGACAAGTCCGACGCCCTCCTGCGCCACGGCCTCAAGGTCACAGGGCGGGAGCCGATGCCCGTACAGGCGGGCGAGCACAACCTCCGCTACCTGCGCACCAAGCGGGACCGGATGGGCCACGACCTGCCCTGGCTGGACACCGCCCCGGTGTCCACCTGCAGCAACCAGTAAGCACTTCTAGGAGAGTCTGAGAACGTGAGCGGCAAGGGTGCACCGGAGCTGTCCGTACGCAACGTGGGCGACCTCAGGGTCGCCGTCATCGCGGCGCAGTGGCACGAGAAGGTGATGGACGGACTGGTCGACGGCGCCCTGCGGGCCTTGCACGACCTGGGCATCGACGAGCCCACCCTGCTCCGGGTCCCCGGCAGCTGGGAACTCCCGGTCGTCGCCAAGGTCCTCGCGGGCCGCGGCTACGACGCGATCGTCGCCCTCGGTGTCGTCATCCGCGGCGGCACCCCGCACTTCGAGTACGTGTGCCAGGGCGTCACCCAGGGCCTCACTCAGGTCTCGGTGGAGACCGGGGTCCCCGTCGGCATGGGCGTGCTGACCTGCGACACCGAGGAGCAGGCCCTGGACCGGGCCGGTATCGAGGGCTCCAACGAGGACAAGGGGCACGAGGCGGTGACCGCCGCGGTGGCCACGGCGGCCACCCTCCGCTCAGTATCTGAACCGTGGCACTAGGTGGTGCGGGCTTACGCGTAAAGTGGGCGCCACCATGTCCAACAAGACGTTCGAGGAGCTCTTCACCGAGCTCCAGCAGAAGGCCGCCACCGGCGACCCCGCCACTTCCCGCACCGCAGAACTGGTCGGCAAGGGCGTCCATGCGATCGGCAAGAAGGTCGTCGAAGAGGCCGCCGAGGTGTGGATGGCCGCCGAGTACGAGGGCAAGGAGGCGGCCGCCGAGGAGATCTCGCAGCTGCTCTACCACGTCCAGGTGATGATGGTCGCGCGCGGGATCTCCCTCGACGACGTCTACGCCCACCTGTAAGCCAGTCGCCGAAACCACCCCTGAAAGCAAAGGAAGCCGACCTCATGCTGCGCATCGCCGTCCCCAACAAGGGTTCCCTGTCAGGCCCCGCGGGGGAGATGCTGCATGAGGCCGGCTACCAGCAGCGCCGCGAGTCCAAGGAACTGCGGATCGTCGACCCGGTCAACGACGTGGAGTTCTTCTACCTCCGCCCCCGGGACATCGCGATCTACGTCTCCTCCGGCCGGCTCGACATCGGCATCACCGGCCGGGACCTGCTGATCGACTCCGGCGCGGACGCCGAGGAGATCCTCCCGCTCGGCTTCGCCCGCTCCACCTTCCGCTTCGCCTCCAAGCCCGGCACCGCGAACGGCGTCGAGGACCTCAAGGGCAAGACGGTCGCCACCTCCTACGAGGGGATCGTCGCCGGGCACCTCGCCGACAACGGCGTCGACGCCGCCGTCGTCCACCTCGACGGCGCCGTCGAGACCGCCATCGAGCTCGGCGTCGCCGAGGTCATCGCGGACGTCGTCGAGACCGGCACCAGCCTGCGCAACGCGGGCCTGGAGGTCTTCGGCGAGCCCATCATGAAGTCCGAGGCGATCGTCATCCGCCGTACCGGTGCCGATGGTGAGGAACCCAAGGTCCAGCAGTTCCTGCGCCGCCTCCAGGGCGTCCTGGTGGCGCGGACCTACGTGATGATGGACTACGACTGCCGCGTCGAGCAGCTCGAGAAGGCCGTCGCGCTCACCCCGGGCCTCGAGTCCCCGACCGTCTCCCCGCTGCACAACGAGGGCTGGGTCGCCGTCCGCGCGATGGTCCCGGCCAAGGAGGCGCAGCGGATCATGGACGACCTGTACGACATCGGCGCGCGGGCCATCCTGACGACGGCCATCCACGCCTGCCGTCTCTGAGGGGCCGTACCGCCATGTCCTCCGAACCGCCCGCCCTCCCCGTCACGTTCCGGCCGGGCCGCACCCGTGTGGTCCTGCTCACCGCCGGAGTCGCGATCTTCGTGGTGATCACGGTGATCGCGCTGCTCCTGGAGCAGCTCGGCCCCGGCGAGCGCCTGAGCTTCATCGTCACCGCGGCCCTGCTCGCCGGAGTGCTGTTCCTGCTGGCCAGGGTGAAGGTCGTCGCCGACGAGTCCGGCGTCACCGTCCAGAACATCGCCAGCAGGCGGCGTCTTGAGTGGGCCGAGATCATCCAGGTGAACCTCCGCCCGGGCGACCCGTGGGTGTTCCTCAACCTCAGCGACGGCACCAGCCTGCCCGCGCTCGGCATCCAGCCGGGCATCGCGAAAGAGCAGGCCATCGCCGACGCGAAGGCCCTCAGGGCACTCGCCGAGGCCCGGTCCACAGCCCGTTCCGACGAAGATCAGGGCTGACTCAGGGGCTTCCACCCTGCCGCAGTCGGCCCTGTCTTGATTAATCTGTTGGCGGAGGCGTTCTCATTGCGCCTCCGCCTCTCGTTGTTCCTGCTACCCGAGGAGTGACTCCCTCCAGCGATGGACGGATCGTCCTGTAGTACCTGCGCCGCCCCCTCCCGGCATACCGAGGCGGCGGCATGACCATCCCCCTGCTGCTCCTCGGAGCGGCGTTCCTGCTGATTCTCGCCAACGGCTTCTTCGTGGCGGCCGAGTTCGGCCTCGTCACCGTGGAGGCCACCGACGCCGAGAAGGCCGCCGCGGAAGGCGACCGGCGGGCCCGCCGGGTCGCCGAGTCGCTCAAGGAGCTGTCCTTCCAGCTCTCCGGCACCCAGCTCGGCATCACCATCACCTCCCTGGTCGTCGGCATGCTCGCCGAACCGGCCCTCGCGGAACTGCTGCACGGCCCGTTCACGGCCGTCGGCATCCCCGAGGGAGCGGTCTCCGGCGTGGCCGTCGTCGTCGGCATGCTGCTGGCCTCGGCCGTGCAGATGGTGATCGGCGAGCTCGTGCCCAAGAACTGGGCGGTGTCCAAGCCGATGCAGGTCGCCCGCTTCGTCGCGGGACCCCAGCACGCCTTCGCCCGCCTCTTCCGGCCCGTGATCGCCGCCCTGAACGCGGTCGCCAACCGCCTCGTCCGCGCGCTCGGCATCGAGCCCGCCGACGAACTGGCCTCCGCCCGCACCCCCGGCGAACTGGTCTCCCTGGCCCGCCACTCCGCGCAGGCCGGCACCCTGGAACAGGACACCGCGGACCTCTTCGTGCGCACCCTGTCGCTGGGCGAGCTCACCGCGCAGCACGTCATGACCCCACGGGTGAAGGTCAGCTCGCTCCAGGCCTCCGCGACCGCCGAGGACGTCGTCAACCTCACCCGCGCCACCGGGCTGTCCCGCTTCCCGGTCTACCGCGAGAAGATCGACGAGATCGTCGGCATGGCCCACCTCAAGGACGCCCTCGCGGTCCCCGCACAGGACCGGCTGCGCACCCCCGTGGGCCGGATCGCCCGCCCGGCGCTGCTGGTCCCGGAGACCCTCCCGGTCCAGCCCCTGCTGGCCCAGCTGCGCAGCGAGCAGCCCATCGCCGTCGTCGTCGACGAGTACGGCGGCACCGCCGGCGTGGTCACCCTGGAGGACATCGTCGAGGAGATCGTCGGCGAGGTCCGCGACGAGCACGACGGCCAGGACGTCCCCGAACTCGCCGCCGCCCCGCCGGAGGACGGCCGCCTCGCCTGGGACGCCGACGGCAGCTGCCGGGTCGACATCCTCCAGCGCATAGGCCTCGACGTGCCCGAGGGGCCGTACGAGACCGTCGCCGGGCTGGTCGCCGACCTGCTCGGCCGTATCCCCGCCGTCGGCGACCGGGCCGAGCTGCCCGGCTGGCGGCTCACCGTGCGCCAGGTCGGGCACTACCGCGCCGAGCGGGTCCGCCTGGTCCGCACGGTCCCCGCGGTCAACGTCATGGAGGCCGCCCGATGAGCGTGCTCCAACTCCTCTTCGCAGCCCTGCTCGTGCTCGCCAACGGCTTCTTCGTCGGCGCCGAGTTCGCGCTGGTCTCCGTGCGCCGCAGCCAGATCGAACCGCTCGGCACCGCACGGGCCCGCCAGGTGCTGTACGGCCTCGAGCGGCTCCCGCAGATGATGGCGGCGGCCCAGTTCGGTATCACGGTGTGCTCGCTGACGCTCGGCGCGGTCGCCGAACCGACGGTCGCGCACCTGCTGGAGCCGGTGTTCGAGTGGATCCACCTGCCACACGGCATGATCCACCCGCTCGGCTACGTCATCGCCCTGGCCGCGGTCGTCTTCTTCCACCTCGTCATCGGCGAGATGGTCCCGAAGAACCTCGCGATGGCGGCCCCGGAGAAGGTCGCGCTGTGGCTCAGCCCGGGCCTGGTGGCCTTCGCGCGACTGTGCCGCCCCATCACCATCGCCCTCGGCGCCTGCGCCGCCGCCATCCTGCGGCTCTTCCGCGTCGAGCCGAAGGACGAGGTCGAGGCGGTCTTCACCAGCGAGCAGCTCAACCGTCTGGTGGAGGACTCCGGTCAGGCGGGCCTGCTGGACCCGGAGGAACAGGAGCGCCTGGAGGACGCGCTGGAACTGGGCTCCCGCCCGGTCACCGACGTCCTCCTCAAGCGCGAGTCCCTGGTGACCGTCCGCCCCTCGGTGACCCCGGGCCAGATCATCGAGCTCACCGGCCGCACCGGGTACTCCCGCTTCCCGATCGCCGCGGAGAACGGCGCGTTCATGGGCTACCTGCACGTGAAGGACGTACTCGATCTGGAGGAGTCCCAGCGGGCGGTACCCCAGCAGATCTGGCGCCCGATGACGAAACTCCGCTCCGACCTGCCCCTGGACGACGCGCTCACGGTGATGCGGCGAGCGGCGACACACCTGGCGCAGGTGGCGGACGGGTCCGGGAAGGTGCTGGGCCTGGTGGCCCTGGAGGACGTGCTGGAGCTGCTGGTGGGCGAGGTACGGGACCCGGCGCACCGGGAGCTGCCGGAGGTCCGGGTCACGGAACCTCGGAGCAGTGAGGAAGCACTGGCGTCATAGCGGAGGGGGCTGGACCCACCCAGGGGCGCGGGGAACTGCGCGACCAGCCCCCACTCAGCCGCACCGGAACGCACTGCCGCGGTTTCTGTCCCTCACGTCGCCGACGGATCCTGCGGCCCCCGCCCCGACAGAACCTCCCCGTACGCCTGCATCAGATCCGCCAGCCGAAGTGTCGACAAGTCGTCCCGGCTCAGCACCCCCGGATACGTCGACAACCGAAGATCCCGGTACGCGCAGCTCTTCTCGTACAGCGTCCGCAGGAACCGCCCGTTCCCCAGCTCGTCGATCCACCCCTGGTCCACCACGTGCCCGGCGATGGAGCGCAGTTCGTCCAGTGCCTCCTCGTCCCAGACGTCGCCGTTCTCGGCGGCCAGCACCTCGCCGATGGAGGTGAGTTCGAGGGGTCGGTAGGAGGGGAAGTCGACCCGGGTCGTGAAGCGCGAGGACAGGCCGGGGTTCGCGGCCAGCAGGCGGTCCATGCCCTCCGGGTAGCCAGCCAGGATCACGACCAGGTGATCCCGGTTGTCCTCGGCCCGCTTCAGCAGCACCTGGAGCGCCTCGTCGCCGTACGCGTCGCCCTTCCCGTAACCGGAGTTGGAGAGCGAGTAGGCCTCGTCGACGAACAGGACCCCGCCCAGCGCCGAGTCGATCAGTTCGTTCGCCTTGACCGCCGTCTGGCCGAGGTACTCCCCGACCAGGTCAGCCCGCTGTGCCTCCACGAGGTGGTCGCCGCCGAGCAGCCCGAGGGCGTAGAAGACCCGGCCGAGGATGCGGGCCACGGTGGTCTTGCCGGTGCCGGAGGGGCCGGAGAAGACGAAGTGACGTTTGGGCGGCTGGACCGGCAGCCCCTGCCCGGCCCGAAGACGGGCCATGTTCAACTGGGCCGACAGCGCCTTGACTTGGCGCTTCACCGGTTCGAGGCCCACCATGCGCTCGAGTTCGGCGAGCGCCTCCTCCAGTAAGACGGGGTCGGTGGGGCCGGCCGGCAGTGCCCCCGTCGAGCTGCCGGACCGTTCCCGTCCGGCCGGGTCCGTCATGGACGGCAGCGACCCGGTCGGCGGCGGCTCCGGCTCGGAGAGCTTCAACTCCCGCCCCTCGACGCCGAACAGCGGGTCGACCCCGTCGGGGCCCTCCAGCACGTCCTGCCCGAACCCGGTGAGCGTGATCGCCGCGAGGTCGGCCGGGTCGTCGTACCCGTCGCCCTCGGCGATCGCGGCGAGCCGGGCCGATGTGTCCATGAAGGCGGGGTCGACGCGGTGCACCGCCCGGTACAGGGGGAGCGCGGCGGCGGAACGGCCCGTGCCCTCGTGGGCGCGGGCCAACCAGTACCGCAGTTCCTTGCGCTGCGGCTGCTCGCTGCGACAGCGCATCAGGGCCGCCGAGAGCAGCGGTTCGGCCTGGCCGAACATCTCCAGGCGGACCCGGGCCATGCCCCCGAACAGACCGGCCTCGATGCCGAGCATGGCGTCGTCGATCAGCGGGTCGGTGTGCCGGACCAGCTGTTCCCAGTCCTTGACGAGGTAGGCGCGGCAGGCGTGCAGGAAGCGGACCTGGTGGTCGGTGTCCACCGGGGGCAGGCCCGCGAGGGCCCGGTCCAGCTCCGGGACGTGCCGGCCGTCCAGCCAGTGCGAGGCGTGCGCGAGCAGCAGGTCACGCGGGCTCTCCAGGACCGGCTGCACCCACCAGCCCAGCCAGTACCAGGAGTTGAGGGTACGGCGATGGCGGGCGCGTTGCTCGCCGAAGCGCTCGCGGTGCCGGAACATCCGGAGCAGCGCGGTCGTCGTGTCGACGCGCAGCGCGTGCAGTCCGAGCCAGCCGTCGGCCATCCCGGGATCGATCCGCACCGCGGCCCGGAACTCCTCCTCCGCCTGGGGGTAGGCGCCCATCGTGTAGGCGTCCACACCTCGCAGCCAGGCGAGGTCGGCCGGGGCCTCGGGGCCCTGCGTGCCGAAATCCATCACGTCCCCCACAAACCGTGCCCCCGTGGTTTCACCACCGGGCCGACGCCCGGTGGCCGCCTTCGTCCAACCGCTGTGCCGCGGACCGGAGTTGCAACGGTGCGCAGAGCGGTTGTCCGTAGGTCGCACCGAGGGCATCGTACCTGCGGTGGTGTCGCCCGCCGTAGGGTGCCGCACAGGCCGTTTGGCGAGGTGGGAGCAGATGGGGCGCACCGCGGACGGTGACCGAGGGTGAGCGAATAGCGCCTCACAGCGTGGATATTTCTGTGTGAGGGCAGAACGAAGCCCCCGATCACGGGGGAACAACCGGGGGCTTCGCGACTGCGGGCGACCTCCAACGGCCGCACATTCAGAACGTAAGACCTGTACGACCCCTCGGTCAAGCGGAGTTGGGCGACTGAGGCAAGTTCTTACCGGAGGGTCTTCACAGGTTCAACACATCGACGTCGGACCGTCACCGTGCGTGATGACATGGTCCGGTCCAGCAGCCACCGCAGGCCCATCAAGCGTCTCGTAGCGCTCCCGACACTGCCGTACCAGCAGATCGGCGAAGGGCCGCGAGGGGTCTTCGGCGAAATGCCGTCGTTCCGCCACGACCCATCCCTCCCAGAACTCCCGCTGCTCCACCCCGTCCCGGGACCGCCCGCGCGCCCAGGACTCCTCGCGGGGCAGGTCCATCCACAGCAGGATCGCGAGGTGCGGCCGCAGTGCGCGCCGGCCCGCGCCCACCCCCTCCAGCAGGATCACGGGCGCCGGCGGCAGGGCGCGGGTCGCTCCGAAGCGCCGGGTGTGCCAGTCGTAGGGGGCGTAGTGGGCGGTCTCGCCGCGTCCGAGCGGGTCGATCACCTCGCGCAGCAGCCGTCCGGTCCACTCGAACAGCTCCTCGTGGCTGGCGATGTCGTCGAGGTGCAGCACCGGAGCGCCGCCGAGGGCGTCGGCCAACTGCCCGGCGAAGGTGGACTTTCCGGAGCCGGCGTGGCCGTCGACGCCGATCAGCCGGACCGGGCCGCAGGACGGGGGCAGTCGGCGGAGCCGGGAGGCGAGGAGGTGGATGGCAATTCCTGGAGATGCTCATACGGACGGGCGGTCGGGCCCGTCCAGTCTAGTGAGGGGCCTGTGATCGCCGCCGGAACGGCAGCTTCCCAGGTCATGCCAGTGGACGAGACCAATATTCGTAGGCGTGGCATGGCCCGAAGTGCTGGCAGGAGCATGCCGCCTCATCCATAGTTGGCGCACAACCGTGCATTGGACCCGCCCGACTCGGACACCTGGGGGATCTCCCACCCATGAGCAGAGCCGAACAGCCGTCCCGCAGAACCGTTCTCGCCGTCGCGGTCGCCGCCGCGGTGGCCGGCACCGCGGGCCCCGCGGCCGCCGTCGGCACCACGGCCGACGCGGACCCCGACGAGGCCGCCCGCCTGGTCGACAACCACGCCTGGATCACGTACGGCGACTGGCGCGCCGGCACCGCGCGGGGCACCCGTGCCGTCGCCGGCAGCCGCCCCGGCCTCGTGATCGGCGCGCCCGCCGGCACCACCGACTACACCGACCCGCACACCGGCACCACCGCCACCTGGGAGTACGCGACCTGGACCTCCCCGGTCCACACGCTCGCCGTGCCCTCGACCGAGGTGATCGCCTCCTGGAACGCCCACACCCCGGCCGGCACCTGGATCCAGATCGAGCTCCAGGGGACGTACTCCGACGGCACGGCCACCCCCTGGTACGTGATGGGCCGCTGGGCCGCCGGGGACGGGGACATCAGGCGGACCTCCGTCGACGACCAGACCGACGGCAAGAGCACCATCTGGACGGACACCTTCGCGATCGACGACCCGGCGACCGGGCTGCGCCTGGCGTCGTACCGCTTGCGGCTGACCCTGTACCGCAGGCCGGGCGCGAAGTACACGCCGACCGTGTGGCGGCTGGGTGGGATGGGCTCGGACGTCCCCGACCGCTTCACCGTCCCGGCCTCCACGCCCGGCCTCGCCCGTGAGCTGATCGTCCCGCGCTACTCGCAGGAGATCCACGTGGGCCAGTACCCGGAGTACGACAACGGCGGCGAGGCCTGGTGCAGTCCCACCAGCTCGCAGATGATCATCGAGTACTGGGGCGGCCGGCTCACCAAGGAGCAACTGGCCTGGGTCGACCCCTCCTACGCCGACCCGCAGGTCTGCCACGCGGCCCGGTACACCTACGACTACCAGTACGCGGGCTGCGGCAACTGGCCGTTCAACGCGGCCTACGCGGCCACCTTCAAGGACCTCCAGGGCGTGGTCACCCGGCTCGGCTCGCTCACCGACCTGGAGACCCTGATCGCGGCCGGCATCCCGGCCATAACGTCCCAGTCGTTCCTCAAGGAGGAGCTCACCGGGGCCGGTTACGGCACCTCGGGCCACCTCATGACGGTGATCGGCTTCACCGCCGAGGGCGATGTGATCGCCAACGACCCGGCCTCGCCCAGCGACGCGGCGGTGCGGCGCGTCTACAAGCGGCGCGAGTGGGAGAACATCTGGCTGCGCACCAAGCGGTACAACGCCAGCGGCAAGGTCGTCTCCGGCACCGGAGGCGTCTGCTACCTGTACTTCCCCGCCTGCCCGACCCCGCGCCAGCGCAAGGCGCTCGAAGCGGTGGGCGTGCGCTGAGGTCCGCCGGGGCCCCGGGCGACCGGGGCCCTGTGACCAAGCTCTCTGCCGCAAAAGCCTCTTTCGGTGGCAAGGTGGACGGATCGGTGGGGGAGTCCACCCAGTCGTCCGAGAGCAGCGAGACACCATGACCGCACAGTCAGCCACCGCCGCCCGCACCCGCACCGGCGGCCCCCGGGACGACGGCCCGAGCGTCGTCGAACACCTCGCGGGCTGGGTCCTCGTCGCCGTGATCGCGATGCTCGTCACGCAACTCGGTCTGCTGTGATCCGGCTCATCCGTCTGCTGTGACCTGACTCAAAGGTGACCTGACATACTGCGCTTGTCCCGCCGCCAGCCCGAGATCAGGGTCGCAATTTGAATATCAGTGATCAGCGTGAAGCCGCCCGGCCGCGGGCCCGCGGCACCGAGCGCTCGGTTGCGCGCCGCGCCGAACTCATCGCCATCGGGCGGAAGTTGTTCGCGGACACCTCCTACGACGCGCTCTCCATGGACGACATCGCCAAGCAGGCGCATGTCGCCAAGGGGCTGATCTACTACTACTTCCAGTCCAAGCGGGGCTACTACCTGGCGATCATCCAGGACTCCGTCGCCGACCTGGTCACCTACGCGGCGAGCGGTCTCGAGATGGAACAGGTGGACCGCGTCCACCGCACCCTGGACAGCTACCTGCGCTACGCCGAACACAACCAGGCCGCCTACCGTACGGTCGTCAGCGGCGGCGTCGGTTTCGACGCCGAGGTGCACGCCATCCGGGACGGGGTGCGCGAGGCGATCGTCGCGACCATCGCCGAAGGGGCGTACGGCCGTAGCGACATCTCCCCGCTGGCGCGCATGGGACTGCTCGCCTGGGTGTGCAGCGTCGAGGGCGCCACCCTGGACTGGATCGACGGTCCGCCCCAGCTCTCCCGCGACACCATGCGCGAGCTGCTGGTGAAGGCGCTCGGTGGCTCGATGCGCGCGATCGCGGAGATGGACCCGAACTACCCCGCACCCCGGCCCGCCCGCCGGGACGGCTGACGGCAAGGGGCGGCTGGCTGGACGCCGACGGCAAGGGGCGGAGGCTCGTGGTCCCCCGCCCCAAGTCCCTGACCGGGCCCGGCTAGTTGATCGCGTTGATCAGCTCACCGCCCGAGGTGTCCCCGCTCAGCTCCCAGAAGAAGGTGCCGCCGAGGCCCTGCTGGTTCTTGTACGTCATCTTCGTCGCGATGGTCGCGGGAGTGTCGTAACTCCACCAGTTGTTGCCGCACTTGGCGTACGCCGTGCCGCCGACCGTCCCCGTCGCCGGGCACTTGGTCTTGAGCACCTTGTAGTCGTCGATGCCCTGCTCGTACGTGCCCGCCGCCGGGCCCGTCGCGGTGCCGCCCGGCGCCGACTGGGTCACGCCGGTCCAGCCGCGGCCGTAGAAGCCGATGCCGAGCAGCAGTTTCGAGGCCGGGATGCCGAGGCCCTTGAGCTTGGCGATCGTCGCCGAGGTGTGGAAGTCCGCCTTCGGGATGCCCGAGTAGCTGTTCAGCGCGGAGTGCGGGGCCGTCGGTCCCGCCGCGTCCCAGGCGCCGAAGTAGTCGTACGTCATGGGGTTGTACCAGTCGACGTACTGGGCCGCGCCCGCGTAGTTCGCCGCGTCGATCTTGCCGCCCGCCGTGGCGTCGGCGGTGATCGCTGCGGTGACCAGCGAACCGCTCCCGAACTTGGCGCGCAGCGCCGCCATCAGGTTCTTGAACGCCTCCCTGCCGCTGGTGTCACAGGTGTTGCCGCACGCGTTCGGGTACTCCCAGTCGATGTCGATGCCGTCGAAGACACCCACCCACTTGGAGTTCTTCACCAGGTCGTAGCAGGACTGGGCGAACGCGGCCGGGTTCCGCGACGCCTCCCCGAACCCGCTCGACCAGGTCCAACCGCCGAAGGACCACAGGACCTTGAGCCCGGGGTGCTTCTTCTTCAGCTTCAGCAGCTGGTTGAAGTTGCCCCGCAGCGGTTGGTCCCAGGTGTCGGCGACACCGTCCACCGACTCGGCCGCGGTGTACGCCTTGTCGGTGGCGGCGTAGGCGTCGCCCATCGCGCACTTGCCGCCGGTGACGTTGCCGAAGGCGTAGTTGATGTGGGTCAGCTTCGCCGCCGAGCCGGAGGTCTCGATGTTCTTGACGTAGTACTTGCGGTCGTAGGTGCCCCATTCGGTGAAGTAGCCGACGACCTTGGAGCCGGCCGCCTTCGCGACAGGGGCCTGGGGGGTGGTCGCGGTCGCGCTGGTCGCGCCGGCCAGCAGGCCCGCGCCGAGGAACGCGCAACACGCGGCGGAGATCAGCGCCCGGAAACGGGCGCGCTGGGGAAAGTGCATCGGTGTCTCCTCGTGGGGGAGAGGGGAACGCCAGCTGTTTGGCATGAACGCGGTAACGCGTTGCCGGAACAGTAGGAGGACTAGACCACCACGTCAATGGTTCGGACCAATTTCGGTCCGCTCCTCGGGCCGGTTGTCGGCGCCCTGGGCTATCTTGAAGTAAGCGGTCGTTAACCAGTGACCAGGGGTCCCCGATCGGGCATACTCACAGGGCGCAGCCGCTGGTCAGCAGCTTCCGTGACCCGGGAGTCGCGAGCAGCGAGCGGCGCCCAGTGAGACCGGCGGAGCCGCCCCACCCCACGGCGTGCGTCCGCCAGCGCCCCTACAGGGAGGAGAGCGTCGCCATGCCCGACCGCGCCCCGCAGCCGGTGGACCGGCAACTGCCCACGGACGAGGCCCGGGACCTGATCTCGCTCGTCCGCGACATCGCGCAGCACGAGATCGTCCCGCGGGCGGCCGAGCAGGAGGACGCCGGGCACTTCCCGCGCGAGGTCTTCACCCTGCTCTCCCGCACCGGACTGCTCGGCCTGCCCTACGACTCCGAACACGGCGGCGCCGACCAGCCGTACGAGGTCTACCTCCAGGTCCTGGAAGAGCTCGCCGCCGCCCGCCTCACCGTCGGCCTCGGCGTCAGCGTGCACACCCTCGCCTCCTACGCGCTCGCCACCTACGGCACCAAGGAACAGCAGGTCGAGCACCTGCCCGCGATGCTCGGCGGCGGGCTCCTCGGCGCCTACTGCCTCTCCGAGCCGTCCTCCGGTTCCGACGCGGCCTCGCTGCGCACCAGAGCGGTCCGGGACGGCGACGACTGGGTGATCACCGGCACCAAGGCCTGGATCACCCATGGCGGAGTGGCCGACTTCTACACCGTCATGGCGCGGACCGGCGAGGAGGGGCCGCGCGGGATCACCGCGTTCCTGGTCCCCGCCGACGCGCAGGGCGTCAGTGCCGCGGCCCCGGAGAAGAAGATGGGCATGAAGGGCTCGCCCACCGCCCAGGTCCACTTCGACGGGGTCCGCGTCCCGGACGCGCGGCGCGTCGGCGACGAGGGCCAGGGCTTCGCGATCGCCCTGTCCGCGCTGGACTCGGGGCGGCTGGGCATCGCGGCCTGCGCGATCGGACTGGCCCAGGCGGCCCTCGACGAGGCGGTCGACTACGCGACCGGGCGGCAGCAGTTCGGGCGGCCGATCGCCGACTTCCAGGGACTGCGCTTCATGCTCGCCGACATGGCGACCCAGATCGAGGCCGGCCGGGCGCTGTACCTCGCGGCGGCGCGGCTGCGGGACGCCGGGCGGCCCTTCGCCAAGCAGGCGGCCATGGCCAAGCTGCACTGCACCGACACCGCGATGAAGGTCACCACCGACGCCGTCCAGGTCCTCGGCGGCTACGGCTACACCGCGGACTTCCCGGCCGAGCGGTACATGCGCGAGGCCAAGGTCCTGCAGATCGTCGAGGGCACCAACCAGATCCAGCGGATGGTCATCGCCCGTCACCTGGCGGGTCCTGAGACCCGCTGAACTGCCCCGGCCTGACCTGCGGCGCCGCGAGCCGGACCCACTCCGGGTCGTGGCGCCCCGGCAGGGTGCGCCCGCCGCTGGCCCAGGTGCGCATCAGATCGCGGTAGATGGGCGGGTCCTGGGGCGGCGGCGGAGCAGGGCGGTAGGAAGGCGGAACCGATTCTGCGACCGGCGCGTAGGCAAGGGTCATACCGGGGCAACGCGGAAGCCTGCGACCGGGTCACCGCTCCCCGCAATCGAGCGTGAGTTCACCGGCGTCCGGCCGAACATCTGGCCACCGACGCCCGCCTGACGTACCGTCAGCCCCCACCCCGGCAGGGAGGTTGACCGTGGCCGACGACCGCCCGGTACCGCTCGACGAGTACCCCGTGCACCAGGTGCCCCTGTCCATGAAGTACGTGGCGACCGGGGACCGCAACGCCTACGACCGCTGCATCTTCCACGTGCTCGACCACGAGGGACGCGCCCTGCTGATCCTCGGGCTCGGGGTGTACCCCAACCTCGGGGTCATCGACGCCTACGCGACTCTGCGCCTGGGTGACACCCTGCACGCGGTGCGCGCCTCGGACGCCCTGCGCGACGACGCCCGCACCGACCTGAGCGTCGGCCCGCTGCGCATCCTCGTCGAACGCCCGCTGCGCGACTTCGTGTTGAGCTGCCAGGCCGCCCCGGACGACCCGGGCGGACTGTCGTACGAGATCAACTGGACCGCCGACTTCCCGGCCCTGTGGGAGCCGCACCACCTCCAGCGGCGGGGCGGCCGACTCACCCTGGAGGGCCGGCGTTTCGTGCAGGCCGGGCACTGTGACGGCTGGATCCGGGTGGGTGGGCGCCAGATCCCTGTCCAGGGCTGGACCGGGACCCGGGACCGCAGCTGGGGGGTGCGGCCGGTGCCGGGGGAGGAGGGCGGCCGGTTCGCCGAGGAGCACCCGACGGAGGGCTTCCACTGGATCTGGTGCCCGGTCCGCTTCGAGGACCGCTTCCTCATGGTGATCGTCCAGGAGGACGCGGACGGCCACCGCTCACTGAACGACGCGACCGTGGTCCGCCCCGGCCGACGCGACCGCCAACTCGGCTGGCCCCAGCCCGAGATCGGCTACCGCACCGGCACCCGGCACCCGGATCGCGCCCTCATCCACCTCGGCGACGTCCGCAAACCCATGGAGCTGGAGGTGGAGGTCCTCACCTCCTCCCCGCTCGCCGTCGGCGCCGGCTATCCACCGGCCGACGACTGGCAGCACGGCACCTGGCAGGGCCGCGACTGGACCGACCGGCGCATCTACGACCTCACCGAGCCGCACCCCCTGGCCTCCTACGGCGTCACCGACCACGCGGCCCGCTTCCGCCTGGACGGCCGCGTCGGCCACGGCATCTTCGAGCACGGCTCGATCGGACGGCACGACCCGAGCGGCTTCACCGGGTTCGACTCGGTCGCTCCGTGAGAGGACGCGCTCATGGCCACGGCACCCCGTCCGCGTACCACCACCCGCGACCCCGATGAACTGGCGGGCCGCCTCACCGCCTGGCTCGGCACCCGTCTGCCCGGAGCCACGGCGACGGACATCACCGTCCCCGCCTCGAACGGCATGTCCAGCGAGACCCTGCTCTTCACCGTCGAGCACCCCGCACCGCCCCTGCGTGAGTGCGCGTTGAGGCTGGCGGCAGACCCGTCGGCGTACACGGTCTTCCCGGTGTACGACATGGTCCGCCAGTACCGGACGATGCGGACGGTGGCGGAGTTCTCCGACCTCCCGGTGCCGAAGGTGCAGTGGCTGGAGGAGGACCCCGGCCCGCTCGGAGCGCCCTTTTTCGTCATGGAGCGCGTGGCAGGACGCGTACCGCCGGACGTCATGCCCTACACCTACGAGGGCAACTGGCTGCATGCCGCGAGCGACACCGAACGCGAGCACCTGGAGGCGGCCACGGTCGGACTGCTGGCCCGCCTGCACGACCAAGTCCCCTTGACAGAGGCCGAGTTCCTGGCACTGCCCGGCGAGGGCGACGCGCTGCGGCGCCATGTCACGGCCCAACGCGCCTACTACGACTGGGTGGTGGCCGGACTGCCCCGCTCACCCCTCATCGAGCAGGCCTTCGACCGGCTGGAGGACCTCTGGCCGCGCGACCCGTGCCCGCCCGTCCTCAACTGGGGAGACGCACGCATCGGCAACGTGATCTACGACGGTTTCGACCCCGTCGCCGTACTGGACTGGGAGATGGCCGCCCTGGCCCCGCGCGAAGTGGACCTCGGCTGGACGGTCTACCTGCACCGCTTCTTTCAGGACCTCACGGTCGCCTTCGGGCAGCGCGGACTGCCCGACTTCCTGCGCCGCGACCGCATCGAGGCCCGCTACGCCGACCTCACCGGCCACACCCCGCACGACATGGACTTCTTCACGCTGTACGCCGCGCTGCGGCACGCGATCGTCATGCTGCGCGTCGCCTACCGGCAGGTCCACTTCGGTGAGGTGGCCGTACCGGCGGACCCGGACACACTGATCCTGCACCACGGCAGCCTGCGGGCCATGGTGCAGGGCAGCTACTGGGAATGAGCGAGCCGGCTCGGGCGCCGGAGCGCCGGAAGACCTGACTCAGGCCGCGGCCTGACGGCGCATCACCGGCACGCGCATGGGGCGCGAACCCGGGCCACCGACGTGCGAGAACGGCTGGGTCCGCCAGTCGAGCCCCTGAGGGAGCGTCAACAGCAGCGCGGTGTCCTGCTCCTGGGGCTGCGCCGACTCGTCCGCCGAGCGGGCCTCGGCGGCCCTGCGACCCGTACCGGCGCAGACCGTCAGGCCGAAGGGGTTCCACGGCGAGGCACACAGCGCGTGCTCCGGCAGCACCTCCTCGTCCGCCAGCAGGGCGATGGGCTGCGCGCAGTCCGGGCAGATCACCCGGTACATCTCGAAGGTGTCGTACGCGTCGAACTCGTCGTCGAGAGCGTCGGGTTCGACGCCCTCCGGCTCGGGCTCGACGACTGCCAGGCGCTTGGGCGCGGTACGACCAGGACGCTTAAGACTCTGCATTGGGTTCTCCCCCTCGGGCTGGGCCGTGAAGGCACTGCGGCCTCGACCACAGCAAGCACTTCCCGCCCCGTCACGGCGGTAATCACGAGAACATCACGGAGGCTCCCGCAGGTGTGTGGCCTTCGTCACATGCCGCTCGCAGATGCCCGTGGCGGTCGCTTTGTCCCTCAGGCGGCGCACAGGTCGTGCCCGGTCACATCACGAACCGGGCATGACCTGGGCCGCTCCTGTATCCGAGGAGATCAGACGCACTGTAGGTTCTTGCGCCATGGAGGAGCTGGACCGACAAATCGTGCAGCTGCTCGTCAAGGACGGGCGGATGAGTTACACAGACCTGGGCAAGGCCACGGGTCTGTCCACGTCGGCCGTGCACCAGCGGGTGCGACGGCTGGAGCAGCGCGGTGTCATCCGCGGCTACGCCGCGGTGGTCGACCCCGAGGCGGTGGGACTGCCCATGACCGCCTTCATCTCGGTGAAACCCTTCGACCCCAGCGCCCCCGACGACATCGCGGAACGCCTGGCCGGCGTCCCCGAGATCGAGGCGTGCCACAGCGTGGCGGGCGACGAGAACTACATCCTCAAGGTGCGGGTGGCGACCCCGCACGAACTGGAGGAGCTGCTCGCGAGGCTCCGCTCCCTGGCGGGCGTCTCGACGCGTACGACGGTGGTGCTGTCGACCCCCTACGAGGCCAGGCCGCCGCGCATCTGATCACCCGCACTCCGGTGGTCGCGCGGCCCCTGGAACACTGTTCCTCATGAGTGAACCGAAGACCGTCCTCCTGCGCCGCGGCGAGGTCCACAGCCCCGCCGACCCCTTCGCCACGGCGATGGTCGTGGAGCGGGGCCAAGTCGCCTGGGTCGGCTCGGAAGGCGCCGCCGACGCCTTCGCGGACGGGGTCGACGAGACCGTCGACCTGGACGGCGCCCTGGTCACTCCCGCGTTCACCGACGCACATGTGCACACGACCGCCACCGGCCTGGCCCTCACCGGCCTCGACCTGTCCGACGCGCCCTCGCTCGACGCGGCGCTGACCCTCGTACGAGAGTTCGCGGCCGCCCGCCCGCACGACCCCGTCCTCCTCGGCCACGGCTGGGACGCTTCGCGCTGGCCCGGCAACCGACCGCCCACCCGCGCGGAACTCGACGAGGCCACCGGTGGTCGCCCGCTCTATCTGAGCCGCATCGACGTCCACTCCGCGGTCGTGACCACGGCACTGCTCGACATGACGGCCGTGGGGCACGTGGACGGACCTCTCACCGCCGACGCCCATCACGCCGTACGCGCGACGGCGCTCGCCGCCGTCTCCCCGGCCCAGCGGAAACAAGCGCAGCGCGCCGCCCTCGCCCACGCGGCCTCCCTCGGCATCGGGACCGTTCACGAATGCGCAGGCCCCGAGATCTCCTCGGAGGACGACTTCACCGGCCTCCTGCGACTCGCGGAAGCGGAACCCGGTCCACGGGTCGTCGGCTACTGGGCGGAGCGGGCCGACGAAGGCGTGGCCAAGGCACGCGAGCTCGGCGCGGTCGGCGCCGCCGGGGACCTCTTCGTCGACGGCGCCCTCGGCTCCCACACCGCCTGCCTGCACGAGCCCTACACCGACGCCGACCACACCGGCACCGCCTACCTGGACACCGCCGCCGTGGCCGCCCATGTCATCGCCTGCACCGAGGCGGGCCTCCAGGCCGGTTTCCACGCGATCGGCGACGCGGCCGTGACCGCCGTGGTCGAGGGTGTCCGCGCCGCCGCGGAGAAGCTCGGCCTCGCCCGCGTCCGTGCCGCCCGGCACCGCGTCGAGCACGCCGAGATGCTCACTCCCGAGGCGATCGCCGCCTTCGCCGAACTCGGTCTCACCGCCTCCGTCCAGCCCGCCTTCGACGCCCTGTGGGGCGGCGAGGACGGCATGTACGCCCGGCGCCTGGGCCGGGAGCGGGCGAGCCGCCTGAACCCCTTCGCGGCCCTCCTGCGGGCCGGCGTCCCGCTCGCCTTCGGCTCCGACAGCCCGGTGACCCCCCTCGACCCGTGGGGCACGGTCCGCGCGGCCGCCTTCCACCACACCCCCGAGCACCGGGTCTCCGTGCGCGCCGCCTTCACCGCGCACACCCGGGGCGGCTGGCGGGCGGTCGGGCGCGACGACGCCGGCGTCCTGGTGCCCGGCGCCCCCGCGGACTACGCGGTGTGGCGCACCGACGAACTGGTCGTGCAGGCCCCCGACGACCGGGTGGCCCGTTGGTCCACCGACCCGCGCTCCGGCACCCCCGGCCTGCCCGACCTGACGCCGGGCCGTGACCTGCCCGTCTGTCTGCGCACGGTGGTCGGCGGACGGACGGTCTTCGTACGGCCGGGCGAGTGATCTCCCGGGGTGGCGCGGCACCGGCCGACCTGTCGCGCGACCTGCGCATCCTCCCCGCTGACCAGGGCGTTGACGGCGGAGCCGCAGGTCAAACGGCTGTTGACAGCCGACGGCAGGGGGCCGGTAGGTTCGGCCGGGTCCACCACCGGACGCCCGACCGCGGAACCTCCGCCCAGTCGTCGCAGCGCCGCTGGGTCAGGGACGGTGTGCCGCACCGGGGCACCGCCACTGGGAGCCAGGCTCAGCGCTCGCGCCACGGCGAGGGAACGTTCCGTCCGGCCGGGGAGGTGTGACCCGGGTGGGGCCCGGGCGCTCAGTAGACAACGGCTTTCGGTCGACCCGCAGCCAGCGGGCCCCAGGTCGGCCCGAAGGGCGCCGGGCCCCCATCCGCAGCGAAGCGACCGCCTCCGCCGGGGAGCGTGATGTCGCCACAGCGGCCGAAAATCGCATTCTTACCCCGATCTTGTGGAAACGACACCAGCATACGAACGCCTTGTCACGTCATCGCAGGCCGTGCGCACTATGGTGGACGCCTGCGCAATGACTCGAAGGGGCAGCAGTGAACGACGGCGACGGAGCCCGTACGGCCCAGGGGAGACGGTTCGGCCCGCTCGGCACAGCCTTGGTGATCATTCCGACCTACAACGAGGCGGAGAACATCAAGGCCATCGTCAGCCGGGTGCGGGAAGCCGTCCCGGAGGCGCACGTCCTCGTGGCCGACGACAACAGCCCCGACGGCACCGGCAAGCTCGCCGACGAACTGGCCGTCGAGGACGACCAGGTCCACGTCCTGCACCGCAAGGGCAAGGAAGGCCTCGGGGCCGCCTACCTCGCGGGCTTCCGCTGGGGCCTGGAGCGCGACTACGGCGTCCTGGTCGAGATGGACGCCGACGGCTCCCACCAGCCCGAGGAACTGCCCCGCCTGCTGACCGCCCTCAAGAGCGCCGACCTGGTGCTCGGCTCGCGCTGGGTGCCCGGTGGACGGGTCGTGAACTGGCCCAAGTCCCGCGAGTTCATCTCCCGCGGCGGCAGCCTCTACTCCCGGGTCGCCCTCGAACTCCCCCTGCGGGACATCACCGGCGGCTACCGCGCCTTCCGCCGCGAGACCCTCGAAGGCCTCGGCCTGGAGGACGTGGCGTCCCAGGGCTACTGCTTCCAGGTCGACCTCGCCCGCCGCGCGGTCAAGGCCGGCTTCCACGTCGTGGAGGTGCCCATCACCTTCGTCGAGCGTGAACTCGGCGACTCCAAGATGAGCCGCGACATCCTGGTGGAGGCCCTGTGGCGGGTCACCACCTGGGGCGTGGGCGAGCGGGTCGGCAGGATCACCGCGCGCGGGAAGCGCCCGCGGCCGTAGTCCTGTGGTCCCGCTACGGCCGCACAGGTGCGGCTGATCGTCCCCTTATGCCGTGCTGAGCCGCGCCCAGGCACACTGGACGTATGACGACAGGCGCTTCGACCCCCACGTACCCCGCCCGGCCCCGCCGCTCCCGTGTCCGCACCTTCCTGCCGCTGGGCGTCGCCGCCTGGCTGGTGCTGGAGATCTGGCTGCTGACCCTGGTGGCGGGCGCGGCGAGCGGGTTCGCGGTGTTCCTGCTGCTGGTCGCCGGCTTCATGCTCGGCTCGGTGGTGATCAAGCGCGCCGGCCGCCGCGCCTTCCAGAACCTGAACGAGGCGCTCCAGCGGGGCGGCGCCCCGTCGAACTCGGGCAGCGGCGGCAACGGCCTGATGATGCTGGGCGGGCTGCTCCTGATGATCCCCGGTCTGATCTCCGACGCGGTCGGCCTGCTCCTGCTGATCCCGCCGGTCCAGAAGGCCGTCGGCCGCTATGCCGAGCGCACGTTCGACCGCAAGCTCCGCGCCGCCGTCCCGGGCACCCTGGGCGACGCCTTCCAGCAGGCCAGGATCCACCACCCCGACGGCAAGGTGGTCCAGGGCGAGGTCATCCGCGACACACAGGACCGGCCCGAGGACACCCCGCAGGACCCGAGGCCGCCCCTGACCCGCTGACGGACCGGGAGCCACGCGAGCCAGGAGCCGGGGGCAGCCGCTGCGGAGCCAGGAGCCGGGGTAAGCAGCTGCCTAGCCAGGAGCCGGGGCCGGGTGCAGCCGCTGCTCACCGGGCCCGGGCAGCCGCCTCACCCGGCTCCGGACAGCGCAAAACCGCGGGCGCCGTACGTGGAGTCACGTACGGCGCCCGCGGTGTTTCACGTGCACTTGTGCTGCGGCCCAGCCCCCGTGGGGACTACGCCGACTTGCGGCTGTCCCGGGGATGAACCGCGATGTTCATCGCCCCGGATCGCAGAACCGCCAGACGCTCCTCGAGGACCTCTTCGAGCTCCTCACGGGTGCGTCGCTCCATCAGCATGTCCCAATGGGTACGCGCGGGCTTGGCCTTCTTTTCCTCAGGGCCGTCGCCGTCAACCAGGAGTGCCTGGGCCCCGCAGACCTTGCACTCCCACTCCGGCGGGATCTCCGCCTCGACCGAGAAGGGCATCTCGAACCGGTGCCCCTTCTCGCATGCGTACTCCACGGCCTGGCGCGGGGCCAGGTCGATGCCGCGGTCCGTCTCGTAGCTGGTCACCACGAGGCGCGTGCCGCGAAGAGCTCGCTCACTCATGAATCGTGCCTCCCGGGCTTGTCGCCCACAGGACAGGTGTCGCTGTCGTCGTCATACCGGTCAACGTCCGGTCGGCGGTAAAGATTCCCGTTCCGGGTCCCGTCCCGGGCAATGCGTCGCCGTCGTAGCCGCCCCTTGTTGTACCCACCAGCGCCCGGTTTGTCACATCTGCTAGCAGATGTCACCCAGCGTTTCGGCATCTTTGACGCGCAGTAACGGTACGCCTGGCAGGCCAAACGCGTACACTACAGCGCTTTGGTGTTGAACGCTAAATCCTTTCGGGTACGGGATTGCCCGCGTCGCTGATCGCCTGCCGTACCGGAACCCTCGCGAGCAGGGCGAATCCGATGACGAAGAAGGCCACCAGGGAGATGATCGCGTCCCGATAACTTCCGGTTACCTGGTAGGTGATCCCGAACAGCAGCGGCCCCAGCCAGCTCATGCCCCGGTCGCTCATCTCGTACGCCGAGAAGTACTCGGCCTCCTTGCCGGGCGGGACGAGATGGGAGAACAGGGAGCGCGACAGGGCCTGGCTGCCGCCGAGCACCAGCCCGATCCCGGACGCCAGCACGAAGAACCACACGGGCGCGCCGGCGGGCAGGAAGTACCCGGCCGCCAGGATCACCGCCCAGGCGACCAGCGAGCCGAGGATCGTGCGCTTGGCCCCGTGGGTCCGCGCGAGCCGGCCCAGCGCCAGCGCTCCCGCCACCGCGAGCACCTGGACCAGGAGCACGGCCGCGATGAGGGTCGACTGGCCGAGGTCCAGTTCCTCGGAGCCGTAGATCGACGCCTGGGAGATGACGGTCTGGATGCCGTCGTTGTAGATCAGGTACGCCAGCAGGAATGCGAGGGTGAGCGGGTGGCGGCGCATGTCGCGGACGGTGGCGGCGAGCTGCCGGAAGCCGGGGGCCGTGGGCTCCCTCGTCCCGTGCGCGGCCGACCGCCGGTCGCGCAGCCGTCGTAGCGGAATCAGCGCGAAGGCTCCCCACCACAGCCCCGCCGAGGCCAGGCAGATGCGGACCGCGGCGCTCTCGGAGAGACCGAATGAGTCGTGGCCCATGTAGAGCACGAGGTTCGCGACCAGGACCAGGGCGCCCGCCGCGTAGCCGAAGGCCCAGCCCTTGGAGGAGACCGCGTCGCGCTCCTCGGGCGGGGCGATCTGCGGGAGGTAGGAGTTGTAGAGCATCGTCCCGACGGACTGCGCCGCGTTCGCGACGACCAGGAGGACGCCGCCGAGGAGATAGCGGTCACCGCCGAGGAAGAACATCCCGGTCGTGGCGGCGGCCCCGGTGTAGGCAGCGGCCGCGAGCAGCGGCTTCTTACGGCCGCTGCGGTCGGCGGCGGCGCCCACCAGGGGCATCACCAGCACGGCCACGATCACCGACAGGGACACCGAGTACGCGAAGAAGGAGCCGGCCCGCACCGGGATGCCCAGCGGGTGGACGTAACCGTCCGCGTCCGCCGCGTGCTTGGCGACCGAGGTCAGATAGGGGCCGAGGAACACGGTGAGCACGCTCGTCGAGTAGACGGAGCACGCCCAGTCGTAGAAGTACCAGCCGCGCTGCTCGCGCCGCCGTTCGGCGGCCTCGTCGGCCGAGCCCGCCCGCACGGTGTCGATGCCCACCCGTGCCTCCCCGTCATGGTGCCGTGCGCGGACCGGGAGCAGGGGACGCGGGTGTCAGACCCAGGTGCCCCGGTCCTCCATGACCTTGCGCAGTGTGTCGATGTGATCGGTCATGATGCCATCGACTCCCAGGTCCAGGAGTCGGTGCATACGGTCGGGCTCGTTGACGGTCCACACGTGCACCTGGAGCCCGCGCGCGTGGGCGGCGCGCACGAAGCGGTGGTCGACCACATGGATGCCGGACTGGGTCTCGGGCACCTGGGCGGCGACGGCCGAGCGGCGCAGGGCCGCGGGCACTCCCCAGGAGCGCAGCCGCAGATTGAGCACACCCCGGGTGCCGTACGACGTCGCGAGCCGCGGTCCCGCCAGCCGCTGGGCGCGCATCACCCGCGCCTCGGAGAAGGAGCCGACGCAGATCCGGTCCCAGGTGTCGGTGCGCTCGACGAGGTCCAGGAGCGGCAGGAGAGCCGGCTCGGCCTTGACGTCGATGTTCCAGCGCGCCTCGGGGAAGGTCTCCAGCAGCTCCTCGAAGAGCGGCACCGGCTCCTTGCCCGCCACGCGCGCGTGCCGTACGTCGGCCCAGGGGAGGTCCGCTATCCGTCCGGCGCCGTCGGTGACCCGGTCCAGGGTGGTGTCGTGGAAGGCGACCAGCCTGCCGTCCGCGGTGGCGTGCACGTCGGTCTCCAGATACCGGTAGCCCGCCTCGACCGCCCGCCGGAACTGGAAGGCGGTGTTCTCCAGACCGTCCGCCGCCCCGCCCCGGTGGGCGAAGGCGATGGGGCCGGGATGGTCGAGGTAGGGGTGGCGTATCCGGGAGGTCACGGACGCAGTATCGCTCCCCGCGGTTGCCCGCCGGCAACGACCGTGCTGCCGTCGGATGCCGGGGACACGGCGAACACCCGCAGGAAGAGCTGGGCGAGCGGGCCGATGGACAGCGCGTAGAGGACGGTGCCGACCCCGATGGTGCCGCCCAGGGTGAACCCGGTGACCACCACGGCCACTTCGACCGCCGTCCGCATCAGCCGGATCGAGCGCCCCGTCCGCCGGTGCAGCCCGGTCATCAGCCCGTCCCTCGGTCCCGGGCCGAACCGGGCCGCGATGTAGAGGCCGGTCGCCACACCGTTGAGCAGGACGCCGACCAGCAGGACGGGTATCCGTACGGCGAGACCGTGCACCTCGGGGACGGCGGCGAGGGTGGCGTCCATGGCGATGCCGACCACGAAGACGTTGGAGACGGTGCCGAGCCCCGGCCGCTGGCGCAGCGGGATCCACAGCAGCAGCACCACCGCGCCCACGATGATGGACACGACCCCGATGGACAGGCCGGTGAGTTCGGCGAGGCCCTGGTGCAGCACACCCCAGGGCTCCAGGCCCAGGCCCGCCTCGACGAGCAGCGCGGAGCTGGCTCCGTACAGAGCGAGTCCGACGTACAGCTGGATCAACCGTCGCCCGAGACGGTTCCGTGCGGACAAGGCGGGTCCCCCTGTGGTGGTAGTGGCCTGACGCATGACACCCTGTGGCTTGGGATGGCATGCCATCCATGGCCAATTCAGGGAAGGTGGACTGATTTCGGTGGCGCAGTGGACCTCCGCGGTGGGTGCCGCGCAACTCGCCCGGCTGCTCAACTCCCAGCAGGACCGCCCGGCAGGCGCCGGTACGCGTCGCCCGCCGGCCTACCGCGCTCTCGCCGACTGCATCCGCCTGCTGGTCCTGGAGGGCCGGGTCCCGGTGGCCGCCCGCCTGCCCGCGGAACGCGAACTGGCCCTCTCCCTGTCCGTCAGCCGTACGACCGTCGCGGCGGCCTACGAGGCACTGCGGGCCGAGGGATTCCTGGAGTCCCGGCGCGGCGCGGGGAGCTGGACTGCGGTCCCGGCCGGGAACCCGCTCCCCGCCCGCGGCCTGGAGCCGCTCCCGCCCGAGGCCCTCGGTTCGATGATCGACCTGGGCTGCGCGGCGCTGCCCGCCCCCGAGCCCTGGCTGACCCGTGCGGTGCAGGGCGCCCTGGAGGAGCTGCCGCCGTACGCCCACACCCATGGCGACTATCCGGCGGGGCTGCCCGCCCTGCGCGCGATGATCGCCGAGCGCTACACCGCGCGCGGGATCCCGACCATGCCCGAGCAGATCATGGTCACGACCGGCGCGATGGGCGCGATCGACGCGATCTGTCACCTGTTCGGGGGACGGGGCGAGCGCATCGCGGTCGAGTCCCCGTCCTACGCGAACATCCTCCAGCTGATGCGGGAGGCGGGCGCCCGGCTCGTGCCCGTCGCGATGGCGGAAGGGCTGACCGGCTGGGACATGGACCGCTGGCGTCAGGTCCTGCGGGACGCGGCACCCCGGATCGCCTATGTCGTCGCCGACTTCCACAACCCGACCGGCGCGCTGGCCGACGACGACCAGCGGCGGCGGCTGGTGGAGGCGGCGCGGTCCGCGGGGACCGTCCTGGTGGCCGACGAGACGATGACGGAGCTGTGGCTCGACGAGGACGTCACGATGCCGCGCCCGGTGTGCGCCTTCGACCCGGCCGGCTCCACCGTGGTCACCGTCGGCTCCGCCAGCAAGGCGTTCTGGGCGGGGATGCGCATCGGCTGGGTGCGGGCGGCTCCCGACGTCATCCGCAGCCTGGTCGCCGCGCGGGCCTACGCCGATCTCGGGACCCCGGTCCTCGAACAGCTGGCCGTGAACTGGCTGTTCAGCACCGGCGGCTGGGAGCACGCCGTGGAACTCCGGCGGGGCCAGGCCCGGGAGAACCGGGACGCGCTGGTGTCGGCGGTACGGAAGGAACTGCCGTCCTGGGAGTTCGAGGTCCCGCAGGGCGGCCTGACGCTGTGGGTGCGGGCCGGGGGGTTGTCCGGGTCGCGGCTGGCGGAAGTGGGGGAGCGAGTGGGGGTCCGGGTGCCGTCCGGGCCGCGCTTCGGAGTGGACGGCGCCTTCGAAGGCTATGTGCGACTGCCGTTCACGGTGGGAGGCGTGGTGGCCGAGGAGGCGGCGATGCGGTTGGCCGCGGCGGCGAGGGTGGTGGAGAACGGCGGGTCGGGCAGCGGGGAATCACCCCGGACCTTCGTGGCGTGAGGGGCGTGACGCGTCGTGGCCCGCGGCGACTGGAACCCACTCAGGGGCGCGGGGAACTGCGCGACCAGCCCCGAACGGCCCGCAGCCGCATGACGACCTCCGCCGCTACGGCGCCTCCGCGGCCACCGCATCCGAAGGCACCGTCTCCGAAGGCACCGTCTTTCCGTCGGCCGCATCAGACGGCACCGTCTCCCCGTCGGCCGGCGTGGTCCGCTCCGGCAGCAGCGCCAGCACCGCCTGCCGGTCCGCCTCGCTCGTCGCGTCGTCGTAAGGATCCGGGGTCGCCGGCACCTGGAGCCGATGCACCGGCCCCGTCCCCAGGCGGGCGTACCCCCGCCCGGGCGGCACCTGCGCCACGGGAGTCGTGTGCGGCGGCGCCCCGAGCACGGACTCCAACTGCTCCGCGGTCGCGGGCCCCAGCACGACACGCGCGCGCGTGTGCTGCCGTACCGGATCGCTCAAAGCCTCCGCGCTGTCGAACTGGTCGGCCACCACCACCGTGACATTCGCTGCACGACCGTGCCGCAGGGGGACCTGGAGCAGGGACTGCGGATCCTTGCGGCCGTCCGCGGCGGCGAGGTGGGTGAAGGCGGTGGGGCGGTCGAGGAGGATCCACAGGGGGCGCTTGGTGTCGTCGGGCGGCGGGTGGCCGGCCTGGCGGGCGCGGTTGACGGCGATCAGGCGGCGCTCGGTCTCGGTCGCCGCCCACTCCAGGCTCGCCAGCGCCCCCGCAAGACCGCACTCGACCGCGAGGACGCCGTCCCGCCCGGTCAGGCACGCGTACTCGCCGGTGCCGCCGCCCTCGACGATGACGACATCGCCGTACTGAAGGGCCTGGAGCGCGATCGAGCGCAGCAGGGTCGAGGTGCCGCTGCCCGGCTGGCCCATGACCAGCAGGTGCGGCTCGGTGGAGCGGATGCCGGTGCGCCAGACGACCGGCGGGACGTCGCGCTGCTCGTCGCCGTAGCCGAGCGGGAGGGTGCGCTGGACCTGGGTGGGGTCGGTGAAGCCGAGGACCGTCTCGCCCGGGGCGGTGACGAAACGCTGGGCGGCGATGTCGGTGGGCAGCGGGGCGAGGACGGTGACCGTGAGTTCGTTGCCCTCCTCGTCCCAGGTGAAGTGGTACTCGCGGCCGCGGCCCGACTTGGCGTGCAGCAACTGCTCGATGCGGGCCCGGGACTCGGCCTCGCCGTCGGTGAAGTAGGCGGGGTAGCGGATCAGCAGGTGTGTGATGCGGCCGGTGGCGTCGAAGTCGTACGCGGGGAAGGCCTTCTCCCACTCGCCGCCGTGTGTGTACAGCGGGTCCGGGTCCTCGGCGGC
This sequence comes from Streptomyces griseorubiginosus, assembly GCF_036345115.1. GTDB lineage: Bacteria > Actinomycetota > Actinomycetes > Streptomycetales > Streptomycetaceae > Streptomyces > Streptomyces griseorubiginosus_C. Next base: position 8,037,755 of record NZ_CP107766.1, read on the forward strand.
CGAGAAGTACGGGACGAGCGCTTCGTACAGCGACTGGAGGCGCTGTGTCTGCGACTCGTCCGGTCCTTCCGGCTCGGGGGACTTGCGGTCCCGGCCCTGCCAGGCCGCCGCCGCCATCAGGCTGATGACGGCGAGCAGTGGGCCGTACGGGACGAGCGCGACGACCAGGACCACCGAGGCCACCAGGAAAAGCAGCGGCCCGCGCTTGTCCTTGGGGGTCTCGGCCCATCTGCGCCGCCCGGCCGAGGCGAGGCGGCGCAGACCGCGGGTCATCGTGATCAGCGGGTGGAGGACGTCGGTGGCGCTGTCGGCCGCCGTCCGGGCCAGCTCCCGGCTCCGGGCGATCTGCGCGCTGCCTGTGCTCAGGATGCGGGGGAGGGGGCGGCGGGCCACGGCTGTCTCCTGGAGGTGCGTACGGACGGGACGGACGGCGTCAGAACTTGATGCCGCCGAGGAGGCTCGCCAGGCTCTCGCCGCCGGCCTTGATGCTCGGGGCGATCGCCGTGCTGGCCAGGTAGAAGCCGAACAGCGCCGAGATCAGGGCGTGGGAGGCCTTGAGCCCGTCCTTGCGGAAGAAGATGAAGACGACGATGCCGAGCAGTACGACACCGGAGATGGAGAGGATCATGTGAGTGCTCCTGGTTCGTGGGGACAGTCACCATGAGTACTTCCAGGATCACAGCATGTATCCATACGACAAAAGGTGCAAATGGGTGAAATTCTCTTGATTTCACTTGGTTGGCAGAGCCGCGGCGATCTTTACCTCCGGGCACTTCGGGTCATGTGCCGCGCGAGCCAGTACCCTTGCGATTCACCTGAACGGTTGTATGAGAGGCGGTCCGGCCGATGAGCGAAGCCCCCGACCCCGAGGTCGTGGAGCTGGCGACGAAGATCTTCGATCTGGCCCGGCAGGGGCAGACCGAGGCACTCGTGGCGTACGTCGACGCGGGTGTTCCGGCAGGCCTCACCAACGACCGCGGGGACTCGCTCGTGATGCTCGCCGCCTACCACGGCCACGCGGACGCGGTACGCGCGCTCGTCGCCCGCGGGGCGGCGGCCGGTGGCGTCAACGACCGGGGGCAGACACCGCTCGCCGGAGCGGTCTTCAAGGGCTCCGAGGGTGTCATCAAGGCTCTGCTCGAGGGCGGCGCCGACCCGTCCGAGGGCACTCCGTCGGCCGTCGACACGGCCCGGATGTTCGGCCGGACAGAACTGCTCGAATTGTTCGGCGCACACTGATCCGCATGTTCTGACCAGCGAAAACACAGACAACGGGGGAGGCGGTACAAGGCCGCCGAAATTTCGGTCGCGGCAGATGGAAGTGCCGAGTCATCATGACGTCGTGGTTCACGAACGGGATGGCTGGGCAGGTGATGCCGCACCGCGTGGACCGTGAAACGGTCCGCATGGGCCACCGACGAGAGGCAGAGGAAGATGGCTTACAGCAAGCAGGAAACGGCGGGCGCCCCGACGTGTTGTCACGCGGCCAGGTAATGCACGTCCCCGGTTGCGTCGACGCTTGATGTGAGGCTGTTTCCCATGTTCGATCCGGTCATAGCGCCCAGCGGTACGCTGCTCGGCCTGCTCCAGCGGGGCCGCGGCGACGGCACGCTGCACGCGCTCACCGCCCCGCGCGCCGAGGCGCTCGCGGCCCTGAACCACTGCGTGCTGCGCGATCCCCGCCACGACTGGCAGGTGGAGAACCGCTCCCTCTACTACGCCCGTCTCTACCTCGACCTCAACGGCGAGCTGGACGAGATCGAGGCGCACCTCTTCGAGGTGGACGACGTCTTCGACACCGAGGAGTCACGCACGGGCCTCGCCCTCGCCGTCCTCGGCCACCTCGCCTCCTACGGCAGGCGCGACGCGCTCGAACTGCTGCGCAGGTACGCCGCCTCGGGCTCCAACTGGGCCTGGGCCCTGGACGAACTGGCGCTGCGGGACGACGACGCGGGCCTGCGGGCCCTCGCCGCTCCCGTGCTCGCGCGGTTCGCGACCGATCCCGAGGGCGAGGCCGAGCTGGCCGCCGCCGTCCGGGACGCCTTCGAACCGCGGCCATGGCGGTTGTGGGCCGAGGATCCCCGCGAATCCGTCTCCACACGTGTGCGTGCCGCTCACGAGGCCGGCTGTTTCGACCGCTGGCAACGCCAGATGCGACCTACCGGGCCCCGTCCGGGGTGGAGCGTGCGGGCCGTCTTCGAGTGGGCCCAGCAGGGCATCGAGCGGGGGGCCGCGCTGCATGTGCCGGCCGCCCGCTGCCTGGCCGCCGTGGCGGGTCCCGAGGACCGGTCCGAGATCCTCGCGGCCGCCGAGGACGGCACCGACGGGGCGCGCTGCACCGCACTGCGCTACCTGGCCGACGGCAACGATCCCGCCGCCTTCGATCTGATCGAGCTGGCCGTCACGACCGGCTCCGCGTCCGTCGTGGAGGCCGCGCTCGACTCATTCGAACGTATGCGCAGTATCGCCGCCGTCGACCGGGCCCGCGGCTGGGCCCGACGGCCCGATCCGCTGGGCGCCGCCGCCGGACGCATGCTCGCCTGTCTGGGCGGAGCCCAGGACCGCGACCTCGTGCTCGCGGCCCTCAGGGAGGCCGTCCGGGGCGAAGGCCCCGACGCGCCCACCCTGTGGACCCTCGTCGACGGCGCCGGACGGCTCGGCATCGCCTGCGCCGCCCCCGTACTGCGCCACGTCTACCGGGAGACCGCCTCCTCCCACCTCCGGGGCCGCGCCGCCCACGCGCTCGCCGCCACCGACCCCTCCTTCGCCACCGGCTTCGCCGTCGAATGCCTCTGGGACTGCGAGGAGACCACCCGCGAGATCGCCGCCCGGCACGCCGAGACCGGCGACGCCCGGGTCGTGGAACGGCTCCGCAGGCTCGCCGCCGACCCGGCCGAGGAGGCCGAGGTCCAGACGGTCGTCCGCAGCCGCATCGGACCGGACACCGCCGCCATGTGACACCCGCCCGGAAGCGCACCGCCGGGCACCGTCACGCCCGGCGGGTGAACCCGGGGTGACCCGCGGGTCAGGTCGGCATGGACGCGGCCTGACCTGCTCGGGTGCGCAGCGGAACGCTCATGGGACGTTCACCGTTCGCAAAGATCCACGTTGACGCGGCCACGTCCAGTACGGCGACAACACCGGTATGCGTGTCGTCATAGTGACCGAATCCTTTCCCCCCGACGTGAACGGCGTGGCCCACTGCGCGCTCCAGACCGCCCGGCACCTCGTGGATCGCGGTCACCTCCCGCTCGTCGTAGCGCCGGCCACCGCGTCCGGCCCCGGGCCCGGCGTGGACGCCCTCGCGCCCTGCCCCGTCGTCCGTGTCCCCTCCCTCCCCCTCCCGGGCTACCCCCAGGTCCGCGTCGCCCTCCCCAGCAGGCGCGTGGCCGCGGCGATCGCCGAGCACCGTGCCGACGTCGTCCACCTGGCCAGCCCCTTCGTGCTCGGCGTCCGCGGCATGGCCGCCGCCGCCCGGCTCGGCATCCCCGCCGTCGCCGTCTACCAGACCGACCTCGCCGGATACGCCCGCACCTATGTGCACGCGGGCGAGGCCGCCGCCTGGCGCCGCATCCGCTCCGTCCACGCCGCCGCCGACCTCACCCTCGCCCCGTCCAGCGCGTCCCTGCACGACCTGGAGGCGCACGGCGTGCCCCGGGTCAAGCTGTGGCCGCGGGGCGTCGACACCGTCCGCTTCCGCCCCGAGCTGCGCGACGAGGCCCTGCGCCGGCAGCTCGCCCCGAACGGCGAGACGATCGTCGGCTATGTCGGCCGGCTCGCCCCCGAGAAGCACGTCGAGCTGCTGGCCGACGCCTGCCGCCTGGAGGGCGTCAAGGTCGTGGTGGTCGGCGACGGGCCGAGTGAGCCCTCGCTCACCGAGGCTCTGCCCGGCGCGGTCTTCCTGGGCCGTCGCACGGGTGACGAACTGGCCCGGATCTTCGCCTCTTTCGACGTCTTCGCGCACACCGGGCCCTTCGAGACCTTCTGCCAGACCGTGCAGGAGGCCATGGCCAGCGGCGTGCCCGTGGTCGCGCCCGCCGCCGGAGGTCCGCTGGACCTGGTCGCCCACGGGCGCACCGGGTTCCTCGTCCCGCCGCGCGACCCGGCCGCCGTACGGGACGCGGTCAGGTCCCTGGCCGCCGCCCCCGGCATGCGGGCCGCGTTCGGCTCCGCCGCGCGGGCCCTGGTCGAGGGCCGCACCTGGGCCGCCGTCGGCGACCAGCTCATCGCCCACTACGGCGCCGTCCTCGCCGGCCGGAAGACGGCGGTGGCGGCATGAGCGGACAGTCGCTGCGGATCGTCCGCCTCGCCAACTTCGTCGCCCCCGCCTCGGGCGGCCTGCGCACCGCCCTGCGTGAGCTCGGCAAGGGCTACCAGGCCGCCGGGCACGAGTCGGTGCTCGTCGTGCCGGGCGAGCGCGCGAGCGACCGGCAGACCGAGCAGGGGCGCGTCATCACCCTGCCCGGCCCGCTGCTCCCCGGCACCGGCGGCTACCGCGTCCTCGCCGACAAACGGCGCGTGGCCCGGCTCCTGGAGGAACTCGCCCCCGACCGCCTGGAGGTCTCCGACCGGACGACCCTGAGGTGGACCGGCAAATGGGCCCGCCGCGCCCGCGTCCCCGCCGTGATGGTCTCCCACGAGACCGCCGACGGCGTCCTGCGCACCTGGGGACTGTCGGAGCACGCGGCCCGGCGTGCCGCCGACGCCCTCAACGTCCGTACGGCGCACACGTACGCGCGCGTGGTGTGCACCACGGAGTTCGCCGAGCGGGAGTTCGTGCGGATCGGGGCGCGCAATGTCGTACGGGCCCCCCTCGGCGTCGATCTGGTCGAGCGGCGCCCCGCGCTGCGCGACCCCGACCTCAGGAGCCGGTACGCGCGCGACGACGAGACGCTGCTCGTGACGTGCACCCGGCTCTCCGTGGAGAAGCGGCCGAGCACGGCCCTGGACGCCGTGGAGTCGCTGGTGCGCCGGAACCGGCGGGCGGTGCTCGTGGTGGCCGGGGACGGGCCGCTGCGGCCGCGCCTGGAGCAGCGGGCCCGGGAGCGCGGGCTGCCGGTGACCTTCCTCGGGCACGTCTCGGACCGCGGGCTGCTCGGCGCGCTCCAGGCCACCGCCGACGTGTGCCTGGCTCCCGGGCCCGCCGAGACCTTCGGGCTCGCCGCGCTGGAGGCCATGGCCTGCGGCACGCCGGTCGTGGTGAGCGCCTCCTCCGCGCTGCCGGAGGTGATCGGCTCCGCCGGAGCCGTCGCCGCCGACCGCGGGGATGCGTTCGCGGACGCCGTGGAGCTGCTGCTGGCGCGGTCGGAGGCCGAGCGCCGCGGGCTCGCACGCGCGCGTGCGGAGTGCTTCGGCTGGGACACGGCGGTCCGGGCGTTTCTCGCGGCGCATGACGCGGAGGCGTTCGTACGGCGTTCTGTGCGCGGGGGTGTGGCGTGAGCGGGGGCGTGTCATGAGAGGCGGGGCCTTGTCATGAGAAACCTGCGCTTCGTCGCTCTCGGGGACTCGCTCACCGAGGGCGTGGGGGATCCCGTGGGCGCCGGGTGGCGCGGCTGGGCCGCGCTGCTCGCCGGCGGGCTGTCCGACGGGGACGTCGAGTTCACCAACCTGGCGGTGAGCGGGGCACAGACGCGGGACGTGCTGGAGCGGCAGCTCCCGGCGGGGCTCGCCCTGCGACCGGACGTCGTGTCCGTGGTCGTCGGTGTCAACGACACCCTGCGGTGCACCTTCGACCTCCAGGCGGTGGCCGCTCGGCTGGACCGGGTGTACGCGGCCTTCACCGAGCAGGGCGCACTGCTGCTCACGGCGTGTCTGCCCGATCCCGGAACGATGCTCGGGCTGCCGGGTGCGCTGTCACGGCCGTTGGCCCGGCGGCAGCGGTCGGTCAACACCGTGGTGCACGCGCTGTCCCACCGGTACGGGGCGGTGCATCTGCACGCGGCCGAGGGGGAGTGGACCACCGATCGGGCCATGTGGAGCGCGGACCGGTTGCATCCCGGTGAGCGGGGTCATCGGCAGCTCGCTTCGAGGTTCCACGCGTTGCTGGCGGAGCGCGGGCGGGCGACCGGCACCGCTCCCTCGCCCGAGCCGGAGTTCCCGGTCCCCACCAGGTCGGCGAGTCTGTGGTGGCTGGCGACGGCCGGCACCGGGTGGGTGGTCAGGCGGTGCACCGATCTGCTGCCCCAGCTGCTGGCGCTGGCCGCCGACGAGACACGGCACCGCGTGCGGGGAACGAGCGCCAGGCTCGACCTTCGGACGGCCCACGCGGTCTCGACGGCGTTGGCGGCCCTGTCGGTGGTGGAGCAAGGACCGGAAGCCGCCTAGGGGTTCGGCCTGCTGGGAGTTCACGCCCAGGTGCCGGCCCCGACCAGCGATTCACCGCCGCCGTACGGCCAGGAAGCGCACCGGTGTTCCCGGTACCGCCTGGGCCGCGGCGGGCAGGTCCGGCTCGCGGACCACTCCGATCACCGGGTAACCGCCGGTGGTCGGGTGGTCGGCGAGGAAGACCACCGGTCTGCCGTCGGGCGGTACCTGGACCGCTCCCAGGACCATTCCCTCGCTGGGCAGTTCGCCCTCGAGCCTCCGCGCCAGGGCGGGCCCGTCCGTGCGCAGGCCGATGCGGTTGCTCGCCGAGGACACCCGGAAGGCGCGGGTCGTGAAGGCCCGCACCGCTTCCGGGGTGAACCAGTCGTCCCGGGGGCCCAGCGTGACGCGCAGGACCAGTTCGGTGGGGGGCGCGGGCTGGGGGGCTGTGTCCACACGCGTGTGGAGCGCCGTCGGTGTGCCGAGGGGCAGTATCGCGCCGTCCGTGAGGGGAGGCGGACCCAGGCCCGACAGGAGGTCGGTGGAGCGGCTGCCGAGGACCGGCTCCACGATGATGCCGCCGGAGACGGCCACATAGCTGCGTACCCCTGACAGGGCCGTGCCGACGGTCAGGAGCGCTCCGGCCGGTACGCGCACCGGCGCGCCCCAGGATGCCGGGCGGCCCTCCACCGTGACCGGACAGGGTGCGCCCGTGACGGCCACGGTGACCGTCGAACGGGGGCGCAGCGCGCAGCCGTTGAGCGTGGTCTCCAGGACGGCCGCCTCGGGGCGGTTGCCGACCAGGCGGTTGGCGAGCGCGGCCGCGGGTCCGTCGAGGGCACCCGAGCGGGGCACGCCGAGATGGGCGTGACCGGGCCGGCCCCGGTCCTGGACGGTCGTCAGGGCACCGGCCCGGACGACGAAGAGAGCGCGGTCGGTCATGGGGCCTCCACGACGGAGAGCGAGCGGCCTGCCATCGGCGCCGCCACTACGGCGGAGAGGGGGCGGCCCGTGGTCCGTGCCTCCGCGGTGCGGCCGGGCCTCGGTGCCTCCGCGGTGCGATCGGTCGTCCTTGCCTCTGCGGTGCGATCGGTCGTCCTTGCCTCCGCGGTAAGGAGGGGCCGGCCCGTCATCGGCGCCTGGAGGGTTCCATCCGTCACGGCGCCTCCACGAAGCGGACCCGGGTGCCCGGTGACAGGAGTGCGGCCGGGACGCGCGCGTGGTCCCACAGGACGGCGTCCGTGGTGCCGATGAGCTGCCAGCCGCCGGGCGAGGAGCGCGGGTACACGCCCGTGTACGGGCCCGCGAGCGCGACGGAACCCGCCGGGACGGCCGTGCGCGGGGTGGCCCGGCGCGGGACGTCGTAGCGGGCGGGCAGGCCGGTGAGGTAGCCGAAGCCGGGGGCGAATCCGCAGAAGGCGACGGTGAATTCGGTGCCGGCGTGGATGCGGGCCACCTCCCGGGGCGGGACGCCCCAGTGCGCGGCCACGTCGGCCAGGTCCGGGCCGTCGTAGCGCACTCGGAGTTCGACGACTTCACGCGCGCGTGGGGGAGCGGGCGGTACCTCGGCGGCGGTGAGCTCGGCGGCCAGGCGGGCCGGGTCGGTGAGGCCGTCCAGGAGGACCGTGCGGGCGGCCGGGACGATCTCCCGGACCGACAGCGAGCCCTCCGCGCGGCGCCGTACCAGCTCGGCGTGCAGGGCCTGGGCCTCCTCGCCCGAGGACACCTCGACGAGCAGGGCGTCGTCCCCGACCGGCAGTGTCCTCATACGAAGGCCTCCACCCGGACGCCCGAGGACTCCAGCCGCTCCCGGACCCGCCGGGCCAGCTCCACCGCGCCCGGCGTGTCCCCGTGCAGGCACAGGGAGCGGGCCTCGACGTCGATCCGCGCCCCGGAACGGGCGGTGACCGCGCGGTCCCGGGCCAGGTCCAGCGAGCGCTCCACGACGGCCTCCGGGTCGGAGACCACCGCGCCCTCCTGGCCGCGGGGCACGAGCGTGCCCTCCTCGGTGTACGCCCGGTCGGCGAAGGCCTCCGGGACGCCGGTCAGGCCCGCCGCGCGGGCCGCTTCCAGCAGGCGCGAGCCGGGAAGGCCGAGCACGGGCAGCGTGGCGTCGGCGAGGAGCACCCCGTCGACGACCGCGCCGGCCTGCTCCTCGTCGTGCACGACCCGGTTGTACAGCGCTCCGTGCGGCTTGACGTAGGACACGCGGGTGCCCGCCGCGCGGGCGAAGACCTCCAGGGCGCCGATCTGGTAGGCCACCTCGGCCGTCAGCTCGGCGGACGGCACGTCCATCGCGCGCCGCCCGAACCCGGCCAGGTCCCGGTAGGAGACCTGGGCGCCGATCCGCACCCCGCGCGCGGCCGCCAGCTCGCACACCCGCCGCATGGTGACCGCGTCCCCGGCGTGGAACCCGCAGGCCACGTTGGCGCTGGTGACGACGGTCAGCAGTTGCTCGTCGTCGGTCAGTCGCCAGCGGCCGAAGCCCTCGCCGAGGTCGGCGTTCAGATCGATCGAGGTCATGGAGGTCTCGGTGCTCCTTTCAGGGGCTGTCAGCCCATTCTTGTCAGCTCACTTTTCTCAGGCCGCTCTTCTCAGGCCACTCGGTACTGCTCGTCCCGCGCGTCCGTCAGGAACATCTGGCCCGGTGCGTGGGTGAGGGCGAACGGCGGGCGCGAGGCCATCACCGCGGCCTGCGGGGTCACCCCGCAGGCCCAGAACACCGGGATGTCGTCCGGTTCGGCGTCCACCGGGTCGCCGAAGTCGGGACGGGCGAGGTCGGCGATGCCGAGCCCGGAGGGGTCGCCGCAGTGCACGGGGCTGCCGTGCACCGCCGGGAGCAGGCTGCTCTCCCTGATGGCGGCCGCCAGGTGCTGCGGCGGCACCGGGCGCATGGACACCACCATGGGCCCGTGCAGCCGCCCCGCTGGACGACACTGTCGGCTGGTCACGTACATGGGAACGTTCCGGCCCTGCTGAATGTGCCGGATCGGGACGCCCGCCCCCGAAAGTGCCCACTCGAAGGTGAAACTGCAGCCGATCAGGAACGAAACCAGGTCGTCGCGCCAGTACGCGCGCACGTCCGTCGGCTCGTCCACCAGCTCGCCGTCCTGCCACACCCGGTAGCGCGGCAGGTCGGTGCGCAGGTCCGCCCCGTCCGCGAGGACGGTGGTCCAGTCTCCGGCGTCGGTGACGTCGAGGACCGGGCACGGCTTGGGGTTGCGCTGGCAGAACAGCAGCATGTCGTACGCCCAGTCGGCGGGCACCGAGATGAGGTTCACCTGGGTGTGGCCGGCCGCGACCCCGGCGGTGGGTCCGGCCAGGCCCGCTCGGAAGCGGGTTCGGGCCTGCGCCGGGCTCCACGCGTGCGCGTGCTCGTCGACGAGGGTCAGGGGGCGGTCTTCCATGAGCATCGGGGGCCTGTCGTCCGTGAGAGTCCTGGGGCGGTCTTCCGTGCGGTTCACGCGAGTTCCCTCCCTTGAGTCTCCGGCAGTCCGAGCAGGGCCAGGGCGGCGATGCCGTAGCCGATGGCGCCGAAGACCAGCGCCCCGCCCACGCCCCAACTGTCGGCCAGGAAGCCGACGGTGGTCGGGAAGACCGCGCCGACCGCGCGGCCCGTGTTGTACGTGAAGCCCTGGCCCGAGCCGCGCACCGCCGTCGGGTACAGCTCGCTCAGATAGGACCCGAAGCCGCTGAAGATCGCCGACATGCAGAACCCGAGGGGGAACCCGAGCACCAGGAGCCAGGTGTCCGCTCCGCTCGGAATGTTGCCGTAGGCCACGATGCAGACGGCCGAGAGCAGGGCGAAGAGCCAGATGTTGCGCCGGCGGCCCAGCCGGTCGGTGAGGTAGCCGCCGGTCAGATAGCCGAGGAAGGCGCCGGAGATCAGGAAGGTCAGATAGCCGCCGGTGCCGACGACCGACAGCCCGCGGTCGCTCTTCAGGTACGTGGGCACCCAGGTGGCGAGCGTGTAGTAGCCGCCCTGGACCCCGGTGGACAGCAGCCCGGCGAAGATCGTCGTACGGAGCAGATCCGGCTTGAAGATCGCCGCGAAGGAGCCCTTTCCGGCGCTCTTCTCGCGTACCGCGACCGCCTCGGGGGCGTCCTGGACACGGCGGCGCATCCAGACGACCAGGAGCGCGGGCAGCGCTCCGGTCCAGAACATCACACGCCAGGCCGTGCCGTCGTCGAAGACCGAGAAGACCAGCGTGTACATGATCGCGGCCAGGGCCCAGCCCACGGCCCAGGAGCTCTGGATCGCGCCCAGGGTGCGGCCCCGGTGCTTGGCGCTCGCGTACTCGGCGACCAGGATCGCGCCGACCGCCCACTCGCCGCCGAAACCGAGGCCCTGGAGGGCGCGGAAGACCAGCAGTGACTCGAAGTTGGGCGCGAAGCCGCAGGCCACGGTGAAGACCGCGTAGGTGATCACTGTGATCATCAGGGCCCGGACCCGGCCGGCCCGGTCGGCCAGCACCCCAGCCAGGGCACCGCCGATGCCGGAGGCCAGCAGGGTGACGGTGGTGAACAGGCCGGTCTGGCCGCTGTCCAGGCCGAAGTACGCGGCCAGCGCGACCATGCTCAAGGGCAGCGTGAAGTAGTCGTAGGAGTCGAGGGCGTAGCCGCCGAACGCGCCGGCGAAGGCGCGGCGGCCGCGCGGACCGAGCGCCCGGAACCAGCCCAACGCCCCGTCTTCGGTCGACGAGGGGCTGCTGGTCAGGGTCTGAGGGGGACGGGTCGTGCTCATGGGCACCTCGCAGTGGGAGGACGGAGGGTGCGGAGCTGAGCCATGCGGTGTTCCAGCAACGTAGAGGATCGTTCAACGATCCTTCAATACCCCTGTTGTTTCGTTCTCCTCTCTGCGGTTGAATTCCGGGCATGGCAGAGCAGCTGAGCGGACTGGCCGACGATCGCGCCCTCCTGGGCCGCACCAGCACGGCCGAGCGGGTCTCGGACATCCTCAGGAGCCGTATCGCGGAGGGCTATTTCCCGCCAGGGACACGGCTGTCGGAGGACAGCATCGGGGGCGCCCTCGGGGTCTCCCGCAACACCCTGCGCGAGGCGTTCCGCCTGCTCACGCACGAGCGCCTGCTCGTCCACGAACTCAACCGGGGCGTGTTCGTGCGGGTCCTCACCGTCGAGGACGTCGAGGACATCTACCGCACCCGCTCGCTCGTCGAGTGCGCCGTCGTCCGCGGGCTCGGCGAGCCGCCGTACGCCCTGGACGGGCTCGCAGGCGCGGTCGCCGAGGGCCGGCGGGCGGTGCGCGAAGGTGACTGGAAAACGCTGGGCACGGCCAACATCCACTTCCACCGCGAACTCGTCGCCCTCGCCGGCAGCGACCGCACCGACGAACTGATGCGCAGCGTCTTCGCCGAACTCCGGCTGGCGTTCCACGTGGTGGACGACCCGAAGGCCCTGCACGAGCCGTACCTGGCCAGAAACCAGCAGATCCTGGAGGCGTTGGAGGCGGGCGACAAAGTTGAGGCCGAAAAGCTGCTGGCGGTGTATCTGCGCGATTCACTGCGACGCGTGGTCGATGTCTACCAGCGGCGGGTGAGCGCCCCGTAGGGGCGCGGGGAACTGCGCGACAAGCCCCCACCGGCCCGCACGTGCTCCACGACCTCCGGTCACCCGGCGCCCCGGCGGAGCCGTTCCGCGTCGTTTGGGGAGTTGTCAGACCCAGCACCTAGTCTGTGCACCGTGACTTCGCCTGCATCGACGGACAGCGTTCCCCCCCAGTTCAGCGCGGGGCCGCGCCCCGCTCCGGGCCCGGCCGCCGACGAGGGACTGGCGCGGCGGCTGCGCGCGCTCGCGTGCACCGCGCCGCTGCACGACCTGGACGCGCGCAAGGCGAACCTCGCGGGTGAGTACTCGGTGTACGGCATGGCCGAGGTGGCCCTCGCCGGCATCGACCTGGTCACCCTGAACATGGACTTCGACACCGGCGCCGACCACGACCAGATCGTCGCCCGCCTCATCCCGCGCATCGCCGCCCAGGCCCCGCAGCGACCCGTCGCCGAGCACGAGCGCGTGGCCCGCTGGGTCCTGGAGAACCTGATCAACGTCGGCAGCGTGGACCGCGGATTCCGGGCCGTCTACGGCACGTTCGCACCGGACGGCACCTATGTCCGCCGTGACTACGACTTCAAGCTGATCGAGGAGGTGCCGGGTCCCGGCGGCTCGGTCTACCTCCGCACGACCGACGAGGCGGTCAACGTCCTCGTCGGCGCCCTGGACACCGATGTCACCAGCGCCCAGATCGCCGCCGAGGTCAAGCTGGAGGTGCTGATCAGCCGCGGCCGCCTCGCCGACGCCCAACTCGCCGCCGAACAGGCCCGGTACCGGACCGTGCAGTACTCCGAGACCCTGCGCAGGGCCCTGGACGCGACCCGGCGCAATGTCCGGGCCGTCGACTGGCTCAACTCAGTGCCCGACATGATCGCCGAGGCCCTGGACCACGTCGCCGACCGGTACCGCCACGAGAACGCGATCCTGACCAACATCCGCAAGGCCCGGGACGAGTCCGAGGACCCCGAGCAGAAGCGCCGGGCCGCAGAACTCGTCGACATCGTCAAGGACTGCATCCGGCGCCACACCCAGCTCCAGTCCCGGCTCCTGGAGGCGGGCCCGCTGTTCCGCGCCGAGCAGGACCGCCAGGCCTTCGCCACACCGATGACCACGTCCGGGATCGACCTCTACGGCCACCTCGTCGCGCCGCTGCTGCCCCTGCCGCTGGAACAGGCCACGCGGGTCACGGACGCGTTCTTCGCGCGCGGGACCGGCATGCGCACGCCGGTGTCCGTGCGGGTGGGCGATCTCGTCGACATACTGCTGACCCCGCCCATGGAGCGGGAGCACCTGGGCGCCGAGATGCCGGAGCCGGACCTCATCGCCACCCCGGACGACAGCCGGTTCAGCGAGGAGCAGCTGGCGGCCGCGAAGGAGCTGCTGGACCTGCCCGCGGACGCGCCTCGGCGCCTGTCCGGGCTGCTCGCGGAGGCCCGCAGGACCGGCGGCTTCGACCTCGCCTACCTGGTGGCCCTGATGTCGATCCACGCGGCCAGCCCCCCGGTCGGCACCGCATACCGCCAAGGCGAGGAGAAGCTGCTCTTCGCGGTGGACGACGGGACGGAACTCGACGACCCGGACTTCGGCGGCGCCGACCTCATCGTCGGCACCGCCCTGCTGGACGCCCTGGGGATGGCGGCGGGCCGGACGGAAGCAGCATGAATGAGCCAGTGCGTGACCCGGAAGCAGCATGAGCGAGCAAGAGCGTGACCCGGAAGCAGCAAGCGCGAGCAAGAGCGTGACAAGGAGCCCCAGCCGTGAGTGAGCATGTCGAGTGGAGCGACACGGAGGCAGCCCCGACCCCGTCGGCGCCCGCCCCCGTCACCCCCGCCGACGCCGCCGACGCCGCTCGGCTCGTCGCCTTCGGACTGCAGCCCAAGCTCCAGCCCGCGCGGGACCAGGAGTACGCCGAGCTGCTGCGGCGCTACCGGGAGGACCCGCCGTTCGCCCGGCTCGCCGACGCCGTCGCCGCCGGCCTCGGCCTGATCGTCCTCGAGGTGTCCCCGCGCGCCGGCATGGCCGTGACCGCCGCTGAGGACTCGGTGTTCGCCGTGCGGATGGGGGACTACGCGCGTCGTACGTCGGCCGACGGCGGTGACCGCTTCCTGCACGGGCTCGCCCACCTCGCCATCGCCGCCATGGCGTTCCCGCGACCTGAGGACCTCGCCGACGACGCATACATCGGGCGCGTCTCGGTCAACGGCGTCGACGCCTTCGTACGGCAGGCCTGCCGGCGTCTGGAGGAGCGGGCCGAGGAGACCGGCGAGAACACCGACCCGGCCACCGACGCGCCCGGACTGGAGGCGGCCTGGCGGATCTGGGCCAGACGCAGCGCGGCCGGCGCGACCAAGGACGCGCGCCGGCTCGCCGGGTCCACCACCGGCATCGTGGGCAAGGCCGCCGCCTTCCTCACCGACTCCGGCTTCCTCCAGCGCACCGGGGACGACAACGGCGGTACCTACCGGACCACGGCTCGTTACCAGCTCCAGGTGCGGGACATGGCCGGCAGCGCCGCCATGGCCGAACTCCTCGAGCTGGGCGTCGTCCCGGTGACCGACGGCACACCGACCCTGGTGCCCGCCGCGGACGACGACGCGGAGCTGGTGGCCGACGCCGGACTGCCGTTCCACTCCTGAACCTCCCTGACCTGCCGAAGACTTACGAGAGTCCGCCATGTACGAGCTGTCCCGGGTCCGCCTCTACTCCATCGGTCCCGCCGGTGCGCGCTACGCCGACACCGTGCTTGACCTGCGCGGCGTCGGCGCGGAAGTGCCCGACCCCGCGCCCACCCAGGCGGAGTTCTTCGAGGAGGAGCCCGTCGGCCCGCCGCGCCGGCCCGCGCCCGCCGGGGTGCTCTTCCTGGAGAACGGCGGCGGCAAGTCCGTCCTGCTCAAGCTGATCTTCTCGGTGATGCTGCCCGGTCACCGCAACACCCTGGGCGGCGCCAGCTCCGGGGTGCTGCGGAAGTTCCTGCTGGCCGACGACTGCGGGCATGTGGCCCTGGAGTGGCAGCACACCCTCACCGGCGAGTGCGTCGTCGTGGGCAAGGTGAGCGAGTGGCGGGGGCGCCAGGTCTCCAACGACCCGCGGAAGTTCGCCGAGGCCTGGTACTCCTTCCGGCCCGGCCCCGGACTCTCGCTGGACAACCTCCCGGTCGCCGAGTCCACCGGCGTACGGCCGCCCGCCGAGGGCCAGTCGGCCGCCCAGGGCCGCCGCCGCACCATGAAGGGCTTCCGGGACGCCATCACCGAGGCGGGCAAGGCCTATCCGCATCTGGAGGTGCACTGGGAGGAGATCCACGACCGCTGGATCGAGCACCTCGGCGACCTCGGCCTGGACCCCGAACTCTTCCGCTACCAGCGGGAGATGAACGCCGACGAGGGCGAGGCCGCCGGCCTCTTCGCGGTGAAGAAGGACTCCGACTTCACCGACCTCCTGCTGCGCGCGGTCACCGACACCCGTGACACCGACGGACTCGCCGACCTGGTCAGCGGGTTCGGCAACAAGCTGGGACGCCGCGCCGAACTGATCGCCGAACGCGACTTCACCGCCGGGTCGGTGGACCTGCTGGGCCGGATCGTCGAGGCCGCCGAGGCACGCTCACGCGCGCGTGACATCCACACCGGCGCCGAACGCCGTACCCGGACACTGGCCCGCAGGCTGTCCGCGCGGGGTGTGCGGGAGCGCGTACGGGCGGCCGATCTCGCCCAGCGGGTCACCGCCGCCGCGTACGCCGTCACCCACGCCGAGGCGGGCCGTGAGCGCAGCGCGCTGATCGCCGCCGAACTCGCCTACCGGCACGCCTCCCTGGCGCTCGCCGCCGCCGAGAAATCGGCCGCCGCCCAGAAGCGCGAGCTCGCCGACGCGCGCACCCTCCACTCCGCCTGGCAGGCCGCGGAGGCCGTACTGCGCCACCGCGCCGCCGCCGACCGGGTCGCGCGCGTCGCCGCCGCCATCCAGGAGGCCGAGCGGGACGCGGCCCCCGCCCTCGCCGCCCGCGCCAAGGCCGCCGTCGACCTCGTACGGGCCCTGCACGCCGCCGCCGAGCGCGCCGAGACCCTCGCCAACGAGGAGGAGGAGCGGTCCGCCGCCCTCCAGGAGGTCAGCGAGACGGCCTATCGGGACTCCACCTCGGCCGCCACCGAGGCACAGCGCGCCCGCAGTGAGGTCGGGCACCTGCGCCAGCGGCTGAGCGAGGTCGAGCAGGAGACCGCGGAAGCGGTCCGCGCGGGCTGGCTCGACGACAGCGCCCCCGACGCCGACCCCGCCCGCGCGGCGCTCGCCGCGAGCGACGCCGAGAAGACCGCCGTGGCCGCCTGGGACACCGCTCGCGAGGCCTCCCGGCGGGCGAGCGAGCACGCGCGCGAGGCCGCCTCCGCCGAGTCCCGCGCGGAACTCACCGCCGCCCGCGCGGAGGACGCGGCCGCCGCGGCGGCCCGGTCCTACGAGGCCGAGCGCCGGCTCGCAGAGGGGCTGGCGGGGGAGGAACGGCTCGCGGAGCTGCTGAGCCTGACCGGGGCCTCCGGGGCGGTGCCGGGGCCGCGCGCGGAGACGGACGGCACCAGGAAGGGACGCGAGGGCACCGATCCGCAGGCCGACTCCGCCGGTGGTCTCACGCCCGAGGAACTCGACCGCTTCGCCGACGAACTGCGGGAGCTGCTGGACGACTCGGTGTCCTCCGCCGAACGCCAGCTCTTCGAGCTGCGCACCGCCGCCGCCGACGACTCCCGGATCCTCGGCGCGCTCGGCGACGGCGGACTGCTGCCGCCGGGACCCGACGTGCTGGCCACGGTCGAGTTCCTCGGCGAGAACGGCATTCCCGCGCTGCCCGGCTGGCGCTATCTCGCGCAGGCCGTCGACCCCGCCGACCACGCGCGTGTGCTCGCCGCCCGGCCGGAACTGGTCGACGGCGTGATCATCACCGACCCCGACACGCACGCGCGTGCCCGTGAGGCGCTGAGTGACGCGGCACTCCTTCCGCGCTCCGCCGTCGCGGTCGGCACCGCGGCGGCCCTGCTGGCGCCGACCCCGGCGACCGACTCGAGGAGCGGCGACGTCTTCCTCGTACCGCCGAACCCGGCCATGCACGACGAGCACGCCGCCGACGAGGAGCGTCAGGCGTTGCGCGCGCGGGCCGGTGAGCGCGACGAGGAGATCCGGTCGCTCGCCGCCCGGCTCGGCAAGGACCGTGAACTGGCCGCCCGGCTCGCCTCCTGGCGCACCGGCTGCCCGGCAGGCCGGCTCGTCGAGCTGGCCCGCGCCGCCGAGGACACGCGCGCGTTCGCCGAGGAGGCGGAGGCCGAGCTGGCCGAGGCACGCACCGTACGGGCCGAGGCCGACGAGGCTGCCGCGGAGGCCGCGCAGACGCGTGACGAACGGCAGGAGGCCGCCCAGAAGGCCCGCCGGGCCGCCGACGCCCTCGCCGGTCTCGCCTACCGGCTGCGCGAGCGGGCCGGCTGGCAGGTCAAGCTGCGCGAACTGGCCGACGAGGCCACCGAGTCGGAGGCCCGCGCCCAGACCTGCCTGGAGCGGGCCCGCGCCGCCGACGAGGACCGGCGCGCCGCCCAGCGGGCCGCCGACGACGCCCGCCGCACCGCCCGCGCGCTGCGGGCCGAGCGCGCCGAGATCGCCGGCGCCCCCGACGACGTACCGGAGGACGAGGCGGCCACGCCGAAGGCGTCCCTGCCCGCCCTGCGCGAGGCCTACCGGGCCGCGTCCCAGGTGTACGAGAAGGTCGGCGTGGGCGCCGACCTGCGGGCCGAGCAGGCCCGTGCGGAGAGCGACGAGAGCGGGGCCCTGGCCGAGCTGGACCGGCTGAGCAACAAGGTCCGCACGCGCGCGGAGCAGCTGCTCCAGTCGACCGACGGCTCCGACGGGCCCTCCCGGCAGGCCGCCGCCGCCCGTGCCGAGGAGCTGGTCCAGCTCCTGGAGACCCGTATGTCGACGGCGAGCGAGCAGCTCGGGCGGCTGCGCGGCGAGGCCGAGCGGCACGCGCCCGAGGACGGCGAGGCGCACACCGAGCTGCCGCAGGAGCTGGAGCCGCGTGACGCCGAGCACGCGCAGGCGCTGTTGCGTACGGCCACCTCCGAACTCGCCTCCCGCACCGAGGCGTTGACGCAGGCCCGCGAGGCGCACGCGGAGCTGCTCGGCTCCCACCGGGCCGCCGAGGACGCGGCGAGCGGCTTCGACGAGATCGCGGCGATGCTCCGCGACCTGCTGCGCGAGCACGCGATGGAGGACGAGCAGGAAGAGACGGAGCCGTACCCGGGCAGCCCCGAGGAGGCCCGGCAGGCCGCCGCGGAGGCCCGCCGGTCGCTGCGCGGCTGCGCCGCCGACCTGTCCGCCGCCGAGTCGGCCGTGCGCGAGGCGAGCGATGTGCTCGTCCGGCACGCCAACTCCACGCGCTACGAGCAGGTCCGCACCCCGGCCCGGCAGCAGATCCGCGAGCTGCCGGCGTCCGCGCTGCCCGAGCACGCGCAGAAGTGGGCGGACGCCTTCGCGCCCCGACTCCGGGTGCTGACCGACGAGTTGGCGCAGCTGGAGCGCAACCGTGACTCGATCGTGGACCGGCTGCGCGGGCTCGTGGAGTCCGCCCTCGCCACGCTCAGGTCCGCCCAGCGGCTGTCCCGGCTGCCCGAGGGGCTCGGCGAGTGGTCCGGGCAGGAGTTCCTGCGGATCCGCTTCGAGGAGCCTGACCAGGCCACGCTGACCGAGCGGCTCGGCGAGGTCATCGACGAGGCGACCCGCGCGGCCGTGAAGAAGAACTCCGACCTGCGGCGCGACGGAATGTCCCTGCTGCTGCGGGGAGTCGCGGCCGCGCTCCAGCCCAGGGGCGTGGCCGTCGAGATCCTCAAGCCGGACGCCGTGCTGCGCGCCGAGCGGGTGCCGGTCGGTCAGATGGGCGACGTGTTCTCCGGCGGTCAGCTGCTCACCGCGGCCATCGCGCTGTACTGCACGATGGCCGCCCTGCGCTCCAACGACCGCGGCCGGGACAAGCACCGGCACGCCGGCACGCTGTTCCTGGACAACCCGATCGGCCGCGCCAACGCGACGTATCTGCTGGAGCTCCAGCGGGCCGTGTCGGACGCCCTCGGGGTGCAACTCCTGTACACGACGGGCCTGTTCGACACGACCGCGCTGGCCGAGTTCCCGCTGGTCATCCGGCTGCGGAACGACGCCGACCTCCGGGCCGGCCTGAAGTACATCAGCGTGGAGGAACACCTCCGCCCGGGTCTGCCGCAGCAGCCCCAGGCGGGCGAGGCGGTGCACAGCGAGATCACGGCGACGCGGATGTTCAAGCGTCCGGCGCCGGTGACTCCGCAAGGGAGCTCAGCGGTGACGCCGTAGGGAAGCCCCGCGGCTCAGGAGTGCGACAGCCGGCCCGTGCTGCCGCCCTGCCGCCGTATGCGCGCCTGGGCCCGCTCGGCGAGCCGCGCCTGCCGGCGGGCCTTGCGTCGCTCGCGCCGCAGGGCGCGGGCGGTGCTGCTGGGGGTCGACACCACGCCGTTGCGCTGGTTCCACACCTGGCGGGTCACCCACACGTCCAGCGCGCCCCAGGTGGCCACGACCGTGCTGGCCACGCTGCTGATCACCATCGGGAACGCCAGCCAGGAACCGGCCATGGTGCACAGGAAGGCCACCATCGCCTGGAGCAGGGTCACGGCGATGATGAGCACCGCCCGCACCGCGGAGGTCCGCACCGGATCGGGCAGCCGGCGCCTGCGCGCGGCCTCCTCGACCCACAATGGCCGGTACGGCTCCTCCTGGACCGCCTCGCGTCGGCGCCGTACGTCCGCCCTCGCCGGAGTGTCGTGAACGGGCGCCTCCGGGCGCCGCGGTGGCCTCGAACGCGCCGTCTCCACGCCGCTTCGCGACGCCTCCTGCCGTTCCGCCGTGCCCATCACCGTGTCACTCCCCACCGCCGGCAGTCCCCTCGTCCCGGTGTCCGTGGACCGGGCTTCCATGTGGCTGCCCGGCTTGCGCTGCTTTACGCCGCCCAGTTGCAGATGCGGCTCCTGTGGCCGAATCCACCGCCATTTCCCGAAGAGAAGGACGAACAAGACCTCTTCAAGATTCCCGCAGGACGTCAAAGAAACGAAAAAATCCAGCCAACCACCCGGCCTGGGTGGTCGGTTCCGGTCGGATGCGGACTGCCTGGTGACAGGAGGCAATCTCCCGCAATGGGCGGACAACTCCCCATGCCCGCGCCTGGGAGCGGAAGTTCAGGTTCCGGACGGAGCTTCGAGTTACGGGTGCGTCGGTAGTAGGCTCGCGCCGTTTGTTGACGTACATGTGTACCCCCCGGCCGGTGGGGGTCGAGCTGGGGGAGGCCATGCGCTTTCGCGGGAAGTCGATCCGCCGGAAGATCGTGGCGCTGCTTCTCGTGCCGCTGGTGTCCCTGATCGCGGTGTGGGGCTTCGCCACGGTACTGACGGGACGTGAGGTCGCCCAGCTCTTCCAGGTGTCGACCGTCACGGAGAAGCTCGGGTATCCCATCGAGGACACTGTGCGCGTGCTCCAGCAGGAACGTCGCCAGTCGCTCGTCTACCTGGCCGATCCCCGTGCCTCTGACGCCCTGTCCGCGCTGCGCGACACGAGGAACGCCTCGGACGACGCCATCGCCAAGTTCCGCCGGAACGCCCACGATCCCGATGTGCGCGACGGCCTGGACCAGGACGACGACGAACGGCTCACCGCCGTCCTGGACGCCTTCGACGGCATCGACTCGCTGCGCCGCAGCGTCGAGGAGGGGACCGTCTCCCGGCTCCAGGCCCTCGACCAGTACAACCGCCTCGTCGACCCGGCCTACGCCCTCCTCGCCACCCTCGACGGCGTCGACAGCGTGGAACTGGACAAGCAGGCACGGGCCCTGGTCAACATCACCCGGGCCCGCGAACTGCTCTCCCGCGAGGACGCCCTGCTCGGATCCTCCCTGGTGGTGGGCAAGCTCACCCGCGACGAGATCCGTGACGTCTCCGACCTCGTCGCCCAGCGCACCCTGATGTACGACGTCAGCCTCGCCGTGCTGCCGACGTCGGAGCGCGAGCGCTACGAGCGGTTCTGGAAGAACGCCGGCACGGCGCCGCTGCGCTCCGCCGAGCAGTCCGTCGCCACCGCCGAGCCCGGCACCTTCGACAAGGTCAGCGCCAAGAGCTGGGACGCGGCAGCCGGCACCGCGCTCGACGAACTCGCCAAGCTCGACGACCAGGCGGGCGACCGCCTCCAGGACCGGGTCCGGCCGGACGCGATGGGCGTCATCATCAAGGCCGCCGCGGTCGGCGTCCTCGGCCTGATCGCCCTGCTCTTCTCGCTGATCCTGTCCGTACGCGTCGGCCGCACCCTCATCCGCGACCTGCGGCAACTGCGCCTGGAGGCCCACGAGGCGTCCGGCGTACGGCTGCCCAGCGTGATGCGCCGCCTGTCCGTGGGCGAACAGGTCGACGTCGAGACCGAGGTCCCGCGCCTGGAGTACGACAAGAACGAGATCGGCGAGGTCGGCCAGGCCCTCAACACCCTCCAGCGCGCCGCCGTCGAAGCCGCCGTGAAACAGGCCGAGTTGCGGGCCGGTGTCTCCGAGGTCTTCGTCAACCTCGCCCGCCGCAGCCAGGTCCTGCTGCACAAGCAACTCACCCTGCTCGACACCATGGAGCGTCGCACCGAGGACACCGACGAACTCGCCGACCTGTTCCGCCTGGACCACCTGACCACCCGTATGCGCCGGCACGCCGAGGGCCTCGTGATCCTCTCCGGCGCCGCCCCCTCCCGGCAGTGGCGCAAACCCGTCCAGCTGATGGACGTCGTACGCGCCGCCGTCGCCGAGGTCGAGGACTACGAGCGCATCGAGGTCCGACGGCTGCCCAGGGTCGCCGTGACCGGACCGGCCGTCGCGGACCTCACCCACCTGGTGGCCGAACTCCTGGAGAACGCCACGGTGTTCTCCCCGCCGCACACCGCCGTCCAGGTCGTGGGGGAGCGCGTCGCCAACGGCTTCACCCTGGAGATCCACGACCGCGGACTCGGCATGGCCGCCGACGCGCTGCTGGACGCCAACCTCCGGCTCGCGGAGACACCCGAGTTCGAGCTGTCCGACACCGACCGCCTGGGCCTGTTCGTGGTCAGCCGGCTCGCGCAGCGGCAGAACGTCCGGGTCTCGCTTCAGCCTTCGCCGTACGGCGGTACGACGGCCGTCGTCTTCATCCCCGACGCGCTGCTGACCGACGACGTCCCCGACACCAACGGCATCGGCTTCCGCCTGGACCGCCCCCAGCCGTCGAAGGAGGCCGAACTGGAGGCGGCCCAGCGGGTCTCGCTCACCCGGGGACCGGCCCAGCTGCCGGGCATGCCGCCCGCGATCCTGGACGGCCCGGTCGAACTGGAGGCTCCCGTCGACCTGGACGCCCTGAACGACTTCCCGGGCGTGCTCGACTCCGAGGACAGCGAGCGCGGCGGGCTGTTCCGGCCGCGCCGCTCCCTGGCCCAGGTGGACGACGACGGCCCGGACGCCGACGGTGGCGCCGGCGACGGTCCGGTGTCGCTGCCCCGCCGCCGTACCCCCAAGCTGGTCAGCTCCCACGGGCGTCCGGTCACCGACGAGCGGCCGGGCCGCGAGGAGCGGGACGAGTCGCCCGCGATCGGCCCCGGCGACTCCCGGCCCCGGACGGCTCCCTCGGTGACCGCGGGTGCCTCGCGCCCGGAGCCTCCCACGCTGCCGAGCCGCCGCCGTGCCGCTGCTCTTCGCCGGGGCACCGGCGTGGCCGACCGCGTCGACGAGCTGACGGAGGTGCCGACCTCCTCGGCATCACCGGGCCGTGAGCTCGGCGGCCCGGCGGGAGCCCCCGCGCTGCCTCGGCGCACCCGGCGTGCGGAGATCGCGTCGAGCGGCACGGCGTCGGACGACACGGTTGCCGGAGCCGCCGGGCCTTCGGGCGCCGGTGACGCCACGGGGGCCACCGGTGTCAGCGGGCCCACAGGCCCTGCGGGAGCCTCCGGAGCCTTCGGCAGGCCGGCCGCGCCCGCTCTCGGCCCCGTCAGATCCGTTCCCGGGGCCCTCGGAAGCGGCGGCGGCTCCGGCGGCGCCGCGCGCGGCCCGCAGGACTCCGCTTCCGGCACCACCCCGCTGCCCCGCCGCGTCCGGCAGGCCAACCTGGCCCCGCAGCTGAAGCAGGCCCCCGACCGGCGCCCCCAGAAGCAGGCGGAGCCCGCCGACCGGGACGCCGACGAGGTACGCAGCCGTATGGCCTCGCTCCAGCGCGGCTGGCAGCGCGGCCGCGAGGAGAACGCCGCGGGCGACGACACGTCCGGCGGCACAGCACCACAACGAACGACTAAGGGGGACGGTCGATGACCGCACCGAAGGCGACCGACAAGTCCGGCGAGCTGAACTGGCTCCTCGACGACCTGGTGGAGCGCGTCGCGAGCATCCGCAAGGCCCTGGTGCTCTCCAGCGACGGCCTCCCGACCGGTGTGTCCCAGGACCTGACCCGCGAGGACAGCGAGCACCTCGCCGCCGTGGCGTCCGGCTTCCACAGCCTCGCCAAGGGTGTGGGCCGGCACTTCGAGGCGGGCAACGTCCGCCAGACCGTGGTCGAGCTGGACGACGCGTTCCTGTTCGTGACGGCCGCCGGCGACGGCAGCTGCCTCGCCGTCCTCTCGGACGCCGACTCGGACGTGGGCCTCGTCGCGTACGAGATGACGCTCCTGGTCAAGCGGGTCGGTGTGCATCTCGGTGCCGCCCCGCGCACCGATCTGCCTCAGGGCGGGTAGTGAGATGGCATGAGCACAGAAGGACAGGGAAGAAGCCACTGGTTCGACGACGAGGCCGGACCGGTGGTCCGTCCGTACGCCATGACGCGCGGCCGCACCACAAGTGTCGGCCAGCACCGTCTCGACCTCATCGCGGTCGTCGTGGCCGAACCCCACGCGGACGATCCCGAAGGGGACCAGTCGCTGTCCCCGGAGCACGTGGACATCGTCGACCTCTGCCGGGACACCCCCCAGTCGGTCGCCGAGCTGTCCTCCGAACTCGACCTGCCCGTCGGGGTCGTACGGGTCCTGATCGGTGACCTCGTCGACTCCGAGTGGGTCCATGTGAACCGGCCGGTGCCGCCCGCCGAGCTCCCTGACGAAAGCATCCTGCGCGATGTGATCAACGGTCTGAGGGCCCTGTGACCGACCCTCCGGCCCGCGCCTGAACGACAACCCCAGCAAGCAGGAGAAAAGACCAATGATCTTCGGGCGTTCTGAGCGCGGAAAGCCCCCGGTCGAGCCCGTCACGCTCAAGATCCTGGTGGCCGGCGGCTTCGGCGTGGGCAAGACCACGCTCGTGGGCGCGGTCAGCGAGATCAGGCCGCTGCGCACCGAGGAACTGCTCACCGAGGCAGGCCGCCCGGTCGACGACATCAGCGGCGTGGAGAGCAAGCGCACCACGACCGTCGCCATGGACTTCGGCCGCATCACCCTGCGCGAGGACCTGGTGCTCTACCTGTTCGGCACGCCGGGACAGGAGCGGTTCTGGTTCATGTGGGACGAGCTCTCCGAGGGCGCCCTCGGCGCCGTCGTGCTCGCCGACACCCGCCGCCTGGAGGACTGCTTCGCCGCCGTCGACTACTTCGAGCGGCGCTCCATCCCGTTCCTCGTGGGCGTCAACTGCTTCGAGGGGGCGATCCGTTACCCCGAGGAGGACGTACGGCAGGCCCTCGACCTCGACGAGGACGTACCGGTCGTGCTGTGCGACGCCCGTGACAAGCAGTCGGTCAAGGAGGTCCTCGTGGGCGTCGTCCAGCACGCGATGGCCTTGTCGGCACGCCACCGCCGACCGGTCACCACCTGAAGCGC
Organism: Streptomyces griseorubiginosus; assembly: GCF_036345115.1. GTDB lineage: Bacteria > Actinomycetota > Actinomycetes > Streptomycetales > Streptomycetaceae > Streptomyces > Streptomyces griseorubiginosus_C. The sequence goes on from NZ_CP107766.1 coordinate 8,062,460, forward strand.
CGACGCAGCTTTTGAGGTACCGGCGCCCAGTACTTGAGGCACCGGCGCGGCACCTGAGGCACCGGCGCGGCCCCTCAGGCACGGGTGCGGCCCGAACCCCCGCCGACAGGGGTACGGGCCGCGGCTCGACGGCCCCACACGCGTGTGCCTAGTTCTCGCCGTCCTCCTCCCAGCCGAAGCTCTTCTCCACGGCCTTGCGCCAGTTGTGGTACTGGCGGTCCCGGACGGACGCCTCCATGTTCGGCGTCCACTCGACGTCCTTCTGCCAGTGGGACTTCAGCTCGTCGAGGTCGTTCCACACGCCCGTGGCGAGCCCGGCCGCGTACGCGGCGCCCAGGCACGTGGTCTCGGAGACCTTCGGCCGGACCACGGGCACGTCAAGGACATCGGCCTGGTGCTGCATCAGCAGGTTGTTCTTGGTCATGCCGCCGTCGACCTTCAGGGTGGTGATCTGCACCCCGGAGTCCTGGTACATGGCGTCCACGACCTCGCGTGTCTGCCAGCTCGTCGCCTCCAGGACGGCCCGCGCGAGGTGCGCCTTGGTGACGTACCGGGTGAGCCCCGTGACGACCCCGCGCGCGTCCGAGCGCCAATAGGGCGCGAACAGACCGGAGAAGGCGGGCACGATGTACGCGCCGCCGTTGTCCTCGACGCTCGCCGCCAGAGGCTCGATCTCATCGGCGGTACGGATGATGCCGAGCTGGTCGCGGAACCACTGCACCAGGGCGCCCGTGATGGCGATCGACCCCTCCAGGCAGTAGACCGGCGCCTCGGAGCCGATCTTGTACCCCATGGTCGTCAGCAGCCCGTTCTTCGACGGCACCGGCCGGGTTCCGGTGTTGAGCAGCAGGAAGGAACCCGTGCCGTACGTGTTCTTCGCCGTGCCCACGTCGTAGCAGGCCTGCCCGAACACCGCGGCCTGCTGGTCGCCCAGCGCGGACGCCACGGGCACGCCCGCGAGTTGGCCGACGGCGGTGCCGTAGACCTCGGCGGAGGACCTGATCTCGGGGAGCACGGCGTCCGGCACGTTCATGGCGGACAGGATCGACTGGTCCCACTGGAGGGTCTCCAGGTTCATCAGCATGGTCCGCCCGGCGTTGGTCACGTCGGTGACGTGCCGGCCGCCGTCCGTGCCGCCGGTGAGGTTCCAGATCAGCCAGGAGTCGATCGTGCCGAAGGCGATCTCGCCGTTCTCGGCCCGCGCACGCAGCCCCGGCACGTTGTCCAGCAGCCAGGCCGCCTTCGGGCCGGAGAAGTAGGTGGCCAGCGGCAGCCCGGTCTGTTCGCGGAACCGGTCCTGCCCGTCCGAGCCGCCCAGTTGGTTGGTCAGGGCCGCGGTGCGGGTGTCCTGCCACACGATCGCGTTGTGCACGGGCTTGCCGGTGGCGCGGTCCCACAGGACCGTCGTCTCCCGCTGGTTGGTGATGCCGAGCGCGCTGAGCTGGTCGGCACGGAGCCCGGCCTTGGCGATCGCGCCGGCCACCACGGCCTGCACCTTGGACCAGATCTCGGTGGCGTCGTGCTCCACCCAGCCGGGCTTGGGGAAGATCTGGCGGTGCTCGCGCTGGTCGACGGCCACGATCGCGCCGTCCTGGCTGAAGATGATGCAGCGGCTGGAGGTGGTGCCCTGGTCGATAGCGGCGACGAACTTGTCCGTCATGACGTCCCCTTCGTCGGTTCCTGCACAAGGCGTGTTCTGTAGGCCGGTGTTGCGGAGGGTCGGTGTCCGGGTCGGTGTCTCAGAAGGCCGCGTTGAAGATCACCCCGGACAGCGCCCCGCCGATCAGCGGTCCCACCACCGGTATCCACGCGTAACCCCAGTCCGAGGTGCCCTTGTTGGGGATCGGCAGCAGGGCGTGGACGATACGCGGGCCCAGGTCACGGGCCGGGTTGATGGCGTATCCGGTGGGCCCGCCGAGCGACAGACCGATGCCGACCACCAGGAACGCGACGACCAGGACCGCGGTACCCGACTCGCCGAGCCCCTTGGTGAGCCCGAAGGCCAGGATCGGCAGCACCAGACCGACGGTCGCGATGATCTCCGTGATCAGGTTCGCCACGGGATTGCGGATCGCGGGCCCGGTGGAGAAGATCCCGAGCGTGGGCTGGGCGATCTCCTCCTCGGCGTTGGCCTGGAACTGCGCGTAGTAGGTCAGCCAGCACAGGACCGCCCCGAGCATGGCGCCCACCATCTGCCCGGCGATGTAGATCGGTACCTGGTCCCAGTCCCCGGTGTCGACGGCGATCCCGAGGGTCACGGCGGGGTTGAGGTGCCCGCCGGACAGCGGGGCGGCGGTGTACGCCCCGGCCAGCACACCGAAGCCCCAGCCGAAGGCGATGACGACCCAGCCGGCGTCCTTCGCCTTGGAGTAGTTGAGTACGACGGCGGCGACCACACCGGCGCCGAAGAGGATCAGAATCGCCGTACCGATGACCTCACCGAGGAATACGTCTCCGTTGCTCATGGCGGCTCCTAGGCCCTGGCCCGGGACGGTCCCGCCCCGGTCCTCCTCCGTGCAGGGGTTGCGGTTCCCTTGGCGAACTGCCGAGGGCAGGGAGGATCCCGCGCCCCGCCCGGCGTCCGCGACGAGCGTGCCGTCGCGGCCGAATCGCCCGTGGGGGGTTCGGGCCTTGACTCGTGGGGGCCCGCGCGGCGTGGTGCCTGGAACGCCGAGAATGTACGGCGATGTCGACCGACACCGGAAGTGTTCACCGGGCCCCGGGGGGCGTCAAGGTCGCCGACGGCAACGGTTGCAACGCCCGCCTGGCAGGCCTCGACGACAGAAGGTGGAACCACCCTCCGGCCTGCCTGGCACCTTGCCGGACCTCACGCAGTGTGAACGAGGTCCCTCGGTCACCGCACCGCCATCACCGCCGACCCGTGCCCGAACAGCCCCTGGTTCGCGGTGATCCCCACGCGCGCGTGCTCGACCTGCCGTTGCCCCGCGTCGCCCCGCAACTGCCATGTGAGCTCGCACACCTGGGCGATCGCCTGGGCCGGGACCGCCTCGCCGAAGGAGGCGAGCCCGCCGCTCATGTTGACGGGTATGCGCCCGCCCGCCGCCGTGGCCCCCTCGCGCAGGAGCTTCGCGCCCTCGCCCTCCCCGCACAGCCCGAGGTCCTCGTACCACTGCAGTTCCAGCGCCGTGGAGAGGTCGTACACCTCGGCGAGCGAGAGATCCTCCGGTCCGATGCCGGCCTCCTGGTAGGCCGCGTGCGCGATCGACGCGCGGAACGTCCGCTCGGTCGGCTCCACCGCCGCCGCGGAGTCCGTCGCGATGTCCGGCAGGTCCAGCACGGTGTTCGGATACGTCGGCGTCACCGTCGACACCGCCCTGATCCGCACGGGCGCGGTGGCACCCCGCCGACGCGCGAACTCCATGCTGGAGAGCACCAGCGCCGCCCCGCCGTCCGAAGTGGCGCAGATGTCGAGCAGCCGCAGCGGATCGGCCACCACCGCCGAGGCCGCCACCTCGTCCGCGGTGACCCGCTTCCGGTAGCGCGCGTTCGGATTCAGCGCGCCCATCGCGGAGTTCTTCACCTTGACCTGCGCGAAGTCCTCGGAAGTGTCCCCGTGCACGGCCATCCGCCGCCGCGCGTACAGCCCGAAATAGGTGGGGTTGGTGGCCCCGAGCACCCGGAACCGCAGCCAGTCCGGATCGTCGGGCCGGTCGCCGCCCGCGGGCCGGAAGAAACCCTTGGGAGCCGCGTCGGCGCCCACCACCAGCACCACGTCGGCGAGCCCCGCGAGGATCTGCGCCCGCGCGGCGGCGACCGCCTGGGCCCCGGACGCGCACGCCGCGTAGACACTGGCGACCCGGGCCCCCTGCCAGCCCAGCGCCTTGGCGAAGGTCGCCCCCGCCACATAGCCCGGATAACCGCCCCGCACGGTGTCCGCGCCGACGATCGAACCGACGTCCCGCCACTCCAGACCCGCGTCGGCCAGCGCCGCGCGGGCCGCCGTCACGCCGTACTCGACGAAACCGCGCCCCCACTTGCCCCACGGGTGCATGCCCGCGCCGAGCACCGCCACCTCTCCCGTCATGCCGTCACCCCCGTCGGCCGCCACCGCCATGTCGTGAACACCGTCTCCCCGTCCTCATGCAGGACACCGGGGACGACCTCCACCTCCGCTCCCACCGTCAGATCGGCGACGGTGACCCCGGGAACGGCCTGCCCCAGCACCACGATCCGCTCCGCGGCCAGCTCCACAGCGATCAACGTGCACGGCTCCCACGGAAGTTCCGGATCGGTCACATAGGGTGACGGTGGCCGGTACCGGCTGTCCGTGTAGGACCAGACCCGCCCGCGCCGCGAAAGCGGAATCTCCGCCAGCTCGCCACCGGCGCATCCGGGGTTGCGGCAATGGGCGTCCTCGCGCGGGAAGAACACCGAGGCGCAGACGGAGCAGCGGGTCCCGAGAAGCGTGAAGTCGTCTCCGTCACCGGTGAACCATCCGGTGACCACTGGTGTACGCGTGCGTGCCAACGTCCCTCCCCGGAGCGGATCTGACGGACGGCATCTGACGGATCGTCAGAAGTGTCGCACGGGCGGCCGCGAAGAGGCAGGGGGCCCAGCGGAATCAGGCACACCGGTGATCGGATACAGTCCGCCGCGTGTCCGAAACTCTGCACTCCATCCCCAACTCCGTGCCCGGCTCCCACTGTTCGAGCTGCGGAGCGCCCTACGGAGAGGGCGTCGCGGGCTGGCCCCGCACCTGTCCCGTCTGCACCACCGTGGCCTACCGCAACCCCCTGCCGGTCGCCGTCGCGCTCCAGCCCGTGTACGACACCCAGGGCACCGCCCTCGTCGTCATCACCCGGACCGTCGCCCCCGCGCGCGGAGGCATCGCCCTGCCCGGCGGCTTCGTCGACGACCGCGAGGACTGGCGGCACGCCCTGGTCCGCGAACTGCGAGAAGAGACCGGCATCGAGGCGGCGAGCCGCGACGTACGCCTCGTCGACGCGCTCAGCTCGCCCGACGGCCACCTGCTCCTGTTCGGGGTACTGCCGGAGCGCCCCGCCGACGGCCTCCCGCAGTCCGCCGCCACGAACGAGACGGAGGGCTGGCACCTCCTGCGCCGGCCCGAGGAACTCGCCTTCCCCCTGCACACCGTGGCCGTCCGGGCCTGGTTCGAGGGCCGCTACGTCTGAGACTCAGCGCGCCCCGAGCCCGCGCAGCCGCACCGGGAGGGACGGCTCGCTCACGCCGTCCTCACCCTCCCGCTGAACGACCACCTTCCGGCCCTGCCAGCGGGCGACGTAGCGTTCGATCTCCGGTTCGTCCCACCCGTCGCCCGCATCCACCACGACCAGTCCGCCCCCGCTCCGGCCGCGGGCGGGCGCCCACACCTCCAGTTCGAGACCGCCGTCGGCGCCCCGTACCGGAAGGACGGCACCCGCGCGCGCGAGCACGGGGATCCGCGACAGCGGGGCGTCGACGAGCACCTGCCCCGGTCCGTCGTACGCCTGCTCGGTCGTCGTGTCGTACCAGCGCCCGCGCGGCAGCTGGACCGCCCGCCGGTCGCCGCCCGGATCGAGCACCGGGGCCACCAGCAGGCTGTCGCCGAGCAGGAAGGCGTCCTCGCAGTCCCGCAGAGCGCGGTCCTCGGGCGCGGACCACCACAAGGGCCGTACGTAAGGCGCCCCGGTACGGCGGGCCAACTGCGCGAGCGTCATGAAGTACGGCAGCAGCCGCCGGCGTTCCACGAGCGCCACGCGCGCGTGCTCCAGCACCTCGGCCCCGAACTCCCAGGGCTCCCTGCGGCCCGCCCGCCGACTCGCGTGGGTACGGAACAGCGGCATATAGGCGCCCAGTTGGAACCAGCGCAGGTACAGCTCGGGCGACGGGCTCCCGTCGAAGCCGCCCACGTCCGGCCCCGAGTACGGCACCCCGCAGAGCCCGAGTCCCATCACGAGAGACAGCGAGGCCCGCAGGCCGGGCCAGCCGGTGGCCACGTCACCGGACCAGGTGCCGCCGTAGCGCTGCATGCCGGCCCAGCCGGAGCGCGAGAAAAGGAAGGGCCGCTCGTCGGGCACCAGGGCGCGCAGCCCCTCGTAGCCGGCCCGGGCCATGCACAGGGCGTAGACGTTGTGCGCCTCCCGGTGGTCGCCGCCCCTGCCATCGAGGGCGTGCCGGGCCGAGCGCGGCAGTGTGGACTCCCCGAAGGCGGTGAACGACGTGGGCTCGTTCATGTCGTGCCAGAAGCCCGCGAAGCCCGCCGTGAGCCGCTCCTGGTAGAGACGGCCCCACCACTCACGCACACGCGTGTGCGTGAAGTCCGGATAGACCGCCTCCCCGGGCCACACGACCCCCTCCACGGGTTGTCCGGACGCGTCCTTCACGAAGGCGTCCTCGGCCGTCCCGCTCTCGAACACCGCGTTGCCCGGCGCGGCCTTGACCGCGGGGTCCACGATCGACACCAGCCGGATCCCGTCCCGCAGCAGTTCCCCGGCCAGTTGGGGCAGCTTGGGGAAGCGCTCCTGGTCCACCGTGAACACCTGGTGCTCGTCCAGGTGGTCGATGTCCAGATGGACGGCGTCGAGCGGCAGACCGCGCTCCTGGTACCCGGCGACGATCCGGCGGACCTCCTGCTCGCTGCCGAAGCCCCAGCGGGCGTGATGATGGCCGAGCGCCCACGACGGCGGCAGGGCGGGCGCACCGGTGAGGGAGGCCCACGCGAGCAGCACGCGCGCAGGGGTGCCCACCATCACCCAGCAGCGCAGCGGACCGCCGTCCATCCGCAGCTCGGAGGTCCCCACCCGGTCGTGCCCGGACCCCGCGCCCTCCTCGCCTTCGTGGAGGGTCACGGTGCCGTCCCAGGAGGTGTCGTGGAACACGAGATGGGTGGTGACGTCGGCGACGACCAGCTGCACCGGCATCGTGACGTACAGCGGGTCGTCGCCCGGCCCGAAGGCCCGGCCCGGATCGGTGTTCCACAGCCGGTACGTGCCGTCCCGCAGCCGCGGCCCCGACGCCCGGCCCCCGAGCCCGAAGAACCGCGCGTCGGCGGCCACCTCGGACCGCTGCATCCAGCGCGCCGTACCGCCCTCCACGGGCTCCCACCACCGGGGCGGCAGATCCCCGCGCACGGTCACCCCGCCGGGCGTACGCACCTCGACCGCGCCGTGCCGCGACACCACGACCGTCGCCCGCTCGGACACGACCCGCCAGCCGTCGTCCTTGTCCGGCTCGAGGACCGCACGGGGATCCGGCTCCGGGCAGCGGCCCGCCAGCGCGTACGACGGCTCGGGTCCGGCCCCGTCCCAGCCCCAGAAGACCGCCCCGTTCACCGCGACCGTGATCCGCAGCTCGGACCGGGCGAACCGGACGACACCCCCGCCGGGCCCCGGCTCGGCGCTCTGCACCGGCCCCGGCACCCGGGCTCGCTCGGCCCCCCGGGCCGGCAGCCCGGCGGCGTCGGTACGCCGCCTTCGCCACGCCGCTCGCACGGTACGCAACCCCTGGGACGCCCCCGCAGAGCCGACCGCCTTCACCGAACGCACCAGGTCACGACCGTTCATGCTGTTCACCCTGCCACTCACTGCCCCACACGCGTGTGCCGTTCAACTTCCGTTCACCCGTGCCGGGACCACATCTTCACGACACGGACTATGTGGGCCGCACCCTGGCGTAGAAGTTGATCACATGGCATCGTCCCTGTCAGCCGCGTCACGCGCACACCCCTTGCCCGTGCGCGGGAGACGCACACGACGCGCAGAGTCCGGGAGCCGCCCCATGTCGACCGTGAACCCCCAGCCGCTCTGGCAGCCAGATCCGCAGCGCATCGCCCGGTCCCAGGTCACCAGGTTCCAGGCATGGGCGGCCGAGCACCACGGCGCCCCGGCCGACGGCGGCTACGCGGCGCTGCACCGCTGGTCGGTGGACGAGCTGGAGACGTTCTGGAAGGCCGTCACCCAGTGGTTCGACGTCCGCTTCTCGACCCCCTACGCGCGCGTGCTGGGCGACAGCTCGATGCCCGGCGCCGAGTGGTTCCCCGGAGCCACCCTCAACTACGCCGAGCACGCCCTGCGCGCCGCCGACACCCGCGCGGACGAACCGGCCCTCCTGCACGTCGACGAGACCCATGAGCCGCGCCCGGTGACGTGGTCCGAGCTGCGCCGCCAGGTCGGCTCCCTGGCCGCCGAGCTGCGGGCCCTCGGCGTGCGGCCGGGAGACCGCGTCAGCGGCTACCTCCCGAACATCCCGGAAGCAGTGGTCGCCCTCCTCGCCACGGCCGCTGTCGGCGCCGTCTGGACCTCCTGCGCCCCCGACTTCGGCGCCCGCAGCGTCCTGGACCGCTTCCAGCAGGTCGAACCGGTGATCCTGTTCACCGTCGACGGCTACCGCTACGGCGGCAAGGAGCACGACCGCCGTGACACCGTCGCCGAACTCCGCCGTGAGCTGCCCTCGCTGCGCGCCGTCGTCCACATCCCGCTCCTCGGCACCGAAGCCCCCGAAGGCGCCCTGGAGTGGTCGGCGCTCACGGGCACGGACACCGAACCGGTCTTCGAACAGGTGCCCTTCGCGCACCCCCTCTGGGTGCTGTACTCCTCGGGCACGACCGGCCTCCCCAAGGCCATCGTCCAGTCCCAGGGCGGCATCCTGGTCGAACACCTCAAGCAGCTCGGCCTGCACTGCGACCTGGGCCCAGAGGACCGTTTCTTCTGGTACACCTCCACCGGCTGGATGATGTGGAACTTCCTCGTCTCCGGTCTCCTCACCGGCACGACCGTCGTCCTCTACGACGGCAGCCCCGGCTACCCCGACACCGGCGCCCAGTGGCGCGTCGCCGAACGCACGGGAGCCACCCTCTACGGCACCTCCGCCGCGTACGTCATGGCCTGCCGCAAGGCCGACGTGCACCCGGCACGCGACTTCGACCTCTCCAAGGTGCGGTGCGTGGCCACCACCGGCTCACCGCTCCCGCCCGACGGCTTCCGCTGGCTGCACGACGAGGTCCGCGAGGACCTGTGGATCGCCTCCGTCAGCGGCGGCACGGACGTGTGCTCCTGCTTCGCGGGCGCCGTACCGACCCTGCCCGTGTACATCGGCGAACTCCAGGCACCCGGCCTCGGCACCGACCTCCAGTCCTGGGACCCCAGCGGCGAACCGCTCGTCGACGAGGTCGGCGAACTCGTCGTCACCAACCCCATGCCCTCGATGCCGATCCACTTCTGGAACGACCCCGACGGCAGCCGGTACCACGACAGCTACTTCGACACCTACCCCGGTGTGTGGCGCCACGGCGACTGGATCACCGTCACCTCGCGCGGCTCGGTCGTCATCCACGGCCGCTCCGACTCGACGCTCAACCGCCAGGGCGTCCGCATGGGCTCCGCCGACATCTACGAGGCCGTGGAGCGACTCCCCGAGATCAAGGAATCCCTGGTCATCGGCATCGAACAGCCCGACGGCGGCTACTGGATGCCGCTCTTCGTGCACCTGACCCCCGGAGCCGTCCTCGACCAGGCACTCCTGGACCGCATCAAGCGGACCATCCGCGAGAACCTCTCACCCCGCCACATCCCCGACGAGGTCATCGAGGTCCCCGGCATCCCGCACACCCTCACCGGAAAGCGCATCGAGGTCCCCGTCAAACGCCTCCTCCAGGGCACCCCCCTGGAAAAGGCCGTCAACGCCGGCTCCATCGACAACCTCGACCTGCTCCACTTCTACGAGGACCTGGCCCGCAAACGCGCCTGACCCGGCGGATCAACCACCGTAGGTGGCCTCGGACTCACCCAGCACCCCGGCGAAGTCCGAGGCCAGCCGCGCCGCGTCGGCCGCCTCCAGCTCGGCGACCGTGATCCGCACCCCGGGACCGGACGACAGCCGGAACCGGGCCCCGGCCGCGACCCACCAGCCGTGCGACCGCAGCCCGTTCACCACCGCCGACTCGTCCCGGACCGGTACCCACACGTTCATCCCGCTCACCCCGTGCGCCTCGATGCCCCGCTCACCGAGCTCCCGCACCAGAGCGCTCCGGCGCACGGCATAGGTCTCCCGCGCACGCGCCACCAACGCGCGCGTGCCCTCGTCCACGAGCAGCCCGTGCACCGTCTCCTGAAGCAGATGACTGACCCAACCGGAGGTCAGCAACAGCCGCCCGTCGTGCCGCGCCAGCGTGATCGGGTCACAGGCCGCGGCCGCCCACCGCAGGTCCGTCCCCAGGAACTTGCTCACCGTCCGCACATGCACCCAGCGCGACAGCCCCCCGCCGGCCAGCGTCCACAGCGGCGCGTCGGCGACGGCCGAGGCGTGATCGTTCTCCACGACCAGCACCTCGGGACGCTCCCGGAGCACACCGAGCAGCGCGTCCCGACGCTCCACGGAAAAGCGACCGCCGTACGGATTCTGCGCCCGAGGACTGCATACGACAGCACGCGCACCGCCCCGCAGCGCATCGCGCAGGGCATCGGGCCGCACCCCCTCGTCGTCGACCGCCACGGGAACCATGCGCAGCCCCGAGGCAGTGACCAGGTCCAGCAGATGGTGGTACCCGGGATCCTCCATCGCGACGACGTCCCCGGGCCGCAGCTCCACGGACAGCAGCCGCCCGATCAGATCCAGCGCCCCATGCGCGAAGGTCACCTGCTCCACAGGCACCCCGTCGGACCCCAGCCACTCGCGTACGGCGTCCTCGAGCCGCGCCAGCCGGGGCGCCGACCGGTGCGAGCGAGCCCCGGGGGAGAGCCTGGACGGCGGCACCAGAGCGGGAAGCAGCCGCGGATCGGGATGACCGCCCGCCAAGTCCCGCAGCCCCTCGGGCACTCTGGGCGGCCGCCGTGACGCCACGGCCGGCGCCGATGCCACCACGGTCCCGCCCCGCCCCCGCGTGACCACGATCCCGCGCTGCCGCAGCTCCTTGTACGCCGTCGCAACGGTCCCAGGACTCACCCCCAGCCCATCCGCGAGCCGCCGCACCGGAGGCAGCGCGACCCCGGGCGCCAAGGAGCCTTCGGCCACAGCCCGTTCGACGGACGCGGCAATTCCCTTGGCCGTCGTACCACTGATCCCATATTGTGTTGCCACGTTGCACAGTATGTATCAGTACATAAATGAAAAGCAAGAAGACAGGGGGAGCAGTGCATCCGATACGGCGCACGGCAGCATGGTCGAGAAGCATTCCCGGCGGGCGCGACGGACGCAGAAAGCTCGTCATCGCGCTCGTCGACCGCGTCGGCAGCGGCCTGTGGGCCTCCGTGTCGGTCCTCTACTTCACCTACGTCTCCGAGCTCTCCCTCGCCCAGGTCGGCACGCTCGCCGCGGCCGCCGGCGCCATCGGCATCGCGGGCGCACCTCTGGGCGGCAAGCTCGCCGACCGCTTCCCGATCACCCGGATCCTGCTGATCGTCCAGCTCCTGCGCGCCCTGGCCTCCTGCGCCCTGCTCACCACCGACCACTACGCCCTGCTCATCGCCTTCTCGGCGGTCGGCAGCCTCGGAGACCGCGCCGCGAGCATCCTCACCAAGCTCTACGCCACCCGCGTCGCCGGCCCCGACCGCGTCCGCTACCAGGCCTTCCACCGTACGATCGCCAACGCGGGCTGGGCCCTGGGCGGACTCGCGGCGGCAGCCGCCCTGGCGCTCGGCACGACCAGCGCCTACCAGTGGCTCCTGGCCGGCGACGCACTGTCCTTCGTCGTCTCGGCACTCCTCACCCTGCGCTGCGGCGAACCCGCCTCCCCGTCCCGCACGGTCACCGGTTCGAAGCACACGGCCCCCACCACCAGACCGGCGAACCCCTGGCGCGACCGCACCTACCTCGCCTACGTCGCCACCGAGACGGTGCTCTTCCTCGACGACGCCATGTTCAAGGTCGGCCTGCCCCTGTGGATCGCCCACGCGAGCAACGCACCGAACGGACTGGCGCCCCTCCTGATGGTCCTCAACAACGTCATGGTCGTGGCCCTCCAGGTCCCGCTCGCCCGCTTCGGCACCACTACGGCCGCCGCCCGGAACCTCCTGCTCCCGCTCTCCCTCGCCTTCGGCCTGGGCGGCCTCGCCATGGCACTCGCGGCCACCGGCGGAGCCCTCACCGCGACACTGCTCCTCACCGCCGCGGCAGCCGCCTTCACCACGGCCGAGATGCTCCACGCCACCATCTCCTGGGAACTGTCCGTAGCACTCGCCCCCGACACCGCCCAGGGCGCCTACCTCGGGGTCCACGGCCTGGCCCAGTCCGTCCAGCGCACCTTCGGACCACTCGCGGTCACGGCGGCCATCGCCACCGGCCCCGCAGGCTGGGCCACCTTCGGCACAGTCATCGCCCTGACCTGCGCGGTTCAGCACCGCGTGATCCGGGCCCGCCTCGCCCGGACGCCGTTGTCAGTGCCGCCGGTTACTGTGAGTGAGCATTGATCGACTGCGCACAGGGGGAAACATGGCGCACACCGGCCACCAGACAATGCGACGCGTCCTGCGCCGCGAAATCGCCGGCACCATCGGCCTGCTCACCGACGAACACGACTTCCGCGCCATGCGGCGCTACCGCAGCTTCACCTTCGACGACCACGCCACCTACCTGAAACAGGTCGAAGACCTCCTGAGGACCCGCGCCTCACAGGGCAGCCACACCACCGTCGCCCTCTTCGACCCACAGGAGTACGCCGAGTTCTGCGAGGAGACGGGCCTGAACCCGGACATCCCGTCCAGCCGCACCCGCTTCACCGCGGAACTCGCCTCCACCGGGCCGGCACTGCCCTACGAGGGCCAGCCCCTGACCGACCTGGTGCCCGCCCTCGTGGACGAGGCCGTACGCCAGGCCACCTGGGAGTACGCGACCACACTCCTCGCCCGCCTCGGCAGCTGCGGCTCCTGCGGGGAGGACATCGGCCGCGCCGCCTTCACCCGGGCCTCGGACCTCCTGGTCCGGATCCTCGACACCGCACAGCCAGGCGAACACCACCTCGTGTGCAGCATCACCGGCACCCCGGAGACCCTCGTCTCCGTCCTCCACTCCGACGAGAACAGCGACGGCTCCGTCCAACTCGACGAAGCCGAAGCCCTCGAATTCACCACCGTCCTGGCACTCGGCATCGCCACCCAGAGCCCCGGCGGACTGGTCATGCGCACCAGCACCCCGGGAACCACCGACCGCATCTACGGCTGGCGCCTGCGCGGTGATCACCTCGAACCCCTCACCGCCGGAGAAGTCTTCGACGCCTACTGCACCGACATCGACTCCGGCGACCTGATCTCCCCGGAATCGGACGTCGACTACTGCGTCCCGCCCGACCTCGGACCGGAAGGTCCGACAGCGCACCACAGCCACTGACATACGAAGAGAGGGCGCCCCACCCACCGGTGGAGCGCCCTCTCAGTACCGTCGATCGGTCGACCCCGCCCGACTACTCGCCGGACAGCACCGCCTGCGCGGCGGCGCGCGCCTCGTCGGCGCTGTCCGCAGCCCGGGCGGCCGCGGCCGCCCGCTCGCACTGGGCGAGCGTGTACTTCGCCAGCGTCGCCCGCACATAAGGAAGGGAGGCGGCACCCATGGAAAGAGAGGTGACCCCGAGACCGGTCAGCACACACGCGAGCAGCGGGTCGGACGCGGCCTCGCCACAGACACCACAGCTCTTGCCCTCGGCCTTCGCCGCCTCCGCGGACAGCGCGACCAGGTCGAGCAGCGCGGGCTGCCACGGGTCCTGGAGCCGGGACACCGCACCCACCTGACGGTCGGCCGCGAAGGTGTACTGCGCGAGGTCGTTGGTCCCCAGCGACAGGAACTCGACCTCCTGAAGAATCGACCGCGCGCGCAGCGCCGCCGAGGGAATCTCCACCATCGCGCCGAACTTCGCCCGGAGCCCCGCCTCCCGGCAGGCATCGGCGAAGGCCTTGGCATCGGCGCGGTCGGCCACCATAGGGGCCATGACCTCGAGGTAGACCGGCAGTCCCTCGGCAGCCTTCGCCAGCGCTGTGAGCTGGGTGCGCAGCACCTCGGGGTGGTCGAGCAGCGTCCGCAGCCCGCGCACACCCAACGCCGGGTTCGGCTCGTCGGACGGCGTCAGGAAGTCCAGCGGCTTGTCCGCGCCCGCGTCCAGCACACGAACGACGACCCGCCCCTCCGGGAAGGCCTCCAGCACCTGCCGGTAGGCCTCGACCTGCTTCTCCTCGGTCGGCGCGTTCTTGCTGTCGTCGAGGAAGAGGAACTCGGTACGGAAAAGACCCACACCCTCGGCACCGGCCTCGACCGCGGCGGGCACGTCCGCCGGACCGCCCACATTGGCGAGCAGCGGCACCTTGTGGCCGTCGGCGGTGGCACCGGGACCGGTGGACGCGGCGAGCGCGGCCTTCCGCTCAGCGGCAGCGGCCTCCAGCTCGGCCTTCTTCTCGTCACTCGGGTTCACGAAGATGTCGCCGGTACTGCCGTCGACCGCGATGACCGTGCCCTCCGCCAGCTCACCGGCACCCGGCAGCGCCACGACGGCCGGCACACCGAGCGCCCGCGCCAGAATCGCACTGTGACTGGTCGGCCCGCCCTCCTCGGTGACGAAGCCGAGCACGAGCGTCGGGTCCAGCAGAGCCGTGTCGGCGGGCGCGAGATCACGCGCCACCAGGACATACGGCTCGTCGCTGTCCGGGACACCCGGCATGGGCACCCCGAGCAGCCGAGCGACGATACGATTCCGCACGTCGTCGAGGTCCGCGACCCGCCCGGCGAGGTACTCACCGGCACCGGCCAGCAGCTCGCGGTACGCGGCGAACGCGTCGTAGACGGCACGCTCGGCCGTGCTGCCGACAGCGATACGGCGGTCCACATCAGCCATCAGCTCGGGGTCCTGGGCCATCATGGCCTGCGCTTCGAGCACCGCCTGGGCTTCGCCCCCCGCCAGGTTGCCGCGCGCCATCAGGTCGGCCGCCACGGCCTCCACGGCCTTGCGGGCACGCCCCTGTTCGCGCTCCGCGTCCTCAACCGGTATCTGCTTGGCAGGCGGCTCCAGCACCGCCGTCCCCATATGCCGAACCTCGCCGATCGCCACACCGTGGCTCACGCCGACGCCTCGCAGCGTTGTCTCCATCTCACCCGTCTCCGATAGTGCGGCGGGTCCCGCCGCCGCGATGGTTGTCGTGCCTACTTGCCGTCCTACGACGGCGCTGACGTCACTTCCAGAGGAAGAGGGTGTCGCCGGCCTTCACATCGCCGTTGTCACGGAGCTCGGAGAGGGCCTCGGCCGTGGCCTCCAGCGCGATGACGGGGCACACCGCGGACTTGCCGGCTGCCTCGACGGCCGCCGGGTTCCACCGCACGACGGCCTGGCCGCGCGTGACGGTGTCACCCTTGTTCACCAGCAGCTCGAAGCCCTCGCCGTTGAGCTGCACGGTGTCGATGCCGAGGTGCACGAGCACGCCGTGCCCCGTTTCGTCCACGACGACGAACGCGTGCGGGTGGAGAGAGACGATCACTCCGTCCACGGGCGCGACGGCCTCGGACGGTTCACGTACGGGGTCGATCGCGGTGCCCGGGCCGACCATGGCCCCGGAGAAGACCGGATCCGGCACTGCGGCCAGTCCGACGGCGCGTCCTGCAAGAGGGGACGTCACGGTGGTCATGGGAAGCCTCCCAGGGGTGGAGCTGCGTATATGGGCCGTCACTGCCTGTCTCGGACGGCTCTGTCCAGCAGCGTATGTCAGATGAAGTGAGGGTTCCGCACGGAAGATACCCGCTGGTGGTCTAGACCACCAGTCCCATGGATTTGCACGGCCTTCGAGGCCCCGTGTACAGTCGTACTCCTGCTTGGGGCTGAGTGACGCGATCACGCGTTCTTGCCTGGCAGCAACCAAACTTGTCAGACCTTATCTCGATCAACTTCTGCATGCCCGCAGGACGGTGGTCAGGGAGACGGAAAAACACTGATAGTGTTTGGAACACCGAAGGGAAGCGCCCGGAGGAAAGCCCGAGAGGGTGAGTACAAAGGAAGCGTCCGTTCCTTGAGAACTCAACAGCGTGCCAAAAATCAACGCCAGATATGTTGATACCCCGTCTCCGGTCATTCGGCTGGGACGAGGTTCCTTTGAAAAAACACAGCGAGGACGCTGTGAACAGTCGCCTTATTCCGGTGGCTGTTCCGCTCTCGTGATGTGTGCACCCGATTACGGGTAAACATTCACGGAGAGTTTGATCCTGGCTCAGGACGAACGCTGGCGGCGTGCTTAACACATGCAAGTCGAACGATGAACCACTTCGGTGGGGATTAGTGGCGAACGGGTGAGTAACACGTGGGCAATCTGCCCTTCACTCTGGGACAAGCCCTGGAAACGGGGTCTAATACCGGATACCACTCGCACGGGCATCTGTGCGGGTTGAAAGCTCCGGCGGTGAAGGATGAGCCCGCGGCCTATCAGCTTGTTGGTGAGGTAACGGCTCACCAAGGCGACGACGGGTAGCCGGCCTGAGAGGGCGACCGGCCACACTGGGACTGAGACACGGCCCAGACTCCTACGGGAGGCAGCAGTGGGGAATATTGCACAATGGGCGCAAGCCTGATGCAGCGACGCCGCGTGAGGGATGACGGCCTTCGGGTTGTAAACCTCTTTCAGCAGGGAAGAAGCGAAAGTGACGGTACCTGCAGAAGAAGCGCCGGCTAACTACGTGCCAGCAGCCGCGGTAATACGTAGGGCGCAAGCGTTGTCCGGAATTATTGGGCGTAAAGAGCTCGTAGGCGGCTTGTCACGTCGGGTGTGAAAGCCCGGGGCTTAACCCCGGGTCTGCATTCGATACGGGCAGGCTAGAGTGTGGTAGGGGAGATCGGAATTCCTGGTGTAGCGGTGAAATGCGCAGATATCAGGAGGAACACCGGTGGCGAAGGCGGATCTCTGGGCCATTACTGACGCTGAGGAGCGAAAGCGTGGGGAGCGAACAGGATTAGATACCCTGGTAGTCCACGCCGTAAACGGTGGGAACTAGGTGTTGGCGACATTCCACGTCGTCGGTGCCGCAGCTAACGCATTAAGTTCCCCGCCTGGGGAGTACGGCCGCAAGGCTAAAACTCAAAGGAATTGACGGGGGCCCGCACAAGCAGCGGAGCATGTGGCTTAATTCGACGCAACGCGAAGAACCTTACCAAGGCTTGACATACACCGGAAAGCATTAGAGATAGTGCCCCCCTTGTGGTCGGTGTACAGGTGGTGCATGGCTGTCGTCAGCTCGTGTCGTGAGATGTTGGGTTAAGTCCCGCAACGAGCGCAACCCTTGTCCTGTGTTGCCAGCGTGCCCTTCGGGGTGACGGGGACTCACAGGAGACCGCCGGGGTCAACTCGGAGGAAGGTGGGGACGACGTCAAGTCATCATGCCCCTTATGTCTTGGGCTGCACACGTGCTACAATGGCAGGTACAATGAGCTGCGATACCGTGAGGTGGAGCGAATCTCAAAAAGCCTGTCTCAGTTCGGATTGGGGTCTGCAACTCGACCCCATGAAGTCGGAGTTGCTAGTAATCGCAGATCAGCATTGCTGCGGTGAATACGTTCCCGGGCCTTGTACACACCGCCCGTCACGTCACGAAAGTCGGTAACACCCGAAGCCGGTGGCCCAACCCCTTGTGGGAGGGAGCTGTCGAAGGTGGGACTGGCGATTGGGACGAAGTCGTAACAAGGTAGCCGTACCGGAAGGTGCGGCTGGATCACCTCCTTTCTAAGGAGCATCTAGGCCGCCAAGCTTGCTTGGTGGTCCAGGGCCATTACGTCGGCAAACGTTCGACGGTGGTTGCTCATGGGTGGAACGTTGATTATTCGGCACTTTCAGTCATCTCGGGCTGCCAGTACTGCTCCTTTGGAGCGTGGAACGCTGATCACGAGTGGCGAGGGTGTCGGGCACGCTGTTGGGTGTCTGAGGGAATGAACCCCCTCGTGATGCCGGCCCCAGTGAACTCCAGCTTCGGTTGGGGGTGATGGGTGGCTGGTCGTTGTTTGAGAACTGCACAGTGGACGCGAGCATCTGTGGCCAAGTTTTTAAGGGCGCACGGTGGATGCCTTGGCACCAGGAACCGATGAAGGACGTGGGAGGCCACGATAGTCCCCGGGGAGTCGTCAACCAGGCTTTGATCCGGGGGTTTCCGAATGGGGAAACCCGGCAGTCGTCATGGGCTGTCACCCGCTGCTGAACACATAGGCAGTGTGGAGGGAACGCGGGGAAGTGAAACATCTCAGTACCCGCAGGAAGAGAAAACAACCGTGATTCCGGGAGTAGTGGCGAGCGAAACCGGATGAGGCCAAACCGTATGCGTGTGAGACCCGGCAGGGGTTGCGCATGCGGGGTTGTGGGATCTCTCTTCTGTCGTCTGCCGGCGACAGGACGAGTCAGAAACCGTTGATGTAGGCGAAGGACATGCGAAAGGTCCGGCGTAGAGGGTAAGACCCCCGTAGTCGAAACGTCAGCGGCTCGTTTGAGAGACACCCAAGTAGCACGGGGCCCGAGAAATCCCGTGTGAATCTGGCGGGACCACCCGCTAAGCCTAAATATTCCCTGGTGACCGATAGCGGATAGTACCGTGAGGGAATGGTGAAAAGTACCGCGGGAGCGGAGTGAAATAGTACCTGAAACCGTGTGCCTACAAGCCGTGGGAGCGTCGGATATGTGCTTGCACATATCTCGTGACTGCGTGCCTTTTGAAGAATGAGCCTGCGAGTTTGCGGTGTGTTGCGAGGTTAACCCGGGTGGGGTAGCCGTAGCGAAAGCGAGTCCGAATAGGGCGTTTCAGTAGCACGCTCAAGACCCGAAGCGGAGTGATCTAGCCATGGGCAGGTTGAAGCGGAGGTAAGACTTCGTGGAGGACCGAACCCACCAGGGTTGAAAACCTGGGGGATGACCTGTGGTTAGGGGTGAAAGGCCAATCAAACTCCGTGATAGCTGGTTCTCCCCGAAATGCATTTAGGTGCAGCGTCGTGTGTTTCTTGCCGGAGGTAGAGCACTGGATAGGCGATGGGCCCTACCGGGTTACTGACCTTAGCCAAACTCCGAATGCCGGTAAGTGAGAGCACGGCAGTGAGACTGTGGGGGATAAGCTCCATGGTCGAGAGGGAAACAGCCCAGAGCATCGACTAAGGCCCCTAAGCGTACGCTAAGTGGGAAAGGATGTGGAGTCGCAGAGACAACCAGGAGGTTGGCTTAGAAGCAGCCACCCTTGAAAGAGTGCGTAATAGCTCACTGGTCTAGTGATTCCGCGCCGACAATGTAGCGGGGCTCAAGCGTACCGCCGAAGTCGTGTCATTGCAGCAATACTCCCAACGGAGGCTGTGATGGGTAGGGGAGCGTCGTGTGCCGGGTGAAGCTGCGCCGGAAGGCAGTGGTGGACGGTTCACGAGTGAGAATGCAGGCATGAGTAGCGATACACACGTGGGAAACGTGTGCGCCGATTGACTAAGGGTTCCTGGGTCAAGCTGATCTGCCCAGGGTAAGTCGGGACCTAAGGCGAGGCCGACAGGCGTAGTCGATGGATAACCGGTTGATATTCCGGTACCCGCTGTGAAGCGTCAAACATCGAACCAGGCGATGCTAAGTCCGTGAAGCCGCCCCGGAGCCTTCGGGCAAAGGGGAGTGGTGGAGCCGACGAACCAGACTTGCAGTAGGTGAGTGATGGGGTGACGCAGGAAGGTAGTCCATCCCGGGCGGTGGTTGTCCCGGGGTAAGGGTGTAGGACGAGTGGTAGGCAAATCCGCCACTCTTGTGTCTGAGACCTGATGCCGAGCCGATTGTGGTGAAGTGGATGATCCTATGCTGTCGAGAAAAGCCTCTAGCGAGTTTCATGGCGGCCCGTACCCTAAACCGACTCAGGTGGTCAGGTAGAGAATACCGAGGCGTTCGGGTGAACTATGGTTAAGGAACTCGGCAAAATGCCCCCGTAACTTCGGGAGAAGGGGGGCCATCACTGGTGAGAGGACTTGCTCCTTGAGCTGGGGGTGGCCGCAGAGACCAGCGAGAAGCGACTGTTTACTAAAAACACAGGTCCGTGCGAAGCCGTAAGGCGATGTATACGGACTGACGCCTGCCCGGTGCTGGAACGTTAAGGGGACCGGTTAGTCACATTTCGGTGTGGCGAAGCTGAGAACTTAAGCGCCAGTAAACGGCGGTGGTAACTATAACCATCCTAAGGTAGCGAAATTCCTTGTCGGGTAAGTTCCGACCTGCACGAATGGCGTAACGACTTCTCGACTGTCTCAACCATAGGCCCGGTGAAATTGCACTACGAGTAAAGATGCTCGTTTCGCGCAGCAGGACGGAAAGACCCCGGGACCTTTACTACAGTTTGATATTGGTGTTCGGTTCGGCTTGTGTAGGATAGCTGGGAGACTTTGAAGCGGCCACGCCAGTGGTTGTGGAGTCGTCGTTGAAATACCAGTCTGGTCGTGCTGGATGTCTAACCTGGGTCCGTGATCCGGATCAGGGACAGTGTCTGATGGGTAGTTTAACTGGGGCGGTTGCCTCCTAAAGGGTAACGGAGGCGCCCAAAGGTTCCCTCAGCCTGGTTGGTAATCAGGTGTTGAGTGTAAGTGCACAAGGGAGCTTGACTGTGAGACCGACGGGTCGAGCAGGGACGAAAGTCGGGACTAGTGATCCGGCGGTGGCTTGTGGAAGCGCCGTCGCTCAACGGATAAAAGGTACCCCGGGGATAACAGGCTGATCTTCCCCAAGAGTCCATATCGACGGGATGGTTTGGCACCTCGATGTCGGCTCGTCGCATCCTGGGGCTGGAGTCGGTCCCAAGGGTTGGGCTGTTCGCCCATTAAAGCGGTACGCGAGCTGGGTTTAGAACGTCGTGAGACAGTTCGGTCCCTATCCGCTGCGCGCGTAGGAATATTGAGAAGGGCTGTCCCTAGTACGAGAGGACCGGGACGGACGAACCTCTGGTGTGCCAGTTGTTCTGCCAAGGGCATGGCTGGTTGGCTACGTTCGGGAGGGATAACCGCTGAAAGCATCTAAGCGGGAAGCCTGCTTCGAGATGAGTATTCCCACCCCCTTTGAGGGGTTAAGGCTCCCAGTAGACGACTGGGTTGATAGGCCGGATCTGGAAGGCGGGTAACCGCTGGAGGTGACCGGTACTAATAGGCCGAGGGCTTGTCCATATTTGCTCGCGTCCACTGTGTTAGTTCTGAGGCAACGACCGTGTGTTTTCCGGTCTAGTTTCATAGTGTTTCGGTGGTCATAGCGTGAGGGAAACGCCCGGTTACATTCCGAACCCGGAAGCTAAGCCTTACAGCGCCGATGGTACTGCAGGGGGGACCCTGTGGGAGAGTAGGACACCGCCGAACTCCTTTTAAAGCTCTGGCTCTTGGGCACTCAGCCCAAGAGCCAGAGCTTTTTTGCGTTGAGGTAGGGTCAGGGGGCATCGTTGGCACGTTTCCCACAGGAGGCCCCCGGGTGGAGGTCCAGGAGACCCGGGTCCAGACGGACCGGGTCCTCACCATCCCCAACATCCTCAGCATGGCGCGGCTCGTCGGTGTGCCGGTCTTCCTGTGGCTGATTCTCAGGCCTGAGTTCGGAGGCCCGAAGAGTGACGGCTGGGCGTTGCTGGTACTGGCGCTGAGCGGCATCAGCGACTACCTCGACGGCAAGCTGGCCCGCAGGTGGAACCAGATCAGCAGCCTCGGCCGGCTGCTCGACCCGGCGGCCGACCGGCTCTACATTCTGTCGACCCTGGTCGGACTCACCTGGCGCGAGATTCTGCCGATCTGGTTGACGGCTGCACTTCTCTTGCGGGAGCTGGTTCTCCTGGTGATGGTGGGCATCCTCAGGCGTCACGGTTATCCGCCGCCGCAGGTGAACTTCCTCGGCAAGGCGGCCACGTTCAACCTGATGTACGCCTTCCCCCTGCTCCTGCTCAGTGACGGAACTGGATGGATCTCGTCACTCGCTGCTATTTTCGGATGGGCGTTCGCCGGATGGGGTACAACGCTCTACTGGTGGGCAGGAGTCCTCTACGTGGTACAAGTCCGCCGCCTGATCCGTGCGGACGCCATGGCCGATTGAACTCGTCCTTTGGCACGGCCGAAGCGGCTCGATGGCCCCCGGCGGAAAAGTGCGGGACAATCTGGACGGGTGAAGTCGGCTAGACCGTCAACTCTTTAGAGGAGGACGCTTCCGACATGAAGGCCGTCGTGATGGCCGGAGGCGAAGGCACACGCCTTCGTCCCATGACCTCAAGCATGCCCAAGCCGCTCCTGCCGGTGGCCAACCGGCCGATCATGGAGCACGTTCTGAGGCTGCTCAAAAGGCATGGGCTCAACGAGACCGTCGTCACCGTCCAGTTCCTGGCCTCTCTGGTCAAGAACTACTTCGGTGACGGTGAAGAGCTCGGCATGGAGCTCTCCTATGCCAATGAGGAGAAGCCACTCGGTACCGCCGGAAGCGTCAAGAACGCCGAAGAGGCGTTGAAGGACGATGCTTTCCTTGTCATCTCCGGTGATGCCCTGACCGACTTCGACCTCACCGAGCTCATCAACTTCCACAAGGAAAAGGGCGCACTGGTCACCGTCTGTCTGACGCGTGTGCCCAATCCCCTTGAATTCGGTATCACCATCGTCGATGAAGAGGGCAAGGTCGAGCGCTTCCTGGAGAAGCCGACCTGGGGCCAGGTCTTCTCGGACACCGTGAACACGGGCATCTATGTGATGGAGCCCGAGGTCTTCGACTATGTCGAGGCCGACGTACCTGTGGACTGGTCCGGTGACGTCTTTCCTCAGCTGATGAAGGAAGGCAAGCCGATCTACGGCTATGTCGCCGAGGGCTACTGGGAGGACGTCGGCACCCACGAGAGCTATGTGAAGGCCCAGGCCGACGTCCTCGAGGGCAAGGTCGACGTCGAGATCGACGGGTTCGAGCTCTCCCCGGGCGTGTGGGTGGCCGAGGGGGCCGAGGTGCATCCCGACGCCGTTCTGCGCGGCCCGCTGTACATCGGGGACTACGCGAAGGTCGAGGCCGGCGCCGAAATCCGGGAGCACACCGTCGTCGGCTCCAATGTCGTCGTCAAGAGCGGTGCCTTTCTGCACAAGGCCGTCGTGCACGACAACGTGTATGTCGGACAGCAGAGCAATCTCCGCGGCTGTGTCGTCGGGAAGAACACCGACATCATGCGTGCCGCGCGGATCGAGGACGGCGCGGTCATCGGGGACGAGTGCCTCGTCGGCGAGGAATCGATTATTCAGGGGAATGTCCGGGTCTACCCGTTCAAGACCATCGAAGCCGGCGCCTTCGTCAATACCTCGGTCATCTGGGAGTCCAGGGGACAGGCGCATCTCTTCGGCGCCCGCGGGGTGTCCGGCATCCTGAACGTCGAGATCACGCCGGAACTCGCCGTCCGGCTGGCCGGTGCCTACGCGACGACCCTCAAGAAGGGCTCGACGGTCACCACGGCCCGCGACCACTCCCGAGGCGCCCGAGCACTCAAGCGGGCGGTGATCTCCGCTCTGCAGGCCAGCGCCATCGACGTACGCGACCTGGAGAACGTACCGCTGCCCGTGGCGCGGCAGCAGACCGCGCGAGGCAGTGCCGGCGGGATCATGATCCGGACCACACCCGGGGTGCCGGACTCCGTTGACATCATGTTCTTCGACGGGCGGGGCGCGGACCTGTCCCAGGGTAGTCAGCGCAAGCTGGACCGGGTGTTCGCGCGGCAGGAGTACCGGCGGGCGTTCCCCGGGGAGATCGGGGACCTGCATTTCCCGGCGAGTGTCTTCGACTCGTACACCGGGTCGCTGCTGCGGAACGTCGACATCACCGGGATCTCCGAGTCCGGGCTCAAGGTCGTCGTGGACGCGTCCAACGGCAGTGCGGGGCTCGTGCTGCCCAGCCTGCTCGGGAAGCTCGGTGTGGACTCGCTGACCATCAATCCGGGGCTCGACGAGTCCCGGCCGACCGAGACGGCGGACGCCCGTAGGTCGGGGATGGTGCGGCTGGGCGAGATCGTGGCGTCCGCGCGGGCCGCCTTCGGTGTGCGGTTCGACCCCGTGGGTGAGCGGCTGTCCCTGGTGGACGAGAAGGGCCGCATCATCGAGGACGACCGCGCCCTGCTCGTCATGCTCGACCTGGTGGCCGCGGAGCGGCGCAGCGGGCGGGTGGCGCTGCCGGTCACCACCACGCGGATCGCCGAGCAGGTGGCCGCCTATCACGGCACGCAGGTCGAGTGGACGACCACCTCGCCCGACGACCTCACCAGGGTCGGGCGCGACGAAACGACGATCTTCGGCGGTGACGGCAAGGGCGCTTTCATCGTGCCGGAGTTCAGCAGCGTCTTCGACGGTACGGCGGCCTTCGTACGCCTGATCGGGCTGGTGGCGCGGACGCAGCTCACGCTCAGCCAGATCGACGCGCGGATTCCGCGGGCCCATGTCCTCAAGCGGGATCTGGCGACCCCGTGGGCCGTCAAGGGACTGGTGATGCGGCGGGTCGTGGAGGCGGCGGGCGATCGCTTTGTCGACACGACCGACGGTGTCCGGGTCGTCGAGACCGACGGACGCTGGGTGATGGTGCTGCCCGACCCGGCCGAGGCGGTCACCCATCTGTGGGCCGAGGGGCCCGACGACGCGTCCGCGCAGGCCCTGCTGGACGAGTGGTCGGCGGTCGTGGACAGCGCCGGCCGCTGAACCGACGCACGCACGCGTGCCGGACAAGTGTCCCCAAGGGGGCCTGTCCGGCACGCCGATGGGGCCATTCGGAGGTAGGGGCCGCGACGTGCGACGATGTGCGGCATGCCGCAGCAGCCCCCCATTCGGAGCACCCCCACGCGCCCCTCGCGCCCGGACGCCTCCATGTCGCTGCTCACCAACGTCATGGACCACAGCCTCGACGACGGGTACGCCGAGGCGGCCGCCCGCAAGAAGGCGGCCGGTGACGGCGGGTTGCCCAAGACGTTGCGGGCGAAGCTCGGTCTGGCCGTCGGCCTGGTGCTCGCCGCCTTGGTGGTCACCGTGGGGGCGGCGCAGGCGCGGGTGGCGGCTCCGGTCGTGGCCAAGGAGCGCCAGGAGCTCATCGACCGTATCGATCGCGAGAGCGACACGGCGGACAAGCTCGAGGAAAGTGTCGACAAGCTGCGTGACGACGTGGGCACGCGGCAGCGGGAAGCGCTCAAGGAGAGCGGGGACAGCGGCCAGGCCGATCTCGTGGACATCCTGTCGGGCGCGGCCGAGGTGCACGGGCCCGGCGTCAAGCTGGTCGTGAACGACGCCAAGGAGGCCACCACGGGGGGTGACGGCAACCCGCGTGAGACGTCGGGGTTCTCCGACACAGGGCGGGTGCGCGACCGGGACATGCAGCGGGTCGTCAACGGGCTGTGGGAGTCGGGCGCCGAGGCCATCTCCATCAACGGACAGCGGCTGACCGCGCTGTCGGCGATCAGGGCTGCGGGTGACGCGATACTGGTCGACAACAAGCCGCTGGTGCCGCCGTATACGGTGCTTGCGGTGGGGGACGGGCAGCGGCTCAGCACGAAGTTCCAGAACAGTGCCGACGGGCTGTATCTGCACGCCCTGCAGGAGAACTACGGCATCCGGACCGCGATTTCCGTGGAGGACGACCTCCGGCTGCCGGCCGCACCGAGTGTGATCGTACGTACAGCAGAGCCGAGAACTGAGAAGGGCACATCGTGATCGCCGTACTGGGCCTCGTCGTGGGAGTCGTGGCCGGCCTGTTGGTCCGGCCTGAGGTTCCGGCGGTCGTCGAGCCTTATCTGCCGATCGCCGTGGTGGCGGCGCTGGACGCCGTCTTCGGTGGTCTGCGCGCCATGCTCGACGGCATCTTCGACGACAAGGTCTTCGTCGTCTCGTTCCTGTCGAACGTGGTCGTGGCCGCACTGATCGTGTTCCTGGGCGACAAGTTGGGTGTGGGTGCCCAGCTGTCGACCGGTGTCGTCGTCGTGCTCGGCATCCGCATCTTCTCGAACGCCGCGGCGATCCGCCGGCACGTCTTCCGGGCGTGACGCCGATGAGCGAGCAGGAAGAGACGCCCGGCAACAGGCTGCGCAAGGAACTGCCCGAGGAACTCCCGGTGACGCCTGCCGAGGAGACCGCGGACCCGGCCGACGAGCCCGGTCTCACCGGCCGTCAGAGGCTGGTGAAGGGGCTGTGGCCGCCGCGCGTGACCCGGGCCCAACTCATCGTCGCGGTGCTGCTGTTCGGCCTCGGTTTCGGTCTCGCCGTCCAGGTGGCGTCGAACAGCGACAGCGACAGTGCGCTGCGGGGAGCGAGGCAGGAGGATCTCGTACGCATCCTCGATGAACTGGACGACCGTACCCAGCGTCTTGAAGACGAGAAGCAGGGCCTCGAGAAGCAGCGGGACGAGCTGGAGAACAGCTCCGACCAGGCGGAGGAGGCCCGCAAGCAGACGGTCGAGAAGGAGCGGCAACTCGGCATCCTCGCGGGCACGGTGGCCGCGCAGGGGCCGGGCATCGAGATGACGATCGAGGACACCAAGGGAACGGTCGAGGCGGACATGCTGCTCGACGCGATCCAGGAGCTGCGGGCGGCCGGCGCGGAGGCGATCCAGGTGAACGGCGTGCGGGTCGTGGCCGGCACCTATCTGTCGGACTCCGACAAAAGCGTGAGCGTCGACGGGAACAAGATCACCGCTCCCTTTCGTTTCAAGGTCATCGGCAATCCGCAGGACCTGGAACCGGCGCTCAACATCCCTGGAGGCGTGGTGCAGACTCTCGAGAAGGAGCAGGCCACCGTCATCGTCGAGCGGTCGGACAAGATCGTTGTGGACGCCTTGCGAGCGGCGAAGCGGCCTGACTACGCTCGGTCGTCCTCCCGGTGAACCGGGGGTGCATGCGGGGCGTCGGGCCAGGGCATGAGGTTGCGGGGGGTCGGCGCACCGATTGGGTGGTGCGTGGTGGAAACTGTCTGGTGGAAACGGACGTTGTGAGGATGTCCGGGTCGACCGGTGTGTTCAATCAGGGTTCGTCCTGCCCCACGGGCGGGTCTGTTTCGGTCAAGGGGAATCGCCCGTGAAGTTGTTTCAGAAGTTGTTCGGCAAGAGCGCGCGAGAGGGCAGCGACAACAACGCCACCGCTCGGCACCGCGCACAGCCCGACGCCGAGGGCCAGCGTCCGCTGTTCCGGGACCAGGTCGGTGGGCCGGGCGACATTTCCGGAGGTCAGGGCGCGCCTTCTGTTGACCCTGCCCAGTCCGGCGGCATAGGTTTCGGGCAGCCGTCAACCTCAAGTACGGGTGGAGGGTTTTCCCCTATGTCGGCCCAGGTGTGTACGAGGTGCGGTAACCGCAACGCGGAGAACAGCCGCTTCTGCTCCAACTGCGGAGCCCCGCTGCGGGCGGGGGTGGTGCCCGAGCGTCCTTCCGAGACGACCTCCACCATCTCCATCTCCGGCCTTGAGGCCTACGACTCCGAGGTCACCGGTCAGACGCAGATGCCGGCGCTCTCCCCGGAGGCGCAGGCCGCCGTCGACGCGCTGCCGCTGGGCTCCGCGCTCCTGGTCGTGCGCCGGGGGCCGAACTCGGGCAGCCGCTTCCTGCTGGACGGTGAGCTGACCACGGCCGGCCGCCACCCGCAGAGCGACATCTTCCTCGACGACGTCACCGTCTCGCGTCGCCACGTGGAGTTCCGCCGAGGCCAGGACGGCTCGTTCACGGTGTCCGACGTGGGCAGCCTCAACGGCACGTACGTCAACCGCGAGCGGATCGACTCGGTCGCCCTGAACAACGGCGACGAGGTGCAGATCGGCAAGTACCGGCTGGTGTTCTACGCGAGCCAGCAGGGCTACTGACCCTCCCAGGGAAGGTCCATGCTTCAAACACCGAGCGGCGGTGCCGGACACGGCGCCGCCGCCACGGACAGTGGACTGATGAGCATCGGCACGGTGCTGAACGTGCTGCGCGACGAGTTTCCCGAAGTCACCATCTCCAAGATCCGTTTCCTGGAGTCCGAGGGCCTCATCGAGCCGCAGCGGACCCCCTCCGGGTACCGCAAGTTCAGCGACCGGGACGTCGAGCGCCTCGGCCACGTCCTGAGGATGCAGCGGGACCACTATCTGCCGCTCAAGGTGATCCGGGAGCACCTGGACGCCATGGAGCGCGGCGAGGCCGTCGCGCTGCCCACAGTGGGCCGTCAGCGGGACGGAGAAACGGTCCTGGAGGTCCCCGAGGGACCCACCGCGGCCCGGATCGGCCGGGCCGAGCTGCTCGCCGCCGCCGAGATCGGTGAGGCGGAGCTCGCGGAGTGGGAGTCGTACGGACTCGTCACCCCGCTGCCGGACGGGGCGTACGACGCCGAGACGGTGACCGTGGCCGCGCTCGTCGTCGAGCTCGGGCGGTTCGGGATCGAGCCGCGGCACCTGCGCGCGATGAAGGCCGCAGCCGACCGTGAGGCGGGGCTCGTGGACCAGGTGGTGGCTCCGCTGAAGCGCCACCGCAACCCGCAGACCCGCGCGCACGCGGAAGCCCGTACGAAGGAACTGGCGGGCCTCACGGTGAAGCTGCACGCGGCGCTCGTGCAGACGGCCCTCGGTGTGCGGCTGCCCTGAGGACGGCAGGTGCAGGAACTGTCACCCGTTTCCTGCCCGACTACCCAAACGTCCCGGGCACGGCCTAGGGTTGCTGTGTGAACGAGCTCGATGTCGTAGGTGTCCGGGTCGAAATGCCCTCCAACCAACCGATCGTGCTCCTGCGTGAAGTGGGAGGCGACCGCTACCTCCCCATCTGGATCGGGCCCGGGGAGGCGACCGCGATCGCCTTCGCGCAGCAGGGCATGGCCCCCGCACGACCGCTGACCCACGACCTGTTCAAGGACGTGCTCGAGGCGGTCGGCCAGGAGCTCACCGAAGTGCGCATCACGGACCTGCGTGAGGGCGTCTTCTACGCGGAGCTGGTGTTCGCCAGCGGGGTCGAGGTGAGCGCGCGGCCGTCCGACGCCATAGCGCTGGCCCTGCGCACCGGGACGCCGATCTACGGCAGCGACGGAGTGCTCGACGACGCCGGCATCGCGATCCCGGACGAGCAGGAGGACGAAGTGGAGAAGTTCCGCGAGTTCCTCGACCAGATCTCCCCCGAGGACTTCGGCACCAGCAGTCAGTGAGGCGGGGGCGGCCGGTCCGGCGGATCAGTGGTCCGTGACGGGTCGGCCGTGTCCGGTCGCCACTGAAATGCCGGCATTTGCCACCGGCGCGTGAGAGCGTCCTGCGGCCCGCTCAGAGCGCATTCGGCTAGCCTTTCCCCGCGGACGGGTACGGGAAACCACTCCTAGGGTGATTATCACTCGGCGTGCCGAGTGTGGCGATCGTTGACGCACCCCTGGTGACTGCCTACCGTCGAGAAGGCAGGTCAAGGACGGAGGTCGGCGTGAGAAGCAGCGGCGACGGTACGGCTGGGGGTGCCCCCGGACGGAGTCTCGGGGCGAGCGGTCCGTACCCGCTTCACACCAGCGCGGCCGATCATCACGCTCCGCAGCGACCGGCGGCCGTGCCGAGCAGCGGAGGGGCGACGTCCATGGCGTCCGAGCAGATCGGCTATCGCGGCCCTACGGCGTGCGCGGCGGCCGGTATCACCTACCGGCAACTCGACTACTGGGCACGCACCGGGCTCGTGGAGCCGAGCGTGCGGCCCGCCTACGGTTCGGGCACGCAGCGGCTCTACAGCTTCCGGGACGTCGTCGTCCTGAAGATCGTCAAGCGGTTCCTCGACACCGGTGTGTCGCTGCAGAACATCCGCACCACGGTCCAGCACCTGCGCGAGCGCGGCTTCCAGGACCTGGAGCGCATGACGCTCATGAGCGACGGAGCCACGGTCTACGAGTGCACCTCGCCCGACGAGGTCCACGCGCTGCTCCAGGGCGGCCAGGGGATCTTCGGGATCGCCGTGGGTGTCGTGTGGCGGGACGTCGAGAGCGCGCTGTCGCAGCTGCACGGGGAGCGGGTCGACACCGGGGAGACGCTGGTCGGGCACAACCCCGCGGACGAGCTGGCCAGGCGCCGCAACCGGGCGGTCTGAAGCCTGCCCCGCTGCCTTCGGCGGGGCATTGTCAGTGGCGTAGGGCAGCATCGGACATGTGAGAAAAGCGCCCACGATCCTGCATCTCGACATGGATGCCTTCTACGCCTCGGCGGAGCAGGCGTCCAAGCCGAGTCTGCGCGGGAAGGCCGTCGTCGTGGGCGGGCTGGGGCCGCGGGGTGTGGTGGCCACCGCGTCCTACGAGGCCCGGGTGTTCGGGGTGCACTCGGCGATGCCCATGGCCCAGGCGAGACGGCTCGCACCGAACGCCGCGTATCTCGTGCCGCGCTTCGGGTTCTACAAGGCGATCAGCGAGCAGGTGATGGGGCTGCTGCGGGAGTTGTCGCCGCTCGTGGAGCCGCTGAGCCTGGACGAGGCGTTCGTGGACCTGGAGGCCGGGGGAGCGGCCTGGGACGAGGGGTCGGCGCGGCTGGCCGGGGCGAAGCTGCGGGCCGACATACGGGCCGTCACGGGGCTCACGGGGTCAGTGGGGCTCGCCGCCTCCAAGATGCTCGCGAAGATCGCCTCCGAGCAGGCCAAGCCGGACGGTCTGGTGGTGATCGAGCCGGGGACCGAGCGGGCGATGCTGGGGCCGATGTCGGTGCGGACCCTGCCGGGGGTGGGGCCGGCGACGGGGGACCATCTGCGGCGGGCCGGGATCCACACGGTCGACGAGATCGTGGAGGCGGGGGAGGACGAGCTGGTACGGCTCCTTGGGAAGGCGCACGGGCACGGGCTGTACGCGATGGCGCTGGCGCGGGACGAGCGGGCCGTGGTGGCGGAGCGGGAGACGAAGTCCGTGTCGGTGGAGGACACGTACGACGTGGACATCCATGACCGGGTCCGGGTGGGGCTCGAGGTGCAGCGGCTGGCGGACCGGTGTGTGCGGCGGTTGCGGGGGGCCGGGTTGTCGGGGCGGACCATTGTGTTGAAGGTGCGGCGGTACGACTTCTCGACCCTGACGCGGTCCGAGACGCTGCGGGGGCCCACGGATGATCCGGCGGTGGTGCGGGAGGCCGCTCTGCGGTTGCTGGAGGGGGTGGATTCCACCGGGGGTGTGCGGCTGCTGGGGGTGGGGGTTTCGGGGCTCGCCGACTTCACGCAGGAGGATCTGTTCGCTCAGGCCGCGGGGGAGCGGGTGGAGGTGGCCGAGGAGGACATCGGTGAGGTGGCTGTGGTGGAGACCCGGACGGCGTCCGAGCGGCGGTGGGTGGCCGGTCACGATGTGCGGCACGCCGAGTACGGGCATGGGTGGGTGCAGGGGAGTGGGCTGGGGCGGGTGACTGTGCGGTTCGAGACGCCGGATTCCCTGCCGGGGCGGGTGCGGACGTTTTCTGTCGACGATCCCGGGCTGGAGGTGGCTGAGCCGTTGCCGTTGGTGGAGGAGAGGGGGGCCCACCCGCAGCGCCCGTGACGGTTTCGTCGTCGGGTGCGGGTGGCCCTTGTGGGGGGCGAGCGCCGTCGGCGGCTGTCGGGGGTGGGGGAATCCGGGGGTGTGGCGGGGCGCTGCTGTTGGGCGTGGTCGGCTGGCGGGCGGCTGGGCCTGGTGAGGGTGCTTGCCGGGGGCTGGTCGGCCGGGGACTGGTACGGCGGCGGCTCGCGAGCTCTGGGGGCGGTGCTGCGCTCGCGTCGGACGGCGTGGGGGACCGGCAGGCGACGAGTGGCCTCGAACGGCGCGGGGGAGTGGCAGGCGAGGAGTGCCCTCGGTCGGCCACCGCGGTCAGGCGTCACCGTCCTCCGTGCGCGCCACCTTCCAGGGGCAGGCGTCAGGTCTCTGCGTCCTCCGTACCTGCCACCTTGCCGAAGGGGCGGTCCGGGAGGGGGGACGGTGGGGACAGGTGCAGGCCGTAGTGGTGGTAGAGCTGGAGTTCCTGGGCCGGGGAGAGGTGGCGGCCCACGCCGAAGTCGGGGGCGTCCTTGATCAGGGAGCGGTCGTAGGGGATCTTCAGGCTGCCCTCGACCAGTTCGCTGGGCTCCAGGGGGACGAAGGCGTCGCGGGAGAAGAGGCCGGTGCGTATGGCCGCCCACTCCGGGACCCCGGTCGCGTCGTCGAGATAGACCTCGTCGACGGTGCCGATCTTGGTGCCGTTGCGGTCGAACGCCTTGCGGCCGATCAGGTTGCGCGGATCGATGTCGGTCTGCACGGGCCCTCCACTTGGTCGCAACTCATCCGAAGCGGTCGTAAGCACTACGAAAGAGCACATTGGAGTGGGCGGCCACTCGAACGCCCGACCTGAACCTCGCTGGTAGGCTTGCAGACGGCTGTCGACCCCGTGCGGGAGAGTCCTCCAGACAACATCGGAGGCGCCGAAGGAGCAAATCCTCCCCGGAATCTCTCAGGCTCACGTACCGCACGGACGAGGTCACTCTGGAAAGCAGGGCGGGTGTCGACGGCGGCTTCCGCTCTCACCGACGGTGAAAGCCGGTGGCCCTCGGGCGACCGGTGAAGCTCTCAGGTTGAGATGACAGAGGGGGAGGCCGTCGGGGTACCCGCGCCGGGGTACCCCTCGAAGGTCGCGTCAGACCAGGAGGCCTCCGCAATGACCGCCCACCGCATTCCGCTCGCAGAGCTCGAGCAGGGAATCCCGTTCGAGCAGCGTCACATCGGTCCTGACCACGAAGCGCGGGCCAAGATGCTCGCCCAGGTCGGATACGGCTCGCTCGACGAGCTGACCGCCGCCGCGGTGCCCGACGTGATCAAGAACGCCGATGCGCTGGAACTGCCCGGTGCGCGCACCGAGGCCGAGGTGCTGGCCGAGCTGCGGTCACTGGCCGACCGGAACCAGGTCCTCGACTCCATGATCGGACTCGGGTACTACGGGACCTTCACGCCGCCCGTCATCCTGCGGAACGTGATGGAGAACCCGGCCTGGTACACCGCCTACACGCCGTACCAGCCGGAGATCTCGCAGGGGCGCCTGGAGGCGCTGCTGAACTTCCAGACCATGGTCGCCGACCTCACCGGGCTGCCGACCTCCGGCGCCTCGCTGCTCGACGAGGGAACCGCGGCCGCGGAGGCCATGGCCCTGTCCCGGCGCATGGGGAAGAACAAGAAGGGGCTCTTCCTCATCGACGCGGACGCCCTTCCGCAGACCATCGCCGTCATCGAGACCCGCGCCGAGCCGACCGGAGTCGAGGTCGTCGTCGCGGACCTGAGCCAGGGCATCCCGGCCGAGATCGCCGCGCGTGAGATCAACGGCGTGCTCCTCCAGTACCCCGGCGCCTCCGGGGCCGTACGCGACATCAAGCCGGTCATCGACCAGGCTCATGAGCTCGGCGCGCTCGTGACCGTCGCCGCCGACCTGCTCGCGCTGACGCTCCTGAAGTCGCCGGGGGAGCTCGGGGCGGACATCGCGGTCGGGACCACGCAGCGGTTCGGGGTGCCGATGGGCTTCGGCGGGCCGCACGCGGGCTACATGGCCGTGCGCGAGAAGTTCGCGCGGAGCCTGCCCGGGCGGCTGGTGGGCGTGTCCGTGGACGCCGACGGCAACAAGGCGTACCGGCTCGCTCTCCAGACGCGTGAGCAGCACATCCGGCGGGAGAAGGCGACCAGCAACATCTGCACCGCGCAGGTGCTGCTCGCGGTCATGGCCGGGATGTACGCGGTCTACCACGGGCCCGACGGGCTCAAGGCCATCGCACGGCGGACCCACCGGTACGCGAACATCCTCGCCGCCGGGCTCACCGCGGGTGGCGTGGAGGTCGTGCACGGCGCCTACTTCGACACCCTCACCGTGCGCGTGCCCGGCAAGGCGGCCGAGGTCGTCTCCGCCGCGCGGCGGAACGGGGTCAACCTGCACCTCGTCGACGCCGACCACGTGTCCCTCGCCTGTGACGAGACCACCGCGCGGGCCCAGGTGGGCGCCGTGTGGAACGCGTTCGGGGTCGAGGGCGACATCGAGGCGCTGGACGCGGCCACCGAGGAGGCGCTGCCGGACGTGCTGCTGCGCGGCGACGACGTCCTCGCCCACCCCGTCTTCCACCAGTACCGCTCCGAGACCGCGATGCTGCGCTACCTGCGCCGGCTCGCCGACCGTGACTACGCGCTCGACCGCGGCATGATCCCGCTGGGCTCCTGCACCATGAAGCTCAACGCGACCACCGAGATGGAGCCGGTCACCTGGCCCGAGTTCGGGCAGCTGCACCCCTTCGCGCCCGCCGAGCAGGCCGAGGGCTACCTGACCCTGATCCGGGAGCTGGAGGAGCGGCTCGCCGAGGTCACCGGGTACGACAACGTGTCGCTCCAGCCGAACGCCGGGTCGCAGGGTGAGCTGGCCGGGCTGCTCGCCGTGCGCGGGTACCACCGGGCCAACGGTGACGAGCAGCGGACCGTGTGTCTGATTCCGTCGTCCGCGCACGGGACCAACGCCGCGAGCGCCGTGATGGCGGGCATGAAGGTCGTCGTCGTCAAGACCGCCGAGGACGGCGAGATCGACGTCGAGGACCTGCGGGCCAAGATCGAGCAGCACCGCGACGAGCTCGCCGTGCTGATGATCACCTACCCCTCGACGCACGGGGTGTTCGAGGAGCACGTCGCCGACATCTGCGCGCAGGTGCACGAGGCCGGCGGTCAGGTGTACGTCGACGGGGCCAACCTCAACGCGCTGGTGGGACTGGCCAAGCCGGGGCACTTCGGCGGTGACGTCTCGCACCTGAACCTGCACAAGACCTTCTGCATCCCGCACGGTGGCGGTGGCCCGGGCGTGGGCCCCGTGGGCGTGCGGGCCCACCTGGCGCCGTATCTGCCGAACCACCCGATGCAGCCCGAGGCCGGTCCGGAGACGGGCGTGGGGCCCATCTCCGCGGCTCCCTGGGGCTCCGCGGGCATCCTGCCGATCTCGTGGGCGTACGTGCGGCTCATGGGCGGTGAGGGCCTCAAGCGGGCCACGCAGGTGGCCGTGCTCTCCGCCAACTACATCGCCAAGCGGCTCGAGCCGCACTACCCGGTGCTCTACACCGGGCCGGGCGGGCTCGTCGCGCACGAGTGCATCATCGATCTGCGGCCGCTGACGAAGGCGACCGGCGTCAGTGTGGACGATGTGGCCAAGCGGCTCATCGACTACGGCTTCCACGCGCCGACCATGTCGTTCCCGGTGGCCGGGACGCTGATGATCGAGCCGACCGAGTCCGAGGACCTGACCGAGCTCGACCGGTTCTGCGAGGCGATGATCGCCATTCGCGCGGAGATCGAGAAGGTCGGCTCGGGGGAGTGGGACGCGGACGACAACCCGCTGCGGAACGCTCCGCACACCGCGGGGGCGCTGGGCGGGGCGTGGGAGCACGCCTACACGCGTGAGGAGGCCGTCTTCCCGGGCGGCGTGTCGGTCGCGGACAAGTACTGGCCGCCGGTACGGCGGATCGACCAGGCGTTCGGCGACCGGAACCTGGTGTGCTCGTGCCCGCCGTTGGACGCGTACGAGGACTGAGGTCGAGGTGCGGAGGGCCCCGTTCCGGCGGGGCCCTCTTTGCGTTCGCGTCGCTTCTAGGCCGTCGCCAGGGACACGTCGGTCGACTTGATCAGGGCGACGACCGGGGTGCCGGCGGTGAGGGCGAGCTCGGTCGCGGAGTCCGCGGTGACCGCGGAGGTGAGCTCGCCTCCCTCCACGGCGACCTTGACGGTGGCCATGGCGGCTCCCGCGGTCACGGCGGTGACCGTGCCGGGGAGCTGGTTGCGGATGCTCAGGGTCATGGGCATCAACGTAGGGCGTGCGAGGGGGCGCGGCGGGAAGCGGAGTCCGCGCGTGGCGGTCAGCCGGTGTGGACGCGGGGGCGGCGGGCGCGGTCCGGTTCCGCTTCGCGCAGGACCTCGCGGGTGACCGGGGCGACCTCGCCCTGGCCGAAGAGGAAGAAGCGCAGGAAGTTGTGGAAGGGGTTGCCCTCGGTCCACTCGAAGTAGATGTGGGGGGTGCAGCGGGTCATGTCCCGGACGTGCAGGAGCAGGGCGGCCAGGGCGTTGGGGATGGAGGAGGACTCCAGGGTCAGCACGCGGTAGCGGTTGTGCAGGACCTCGCCGCGGACGGTCAGGCCCGCCTCGAACTCGGAGGGGTCCAGGACCGTGACCTCGACGAAGACGAAGTCCTCGCCGGGGATGTCGTTGTCCTCGCGGATCTGTTCGATCTTGTCCCGGTACTCGGCCTTGTCGCGTGAGTCGGGCTCGTTGGCGATGAAGCGCATCTTGCGGCTGGCCATGTCCCGGACGAAACGTTCCGCCATGTCGTCGAGGGTCACGCTGGTCACGCGCAGCTCGAAGGCGCGGGCGAGACGGGACAGCAGGGAGACCAGGATGATGCCGGCGATGAAACAGGCGCCGATCTTCACGCCGTCGGGGCGCTCGATGACGTTGACGACGGTCGTGTAGAGGAACACCGCGGAGATGACCGCGAAGCCGATCGTCCAGCCGCGCTGTCCGGCCTTGCGGGCGGCGATGGTCACCGCGATCGCCGCCGAGCTGATCAGGACCAGCACGCCGGTGGCGTAGGCGCCGCCCTGGGCGTCGACATCGGCGTCGAAGAGCCAGGTGACCAGGAAGGCGATCAGGGTGAAGACGATGACCATGGGGCGCACGGCGCGGGCCCAGTGCGGGGCCATGCCGTAGCGGGGCAGGTAACGCGGCATGAGGTTGAGCAGGCCGGCCATCGCGGAGGCACCGGCGAACCACAGGATCGCGATGGTCGAGACGTCGTAGACCGTGCCGAAGACGCCACCGAGGTAGTCGTGGGCGAGGTAGGCCAGCGCGCGGCCGTTGGCCGGGCCACCGGACTCGAAGTCCTTCTCCGGGATGAGCAGGGTGGTGATGAAGCTGGTGGCGATCAGGAAGCAGCTCATGATCACGGCGGCGGTGGTGAGCAGCTTCTTGGTGTCGCGGATACGGCCCGTGGGGCGCTCCTCGGTGTCACCGTCGTCGCCCTGGACGTGCGGCATGACGGCGACACCGGTCTCGAAGCCGGACAGGCCCAGCGCGAGCTTGGGGAAGACGATCAGGGCCATGCCGATCATCACGAAGACGTTGCCGTGCTCTGCGGTCAGGGCGCTGGACCAGTCGGTGACGACATGGCCGGCGGTGATCACGTGCCACAGGCCGACGATCACGACGACGACGTTCAGGGCGAGGTAGATGCCCACCAGGACGACCGCGACGCCGATCGCCTCCAAGAAGCCCTTGAGGAAGACCGCGCCGAGCAGGGCGACCAGGACCAGGGTGATGAGCATCTGCTGGTTGTGCAGGGTGCTGGTCAGGTGCGGGTTCTCGACGAGGTGGGTGGAGGCGTCGGCCGCGGACAGGGTGATGGTGATCAGGAAGTCGGTGGCGGCGAAGCCGAGCAGGGTCAGGACGAACAGCTTGCCCTGCCAGAACGACAGCAGGCGCTCCAGCATCGCGATGGAGCCCTCGCCGCGGGGGCTCTCCTCGGCGACCCGCCGGTAGACGGGCAGGGCGCCGGCCAGGGTGACGATCACGAGGACGATGGTCGCGATGGGGGAGAGCAGGCCGGCCGCGAGCGCGGCGATGCCGGGCTGGTAGCCGAGGGTGGAGAAGTAGTCGACGCCGGTCAGGCACATCACCCGCCACCAGCGCTGGCCCCGGTGTGCGGGTTCCGGATCGGCGTGCGGGCCCGTGTGGCCGCCCGGCTTGCCCATGTCGGACAGGCCCTCCAGCATCCAGGAGCGCAGGCGACTGGCGGGCGGCTGTTCGGTGGTGGCCATCGGGGGGTGCTCCAGAGGTGCGGCTCAGTTACGGCCGCCCTGCTGACGGCGGGACCAGCGTAAGCGGAGAGTGACGTTTGGGCCCCCGGATGGAGGGCGTATGGGCGTCAAGCTTCCGTTAAGACTCGGGCCCCCTTCGCCCACCCCACCGTCCACCTCGAAGGACCTCCGACGACCTCGGGCAACGGCCGACCACTCCAGGTGAATACGCAGAGTCATGGAGGAGGTGGTGCGCGGGGCGGCGGGATGTGCGGCTCGCGTCGAGGGCTCGCGCCGTTTCTTCGTAAGGATCGCTGACGTAGTCGAATGTTTCGGGTCCGATGGAGTTCCTTGAGGGCGCCTGCGGTTTGTCGTCGGCGGGATGGTCGCCGTGTGCGGCACCGGGGGTGCCGGGTCGGCCCGACCGATCGCCAGAACCCTCCGGTCGCTGAAGCGGACGCCTTGTGGGACGAGTTGAGGGCCCGTCCTTCGAACATTCCCTGTGCACAGGGGGTTGCCACCTTTCAGTAGCTGTCTCTAGGGTGCGGCAGCAGCGAAGCTTTCTGGATCTCTTCCGAAACTTTCGAAACGCAGGACGGACAAGGACGTCTCCGTCCCGTACCCAAGGAGCGCAAAATGGGCGACCCGGCACTGTCCCGCCGTGGCTTTCTGGCGGCGTCCGCCGCGGCCGGTATCGGTATGACGGCACTGACCGGCTGTGGCGGCGACTCGGACGGAGGTTCGTCCGACGGGACGACCACGGTGGAGTGGTGGAACATCTCCACCACCGAGCCGGCGAAGAGTGTCTGGGCGAGCCTCGCCAAGAAGTTCGAGGCTCAGAACCCCAAGGTGAAGATAAAGATCGTCCAGCTGGAGAACGACGCCTACAAGTCGAAGATGACGGCGCTGACCGCCTCCGGGAAGCTCCCCGACATCTTCCACACCTGGGGCGGGGGCGTGCTCAAGCAGCAGGTCGACGCGGGGCTCGTCGAGGACCTGACCGACCGGACCAAGCCGTGGGCCGACGGTCTGCTGAAGGTCACCAAGGAGCCGTACATCTTCGACGACAAGGTCTACGGCATTCCGTTCGACATGGGCATGATCGGCTTCTGGTACAACAAGAAGCTCTTCAAGCAGGCCGGTGTCAGCGAACCCCCCACCACCTGGGGCGGCTTCCTGGAGGCCGTGAGCAAGCTGAAGTCGAAGAACATCACGCCCATAGCCCTCGCGGGCAAGGAGAAGTGGCCCGGCATGTACTACTGGGCCTACCTCGCGATGCGCACCGCCGGTATCGACGCCCTCCAGAAGGCCAGCGAGGACAAGGACTTCACCGGTGCCGGGTTCATCGAGGCCGGGCGGCACCTCAAGGAGCTCGTGGACCTCCAGCCCTTCCAGAAGGGCTTCCTCAACGCCGCCTACTCCACCCCGACCGGCCAGGCGGCCGCCGTGGGCAACGGCAAGGCGGCCATGGAACTGATGGGCCAGTGGGCCCCCTCCGTGGAGGCCGACTCCGGCAAGGGACTCGGCGCCGACCTCGGGTTCTTCCCGTTCCCCGCGGTCGAGGGCGGCAAGGGCGCCATCACCGAGGTGTTCGGCGGCGGCGGCGGACACGCCCTGCGCCGGGGCGCCCCGCAGGCGGCGGTCGACTTCCTGAAGTTCTGGGCCTCCGAGGCCACCGAACTCGAACTGGTCAAGAAGACCAGCGTCCTTCCCGTGCTGCCGAACGCGGAGAAGGCGATGACCGACCCCAACCTCAAGCTCGTACAGGCCCAGTTGAAGGCCGCCACCGGCTTCCAGCTCTACCTCGACCAGGCCTACGCGCCCGCCGTCGGCCAGGAGGTCAACGACAGCGTGGCCGCGCTCATCGCCGGGTCCAAGTCGCCCGAACAGGTCGCCCAGTCGATCACGCAGACCGCGAAGGAAGAGCAGTAGCCCGCGATGACCTCCACGTTCCTCGCAGACAAGCGGAGCGGTCCGGGCACCGAACTCCCGCCCCCGGAATCAGTCAGGGCCCGGGGGCGGGGCCGACGGCGGGTGCTGCACTGGCTCACCGCGGTCGGCTTCCAACTGCCCGCCCTGGTGCTGTTCATCGGCATGGTCCTGCTGCCGATGCTCTTCGCGCTGTACGCGGCCTTCTTCCGCTGGGGCGGCTTCGGCATGCCCTCGGACTACGTCGGCACGGACAACTTCACGGACCTGTTCGACAACCCGGTCTTCCTGGGTGACCTGTGGCGCTGCCTGATCCTGGTCCTGCTCTCCCTCGTGCTCCAGCTGCCGTTCGCGCTCGCCATGGCGGTCCTGCTCAACCAGAAGTTCCGCGGCCGGGCCGTCTATCGGATGCTGTTCTTCGCGCCCTACGTCCTGTCCGAGGCGATCACGGGCGTGCTGTTCAGCATGGTCTTCGCGCCGGACGACGGTCTCGCCGACCACGTCCTGGGCGCGGTCGGGCTCGACGGCGTGGGCGGGCTGTGGTTCGCCGACCCGTCGTACGTCATGGCGACGCTCTTCCTCGTCATGACCTGGAAGTACTTCGGCTTCCACATGATGCTCTACCTGGCCGGACTCCAGTCCATCCCAAGGGAGTTGACCGAGGCCGCGCTCATCGACGGGGCCAGTGCCTGGCAGCGGTTCCGCAACGTCACCCTGCCGCTGCTCGCGCCCACCCTCAGGATCAGCGTCTTCCTGTCCGTCATCGGGGCGATCCAGCTGTTCGACCTGGTCTGGGTGATCACCCAGGGCGGGCCCGACCACCACTCCGAGACGATGGCCGTGACCATGTTCCAGTACGGCTTCAAGCGCTACCAGGTCGGCTACGCCAGCGCGATCAGCGTGGTCATGTTCGGCATCTGCCTCGTCTTCGCCCTCGCCTACCAGCGGTTCGTGCTCCGCCGCGACCTCGAAGGGGCCACCACGACGATGAGGGGGGACGGGAAGTGATCCGCAAGAACCTGCCGTTGCACGCGATCCTGCTGCTCGTCGGGGCCGTCATGGTCGTCCCCCTCGTCTACGCCGTCCTGTCCGGCTTCAAGTCCACCGACGAGCTCTCCAGCAACCCCTTCGGGCTGCCGAAGCGGTGGCTGACCAGCAACTACACCGACATCCTCGGCGGCGGTGACTTCTGGCGACTGCTCGGCAGCAGCACGCTGATCGCCGTCGGTACGACGGTGCTGGTGGTCGCGCTGTCCGCGCTGGCCGCGTTCTCGTTCGCGCGCTTCGCCTTCCGCGGCCGGGAGGCGCTGTTCACGCTCT
Source organism: Streptomyces griseorubiginosus (assembly GCF_036345115.1). Lineage (GTDB taxonomy): Bacteria > Actinomycetota > Actinomycetes > Streptomycetales > Streptomycetaceae > Streptomyces > Streptomyces griseorubiginosus_C. The sequence goes on from NZ_CP107766.1 coordinate 8,103,318, forward strand.
TCACGATGGGGCTGATGTTCCCCTTCGCGGTGGCGGTGCTCCCGCTCTTCCTGCTGCTGCGCTCGCTCGACCTGCTGGACAACCCGCTCGGCGTGATCCTGCCGCAGGCCGCGTTCGGACTGCCGATGACGATCATCATCCTGCGGGCCTTCTTCCGGGAGATCCCCGGCGAGCTGGAGGAGGCGGCCACCCTCGACGGGTGCTCCTCCTTCGGCTTCTTCTGGCGGGTCCTGCTGCCCATGGCACGGCCGGCGCTCGGCACGGTGTCGGTGCTCGCCGTCGTCACCAGCTGGAACAACTTCATGCTGCCGCTGCTGGTGTTCACCGACAACACGTGGTGGACGCTGCCCGTCGGTGTGCAGCAGTTCCAGGGGCAGTACTCGGCGGAGTACGCCCGTGTCTTCGCCTATCTCGTCCTGGCGATGGTGCCCGCCCTCGCCTTCTACTCGGTCGCCGAGCGCCAGCTCGTCGGCGGCCTCACCGCCGGTGCCACGAAGGGCTGACGGCGGCGCATCCGAGAAAAGTACGGCTCACCCACCCCCGCACGTGAGGAGTCGCCCCATGCGCAAGAACCGTCTCAGACTCGTCGGAGTCCTGGCCGCGGGCCTGGTTGTCGCCGGGCTCGGCGCACCCGTCGCCGAGGCCCACGGCAAGCCGGCCACGCTCGCCGATCTCGCCGAACGCCACGGCCGGTACTTCGGCAGCGCCACCGACAATCCCGAGCTCGTCGACGAGCCGTACAAAGAGATCCTCGGCAGCGAGTTCGACCAGATCACGCCGGGCAACGGCATGAAGTGGTATGCGACCGAGCCGCAGCAGGGGGTCTTCGACTTCTCCAAGGGCGACGAGATCGTGCGGCTGGCCCGTGCGCACCACCAGAAGGTGCGCGGCCACACCCTCGTCTGGCACAGCCAGTTGCCCGACTGGATCACCTCGCGGGAGTGGACGGCGGGGGAGCTGAGGGCCGTACTGAAGAAGCACATCCAGACCGAGGTGCGGCATTACCGGGGCAAGGTGTTCGCCTGGGACGTCGTCAACGAGGCGTTCAACGAGGACGGCACGTACCGCGAGACCGTCTTCTACAAGACGCTCGGTCCGGGGTACATCGCGGACGCGCTGCGCTGGGCGCGGCAGGCCGACCCGAAGGTCAAGCTGTACCTCAACGACTACAACATCGAGGGGATCGGGGCGAAGAGCGACGCGTACTACAACCTCGCCAAGGAGTTGAAGGCGCAGGGCGTACCGCTCGACGGCATCGGGCTCCAGGCCCATCTGGCGCTCCAGTACGGCTATCCCACGACCCTGGAGGACAACCTCCGCCGCTTCGGCAAGCTGGGCCTCGACACCGCGCTCACCGAGGTCGACATCCGGATGATCCTTCCGGCGACGGAGGAGAAACTGGCCCAGCAGGCCGAGTGGTACGCCGACTTGACCGAGGCGTGCCTCGCGGTGCGGCGGTGCGTCGGCATCACGGTGTGGGACTACACCGACAAGTACAGCTGGATCCCGGCCTTCTTCGAGGGCCAGGGCGCCGCGCTGCCGTGGGACGAGCAACTCCAGCCGAAGCCGGCGTACTTCGCGATCAGGGGGGCGCTGAAGTAGGGGGCGGTTCGGATATTCCGGGGCTTTGGTGGTCGTCCGGCCGGGGCGCGTCTTTCGGCGGGTCCCGGCTGGGGGCCGGTTCTGGGTTAACGGGGGCGGGGGGGGGGCGATGAGTGACGGGGGTGGGTGAGGTCCTGGACGGGGGCCCGCCTTCGCCGTTCGGGCCGACATCTGGGCGCGGCCATTGGCCCGCCTGACCGCCTCGGGGATGGGGGGGGGCGATCTGGGCCACGTCGTGGGGTGGGGGTGGTGCGGTGGCTCCGCTACGGGCGTCGTCGGGGAGCGGTTGGTGGTACCCGGCCACCGGTGTTCGCCGGTGGGGCGTGGGGTGCGGTGGCTTTCGGGCCGCGGGTTCGTTGCTGGGAGGTGCGGTGGCTCCGGGGTTCGATGACCCGTCCGTGGCGTGGCCGGAGGGCGGTCCCTCCCAGTGCACATCCTGGTGTCGGCGGGTGCACTGGTGGCGCTCCCGCTCGGCGGCTTGCGTCTGGGGCGGGTTGGACGGTGGGTGCTGGAGGGGCGGTGGCCTTACGGCCGGTCCGGGGCGCGCGGCTCCACAATTGGGTGTACGACCTGCACCGAGCCCGTGGCTTCGTCAGTGGGGCCTTGGAGGAGCCGTGCTTGCGCGGTGTATCAGTTCTGTGCCCAGTTCGACCCGGGGGGTGTCCGGGGCTTCGTTGCGGGCCAGTTTGAGGACTGTGCGGACGGCCAGTTTGCCCATGTCGGCCAAGGGCTGGCGGATCGTGGTCAAGGGGGGTGCGGACCAGCGGACTTCCGGAAGGTCGTCGAAACCGACCAGGCTCATGTCCTCCGGGACCCTGAGGCCGCGCCGCCGCAGGGCCTCGATCGCGCCCAGGGCCATCTGGTCGCTGGCCGCGAAGACCGCGGTCGGCGGCTCGGGGAGGTCGAGGAGTTTCTCGCAGCCGGCGAAGCCGGACTCCGGGTGGAAGTCGCCGGGGACGACCAGCGACTCGTCGAGGGTGAGGCCGGCGCCTTCCAGGGCGGCCCGGTAGCCGTCGAAGCGGGCCCGGGAGCACAGCAGTCGGGGCGGTCCGGCGATCAGGCCGATCCTGCGGTGGCCCAGCGACAGCAGGTGCTCGGTGGCCGCCAGTCCGCCCGACCAGTTGGCGGCGCCGATGGTGGGGGCGTCGAGCGAGGGGGAGCCGGCCGGGTCCACGACGACCAGGGGGACGCCGAGGGCGCGGAGTTCGTCGTGGAGGTCCGTGTCCAGGGCCGAGGTGACCAGGATGACCCCGTCGGAGGCCCGGGCGCGCAGGTTGCGCATCCACTCGCGGGCCGCGCCGGAGCGGCCGTGGATCGCCGAGACCACCGTGCCGACGCCCTCGGCGTGGGCGATCTCCTCGACTCCCCGGATGATCTCCACGGCCCAGGGACTGTCGAGGTCGTTGAAGACCAGGTCGAGCAGGGCGGCACGGGTGCCGGGGGCCGCCGGGCGCTTGCGGTAGCCGTACCGCTGGAGCAGTTCCTCGACCCGGGCGCGGGTCCGCGGGGAGACGTCCGAGCGGCCGTTGACCACCCGGGACACCGTCGGCACCGAGACCCCGGCCTGCCGGGCGATCTCCGTGATGGTGACCCTGCCCCGGGGCTCGGCACCGGCCTCGCCTGCTGTCACTTGCCCACCTCCGCGTCGTAGCCCCGAAGGCTTCCGAGCCTCGAAACTTCCAGGAGTCTTCCGGAAAAGTGGGTCCATATACAAGGCATCACAGGGAGTGACCGGCCTCGGACATGCGTCGGGGCCGGTGCGCAGACTGTCGCTGCGAGCCGGCCCCTCAAAGTCTCCGGACGGTACGGCCGTACGGCGGCGCGGCCGCCCGGCCGTACTCAGGCCGCCGTGGCCCCCGCGAGCGGGCGGTGCGGGGCGATGACCCGGCCGTCCGGCAGGAGCTCACCGGTGTCCTCGAAGAGCAGGACGCCGTTGCACAGCAGGCTCCAGCCCTGCTCCGGGTGGTGCGCCAGAAGGCGGGCGGATTCCCGGTCGGCGGAGTCGGCGGTGGGACACGGTGGCTGGTGCTGGCACATTGGTGGGATCTTTCGCTGTGTTGTGGTCATGATGTCCCCCGTGTGATTGCTCAGTCTGAACCCAGTGTTGCCCCACGGGCGTCAATCCGCAGGTATTTCGCATCACCACTTCTTCACAGGTTGGAGACGCGTCACCCGGCCGGACGGTTCATCCCAACTGCACTGTCCCTTCGGGTGGTTCGAGGGGGCCGGAAAGGGCTAGTCCACCCGGAGTCAGGCTCGTGTTCAGCTCTTCCGAGCAATTGTGTGCTCGTACGAGCAAATAGTGACCTCAATGACGTACGTAAACGCAGTCGTACCCCGCTACCCGGAATTCGGGGCGGGGTACGAGGGGGCGGGCTGAGATCTTCAGGCCGGCGAGCTCAGCAGGGGAGCCGGGGTCAGCCGGTGAGTGAGCACCGGCAGGAGTTCGGCGGCCCGGTGCGGACGGTGAGCCGCGATACCGGGCGGGGCCGGGGCGAGCGGGACGAGCAGGTCGGTGGCGGCGAGGCGGCCCGTGGCGGCGTCCGCCGCGCAGTCGCCGTGCAGCCACAGCGCGAGCATGTACAGGGCCGGGATCGACAGCAGGCGCGGCTGGTAGGGCTGCTGCATCACCTCCGCCTGACGCAGCGCGCGTTCGGTGGACGGGATGTAGGGGCCCTCGAAGAAGTGCGAGAACGCCCAGCCGTCCGCGGTCAGCATGGTCTCCGCCGCCGCCACCGAGCGTTCACCGCAGCGGATCAGGAAACGCCACCCGGTCAGCCGGGTGGCGGTGCCGTCCAGTACGTGCACGGGCAGCGGGAGCTCTGGTGTGACGGGTCCCTGGGCACGCAGCAGGGAGGGGGTCCGGGCCTCGCGGACCGCGGTGGGCGAGGCGAGTGCGGTGAGGACGGAACGAAGTGCGGGCGCGGGAGCCGGGGGGACATGCAGCGGCATGGTGGGTCGCCTCTCATTCGACAGGCACGATGGCGCGAGGGCGGGGGCGGACGGCGCTGTCAGCTCACGGGGTCAGAGAGGCGGGGGCCGGGGTCCGATGACGCGGGGGCAGGTGAGGACTGCCGTACGTCACCTGACGGCAGGATCCAGGACCGCGGGTGCCAACCCTCTGCCTTGTTCGCGGAGTTTATACGACATATGTTCACACGGTGTTTCGTCTAGCCGTTTCCTGCGCGCGGGGCAAGGAGTCATTCGGTCGGCGATACGCGGGAATCCTCCCGAAACCGTGACTACTTCACGGCGGTGACCTCGGGGAATGCTCTCGAAGCGGTCGGCCAATTCTCGTCGGCGTTTTTCACGAGTTCTTCGGGGCACTCGAAACTGCTGAGCGCTTCATGCCGAGTGAATGTGCCACCGGTCACATCCAACAGGGTAGCGGGCTCGGGGCCGCCGCGGGGACGTTACCGATCGTTCCGGCTGGGCATCATCCCACCTGACTCATGACGCATCGAGGAGGGACTCTCCGATGGGGGAGAAGGTCGTGGCAGGCCGGTTCGACCTGTCCGATCGCCAGAACTACCGCGACAAGCTCCGCAGGTGCCTGACGGGGCTGGAGCGGCTCCTGGCGGAGCAGCGGTTCGATCGCCCCAGGAACCTGATGGGGCTGGAGATCGAATTGAATCTGGTCGGCGCGGACGGTATGCCGAGAATGCTGAACGGGGAGGTCCTCGAACGCATCGCAAGCCGAGATTTCCAAACAGAACTCGCCATGTTCAATCTGGAAGTCAACATAGCCCCACACAAGTTGGGCGGGCGGGTATTCGATCGGCTCGCGGAGGAACTCCGGACCTCGCTGGCATACGCCGACCGTAAAGCCGGCGAGCTCGACGCGGGAATCGTGATGATCGGCATTCTGCCGACCCTCGACCGGGACGACCTGGTCTCCTCCAACCTTTCCGACGTCGACCGTTACACGCTGCTCAACGACCAGATCGTGGCCGCGCGCGGTGAGGACTTCGTCCTGGACATCGACGGGGTGGAACGCCTCACCTGCACCTCGAAGTCCATCGCCCCGGAGGCCGCCTGCACCTCGGTCCAGCTGCACCTCCAGGTCACACCGGGCCGCTTCGCGGACGTGTGGAACGCCGCCCAGGCGGTGGCCGGCGTGCAGATAGCCGTGGGCGCCAACTCGCCCTTCCTGTTCGGCCGTGAGCTGTGGTGCGAGTCCCGGCCGCCGCTCTTCCAGCAGTCCACGGACACGCGTCCGCCGGAGCTCCAGGCGCAGGGGGTGCGGCCGCGGACCTGGTTCGGGGAGCGGTGGATCTCCTCGGCGTACGACCTCTTCGAGGAGAACCTGCGCTACTTCCCGGCGCTGCTGCCGATCTGCGACGAGGAGGACCCGCTGGAGGTCCTCGACGCGGGCGGGGTGCCCTCGCTCGCCGAACTCGTCCTGCACAACGGCACGGTGTACCGCTGGAACCGGCCCGTGTACGGGATCGCCGACGGGGTCCCGCACCTGCGGGTGGAGAACCGTGTGCTGCCGGCCGGGCCCACCGTCACGGACGTCGTCGCCAACGCGGCCTTCTACTACGGCCTCGTCCGCGCCCTCGCCGAGGAGTCGAAGCCGGTGTGGACCCGGATGCCGTTCGAGGCGGCCGCGGCCAACTTCGACGCCGCGTGCCGGTACGGGATCGACGCGCGGATGACCTGGCCCCGGCGCGGGCGGTACGGCGGCACCGTGGAGGTCGACGCGGTGAGCCTCGTACGCGACGAACTGCTGCCGCTGGCCGAGACGGGGCTCGCGGGGTGGGGCGTCGAGCCCGCCGACCGGGACCTGTATCTCGGGGTGATCGAGGAGCGGTGCCGGCGGCGGGCCAACGGGGCGTCCTGGCAGGCGGCGACCTTCCACCGGGCCCTGGAGGCGGGGCTCTCCCGGGACGCGGCGCTCGCCGCCACGACCCGGCGGTACGGGGAGCTGATGCATCTGGGCGAGCCGGTGCACACGTGGCCGGTGGGGTTGCCGGAGCCGGTGCCGATGGGGTGACGGTCAGGAAGGCGGGACCGGGAGAAGTCGGTGCCAGGGTCAGCCGCCGCTGCTGCCCTGCGCCCCCGCCGCCACGATCGCCTTCAGGATCACCGTGTGGATCTGGGACGGGTCGTTGACCTGCTGGCCCGAGCCGCGGGTGGCCTCGGCCAGTTGCTGGGCCTCGGCACGGTCGGCGTCGGGGCCCACCGCGATGACGATGAGGGGGACCGGGCGTTCGGGGTCGGAGAGCCTCTCGAGTTCGGAGATCAGCTTTCCGCGCGAGATGCTGCCCGGGTCCTGGTTCACACCGTCCGTCAGGACCACCAGCGCGTTGAACTTGCCCTGCGCGTAGGAAGAGGTGGCCGCCCGGTACGCGGCGAGCGTGGTGTCGTACAACCCGGTCGCCCCGCCTGCCACCGGCTGGAGGCCGCCGAACGCCGCCGAGAGCCGCTCGCGCTGGGTGGCGGCTCCGCTTCCGCCCCCGCTGTCGCCCAGGCGTTCCGTCGGCACCAGGACCTTGTAGTCCTTGTCGCCGTCGAGCTTGGTGGAGAACTCCCACAGGCCGATCTCGTCCTCCTGGGTGAAGGTCGCGAGGGCCTGGAGCAGGGACTCCTTGGTGACGTCCATCCGGGAGCGGCCGGTGCCCGGAACCGTCTCCGACATGGACGATGACGCGTCCACGACCGTGGTGATCCGCGCGCTCTGCACGGTGATCGTCCAGGTGCCGAGGGCCTCCTGGAGCGCCGCCGCCGAGGCGGGCTCACCGGCCGCGGCCGTGTACGGCTGCGGCACCTTGCCGCCGGCCTTCGCGACCAGGGAGGCCGACACCTGGTCGTCGGACGTCCTGAACCCCAGGTCCGTCAGCAGCTGTTCCTGCTCGGGCTTGCGCAGATACGTCATGAACCGGATCGCCGCCCGGCTCTCGTCCGTGGACAGCCGGGTCTCGTCGACGAGGGCGTAGGGGTAGTCGAGCCGCGGTGAACCGTCCTTCGGGTAGAAGAGACGCAGATCGTCCGCGGAGTCCGCCGAGGAGTTGTGCGCGAAGGCCGCCTGTTCGGACAGGACCAGCGCCTGATTGCGCTTCGGGTTGCCCTGCTCGGTGCCGGAGGCGTCCCGCGGGAGGGTCTCCACGACCTGTCCGTCGCTGTCCGAGATGCGCTGCGAGAGCGACTTCATCATCGCCGCGGCCTGGGTCTCCCCGCCCTTGACCCGTCCGGCCGCGCCGCTGAGCTGAGTGAGCGCGAGGAGCCCGGTCGCGCTGCGGGCGGGATCGGCGGCACCCAGCTTGAGGGAGTCGTCCTGGAGGGTGGCACCCGCCAGCTCCAGCCAGCCGTACGTCTTCTTCGGCCAGCCCAGCGACTGCGCGGCGGCCGGCACCATGGCCACCCCGACCGGGCTGGAGGCCACGTTGCCGACCCGGGCCACCTCCGTCGCGCCGCCGTCCGTGTCGATCTGCTCGACCCACACGTCCGAGTCCGGCACCCACACCTGGACGCCGGGGTCCTTGCCGGCCGCGAGGGTGTCCCGGACCTTGTACGACTCGCGCGCGGTCACCGTGATGTCGACGCAGCGCCCGTCGGAGGTGAGGTTCTCGTCGTGGGCCCGCTCGGCGGCGGCGCGCAGTGCCGGGGCCACATCGGGGGAGGCGGCGACCTCGAGCCGTACCGCCTCGTCCCGGCAGGAGGAGCCGAAGGAGAGCAGACCGCCCTGGACGGCCGCGGCCGTGCCGCCGGCGACGGTCAGGACGAGCACCGTCGCGATGGCCACAGTCCTGCGGCGCGCGCGGGGACGGGGGTCGCTGCCGCCCGCCCCATACTGATCGGGCAAGCTGTGACGTCCCATGGCGGTGGTGCCCTCCCCTGTCGCTCTCTCCGTGCCGGCACGGCCGTGTACGGCAGGTAGAGGGGGAGGTACGCCCCGTACGGCGTCCGTCCCCCCAACGGCCTTGCGCACGATCTTCGTAACTTCTTTCGAAGGACCCTAGCGGGGCGGCGATGGGGATGAGGCTGGATTACTCAACTGGAGGCAGGTGTGCAGGCGGAGGAAGGGGCAGTGGCCGATTCTTTTCCGCAGAAGGCGCTCTCACGGAAGTTCTTCCGTGACGAGACGCTGCTCGTTCTGGGGCTTTCGCTCGGTGCGAGCGGTGTGTCCGCGCTGATCAGTTTTGTCGGATCGGTCACCAAACCGGGGGGTCTCAAGGACCAGGCGGCGACCCTCAACGCCTCGGCCGCGCCCGGCCGTCCATGGCTGGATCTCGCCTGGCAGCTCTTCGGGATCGCCTCGGCCCTGGTGCCCGTCCTGCTGGTCGCGCACCTCCTGCTGCGTGAGGGCGAGAGCCTCAGGACCCTCGGCTTCGACCGCACCCGGCCGGGGCCGGACCTCCTGCGCGGGGCCGGGATCGCGGCCGTGATCGGCAGCACCGGGATCGCCTTCTACCTGGCCGCGCGCGGTCTCGGCTTCAACCTCACCGTGGTGCCCGAGGCACTGCCCGACGTGTGGTGGAAGTACCCGGTGCTGATCCTCTCGGCGATGCAGAACGCGATCCTCGAAGAGGTGATCGTCGTCGGGTACCTCCTCCGCCGGCTCGGCCAACTGGGCTGGACCCCGGGCACGGCGCTGGTGGCCAGTTCCGTGCTGCGCGGCAGCTACCACCTCTACCAGGGCATCGGCGGCTTCATCGGCAACATGGTGATGGGCGTGGTGTTCGTCTACCTGTACCGGCGGTGGGGGCGCGTGGGTCCTCTGGTGGTGGCGCATTCCCTGCTCGACATCGGGGCGTTCGTGGGGTACGCGCTGCTCGCGGGGAAGGTCGGCTGGCTGCCCACCGCGTGATCCCCTCAGGTGAGCAGTTCGGCCTCGATGACCGTGACCGCGCGGCCCGTCAGCAGGGTGCGCTCGCCGCGCAGGTGCGTGCGCACCCGGCCGGAGCGGCGTGAGGCCTGGAGGCCGGTGAGAGTCGTACGGCCGAGGCGCTCGGACCAATGAGGGGCCAGGGCGGTGTGGGCGCTGCCGGTGACCGGGTCCTCGTCGATGCCGACGTTCGGGAAGAAGCAGCGGGAGACGAAGTCGTAGCCGAGCTCGGGGTTCTCGGCGCGAGCGGTGGCGATGACGCCGCGCTCCGAGTAGGCGGCCAGGGCCTTGAGGTCGGGGCGCAGGGCGTGGACGGTCTTCTCGTCGGCGAGTTCGAGCAGCAGGTCGCCGATGTTCGGGCCGGTGTCGAAGGCGCTGAGCGGCTCGGCGCCCAGCGCCCCGGCGACCCCCTCGGGAAGCGTGACCGGGGTGAGCGGGGCCGTCGGGAAGTCCAGGGTGATCGAGCCGTCCTCGTCCGGTGTGGCCGTGAGGACCCCGCTGCGGGTGGCGAACCGCACCGGGCCCTCGTGGGCGCCGGTGGTGTGCAGGACGTGGGCCGTGGCGAGGGTCGCGTGACCGCACATGTTCACCTCGGTGGCGGGCGTGAACCAGCGCAGCGCCCAGTCGGCCTCGCCGCCCCCGGGAAGCCGGTGGGCGAAGGCCGTCTCGGCGTGGTTGACCTCCAGGGCGATGTTCTGCAGCCGTTCGTCGCCGGGGAAGGCGTCGTCCAGGAGCAGCACCCCGGCCGGGTTGCCGGCGAAGGGACGGTCGGTGAAGGCGTCGACGATTCGAATGCGCATGGGGCGACGGTAGAGGGCGGATTGGCCTGGGGAACAAGGCCAATCCAGTGCCGCTGGACCGATTCTCGCGGCCGATGGAGTGATCTGACTCACATGGTGTCACGGTGGTCCGCCGCCCGGTGTCTTGAGGTCGAACCCCTTGGGACGGCCGCTGAGACGGCCCGGTATGACGGACGAAGGAGACACCATGAACACCGAGATCCTCGTGATCGGCGGCGGCTACGCGGGCGTCATGGCGGCCAACCGGCTGACCCGGCGCGACGACGTGACGGTGACCCTCATCAACCCGCGCCCGACCTTCGTCGAGCGGATCCGGCTGCACCAGCTGGTGGGCGGGACGCACCCGGCGGTCGTCGAGTACCGGAAGGTCCTGGCCGAGGGGGTCCGACTGGTCGTCGACACCGTGTCCCGGATCGACGCCGACGGGCGCGAGGTCGCGCTGGCGAGCGGCGGCACGCTCGGATACGACTACCTGGTCTACGCGGTGGGCAGCGGCAGCGCCGACCCGAGCGTGCCCGGAGCGGCCGAGTTCGCCCACCCGATCGCCACCCTGGAGGACGCCCAGCGGCTGCGGCCGCTCGTCGAGGAGGTGTCCGCCGCCGCCCCGGTGACGATCGTCGGGGCCGGTCCGACCGGCATCGAGACCGCTGCCGAACTGGCGGAGCAGGGCCACGCCGTGACCCTGGTCTGCGGCGGGGTGCTCGGTCCGTACCTGCACCCCAAGGGCCGTCGCTCGGTCGCGGGGCGACTGGCCGGTCTCGGGGTGACCGTGCTCGAAGGGGTCCGCGTGGCGGCCGTGACCGGCGATGCCGTACGGCTCTCCGACGGCCGTACGATCCCCAGCGCGCTGACCGTGTGGACCGTCGGCTTCGGCGTGCCCGACCTGGCCGTGCGCAGCGGGCTGACCACCGACGCACTGGGCCGGCTGCTCACGGACGAGACCCTGACCAGCGTGGACGACGACCGCATCGTCGCGGCCGGCGACTCGGCGGCGCCCTCGGGCCAGCCGCTGCGCATGAGCTGCCAGGCCGCGATCCCGCTGGGCGCGCGGGCCGCCGACACCGTGCTCAGCCGGATCGCGGGGGAGCAGCCGGCGCCCCTCAACGAGGCGTTCGCCGGTCAGTGCATCAGCCTCGGCCGCAGTGCCGGGATCTTCCAGTTCGCGCGCCGCAACGACGTCGCGGTGGGCTTCCACATCGGCGGCCGCCCGGGCGCGCGGGTCAAGGAGTTCGTGTGCCAGGGGATCGTCAAGCACCTCGCGGGCGAGGCGGGCAAGCCCGGTTCGTACCGTCTGCACCAGGTCTCGGGCGGCCCCAAGCGGCAGGAACTGCTGGCGGCCCGGCGTGCCGGGAACCAGGCCCCGGCCGACGTCGAACAGGTTGCCTAATCCGCCCACGATCGGGGGAGGGACCGGATCATGACTGATCACGCCACCGACACGTTCGTCGCCCACCGCAACCTGCTCTTCACCGTCGCCTACGAGATGCTCGGCTCGGCCGCCGACGCGGAGGACGTCCTGCAGGAGACCTGGCTGCGGTGGGTCAAGGTGGACCTGGAGCGGGTGCAGGACCCGCGCGCCTACCTGGTCCGCATCACCACCCGGCAGGCCCTCAACCGGCTGCGCTCCCTGACGCGCCGCAAGGAGGCGTACGTCGGCCAGTGGCTGCCCGAGCCGCTGGTCACCGCGCCGGACGTGGCCGAGGACGTGGAACTCTCCGAGAGTCTCTCGATGGCGTTGATGTGCGTCCTGGAGACGCTGTCACCGACGGAGCGCGCGGTGTTCGTGCTGCGCGAGGTGTTCGACGTCGACTACGACGAGATCGCGGCCGCCGTGGAGAAGAGTCCCGACGCGGTGCGCCAGATCGCGCACCGCGCCCGCCGGCACGTCGACGCCCGACGGCCGCGCAGAACGGCCTCCGCGAGCGAGACCCGCGCGGCGGTGGAGTCGTTCCGGCTGGCGCTGGAGACCGGGGACCTGCAAGGGCTGCTCGACGTGCTCGCGCCCGATGTCGTCCTGGTCAGCGACGGCGGCGGCATCAAGCAGGCGGCGATGCGACCGGTCCTCACCGCCGACAAGGTCGCGCGCTTCATCTTCGGCGGCATCGCCAAGTTCACCGTCACCTTCACCTGCGAGCCGACCGTGGTCAACGGCAGCCCGGCTCTCGTGCTGCACGTCAACGGCGAGATGGACGGCGTCCTCGCGGTACGGGTCGAGGACGGGCGGATCAGCGGCATGTACTACGTCCGCAACCCGGAGAAGCTGACGCGGGTGGGGGCGGAGACCCCGCTGACCCTGGGGCCGGCGCCGACGGTGGAGTGACGCTGCCCATTGCGCGATCGCGGTGCGGCATCCATCATCAGGAAACCTGTTATTTTAACCTTGCAGCGATGGGTGCCAAGCCATGCCGTTCAGCTCCCGAATCCAGGCCAGAGGGATCCAGCTCCTGCTGAGCCGGGTCATGTCCCGTGTCCACCAGGACCTGCGCTTCACCGACATCCCGGCGCACACCGAGACCCTGCGGGTGGAGACCGGCGCCGGTCCGGTGACCTGCGCCGTCTACCGCCCGACGGCCGGCACCTCCGACACTCCCGCCCCCGTGTACGTCAACTTCCACGGGGGCGGGTTCGTGGTGGCCCGTGCCGAGCAGGACGATCACATCTGCCGCTACATCGCGGCCACGGCCGGCTGTGTCGTGATCAACGTCGACTACGCCGTCGCGCCGCAGCGGCCGTATCCGGCACCCGTCACCCAGGCCTACGACGTCACCGCGTGGGTCGCCGAGAACGGCGCCGTGGGGGGCTGGGACGGCTCGCGCCTCGCCGTCGGCGGGCACAGCGCCGGTGCCAACCTGACCGCCGCGGTGTGCCGGCTGGCCAGGGAGCGCGGCACCTTCACGCCGCGCCTCCAGATCATCGACTCGGCCCCGCTGGACCAGCAGGCGGACCCGGCCACCAAGCGGTCCCTCGTCGCCAAGCCGCTGCTGACTCCCCAGCTCATGCGGATCTTCACTGCGGCCTATGTCCCGGACCCCGCGGACCGTGCCCACCCCCTGGTCTCGCCCGCGCTCGCCGACGACCTCGCCGGGCTCCCGCCCGCGCTGGTCATCACGGCGGAGAACGACCGCCTGCGCGACGAGGGCGACGCCTACGCCAAGGCCCTGGAGGCCGCGGGGGTCCCGGTCACCCACCGCGTCTTCGAGGGTGTCGACCACTACTTCACCCACACGGGGCCGGTGCCGACGGGAAAGGCGGCGATCGACCTGATGGCGAGCAGCTTGCGGGAGGCGTTGAGCGACTGAGGGGAGGCGAGGCGGCTGCCGGGGGACGGCGGAGGCGGTGGCCCGTGTGCTCGTCTGCATCTGGCCGCGCCCCAGGCGACGCCATCGCCCCGGTACCCGCTCGCTCTCCTGCTAGCGTCGTGCGGTGATCTCTCTGGGGGAGCCCGCGTTCTTCACGCGCCTGCGCGATGCGCGGCGGGTGCTTGTCGCCGGTGCGGGCGGTGGTTTCGACGTGTACGCCGGGCTGCCGCTGGCACTCGCCTTGCGGTCCGCGGGCAAGGAGGTCTACCTCGCCAATCTGTCCTTCGCCGATCTGTACGGCCTGGACCTCGATGTGTGGGTGGACCAGGACGTCGCGGCCGTAGGGCCCGACACTCCACTGCGCGGCGACTACTTTCCCGAACGGACCCTCGCCCGGTGGCTCGCGGAGCAGGATCTGCCGTCGACCGTGTACGCGTTCCCGAGTGTCGGGGTCGGTCCGCTGCGGGCGGCCTACCGGACGTTGATCACGCATCTCGGCGGTGTCGACGCGGTCGTGCTGGTGGACGGCGGGACCGACATCCTGATGCGCGGTGACGAACACGGTCTCGGCACCCCCGAGGAGGACATGGCGAGCCTGGCCGCCGTGAACGGGCTCGACGAGGTCCCGCACCGGCTGGTGGCCTGCCTCGGCTTCGGTGTGGACGCCTATCACGGCGTGAACCACTCGCTCGTACTGGAGAACCTGGCCGCGCTGGACCGGGACGGTGCCTATCTCGGCGCGTTCTCGCTGCTCGGGGCCACGCGGGAGGGCGCCCTCTACCTCGACGCGGTGGCACACGCCCAGCGCCACACCGCCAGCCACCCGAGCATCGTGAACGGATCCGTCGCCGCCGCCGTGCGCGGTGACTTCGGCGACGTCCGCTTCACGGAACGGACCAAGGGCGGCGAGTTGTTCGTCAACCCGCTGATGGCGCTGTACTTCTGTGTGGACCTGCCGGGACTGGCCCGGCGCAACCTCTACCTCGGTCTGCTGGAACGGACCGCGCTGATGCGGCAGGTGAGTTCTGTGATCGAGGAGTTCCGCGCCACGCTGCCCCGGCAGCGCCCGCCGCGGGCCTTCCCGCACTGAGCCGGGGTCACGTCACTCCGTCGACTCAAGAATGCGGTCGAGCGTCCGGCGCCCCAAGCGGCTCATCGCCGGGTTGCTCTCGACGTAGTACCAGACAAGGCCCATCGCCTGCTCGAACGCCCATGCCTTGCCGCGCTCCCACTCCAGGTCGTCGCAGGCCAAGGCCCGCCGGAGCACGTCCCGCGGGCCCGGCTGAAGCAGATGCCAGGCGCTGACCAGGTCCAGTGCGGGGTCGGCCGGGCCGAAGCCGCCGGTGTCGAGCACACCGCTGAGCCGGTCTCCCGTGACCAGCACGTTGCCGGGGATCAGGTCGCCGTGGCTCATCACGTCGGCACTCGTGCGGGGCAGCTCACGGAAGCGCCCCCACAGCCGGCGCAGCCGCGGCACGTCGAGCAGCCCTTCGCTCTCCTCGAAGCACTTCGCCATCCAGGCGTCGTGGTCGGCGATGACGCCGCCGCGGTTGTCGCCGCTGAACAGCCGCCCTTGTGTCCCGGCGCCCCGCAGGGCCGCGATGAAGGCCGCCAGGTCCTCGGCAAAGGCGTCCGAGCCGCTCGGGTCGGCGTCCGTGGCGACCGTTCCCGGCAGCCATGTCTGGACCGCCCACGGCATGGGGTAACCCGCCCCGGGCTTTCCCAGGGCGACGGGTTCCGGGACGGGGAACCGGGAGACCCGCGCCAACTCCGCGCTCGCCCGGGCCTCCCGTTCCAGAACCGCCAGCGTCTCGTCGGCGTCGGCCAGGCGCAGCGGGAAACGTGCGGAGAGACCGCTCCCGATACGGAAGATGGCGTGGACCGTCCCGGTCGACGGCAGGGGACGGATCACCTCGCCGCTCCACTGAGGGAACTGCTCCCCGACCAGGCTCGCAACGGTGTCGGTGGTCACGTCCACCTGGTCGTCGTGCATGGTCATTCCCGGAAGCCCCCTGGACCGGATCAGCTGAGACGACAGCCAGTATTCATGCGGCCGGGAGCCGGATCGACCGGGTTTTCCGGCGGCCCTTGTCATGCGAACAGTTCCGATATATCGTTGAAGCATCGCGACAGATCAACGATGGAATGGAGTGATTGCGATGCGTTCCCACGGATTCGAGCGTGGACATGGTGGAGCCGGTCGTCAGGGTCGTGGTGGCTTTGAGGGACGGCGTGGTGCCTTCGGGCCGTTCGGCCCCGGTGGGCCGGGTGGTCCCGGCGGGCCGTTCGGTGGACCCGGGTTCGGTCCCGGGCCCTGGGGGCCGAGGGGCAGGGGCGGACCCCGGGGGCGGGCCCGGCGCGGTGACGTGCGGGCATCGATCCTGGCCCTCCTGAAGGACCGGCCCATGCACGGTTACGAGATGATCCAGGAGATCGCCGAGCGCAGCGGCGGGGCGTGGAAGCCCAGCCCCGGCTCGGTGTACCCCACCCTCCAGCTGCTGGAGGACGAGGGGCTGATCGCCAGTGAGAGCGAGGGCGGCAAGAAGCTGTTCTCCCTCACCGAGGCCGGCCGTACCGCGGCCGACGAGGGCCCCGACGCGCCCTGGGAGGAGGCCTCCCGCGGCATCGACTTCGAGGCGCTCGGTGAGATCCGCCAGGCCGGCTTCGGCCTGATGGAGGCCTTCGGCCAGGTCTGGAAGACCGGCAACAAGGAACAGCGCGACAAGGCGGTGGCCGTCATCAACGAGGCCCGCAAGAAGCTGTACCTCATCCTCGCCGACGAGGACTGACGGTCGTACGGCCGTGAAAGGGCGCCCCGTGGAGCAATCCGCGGGGCGCCCTACGCGTGCGGCCGGCTCACGGCCCGCTCACTCCACCAGTCCGGCCAGCTTCCGCAGGGACTCGTTCAGCGCGGCCGTGCCCGAGTCCTTGAGCTTGCCCGCCATCAGGGACACGGCGGCGCCGGTGAACTCGCCGTCGATGCGGACGTCGGTGGCGTCGCCGTCGGGGGTCAGGGTGTAGCGCGTGGCCACGCTCACCGCCATCGGACCCTTGCCCCGGATGGCGAACAGCCGGGCCGGCTCCACCTGGTCCACGGTCCACTCGACCTCGGCCGGGAAGCCCATCAGCTTCATGTTCTCCTGGAAGGTCGCGCCCACTTCCAGCACCGCCGGGCCGCCCTTGGGGAAGCTGGTGTGGGTCGCATTCCACTCCCCGTACGAGGACCAGTCCGTGAGCTGGGCCCAGACCCTCTCCGCGGGTGCCTGGACGCGTGCATCCGCGCTGATTTCCGCCATGCGGCCACCTCTTCGTGTCGGGCTGTGGTGTCGCGGAAAGTAGCCGCAGGCATCGCAACATTCAATACTGATGAACCGTCAGAAAATGTGGACGCGGCTCAGCAGACCGGCCGTATCGTCGCCGCGTCGAACAGGTCCCACGCGCGCGGGAACGCGCTCTCGTCGTGGCAGTGCCAGGCATCCCAGAACAGGTCCGCGAGCCGCGCGTCCTCCGGGGCGTACACCCGGTACACGTACTGCTTGCCGTCCACGGCCGGCAGGGCCACCAGCCAGCTCCCGCTCTCCACGCCTGTGTGGGACGAATGCCGTCGTACCGCGGTTGCGCGAGGGGCGCGCGGCAAGGCGGCGCGCGCCCACCGGGGCGGAACGGCCTGATCTCCTCCGTAAGGAGGAGATTCCCGCCCCCGGGGTCCGCACTGCGTGGGACGCGAAGATGCTTCCCCTCGGGGATGACTCGCCGCGGTGGAGCTGATGAGGTGGGGGATGTGCACCCCCGTATCCCCCGGCAGTCGGCCCGCGACCAGGGCCGCCCGCCGCAGGTCGCTCCGGACAACGATGCCAGGCTCAGCGCGGAACTGGCGGCGGTCGTGTCCGGCGCCCGCAGGCGCGCGCTCCGGGACGGGGACCGGCAGATCGACACGGCCCATTTGCTGCACTCCCTGCTGGACGCCGACCCGGAGGCCTACGCCGTCTTCGAGGGTGAGCCGCAACTGCCCCGGCTGCTCGGCTACCTCGTGCAGCGCAGCATCGGCTACGGACTGCGCTGGCAGGGCACCGTCGAGGACTCCGGAGCCGTTCCCGTCGTGCCCGCGGCCGGGGACCTCGGCGCTGACTCCGCCCCGGCCGCGGACGAGGGCTACTCGCCGCTCGCCGCCGAGGCGATGCGGTACGCCCAGGTCCGTGCCGGGCATCGTGACGGCGGTCCGGCCCGTGGAGTCGACCTGCTCACGGCGATCCTGGTGAACCCCGAGTCCCGGGCCGTGGAGGTGCTGGCCCGCGCCGGAATCGACGCCGGGGACGTGCGGGCACGGCTCGACGACCTGCTGCCGGGAGGCCTGTGGGGCCACCCGTGGCGAAGGGATCGCTAGAGGAGTCCCACGGTCCAGCCGATGAGACAGGAGTCAACGGGGGTGACGCTCATGTCGTCCCCTGTCATCATGGGTCGGTGCATACCTCTGAGAGCAGCAGGGCCGGTGACGGCAGGGGCACGGGACTCGGTCTCGCGCTGGTGTCCGCGCTCGCCTTCGGTGGATCCGGGGTCGCGGCCAAGCCGTTGATCGAGGCGGGCCTCGACCCGCTCCACGTGGTGTGGCTGCGGGTGGCCGGCGCCGCCCTCGTGATGCTGCCGCTCGCCGTGCGCCACCGCGCGCTGCTGCGCAGCCGGCCCGCCCTGCTCGCCGGGTTCGGCCTGCTGGGGGTGGCCGGTGTCCAGGCCTTCTACTTCGCCTCTATCTCCCGCATCCCCGTCGGTGTCGCCCTGCTCGTCGAGTACCTCGCGCCCGCCCTGGTGCTCGGCTGGGTGCGGTTCGTGCAGCGGCGGCCGGTCACGCGTGCCGCCGCACTCGGCGTGGTCCTCGCGGTCGGCGGTCTCGCCTGCGTCGTCGAGGTCTGGTCGGGGCTGAGCTTCGACGCCCTCGGACTGCTCCTCGCGCTCGGCGCCGCCTGCTGCCAGGTCTGCTACTTCGTCCTGTCCGACCAGGGCAGCGACAGCGGTGAACGGGCCCCCGACCCGCTCGGCGTGATCGCGTACGGACTGCTCGTCGGCACCGTCGTCCTGACCGTCGTCGCCCGCCCGTGGACCATGGACTTCTCCCTCCTCACGCACCACGCCGACATGAACGGCACCCCGGTCGCGGCCGGACTGCTGCTCGGCTGGACCGTGCTCGTGGCCACCGTCGTCGCGTACGTCACCGGCGTGGTCTCGGTGCGCAGGCTCTCCCCGGCGATAGCCGGGGTCGTGGCCTGCCTCGAAGCGGTCGTCGCGACCGTCCTCGCGTGGGTGCTGCTCGGCGAACACCTCTCGGCACCGCAGATCGTGGGCGGTGCGGTCGTGCTCCTCGGCGCCTTCATCGCGCAGTCCTCGACCCCGGCCAAGGGCTCCGTGGAGCCGGTCGCCACCGGCGGCGCCGAAAGTCGGTTGTCCGCCCGGCAGAACGCCGCCTAGGCTCCAGGACCATGCACACGCCGCTGCTCGTCACCCCTCCGCCGGCCGCCTGAGGCGGGCCCTCCGGAGTCCACGCCCGGCAGACCGCCGGGCGTGACGGTGCTGCCCGCAGACGAAGTCCGCGGACCCCGCCACCGAGCGGGCGTCCTCTTCCGAACTTCCGCGCCTCGGCGCATCTGCGGAGAGAACACGTGTCGCATGCTTCCTCAGGCCTGCCCATCGGGCGAGGCCTCGTCTACCTGATCGTCGCCGGTACCACCTGGGGCACCGCGGGAGCGGTCGCCTCCCTCGTCTACCGCACCACTGACCTGGGCCCGGCGGCCCTGTCCTTCTGGCGCTGCGCGACCGGCCTGGCGGTGCTGCTCACCGTCCGCCTCGCACGCTCACGCGACGCCGTCCGCCCCACAAGGCCATCCACGCGTACGGCCGTCTCGGAGCCCCTCCTCCACCGGGCACTGCGCGTCGGTGCCACGGGCCTCGGGCTCGCGGTGTTCCAGACCGCCTACTTCGCCGCCGTACGGTCCACCGGGCTGGCCGTGGCCACCGTCGTCACCCTCGGCGCGGGCCCCGTCCTCATCGCACTCGGCGCACGACTGGTGCTGGGGGAGCGGCTCGGCCGGAGCGGAGCCGTCGCCGTCGCCGGCGCGCTCGCCGGACTCGGGGTGCTGACGCTCGGTGGCCCGGGGGCGGCCGTACGGCCACTGGGCGTGTTCCTCGGGCTGCTCTCGGCGGCCGGATGCTGTGTGATGACCCTGATCACGCGCGCCGCCAAGGCCGACTCCAGCGGCACGTCCATCGGGGTGTTCGCGGTCACCAGCGTCTGTCTGCTGCCGTTCGCGGCGGCCGAGGGCCTGCTGCCGCACACCGCTCAACCCGCCCTGTTCATCAGCCTGTTGGCCTACCTGGCGATCGTCCCGACGGCCCTCGCGTACGGCCTCTACTTCGCGGCCGCCGCGGTCGTCCGCTCCACCACCGTCTCCGTGATCATGCTGCTCGAACCGGTGAGCGCGGCGGTCCTGGCCGTCGTGCTGTTCGGTGAGCGCCTCACCCCGGCCGTCCTCCTCGGCACCCTGCTGATGCTGGGCGCGGTCGCGGGGCTCGCGGTGACGGAGGCGCGCGTGCCCGCCTGACAGGCGAGGGGGCCCTTCTCGGTGAAGGGCCCCCTCGGTCAGGAGTCCTGCCGCCGCAGCAGATGCCCGCGCGCCGCCGCGTCCCCCGGGCCGTCCCGGTCCGCCAGCGCCTGCGCGATCCGGTCCCGCACCTCCGCGGTCCGCTTGCCGGCGTACTTGAACTTCGCCCGCACAGCGGTCACTTCGAGCCGCAGTCCGCGGATGCCCGACAGCATCCGGCCGTACGGCACCTCGCCGACCGCCACCGGAGCGGAGCCGCCCTCCGGCTGGAAGTGGCCGACCTGGAGGTTCAGCAGCGCGGCCTTCTCGCCAGGGTCGTCCACCACATGGGCCCGGCAACGGAGTTGGACGGCCGCGTAGAAGCTCGTGGGTGTGCCGTGGGTGGAGGGGACTCCCGGGTCGGCCTGCCAGGGGCCGGGGACGTAGGCGTAGTCGTCGACCACGCTCAGCAGGACCTCCGGGTTCGCCTCCAGGGCGCCCCACAGCGGGTTGGGGCGCGCCAGGTGGGTCAGGGCCTCGCCGCGCTCGGGGTCGTAGAAGAAGTGGAGCGGCTGGACGAACGGGGGCTCGCCGGAACGCCCGTTGACGGCCAGCTGGCCGAAGTCGTGGACGGCGAGCCACTGTTGCCACTCGGCGTCCGAGCGGGGGGCGTCCCAGGGGTGGATCAGCATCACAGGGCCGTCAGGTAGTCGGGAACCTCGGTGCCCGGGGCGAGCTCGGGGTCGGCGACGGGGGTGCCGTAGGCCTTGTGCAGCGGGAGGACGCCGGCCCAGTGGGGGAGGGCGAGGTCCTCGGGCTCGTCGTTGACCCCGCCGGTGCGGAGCTTGGCGGAGACCTCGTCGAGGTCGAGGCGGATGACGGCGGTGGCGGCCAGCTCCTTCTTGTTGGCGGGGCGGGAGTCCTGGGCGCGGCCCGGGACGACGTGGTCGACCAGGGCGTCGAGGGCGAGGCGCTTCTCCTCGGGGTCGGTGACGTCGTACGCGAGTCCGTGCACCACCACCGACCGGTAGTTGATCGAGTGGTGGAAGGCCGAGCGGGCCAGGATCAGCGCGTCGACATGCGTGACCGTCAGGCACACCGGCAGCCCGGGGTCCGCCTTGCCGGTCATCCGCAGCGGGCGCGAACCCGTCGAGCCGTGGACGTAGAGCCGCTCGCCGACCCGGCCGTACAGCGTGGGCAGCACCACCGGGGCGCCGTCCCGGACGAAGCCGAGGTGGCAGACGTAGCCCTCGTCGAGTATCGAGTGCACCAGGTCCCTGTCGTACGAGGCCCGGTCGGGGGAGCGCGTCGGGACGGTGCGGTCGGTCGGCGCGTAGGCGGTCGGCTCCGGCGTGGTCGCGGTGGTCCCCTGCATTGCGTTCTCCATTGCACTAGTGCATAATCTACTTTGTGCTAGGAGGATATCGGATCTCAGGCCGACGCGCAGCGGAGATTGCGGCGAGCGTCGAGGGCGCGGTGGGTGCGGGCGAGCTGGAGCCCGGTCAACTGCTGCCGCCCATGCGGGAGTTGGCCCTGGAACTGGGCGTGAATCCCAACACGGTCGCGGCCGCGTACCGGACCCTGCGCGAGCGCGGGGTCATCGAGACCGCCGGGCGCCGGGGCAGCCGGGTGCGGTCGAAGCCGGCGACCACGGGGCGCGAGTACATCCGCGTGGAGGTCCCGGACGGCGTGCGGGACGTGGCGAACGGCAACCCGGACCCGGCGCTGCTGCCCCCGCTGGGCCCCGCCTTCGCGGCCGCCGCCGCACAGGGCGACCGGGAGCCGGTCCTGTACGGGGAGGCGACCGTGGACCCCGAGCTGGCGCGGCTCGCCCGCGCGGCACTGGACGCGGACGGTGTCCCGGCCGGTCCGCTCGCCGTCGCCTCCGGGTCCCTCGACGTCATCGAACGCGTCCTGGCCGCCCACCTCAGACCGGGCGACACGGTTGCCGTGGAGGACCCCGGCTGGGGCAGTCTCCTCGACCTGATCCCGGCCCTCGGCCTGCGCATCGCCCCAGTGGGCGTCGACGACGACGGCCCGCACGCCGAGGACGTGCGCCGAGCCCTGGAGTCGGGCGCCCGGGCCCTGATCGTGACGGACCGCGCCCAGAACCCGACCGGCGCCTCGGTGACCGCCGCACGCGCGCGTGCCCTGCGCGCGGTCCTCGCGGACCACCCGGACACCCTCCTGATCGAGGACGACCACGGCCACGGCATCGTCGACCTCCCGCTGCACCCCCTCGCCGGTGTCACCCGGCACTGGGCCTTCGTCCGCTCGGCGGCCAAGGCCTACGGCCCCGACCTGCGGCTGGCCGTCCTCACCGGCGACGAGACCACCGTCGACCGCGTCCACGGCCGGCACCGCCTCGGCCCCGGCTGGGTCAGCCGGATCACCCAGCGGGCCGTGGCGAACCTGTGGGCGGACGGTGTGCTGGACACGGCGAAAGTCGCGGCGGCCTACCGCGAACGCAGGGACCGGTTGATCGGAGCACTGGCGGCCCACGGCGTCGAGGCCCACGGCCGCAGCGGACTGAACGTCTGGATTCCGGTCCCGGACGAGACCGGCGCGGTGGCCCGGCTCCTGCACGCCGGCTGGGCGGTCGCCCCGGGAGCCCGCTTCAGGATGGGGGCGCCCCAGGGAATCCGGGTGACGGTCGCGAGCCTGAAGGCCGATGAGGTTGCCCCCTTGGCGGACGCCGTCGCCAGGGCCGTGGGCCCGGCGCCCGCGCATATCCGCTCGCACCCCCGCGTGGAGAGGTGACCCGCATGCTGAACCTGGAGCGGCTTCGCACCCTCGACGCGCTGGCCCGGCTCGGCTCGGTCAGCGGTGCCGCCGAGGGGCTGCACATCACGACGTCGGCGGTCTCGCAGCAGCTGTCCAAGCTGGAGCGTGAGGTCGGCCAGCGACTCCTCGCCAAGAACGGCCGGGGCGTGCGGCTCACCGACGCGGGCCGCCTGCTGGCCGAGCACGCGGCCCGCATCCTGTCCCAGGTCGAACTCGCCCAGTCCGAACTGGAGGCCCAACGCGGCCAGGTGGTAGGGGAGTTGCGGCTCGCCGCGTTCCCGACGGCCGCGCGCGGCCTGTTCCCCGCCGCGCTGGCCGCCCTGCGCTCGACGCATCCGGGACTGCGGATCAGCTCGCGCGAGACGGAGCCCGAACCCGCGATGCTGGCGGTCCTCCGCGGCGGCTACGACCTCGCGGTCGTCCTGGACTGGTACAACAAGCCGCTGCCCGTGCCGGACGGACTGATGAAGGCGTCGATCGTCGACGACACCGCCGACGTGGCGATGCCCGCGACCCACCGCCACGCGCACCGCGCCGAGGTCGACCTGGAGGACTTCGCCGACGACGACTGGGTCACCTGGGGCGAGAACGAGTTCTGTCACGAGTGGCTGATGCACACCCTGCGCGCCAAGGGCATCGAACCGCGCGTCGCGCACCGCGCGGAGGAGCACGCGACCCAACTCGCCCTGGTCGGCGCGGGACTCGGCGTGTGCGTGGCACCCCGGCTCGGCCGCGGCCCGGTCCCGGACGGGGTGCGGACCGTGCCGGTGCGGCAGTCGGTCAGCCGGCACGTCTACGCGGTGTGGCGTACGGACGCCGACCGCCGCCCGTCGATCCGGGCGGCGGTCGAGGCGCTGAAGTCGGCCGGGCGGCACGCTGTTTGAGCGGGGCCGCCCGGTTGAGCGCGGCAAGTTGCTTGAGCGCGGCAGCCCTTGGCGGGCGGGCGGCCGTGCGAGCTACACGGACCCCAGCTTGCGGAAGTCCCAGGACACGATCTTCTCCGGGGTCAGCCGTATCCACGCGTGCCGCCCGTCGTGCGGCATCTCCTCCAGGCGGAAGTTCTTGCGGGCGAACAGCGTCTCGGGGACGTCGAGTTCGGCGCACAGCTCGCCGGTGCGCGGGGCCTCGCCCACGAACTCCACGGTCCCGGACAGCTCGACGCCCTGGAGCTCGTCGTACTCCTCACCCGTGTCGACCACGATCGCCACCCGCGGATCGCGCCGCAGATCCGTCCAGCGCTTGCTGCGCACGACGGAGTACAGCCACATCGAGGTGCCGTCCCAGGCGAACCACAGAGTGCTCACGTGCGGGGCACCGTCGGCGGAGACCGTGGCGACCCGGCAGGTGCGCTGGCTGGTGAGGAACTCGTCCAGCTCGCCCGGTGTCATCATGATCTTCCGGCCCCGGCGCTGAGTGACGGTCATGGATCCCCCTCTTTCTCTCACGTCGTGTCAGAGGAGATCCTCTGACATCACGTCAGAAAAGGATGGGTCGTCTTCCGTCCCCACGCAATGGTGGCTACTGTCACCGGCTCCGGCCACCCGTGACTAGGGGGAACCGTGCCGTCGTACGAACAACTCAGCGAGCTCCTCGCTCCCGAGAGCACCGTCCTGCTCACCGTCGAGTGTCAGCAGGGCGTCGTCGGACCGGACAGCGCGCTGCCCGAACTCGCCCACGAGGCAAGGAAGTCGGGCGCGCTCGCCAACATCGCCCGGCTCGTCGCCGCCGCCCACGAGAGCGGGGTGCAGGTGATCCACGCGATCGCCGAACGCCGCCCGGACGGGCGCGGCGCGAACCGCAACGCCCGCCTCTTCCGCGCCGCCGAACGTCTGCCCGTCCAGCAGCTGTCCGGGACCACCGCGGTGCGGGTGGCGGCCCCGATCGAGGTCGGCGAGGAGGACTTCGTCGTACGGCGGCTGCACGGGCTGTCGCCGATCCAGGGCACCGAGGTCGACGCCCTGCTGCGCAACCTCGGGTGCCGCACCCTGGTGGTGACCGGGGTGTCCGCCAACGTGGCCGTGCCGAACGCCGTCTTCGACGCCGTGAACCGCGGTTACACGGTGGTCGTGCCGGGCGACGCCATCGCGGGGGTGCCCTCCGACTACACCCCCGTGATGATCCGCCACACCCTCGCCCTGGTCGCCACGGTCGCGACCACCGACGAGGTGCTGGGCGGACTCGGCCGGCACCGGCGCACGCGGGTCAGGCCAGCGTGATCGAGTCCCCGCTCACGGTGATCTGCGCGGCGGGCAGCGGCTGGGTCGCGGGCCCCTTCTTGACGCTGCCGTCCTCGACCGAGAACTCACTGTTGTGACAGGGGCAGACGATGACGCCCTTGGCCACGCTGCCCACCGCGCAGCCCTGGTGGGTGCACTTGGACGAGAAGGCCTTGAAGGTGCCCGCCGTCGGCTGGGTGACCACCACCCCCTTGTCCTTGAAGATCGTGCCACCGCCCTCGGGGATGTCACTGGTCTTCGCCAGGGCGGTGCCCCCGGAGCCGGACGAGGCGCCGCTGTCGGAGCCGGCCCCGCCGCTGCCCGCGTTCTGGTCGGCCTGGCTGGTGGACGAGTCCGAGGAGTCGCTGTCCGATCCGCAGGCGGTCAGCGCGACGGCGAGCCCCGCCGCGCCCACCGCCGCCACGACGGTACGGCGGGCAGGTGCCGGAACGGATTGAGGCAGTTCGCTGGTCATGCTGAACGTCCTTCCAGTGCGGAATTCATGGAACTGTCCAGTGGTACGGCCGGTCGCCGTCCCCTGTTCAGACGATGTCGAGATCTAAACGTGTTCGAGATCAGACGCCCATAAGCCAGAGCTCTCGCTTCGCTGTCGGCCAGTAACCTGGGGCGATGCTCAAGGAAGCCATCGCGACCCGCTTCATCACGCCCCTGCGGGAGGGCGGCTCGCTGCCGGGTCTCGTCGAGGCCGACGACCACGGGACGTACGTCATCAAGTTCACCGGCGCGGGCCAGGGCCGTAAGACGCTGGTCGCCGAAGTGGTGGCCGGTGAGCTCGCGCGGCGGCTCGGCTTCCGGGTGCCGCGGCTGCTGACCCTCGACCTCGACCCCGACCTGGGACTCGGCGAACCCGACGAGCGCGTGCAGGAACTGCTGAGGTCCAGCGGTGGCACCAACCTCGGCATGGACTTCCTCTCCGGCGCCCTCGGCTTCGACCCGCTGGCCTTCCCGGTCGGCCCCGAGGAGGCCGGCCGGATCCTCTGGTTCGACGCCCTGGTCAACAACGTCGACCGCTCCTGGCGCAACCCCAACCTGCTGTGGTGGCGGGGCGAGGTGTGGCTCATCGACCACGGCGCGACCATGATCTGGCAGCACAACTGGCCCGGCGCCGAGAAGTCCGCCGCCCGTCCCTACGACGCCTCGGACCACGTCCTGAAGCCCTTCGCGCCGGATGTCGCCGCGGCCGCCGCCGCACTGGCCTCCCAGGTCACCGAGGAGCTGCTCGCCGAGGTCACCGCCGAGATCCCGGACGCGTGGCTGGCGGACGAGCCCGGCTTCGACACCCCGGACGAGCTCAGAAGGGCCTACGCCCGGCCACTGCTCCTGCGGGCCGCCGCGGTCCACGAACGCATCACGGGAATCGAGGGGGACAAGTGACCGAGCGGCACATCCACATGGCCGGCAGCGTGGTCGAACGCCACGTCATCAGGGGCGGGCGGACCAGTGAACGGGACGTCTTCGAGTACGTCCTGCTGCGGGTCGTCCCCCGGATCGAGCGCGGCGAGTGCATCAACGCCGGCGTGCTCGTGTACTGCCGCGCCAAGGCCTACGTCGGCGTGCGCACCCACCTCGACGAGGAGCGGCTGCGGGCGCTCGACCCGGACGCCGACGTGGCCGGGGTCCGGGCCGCGCTGCGGGCCGTCGAGGCGGTCTGTGCGGGCCGGGAGGACGCCGGACCGGCAGCGCGCGACGACGCCGGACGCCGCTTCCGGTGGCTCGTCGCACCCCGCTCCACGATCGTCCAGCCCGGCCCCGTGCACACCGGACTCACCCTGGATCCGGCGGCCGAGGCGGACCGCCTCCTCGACCTGCTGGTGAGGTAATGGATCACACCGGTCCCGTGGGACGTTGACACCGCGTGCCAGGGCTTCTAGCGTCACGTCTGCCGAAGGTACTAAGCGGTCGCTCACCGACCGGGTCGGGCCGAACGTTCTCAAGGGCGAGGAGAATCAGCAATGTCCACCACTGAGCAGCGGGTAGCCGTCGTCACCGGTGCCGCGCGCGGCATCGGCGCCGCCACCGCCGTACGACTGGCGGCCGAGGGTCGCGCGGTCGCCGTGATCGACCTCGACGAGGCCGCCTGCAAGGACACCGTGGAGAAGATCACCGCGGCCGGTGGCCGGGCGATCGCCGTCGGCGCCGACGTCTCCGACGAGGCCCAGGTCGAGGCGGCCGTCGCGCGCGTGGTCGAGGAGCTCGGCGCGCCGACGATCCTCGTCAACAACGCGGGCGTGCTCCGCGACAACCTGCTGTTCAAGATGAGCGTCTCGGACTGGGACACCGTCCTGAACGTCCACCTGCGCGGCTCCTTCCTGATGACCAAGGCCGTCCAGAAGCACATGGTCGACGCCGGCTTCGGCCGCGTGGTCAACCTGTCCTCCTCGTCGGCGCTCGGCAACCGCGGCCAGGCCAACTACTCCGCCGCCAAGGCCGGTCTCCAGGGCTTCACCAAGACCCTCGCCATCGAGCTCGGCAAGTTCGGCATCACCGCCAATGCCGTCGCCCCCGGCTTCATCGCCACCGACATGACCGCCGCGACCGCCGAGCGCGTGGGCATGGGCTTCGAGGAGTTCAAGGCCGCCGCCGCCACCCAGATCCCGGTCGCGCGCGTGGGCGAGCCCGACGACATCGCCAACGCCATCGCCTTCTTCACGGGCGAGGCGGCCGGGTTCGTATCCGGCCAGGTGCTGTACGTCGCCGGCGGACCGCTCGACTAGGGAAACGGAACCATGACTTCGCAACTCCCCGAGCTCTCGGGCAAGGTCGCGCTCATCACGGGCGCCAGCCGCGGTATCGGTTACGGCGTCGCCGAGGCGCTCGTCGCGCGCGGCGACCGGGTGGTCATCACCGGCCGCAACGAGGACGCCCTCAAGGAGGCCGTCGAACAGCTCGGCTCCGACCGGGCCGTCGGTGTCGCGGGCAAGGCGCACGACGAGGCGCACCAGGCCGTCGCCGTCGAGCGCGCCATGGAGGCGTTCGGCCGGGTCGACTTCCTGGTCAACAACGCCGGGACCAACCCGGTGTTCGGGCCGATCGCCGACCTCGACCTCAATGTGGCCCGCAAGGTCTTCGAGACCAACGTGATCTCCGCGCTCGGCTTCGCGCAGAAGACCTGGCACGCCTGGCAGAAGGACAACGGCGGCGCGATCGTCAACATCGCCTCCGTCGCGGGCATCGCGCCCTCGCCCTTCATCGCCGCGTACGGCGTCAGCAAGGCCGCGCTGATCAACCTCACCCAGCAGCTCGCGCACGAGTTCGCGCCCAAGGTGCGGGTCAACGCGATCGCCCCGGCCGTCGTGAAGACCAAGTTCGCCTCCGCCCTGTACGAGGGCCGCGAGGCCGAGGCCGCCGCGTCCTACCCGCTGGCGCGGCTCGGGGTGCCCTCCGACATCGGCGGTGCCGCGGCCTTCCTCACCTCGGCGCAGTCCGACTGGGTCACTGGTCAGACGCTCGTCGTCGACGGCGGCATCTTCCTCAACGCCGGCGTGGGCTGATCCTCGTCACCTCGTCACCTCGGCACGGGCGTCCGTTGACACCGACGGCGCCCGTGTCGACGCACAAAAGCCGCACATAGGCATCACAGGGTCATCACCGATGAGATGATCAGGCCGCCTGTGGACGAACCGGTTGAGTGTGCGTGGCCCTGCGGTATGTTTTGCCGACTCTCGGCACGGCATTTCGAGGAGCGAGCGCGTGTTCATGCGGAACCGATACCTGCCGCCTTTCGCGGCCCTCGTGTCCCTTTCCACGGTGGCCGGATGCGGTGTGTTCTCCTCGGACTCCTCCGACGACGGCAAGACGATCGTCGTAGGAACCACCAGCGCCCCGGCCACGCTGGACCCGGCTGCCTCCTGGGACAACTCCTGGGAGCTGTTCCGCAACGTCTACCAGACACTCCTGAACTACTCGCCCGGCGGCTCCGACCCCGAACCCGACGCCGCCGAGCACTGCGAGTTCACCGACTCGTCGAGCACCGAGTACAGCTGCACGCTGCGCGAGGGGCTGGAGTTCTCCAACGGGCACACGCTGGACGCCAAGGCCGTCAAGTACTCGTTCGACCGGATCAAGAAGATCAACGTCAACGGCGGCCCCGCGGGCCTTCTGGGCACCCTGTCCCGTGTGCAGGTCAAGGGCGACCGGGAGGTCGTCTTCCACCTCAGCCAGCCCGACGCCACCTTCCCCCTGGTGCTCACCACGCCCGCCATGTCGATCGTGGATCCCGAGGAGTACTCCGCGACCGCGATCCGCAAGGACGGCAAGATCAGCGGCTCCGGGCCCTACAGCCTCGACTCCTACCAGGAGGGCGAGAAGGCCGAGCTCGTCCGCAACAACAACTACAAGGGCATAGCGGACCTCAAGAACAACGCCGTCACCATCCGCTACTTCCCGCGGTCCGACGAGATGGTCAAGGCTCTCAAGGACAAGGAGATCGCGGTCGTCTACCGCGGACTCGGCGCCTCCGACACCGTGGACATCGAGGTCAACCAGCAGAAGGAGGGGCTCCAGCTCATCGAGAACCCCACCACCGAGATCAGTTACCTGGTCTTCAACCCCAGCGACCCGTGGTCCGCCAAGCCCGCCGTCCGCAAGGCCGTCGCCCAGATCGTCGACCGTCCCGCGCTCGTGCACTACGTCTACAAGGACACCGTCGAACCGCTGTACTCGATGGTCCCGGCCGGACTGACCGGCCACACGACCAGCTTCTTCGACGACTTCGGGGACCCCAGCGTGCCCAAGGCCAAGAAGCTCCTCACGGACGCGGGCATCACCGAGCGCGTCCCGCTGACCCTCTGGTACACCAGCGACCGCTACGGCTCGACGACCAAGCCCGCCTTCGAGGAGCTGAAGAAGCAGCTGGAGGCCTCCGGGCTGTTCCGGATCACTCTGAAGAGCCGCCCGTGGAAGACCTACGTCGAGGGCTACCAGAACGGCGAGTACCCGGTGTTCGGGCGCGGCTGGTTCCCCGACTTCCACGACGCCGACAACTTCATCGCCCCCTTCGTGGGCAAGCAGAACGCCCTGGGCACCCCGTACGACGCCCCCGAGATCACCGGCAAGCTGCTGCCGGAGTCCCGCGCGGAGAGCGACCGCGGGGCCGTGGGGCCGCAGATCGAGGAGGCCCAGCAGGTCTTCGTGAACGACGCACGGCTGGTGCCGCTGTGGCAGGGCAAGCAGTACGTGGCCGCGAACGAGGAGATCGCGGGCCTCGAGAAGGTCATCGACCCGGCGACCATGATGACGATGTGGGAGCTGTACTGGAAGACCAGCTGGTAGGTCCCGGATTCCGGGACGGGCGGCGGCGATTGTCAGTGGGCGCCTGTAGGTTCTGAAGCCTGCAAGTGACCGCACATCGTGAGGAATTGACGTGACCGACATCGCCATGCTGCCCGAGTCCTGGCGCGGGGTTCTGGGTGACGAGCTCCAGCAGCCGTACTTCAAGGAGCTGACGGAGTTCGTCGAGGACGAGCGGGCGAAGGGTCCCGTCTACCCGCCCCGCGAGGAGGTCTTCGCCGCGCTCGACGCGACGCCCTACGACCAGGTGAAGGTCCTGATCCTCGGCCAGGACCCTTACCACGGCGAGGGCCAGGGACACGGGCTGTGCTTCTCGGTCCGCCCGGGCGTCAAGACCCCGCCGTCCCTCCGGAACATCTACAAGGAGATGAAGGAGGAGCTGGGCCTGGAGATCCCGGACAACGGCTACCTCATGCCGTGGGCCCAGCAGGGCGTCCTGCTGCTCAACGCGGTGCTCACGGTCCGTTCCGGTGAGGCCAACTCCCACAAGGGCAAGGGCTGGGAGAAGTTCACCGACGCGGTGATCCGGGCGGTGGCCGAGCGGCCCGACCCGGCGGTGTTCGTGCTGTGGGGCAACTACGCGCAGAAGAAGCTCCCCCTGATCGACGAGAGCCGGCACGTGGTGGTCAAGGGCGCGCACCCCTCCCCGCTCTCGGCCAAGAAGTTCTTCGGCTCCCGCCCGTTCACCCAGATCAACGAGGCGGTCGCAGCGCAGGGCCACGACCCGATCGACTGGACGATCCCGAACCTCGGCTGACGTCCGCCGGCGGGCCGAAGCGACGGGGGACCGGCCCGGGGGGTGCTGATTGGGTGTTCGGCCGTGGGCGGGTGAGGTGGTCGTAGCGGGGGACGGGGGCCGGCTCGGGGGAGCGGTGATGCCCGGTCCGTGGGGAGTGACGCGATCCCGGGCTCTCCGTGGGCGCGGCCGATCCCGCCGGAGCCGGTGGTCGCCGTGTCGCAGATGGGCGTAACGGACCACGCGTCGCCGACGTGAACCGGTGCCCAGGGCCTAGCGTCGAAAGGGACAGCGACACAGCCGAGCGAGGCCGGAGGACGCTTTGACGGAGCGACAGGAGATGGCGGCGCCGGATGCCGTGATGACGCGGATCGGGCAGGTCGTCATGCTGTGCCACGCGGGGGACCGCGAGGAGGCCCGGCACCGCTTCCTGGCCCTGTGGGCGGAGCTCGGTGAGGACGGCGACCCGCTGCACCGCTGCACCCTCGCGCACTACATGGCCGACGCCCAGGACGACCCCTGCGACGAGCTCGCCTGGGATCTCAGGGCGCTGACGGCCGCCGAGGAGCTCACCGACGACCGCCTCACCCGTCACGAGGGCGCGCTCGCCGTACGCGCCCTGTATCCCGCGCTGCATCTGAATCTGGCCGTGGACTATGTGCGCCTCGGCCGTACCGACGCCGCCCGCTCGCACGTACGCCGGGCCCGCAGGGCCTCGGCCCACCTCGGCGAGGACGGCTACAGCGACGGGGTGCGGGCCGAGATCAGCAGACTCGAGCTGCGGCTCGGCGAAGGGGGAGCGGCCGGTGACGGAGGCTGGGGGCCGCCGCGACAGCGGCCCTGACACCCCGGCGACCGGACGACCCGGAGCCCGACCGACCGCGCCCGGTTCCTCAGCGGCCGTAGGTCTGCTCGCAGATGACCGATTCGGGGCTGCCCTCCTGCCAGCGGCCGTACTTCCTGCCCAGCGCGCAGACGTCCTTCTGGCTCCTGGGGACCGACTTGGGGATCGACCGGGCCACGTCCGGGATCTCCACGCGCGGCTGCCGGGGATGGCGTACGTCCGGGTGCCGCCGCTCGGGAGGCGCCGGGTGCGCGGGGTGTTCCGGACGGGAGTGGTCCGGCTGGTGGCGCTCCGGTCGTGCGGGGGCCGCAGTCGTCCCCGGTGCGGTGCGTGGCGCGGTTCCGGCCGGCTTCGCCGACCGGGACGCTTCGATCATGGACAGGGCCTCCTGGGCCGGAGCCTGCACGATCTGCGGCTCCGCCTGACCGTCCGGACGGGCGTCCCCCGGGCCCGGCAGCCGCGAAGGCGCCAGGGTGGGCGGCGGCCCGGTCACCGGTGGACGCTGGATCGTCACACAGCCGGTGAGGGCCGAGACAGCCACGGTGACCAGGAGCGTTGCGGTAGTCGTGGTTCGATGCACCCGCGTCACTCTGCTGGTTCGGGCGTCCCGGGCGACAGCGGACAAGCGGAGGTTGCCCCGCACGGGTGATCTCCGTGCCCATACGGCGTGCTCATGCCTCCCGGTGCTGACGGCACCCGTCGTCTCCGGTGCTGACGCCTTCGCCTCCCGGCGTCGGCCTCACTCGCCGGTGGCACCGTCGATGCGCTCGCGGAGCAGGTCGGCGTGGCCGTTGTGGCGGGCGTACTCCTCGATCATGTGCGTGTAGAGCCAGCGCAGGTTGAAGCGCTCGCCGGTCCGGCGGTGCTTGCCCATGGTGATGTCGTCCAGGCCGAAGCGAGCGGTGTTCTCCCGGGCCCTGCCGATCTCGGCCTGCCAGGTGCCGTACGCCTCCTCCCAGGTGTCGGCCTCGGTGACATGGAACTCGCCGTCCGGGTCGGCCTCGCTGTAGTAGATCGGTCCCGCGTCCTCGTCGGCCAGTACCCGGCGGAACCAGTTGCGCTCCACCTCCGCCATGTGCCGCACCAGGCCCATCAGGGAGAGCGTCGAGGGCTGCACGGAGGCGGTCCTGAGCTGGGCGTCGGTCAGTCCCTCGCACTTCTGGGCGAGGGTGGTGCGGTGGTAGTCCAGCCAGCCTTCCAGGCTGCTGCGTTCGTCGGCGGTGGTGGCGGGTTCGCGGCGCTCGATCGTCATGGCCGCAATCCTCTCCCGGTGAAACCGCGCCGACCAACGATTTCCGGGCCGCCGTATGCTTCCGGCAAGACGTCGGCAGACAACCGTTGGGGGAGTCCACGTGAAGGTCGGCTGCATCGGACTCGGCGACATCGCGCAGAAGGCCTATCTGCCGGTGCTCGGCGGCCGGCCGGAGGTCGAACTGCACCTCCAGACCCGGACACCGGCCACCCTCGCCCGGGTCGCCGACGCCCTGCACCTCCCGGACGCCCGGCGCCACGCCGACCTGGACGCGCTGCTCGCCCAGGACCTCGACGCGGCCTTCGTGCACGCTCCGACGAACGTCCACCCCGACATCGTCACGCGGCTCCTGGAGGCGGGCGTACCGACCTACGTCGACAAGCCGCTCGCCTACGAACTCGCCGACTCGGCACGGCTGGTGGCACTCGCCGAGGAGCGGAACGTCTCGCTGGCGGTCGGGTTCAACCGGCGGTTCGCGCCCGGGTACGCGCAGTGTGCCGAGCACCCGCGCGAGCTGATCCTCATGCAGAAGAACCGGATCGGGCTCCCGGAGGAGCCGCGCCGGATGATCCTCGACGACTTCATCCACGTCGTCGACACCCTGCGCTTCCTGGTGCCCGGTCCGGTCGACGACGTGACGGTACGCGCACGCGTGCAGGACGGGCTGCTGCACCACGTCGTGCTCCAGCTCGCGGGGGACGGCTTCACCGCGCTCGGCGTGATGAACCGGCTCAGCGGTTCGGCCGAGGAGATCCTGGAGGTGTCCGGGCAGGACACCAAGCGGCAGGTGCTCAACCTCGCCGAGGTGATCGACCACAAGGGCCAGCCGACCGTGCGGCGGCGCGGCGACTGGGTGCCGGTGGCCCGGCAGCGCGGCATCGAGCAGGCGGTGTTCGCCTTCCTCGACGCCGTGCGCGCGGGAAAGGTGCTCAGCGCCCGGGACGCGCTGGCGACCCATGAGATGTGCGAGCGGGTGGTACACGCGGTTCAGGAGCGCTCCGCCTGAGCCGGAGCGTGCGCAGCCCGTCGGTGGCGCACCACGCCAGGAGGACCAGCAGGGCCGCGTGCACGGTCCAGTCGCCGAAGCGGACGTACGGCGTGGTGCCGGTGGCCAGCGGTACGTCGTAGACGCGCGAGGTGCTGGCGTCGGTGCCGACCCACCGGCCGACGCGCCGGCCGCTCGCGTCGTAGACGGCGGAGACCCCGGTCAGGGTCGAGTGGACCATGGGGCGGCCCGTCTCGGCGGCGCGCAGGGCGGCGAGCGAGGCGTGCTGTTCGGGGGCCCAGCTGTTCTGGAAGGACGAGGTCGCCGACTGGGCGATCAGCACCTGGGCGCCGTCCTCCGCGAGATGGCGGCTCATGTCGGGGAACGCCGACTCGAAGCACACCATCGGGCCGACCTTCAGATCGTGGCCGACGTCCATCACGACCTGCTGGGAGCCGTGCCTGCGGTTCTCGCCGGCCGCCTTGCCGACCGAGGTGGCCCAGCCGAGCAGCGAGCGGGCCGGGATGTACTCGCCGAAGGGGACGAGGCGCATCTTGTCGTAGCGGTCGCCGGTGAGCCCGTCGGGGCCGACGAGCACCGAACTCTTGTAGATGCCGGGCTTGTCGGAGCGGCGGGCGTCCACGTTGACCAGGATGTCGGCGCCGGTCTCCTGGGAGAGCGCCGCGATCCGCTGCGCCAGGTCGGGGCGGTCCCCGAGGTCGAAGCCGACACTGCTCTCGCCCCAGACGACCAGGTCGACGTCCTGCCCGGCGAGGTCGCGGGTCAACTGCTCCTCGCGGGCGAAGCGCTGGTCGGGGCCGCTGATGACACCGGGCTGGACGACCGCGATCCGGGTGCCGCCGCCGGTGTCGGGGCGCGGCGCCCCCACCCAGGCCGCCGAGGTCACGGCGGCCGTCGCGACCAGGCCCGCCACGGCGGGGACCCGGGACGCACGGATCGTCACCAGGACGGCGACACAGACGTTGACGGCCACGATCAGGAAGCTGATCAGCCACACCCCGCCGACCGAGGCCAGCCTGAGCGCCGGTCCGACCTCCCACTGACTGGCGCCGAGGACGCCCCACGGGCCGCCGAGGCCCTGCCAGGAGCGGACGAGTTCGATGCCGAGCCAGCCCGACGGCAGCACGACGAGGGCGGCGGCGGTCCGGCCGCGTGAGGGCGTCCCGGCCAGGAAGTGCCGGACCAGCGCGCCCCACGGGGCCCACAGCGCGCCCAGCAGGGCGCCGATGACGAAGATGAACACGCTCAGGCTCGGCAGCAGCCAGTGGTGCATCCCCACCATGAAGCCGAAACCGCCGGCCCAGCCGTCGTAGGCCGCCCGTTTCGCCGTCGGAGCCGAGCGGATCAGCGCGATCCACGGAACGAGGGCGACGTAGGCGAACCACCACAGGGAGGGGGCGGGGAACGCGAGGAGGGGGAGGGCGCCCGCCAGCACGGCGACGGTCGTGCGCCGCCACGGGGAGGCGAGCCAGTGGCCGAACGTCTTCATACGGCGCCTCCTACCCCGTGAGTGTCATCGGTGATCGTGGGGTTGACCACCCGGCGGGCGTCTCAGTTGATCACAGGTGCCGGCCGCGGGTCGGGCAGACGCCGCCATTTCTCCTGTACGACGACCTCGCGCAGCCGCCAGCCCTCGTCGGTGCGGGTGAGGGCGAAGGCGTAGCGGCCGCCGCAGACGAAGTCCGGGGCGGTGGCGTTCGTGCCGGCGAGGCGCATCGGGTTGATGTAGTCGGCCTGGACGCGGGCCGTGTCGCCGGTGTCCTGGTCGAGGGTGCCGAAGCGGACGCGGCGGTTGACGATCAGGTGCTGCCGCATCGAGAACAGCCCCATGCTGTCCGCGAGCCATGCGGCGACGTCGTGCGCGTCTCCTTCGACCCCGCCCGCGGAGCGGTAGTCGGCCCGTCCGTCTGAGGTGAAGAGTCCTCGGTACGCCTCCCAGTCGCCGTCGTCCACTGCCACGGCGTAGTCGGTGACGAGTGCGTCCACGGCCAGCCGGTCCATCACGGTCGCGAGCTCCACACGCTGCGTCATCGGCTCAGTGTTGGGCATGGGACGAGCGGCGGCTAGGGGCGTGCGGGGACATTCGGAGGGGCGGCGCGGTGGACCTGGGTCAGCGGTCGGCCAGGACGTCCACCGGCCAGGCGGCCGAGTGCGGGCCGAATCTGTTCTCGGCCGCGAGGGCGACCAGGCGGGCGTTGCGGGCGTCCGCCTCGGGGCCGTCGGGCAGGTGGTAGTCGTGGCCCGCGCGGGCGGAACTGGCCTGCACGGCCGTGGCGGCCGGGACCCGTCTGCGGACGTACCGGTCGAGGGCGTCGGGGACGTCGTCGGGTGCCGCGCCGGTGAGGCAGTCGCCGAGGACGGCCGCGTCCATGACGGCCTGGGCGGCGCCCTGGGCCTGGAACGGCACCATGGCGTGGGCGCTGTCGCCGAGCAGGGTGACCCGGCCGAGGTGCCAGCGGGCGAGCGGGGCGCGGGTGTGGATGCCGTAGCGGAAGACCTGGCCCGCGCGTTCGAGGACGGTCAGCAGGCGCGGGTCCCAGCCGGCGAAGGTACGCAGCTGCTCGCCGGGTTCCGCCTGCGCGGTCCACGACTCCTGGGCCGCCCGGTCGGTCACGAACACGGCGACGACGTTGAGGAGTTCGCCGCGGCGCAGCCAGTAGTGGACGACGTGCCGTCCCGGTCCGAGCCAGCCGGCGTACTCCGGCAGGTCCAGGTCGGCGACCTCGGCGGCGGGGAGCAGGGCCCGGTAGGCGGCGGTGTGCGAGAACAGCGCCTCGTCCGCGCCGAAGAGCCGCTGGCGGGCGGCGGAGCGGATGCCGTCGGCGGCCACGACGAGGTCGGCGTCCAGGTGTTCACCGGCCGCCGTGGTCACCCGGGCCGACCTGTCGTCCTGGTCGATCCCCACGACTGCGGTGCCCAGGCGCAGCGATCCGGGCGGTACGGCGGCGACGAGGGCCTGTTGGAGATCGGCGCGGTGGACCTGGAGGTACGGCGCCCCGAACTCCTCCTCCGCCGCACGGCCGATGACGTAACGGCAGATCTCGGAACCGTCGGACCAGGTGCGGAAGCTCACGTGGGCGGGGCGGGTGGACTGCCGCGCGACGGCGTCGAGGACGTCCAACCGGCGCAGTACGCGGGTGGCGTTGGGGGCGAGCTGGATGCCGGCGCCGATCTCGGTGAGCCGCCGCGACTGCTCGACGAGCGTCACGTCATGGCCGGCCCGGCGCAGGCTCAGTGTCGCGGTCAGTCCTCCGATGCCGGCGCCCACGACGATCGCTCTCATGGCGGGACCTCACTTCGAGGGGGACTCGAGGCTGGGTCCGGGCAGGGTATCCGAGGGAACTCCGGGGCCGTACACCGTGTTTCGGCCTGGGTGCGGCCCGGTTCAGGCCGCTTCGATGATGTCGGCGCGGATGGCGGCCGCCCACTCGACCACCAACAGCTCGTACTCCGCGCGCTCCTGGGACGACAGCGTGCCGCCGGCGCGCATCCAGAGCGCGCGGATCTGCTCGTTCACCTCAGCAGCGGACCGCACGGAACCAGGGGTCACGGAATCGGGGGACATGCGCACCAGCCTAGGCGCAAGAACTGACAGTCCGCTACCGGACGGCTACGCAGAACGTATGCGATGCGTCACGGGAACCAAGGGCTGCGAGGGAGATGTTCGGTCCCCGTGCGCCTCAGCCCGCCGACTCCGCCGCGTGAGGGCTCAGAACGCCCGCCGTGACCAGGGCGATGATGACGATGCCGAGGGCGATGCGGTACCAGACGAAGGGCATGAAGCTCTTGTGGGAGATCCACTTCATGAACCACGCGATGACGGCGTATCCCGTCGCGAAGGCGATCACCGTGGCGAAGATCGTGGGGCCCCACGAGACGTGGTCGCTCTCCATCGCGTCCTTCAGCTCGAAGAGACCGGAGGCGAGGACGGCCGGGATGGCGAGGAGGAAGGAGTAACGCGCCGCGGACTCGCGCTTGTAGCCCATGAAGAGGCCGCCGCTGATGGTCGCGCCGGAGCGGGAGACACCGGGGATGAGGGCCATGGACTGGCAGAAGCCGTAGATCAGACCGTCCTTGACGCCGAGGTCCTCAAGTCCCTTGCGCTGCTTGGGCGCCCGGTGCTTGCCCCCGGTCTCGTCCCGCGCCGCGAGCCGGTCGGCGACGCCGATCACGATGCCGACGACGATCAACATCGTGGCGGTGATG
This sequence comes from Streptomyces griseorubiginosus, assembly GCF_036345115.1. GTDB lineage: Bacteria > Actinomycetota > Actinomycetes > Streptomycetales > Streptomycetaceae > Streptomyces > Streptomyces griseorubiginosus_C. The sequence goes on from NZ_CP107766.1 coordinate 8,141,770, forward strand.
CGCAGATCGCGGAACGGCCCCTCGATCTGGTCCTTGAACAACAGCCCCAGCACACCGATCGGGATCGAGCCCACGATCACCAGCCAGCCCATCTGGGCATCGTGGTCGCTCCGCAGCTCCTTGTTCACCAGGGAGCGGCTCCACGTCGAGATGATCCGCCCGATGTCCTTGCGGAAGTAGATCAGCACGGCGGCCTCGGTGCCGATCTGCGTGATCGCGGTGAAGGCCGCCCCGGGGTCCTTCCAGCCCGAGAAGGCCGCGGTCAGGCGCAGGTGCGCGCTGGAGGAGACGGGAAGGAACTCGGTCAGCCCCTGGACGAGTCCGAGGATGAGTGATTCGAACCAAGACATGAAGTTACGGCGTCCAAGTGCTGGTCGTGTGAGGGGAGTCGGGCGCGCCACATCACCGGGAGCGGTGATCGGGGTGCGAGGGCAGCGTAGCGTCCCGCGGTGACGGCTCCGGCACAGGGGCGGTCAGGCGGCCGTCGGCCCGCTCACCGTCCAGCCGGGGGCCTGCGGATGGGACGTCAGGTCCTCGTGGGCCACCACGCTCCCGCAGACCGAGCAGCAGACCACCGGCAGCAGTTCGTGGCCGCAGCTGTGCTCGACGACCATGGGCCGGTCGTCCTCCCCGCGCAGGTGCCGGTCGCCCCACGCCATGAGGGTCAGCAGCACCGGCTCCAGTTCCAGACCCGCCTGCGTGGGCCGGTACTCGAAGCGCTGCGGCCGCTCGCTGTAGACCCGCTTGGTCAGGATCCCGGCGTCCACGAGCCGGCGCAGCCGGGTGGCCAGGATGTCGCGCGGGGCCCCGATGTTGCGGACGAGCTGGTCGAAGCGGCCGTTGCCCAGGCAGACCTCCCGCAACACGAGCAGGGAGTACTTCTCACCGACGAGCGTCAGGGCGTCGGCGATCGAGCAGGGTCGCGGGTCCTTGGTGGCGGCCATGCGCCCAGTCTAGGGGAGGGTTTGTTTTTCCAACTCACCGCGCTATGGTGAGTTTGGATTTCCTACTCACTGGTAGCCGTGGAGGGCCCAGCATGCGTGACGCAGTGATCGTCGAAGCCGTACGCACTCCCATCGGCAAGGGCAAGCCGAACGGCGCCCTCGCACACGTGCACCCCGTCGAACTCCTCGCCCACACCCTGCGCACCCTCGTGGAGCGCTCCGGCGTCGACCCGGCGCTCATCGACGACGTCATCGGCGGCACCGTCGACCAGGTCGGCGAACAGGCCATGAACACCACCCGCTACGCGGCCCTGTCGGCCGGCTTCCCGGAGACCGTCCCGGCGACCACCGTGGACCGGCAGTGCGGTTCCTCCCAGCAGGCCGTGCACTTCGCCGCCCAGGGCGTGATCGCGGGCGCGTACGACATCGTCGTGGCCTGCGGGGTCGAGTCGATGAGCCGGGTGCCGATGTGGTCGAACGTCCCCGAGGGCAAGGACCCCTTCGGCCCCGGGATCGCCGAGCGCTACAAGGAGGGCCTGGTCCCCCAGGGCATCAGCGCGGAGCTCATCGCCGCCAAGTGGTCGATCACCCGCGAGCAGATGGACACCTTCGCCGTCTCCTCCCACCACAAGGCCGCCGCGGCCTGGGAGAAGGGCCTCTTCGACGCCGAGGTGGCGCCCCTGGACGGTGTCTCCCGCGACGAGTGCGTCCGCCCGGGCAGCACCCCCGAGATCCTCGCCGGCCTCAAGCCCGCCTACCACGACCCGAACTTCGCCGAACGCTTCCCCCAGATCGACTGGAGCGTCACGGCGGGCAACGCGAGCCCGATCAACGACGGCGCCTCGGCGGTCCTGATCATGTCCGGCGAGACCGCCGAACGTCTGGGCCTGCGCCCCCTGGCCCGGCTCCACAGCTTCGCCGTCACCGGCTCCGACCCGATCCTCATGCTCACCGGAGTCGTCCCGGCCACGGAGAAGGTCCTGCGCCGCGCGAACCTCACCATCGACGACATCGACCTCTTCGAGGTCAACGAGGCCTTCTCCAGCGTGGTCCTGGCCTGGCAGCAGGAGACGGGAGCGGACCTGGCCAAGGTGAACGTGCACGGGGGCGCGATCGCGCTGGGGCACCCCCTGGGCGCGAGCGGCACCCGCCTGACGACGACGCTGGTGCACGCGATGCGGGAGCGAGGGGCGCGCTACGGGCTCCAGACCATGTGCGAGGCGGGCGGCCTGGCCAACGCGATGATCCTGGAGAGGGTCTGATCAGCGCCCTTAGAGGCGCGGGGAACTGCGCGACCAGCCACGACGCCGCCGCACTCGCCGGACGGCCGTGCGAGGCAGTCTCAGCCGCGCAACGCGTGCCGCTTGCGCCAGGCCACCACGACCCCCGCAAGCCCCGGCAGGGCAATCGCCGCCATGGCGATCAGAAACGCCGGTGACGTGGGCGCCGAAGCCCGCGCGCCCGCCACGACGTACGCGGCGGTGTTCGGTATCGACCCGAGCGCCGTCGCGGCCAGGAACGGCACGTATCCCATCCGGGACACCGCGGCGCAGTAGTTCGCCGCCCAGAACGGCACCCCGGGAAACAGCCGGGCCGCCAGCATCGACCGGAACCCGTGCCGGCTGAGCTGCCCGTCCGCGGCCTTAAGCCACCGCCCCCGCAACAGCGGCCGCAGCGCGTCCTGCCCGAGCACCCGGCCGAGACCGAAGGCGAGCCCCGCCCCGAGCACCGTACCGGCGAGCGCCGAGGCGAGCCCGAGCTGCGATCCGAAGAGCGCGCCCGCGGCGAGGTTCAACAGCGGGCGCGGCACGAACGCGACCGTGCACAGCCCGTACGCCACCCCGAACACGACCGCGGCCGCGATCCCGCCGAGCTGGGGCGGCCAGCCGTCCGAGAGCAGCCTCTGCGGCTCGAAGAGCAGAACCGTGGTGGCGGCGCCCGCGAGCAGGGCGACCAGCAGGGAGAGCCGGGACCACGGCGACAGCAGCACTCTCGTGCAGCGGGCGGTGAGACCCACCGGAGCGGGGACGGGGAGGGCGAGCTCCGTGGCGATGGCCGGGGGAGTGGCCGTGGCGGTGCCCCCAGAGCGGGTGGTGGCATCGAGCATCCAGTGACGGTAACCGACACGGAGGGGTGATCGCCGTACGGATGCCGTCGGTTGTGCGGACGAACGGCGACGGGAGGCCGTAAAAAACCGTTCGACGTGGGACGACGCATCGGACATGATCTGCGTCATGTTCCGGTACGCCTTCGCTCTCGCAGCATCCGCAGTCGCGGATGCGCCGAAGGCTGCCGTTCCCGTTTTCCCGGCCGCCGCCGACGGCGCCCGAAGCTGACCCTTCCCGGACAGTCCGGCGGACCCCGCAGGGGGAGGGTCGGCGAGTCCTCGGGGTCCCCGTTCTTCCACGAACACGAAGAGGCTTCGAGGTATCGCCATGTCCAAAACCGCTTACGTGCGCACCAAGCCGCACCTGAACATCGGCACGATGGGTCACGTCGACCACGGCAAGACCACCCTGACCGCCGCCATCACCAAGGTCCTCGCCGAGCGCGGCAGCGGCACCTTCGTGCCGTTCGACCGCATCGACCGGGCCCCGGAGGAGGCCGCGCGCGGCATCACCATCAACATCGCGCACGTCGAGTACGAGACCGACACCCGGCACTACGCGCACGTCGACATGCCGGGCCACGCCGACTACGTCAAGAACATGGTCACCGGGGCCGCGCAGCTCGACGGGGCGATCCTCGTCGTCTCCGCGCTCGACGGGATCATGCCGCAGACCGCCGAACACGTGCTGCTCGCCCGGCAGGTGGGCGTCGACCACATCGTGGTCGCCCTCAACAAGGCGGACGGCGCCGACGAGGAGCTGGTCGAGCTCGTCGAGCTGGAGGTCCGTGAACTGCTCACCGCGCACGGCTACGGCGGCGACGCCGTGCCCGTCGTACGGGTCTCGGGGCTCAAGGCCCTGGAGGGGGACCCGCGTTGGACGGCGTCGATTGAGGCGCTGCTCGACGCGGTGGACACGTACGTCCCGATGCCGGAGCGGTATGTGGACGCGCCGTTCCTGCTGCCCGTCGAGAACGTGCTGACCATCACCGGCCGGGGGACCGTGGTGACCGGGGCGATCGAGCGGGGCACCGTGCGGGTGGGTGACCGGGTCGAAGTGCTCGGGGCCGCCGTGGAGACGGTGGTGACCGGGGTCGAGACCTTCGGCAAGCCCATGGAGGAGGCGCAGGCCGGGGACAACGTGGCGCTGCTGCTGCGGGGCGTTCCGCGGGACGCCGTACGCCGTGGGCATGTCGTGGCCGCGCCGGGCAGTGTGGTGCCGAGTCGTCGCTTCACCGCGCAGGTGTATGTGCTGTCTGCGCGGGAGGGCGGACGTACGACGCCCGTCTCCACCGGGTACCGGCCGCAGTTCTACATCCGTACGGCGGATGTGGTGGGGGACGTCGACCTCGGTGAGGTCGCCGTCGCGCGGCCCGGGGAGCGGGTCGTCATGACCGTGGAGCTGGGTCGGGACGTGCCGCTCGAGGCGGGTCTCGGGTTCGCCATCCGTGAGGGTGGGCGGACCGTGGGGGCGGGGACCGTGACCGCCGTCTCGTAGGGGTGGCTGGTGTGCGTGGGGGGCTGCGGGCCGGTTGTGGCTGGTCGCGCCCGCGCGGCGGAGCCGCAGATCGATACAGCCCCGCGCCCCTGAGTCGGCACACTGGACGCGTGGATGATTCGATACCGGTCGCCAAGGCCACCGACTTTGGTTTCGCCAAGCTCATGCCCGATGTCGATCGGGAGCGGGCCTGGTTGCTGACCGTGGACGGGGCTCCGCAGTCGTACGTGGACCTCGATGAGCCCACCCATCTGGAGTTCGAGTACGCCCGGCGGCTCGGGCACGTGCTGGACCTCGTCGGGGAGACGGGGCGGGCGCTGGACGTCGTGCACCTCGGTGGGGGTGCGATGACGCTCCCGCGGTATCTGGCGGCCACCCGGCCGGGGTCGCGGCAGGACGTCGTCGAGTTCGACCGGGGGCTGCTGGAACTGGTCGTCGAGCAGCTGCCGCTTCCGGACGGAGCGGGAATCGCGGTGCACGCCGCCGACGCCCGGAGGTGGCTGGAAAAGGCTTCGGCCGACTCCGCCGACGTGCTCGTCGCCGACGTCTTCGGCGGGTCGCGGGTTCCCGCGCAGCTGACGTCCCTGGAGTACGCCCGTGAGGCCGCGCGGGTGCTCCGGGGCGACGGGGTCTATCTCGCGAACCTCGCCGACTCCGCGCCCTTCGCGTTCCTGCGGTCCCAACTCGCCAATTTCGCCGAGGTCTTCGAGGAGCTCGTGCTGATCGCCGAGCCCGCGGTGCTGCGGGGGCGGCGGTTCGGGAACGCGGTGCTCGTCGCCGCGCGCCGGCCGTTCGACACCGCGGCGCTGGCACGGCGTACGGCGGCCGACGCCTTTCCCGCGCGGGTCGAACACGGGGACGGGCTGCGGACGTTCATGGTGGGGGCGCGGCCGGTGCCGGACGCGGACGCCGTGGCCTCACCCGAGCCCCCCGACGGGGCGTTCGGCATCGGCTGAGTCGCTGGGCGTGACCTGGGTGACCTGCTTGGTGTTCCGGCGCAGGTCGCGGACGTCCGGTACGCACAGCACGGCCGCGGTGACCGCCGCGATCAGGCCCGAGCAGCCCCACAGGGCCGCGGTGCGTCCGAACGCCGACTCCGCCGGGCCGGCCAGCGCCGCCGCAAGCGGCATGAGGGCGACCGAGCCGAACCAGTCGTAGGCCGAGACACGGGAGAGCTTGTCCTCGGGTATCTCCTGGTGCAGGGCGGTCATCCAGGAGACGCCGAACACCTCGACGGTCGCGCCCGCCACGAACATCGCCGTGCACAGCAGGGGCACCGAAACCGGTACGGCCAGCGCGGCGGAGGGCAGCGCCAGCGGGAACACGCACAGGATGCCGACGAACAGCAGCCGCCGCGGCTTCCAGCGGGTCATCAGGAGGGCGCCGACGACCGTGCCCGCGCCGAAGAAGCCGAGCGCCACGCCCCACGGGCCCGCCCCGCCCAGGTGGTCCCGGGCGACGAGCGGCCCGTAGACCGCGTCGGCCGCGCCCAGGACGGCGTTGGCGACGGAGAACTGGAGGACGATGCCCCACAGCCACGGCCGCCCCGCGACCTCGCGCCAGCCGTCGCGCAGGTCGGCGAGCATGCCCGTGCCCGGCTCGCGGGCCGGGATGTGACTGACGTCGAGGAAGGAACGCAGGGAACCCGCGAGCGCGAAAGCGACGGCGTCGGCCGCGAGGACCCAGCCCGGGCCGACCGCGGCGACCATCGCGCCGCCGAGCGCGGCACCGCCCAGTGCCGCGCCCTGCATCGCCATCCGGAACACCGCGAAGGCGCGGCCGGCCTGTTCGCCGCTCACCGAGGACAGCAGCATGCCCTCGGCCGCCGGGCTGAAGAACGCCTGCCCGGTGCCGCCGAGCGCGGTCAGCAGCATCATCTGCCACAGCCGGGGCTCGCCGGCCAGGACCAGGACGGCGAACGCGCCCTGGGAGAGGCAGTTGAGGGTGTTGGCCGCAACCATCACGCGGTGCCGGGGCAGCCGGTCCGCGACCGCGCCGCCGATCAGCAGGAACACCACCAGAGGGAGGGTGCGGGCGGCGGCCACCAGGCCCACGTCGCCGCCGTCGCCGCCCGCCTCCAGTACGGCGAACGCGGCGGCGATCAGGGCGCCGTTGCTGCCGAGGTTCGTCACGAACGCGGCGACGGTCAGCAGGCCGTAGTTGCGGCTCGCCCAGGCGGGACCGCGGGTGCGGGAGGAGTCGGCGGAGGGGGTCACCGGCCGACTATCGCCGCCGGGGGCCCGCCTTGCCAAACCTTTTGCGGGCCGGAGGCCGGAGGAGAAGAGACGGCGATCACGGGGACCGGCGCTGTCCGCGATGGCTACCCATGGGTAACATCGCGGCATGAGCGCAGACCAGATGTCCGTCGGCGAGATGCTCGCCGCCACCGTGCCCATGGTGCGGACCCTGAACCTCGAGTTCCTGGAGACCGGCCCGGAGAAGGTCGTGGTGGCCCTCCCCGACCAGGGCGAGTTCCACAACCATGTCGGCGGACCGCACGCCGGGGCGATGTTCACGCTCGCCGAGTCGGCCAGCGGGGCCGTCGTCCTGGCCGCGTTCGGCGACCAGCTCTCGCGCGCGGTACCGCTCGCCGTCAACGCGGAGATCGCCTACCGCAAGCTCGCGATGGGCGCGGTGACGGCCACGGCGACCCTGGGGCGCCCGGCCGAGGAGGTCGTCGCCGAACTGGACGCCGGGCAGCGCCCCGAGTTCCCGGTCACGATCGAGATCCGCCGCGCGGACGGGGCGGTCACCGGTGAGATGACGGTGGTGTGGACCCTGCGGCCCAACGGCTGAGCCCCGTCCGGCGGATGAGCGCGGGGTCTCCTGTACCCCTCGCTCAGGCCGCCGTCCGCCTGCGTCGGACCCCTTCGCCGTCCTCCAGCCCGGCCGCGAACTCCTTCAGCCAGGCGATGAACCCCGGGCCCAGGTCGTCGCGGGCGCAGGCCAGGCGGACCACGGTGCGGAGGTAGTCCGCCTTGTCGCCGGTGTCGTAGCGCAGGCCGTCGAAGACGACGCCGTGGACCGTGCCGGTGGTCGCGAGGGTCTGGAGGGCGTCGGTGAGCTGGATCTCGCCGCCGCGGCCCGGCGGGGTGCGCTCCAGGACGTCGAAGACCGCCGGGTCCAGGACATAGCGGCCGATGACCGCGTAGGCGCTGGGCGCGGTGTCGGGGGACGGCTTCTCCACGAGCCCGGTCACCCGCACCAGTCCCTCCTCGGCCGTCGGCTCCACGGCGGCACAGCCGTAGAGCCGGATCTGCTCGCGAGGCACCTCCATGAGCGCGACCACACTCCCGGCGTACCGCGCGCGGACGTCGAGCATCGTGCTGAGCAGCGTCTCGCGCGGGTCGATCAGGTCGTCCCCGAGCAGGACGGCGAAGGGCTGGTCGCCGACGTGCCGGCGGGCGCAGAGCACCGCGTGGCCGAGGCCGAGCGGCTCGCCCTGGCGGATGTGGTGGATGTTGGCGAGACGGGCCGGGTCGCGCACCGCGTCCAGGCGTATCGCGTCGCCCTTGGCCGCGAGGGCCTGCTCCAGCTCGAAGGCGTTGTCGAAGTGGTCCTCGATGGCCCGCTTGTGGCGGCCGGTGACCATCAGTACGTCGTCGAGCCCGGCCGCCGCGGCCTCCTCGACGACGTACTGGATGGCCGGCTTGTCGACGACCGGGAGCATCTCCTTGGGTGTTGCCTTGGTCGCCGGCAGGAACCGGGTGCCGAGCCCGGCGGCCGGGACGACCGCCTTGCGGACCGCGCGGGCGGTGGGGGCGGTGGGGGCGGCCGTAGTGGGCGGGGGCGTGGTGGTCGGGTGGGGGACGATCATGCGGATCATGCTGCGGTACCGGGATGAGAGCGCACCCGGAGCGGCCTGGGAGCTCCCTGTGGACCGTGCGTGGAGGCTTTGGGGACTTGGAGATTTCGTGTGCCAAGGATCCGGCGATGTACACAACTTGAGGCCGACGCCCCACTTGTTTTCGAAAACGGGTGCGGATACCCGCGGTAACTTTTCTGAAGCGGCCTCTTTTTGAACATGGGTCACTCGAACTTCTTGTTACGCCTGCATCAATTGTGCGAAGGTGAGCGCCCCTCCGACGGCCGAGTCGCTTTCTGACGCGGCATAGGTACGCACCAATCAGGCACCTGCTTTCCGGGGACGCGCATATTCCATGCCGTCCTGCGGCTTGGAAGGAATTGGTCCCGTGCAATCCGCTCACCCGCCCCGACCCCCTTACCCCCCACGCCCCGGATCGAGCCCGGGAGAGTCCGACCGCACTCTTCTGGCCCGGCTCGGTGAGAAGAGCACGGACGGTCACGCCGTCGCGCTGTTGATGGCGCGGCACTGGCAGGCGACCTACGCGTACTCGGTCATCTGTCTTGCCTCCTGGTCGCCTTCGGCCTCCATGGCGGCCGCCGCGGCTTTCGACCGGGTGCTGAGCCGACCGGGTCAGGGCGCACTGCGTCCCCAACTTCTCGTAGCGGTGAGGGAGTTCGTCAAGGAGTGGGCCGCGGACGACGATATCTCCGCCGTACTGCCGGAACTCCGCAAGACGATCGGTGGCCGTGGTCTACGCGCGGCGAGGTCCGTCACCCCGGAAAGGAGGCAACTCGCCGAACGCGCATTCCGGGCTCTTCCCGGGGCCTCCCAATGCCTGTTGTGGCATGCCGAGGTCGAGGCCGAACCCATATCCGTACCGGCCGGTCTGCTGGGCGTGGACACGGCCCGTGCGGCCGCCGCCCTGGAGCAGGCGCGCGAGCAATTCCGCGCCGGTTGCGTCCGCGCCCACCGGGAACTCGCGCCCACCAGTGAATGCCGTTTCTACAACCGTCTCCTGGATGTCCCGATTCGCCGGGGCGGAGACCTTCTGCCCGATGTCCGTAAACATCTGTCGGAGTGCCGGTACTGCCGTCATGCCGCCGAACAGCTCAGCCATTTCGAGGGCGGTCTGGAGGTGCTGCTCGCCGAGACGATGCTCGGCTGGGGCGCCCACCGCTATCTCGAATCCCGGCCCGCCCGCGCCGCCGACCGCCCGGCCCCCGCGCTGCACGGCGCGGCCCGCCCCCGGCCCGGCGGACGCCACCGCCCCGCGAACGGGGGTCCGCCGCGCCGCCACACCAAGACCGTGCTCGTGGGCGCCGGGCTGACCTCCCTCGCCCTGCTGGCGACGGTGCTCGTGGCCAAGGGCTGGTCCGACGACGGCGTGCCCACGTCCAACGTCACCTGGGGCGCGGCGACCGGAAACACCGTGCGGCCGAGCCCCGTGGAGAACTCGCGCTCCGCCGGCTCCCCGTCCCCCGCCTCCGTGGGCGATCCCGTCGAGGTCGGCCACGGCCGGCTCCGCAGCATCGACGCCGGGCTGTGCCTCGACACCCCCGACGGCCGGACCGCCGACGGCGTCGAGGCCGTGCTCGCCGCATGCTCCACCGCCGGGTCCCAGCAGTGGTCGTACCAGGACGACGGCCTGCTGCGCAGTGCCGCCGACCCGAGGCTCTGCCTCGACTCGGACGCCGGGAAGGGGTCCGTCGTGGTCGCGGACTGCCAGGGGCAGGTGGGCGAGGTGCACTACGACCTCACCGTGCGCGGCGAACTGCTGCTGCGCCGGGGCAAGGGGCTGCTGGTCGCGCCGGGCAAGGGCGACACCGTGGTCGTCACCGAACGGGACGGCTCGAAGAAGCAGCGGTGGGCCCTGGAGTTCGCCGACGGGAGCGCGCCCACGGGGCAGGAGACCCGGCCGCCGAAGGACGCGGAGACGGGCGGTCCCTCCGTCGGTCCGGACGGGAAGCCGGTGGGCCCGGACGGGAAGCCGTTGGGGCCGGACGCGGAGCCGCTCGCTCCGCCTCTCGCCACGCCCCCCGGCGCCGACGGGCACCCCGACAAGGGGCCCGACCAGGACCAGGCACCCCCTTCGGACCAGCAGGGCACGCCTCCGGGTCACTACGAGACCCGCGTGGCGCAGGTCGACGACAGCGACTCCGGGCCCCGCTCCGACGTCGGCGGCGAATCCGGTTCGGGGGCGGCGGCCGCCGGGGCGGAGGCCGCGGTCGGTGCGGTCGTGGACACCGTGACGTCGGTGACGGCACCCCTCTCGTCGGGGCCGGCAGCCGTCACCTCGGCCGTGCGGGACGCGCTGCCGTAGCGCACGCGACACCGGCACCGGGGCCGCCCTGCCGGAGGCGGCCCCGGCGGGTGCGCGCCGAGGTCCGGTGAGCCGTTGCTCCGGACGGCGGTTCACGTGACCCGGTAGGCTGCCACGGCGCGCGCCGGAACGTGGCGCGTGCCGGAACGTGACTCAGGAGGAACCGGCGTTGCACGTCCAGGAATGGCTCGACACCGTGCCCCCGGCCGCCGTCTACGCCCTGGTGGGCCTGGTCATCGGCCTGGAAAGCCTGGGCATTCCGCTCCCCGGCGAGATCATCCTGGTCTCCGCCGCGCTGCTCTCCTCGCAGCACGCGGGCATCAACCCCGTGGTGCTCGGCGCGTGCGCCAGCGTCGGGGCGGTGGTCGGTGACTCCATCGGGTACGCGATCGGACGCAAGGGCGGACGACCCCTGCTCGCCTGGCTCGGCAACAAGTTCCCGAAGCACTTCAGCGAGGGCCATGTCGCCACGGCGGAGCGGTCCTTCGAGAAGTGGGGCATGTGGGCGGTGTTCTTCGGCCGCTTCGTCGCCCTGCTGCGGATCTTCGCCGGACCGCTCGCCGGTGTGCTGCGGATGCCGTACTGGAAGTTCCTGATCGCCAACGTGCTCGGCGGGATCGTCTGGGCGGGCGGCACGACCGCCGTCATCTACTACGTCGGCATCGTCGCCGAGTCCTGGCTGAAGAAGTTCTCATGGCTCGGGCTGGTGCTGGCGGTGCTGATCGGGCTCACCTCGATGCTCGTGCTCAAGCGCAAGGCGGCCAAGGCCACGGCGACGGCGGCGGCCCAGAAGCGGGCGGCCGAGCCGGAGACCGTCCCGGCCGCCGACTGATCCTCACGGCGTCTCGTGCACCTCGTGGTGCGCCTTGGCCAGATCCGCGTACAGCGTGCCGTTCAGGGTGACCCCCTGACGCTCCTCCTCCGTCAGCTCCCGCCGGACCTTCGCGGGCACGCCCGCCACCAGTGAACCGGGCGGCACCCGCATGCCCTGCGGCACCAGCGCCTGGGCCGCCACCAGGGAACCCGCGCCGATCACCGCGCCGTTCAGCACGGTCGCGCCCATGCCGATCAGGCAGTCGTCCTCGACCGTCGCGCCGTGCACGACCGCGTTGTGGCCGACGGAGACGCGCTCGCCGATCGTCACCGGGAAGCCGGGGTCGGCGTGCAGCGTGCAGTTGTCCTGGATGTTGCTCCGGGCGCCGACTGAGATGCGTTCTACGTCGCCGCGGGCCACCGCGCCGTACCAGAGGCTGGCCCCCGCCTCGAGCGTCACGTCCCCGATCACCGAAGCGGTGGGCGCCACGAAGGCCGCTTCGTCGATCGCCGGTTCCCTTCCGCCGATGCCCGTGATCAAAGCCTTGTGCGCCATTTCGCCTCCTGGTTTCGGGATATCCCGAACCGTACGCCACCCGGTGGGGCGAAGATCACAAGCCCCGCCTCTCATCCGGGCGCCCTGTGCTCAGTACGGTGAGCTCGTGCCGAAGAGCAAGAACACGTTCTCATCCTGGCGGGGCCGCCTCGTCCAGCGTGCCGTCCACGCGGGCTGGGCCTGGGTGCAGCGCACCGGCTCCGTCACCGCCGAGCGTCCGGGAGGCTTCCGCTTCGGCGCGCTGGGTGCGCACAGCCGGCTGGCCTTCCCGCTCGGCACGGTCTTCGGCGAGCCCTGGATCCATGTCGGCTCCCACTGCATCGTCGGCGAGCAGGTCACCCTGACCGCGGGTCTCATGCCCGACCTCGACCTCGGCCCGGAGCCCATCCTGCGCATCGGCGACGGGGTCGTGCTGGGGCGCGGCAGCCATGTCATCGCCGACACCACGGTGACCATCGGCAGCGACTGCTACTTCGGGCCCTATGTGTACGTCACCTCGACGAATCACTCGTACGACGATCCCCACGAGCCCATCGGCAAGCAGTGGCCGCGGATGGAGCCGGTGGAGATCGGGCCGGGGTGCTGGATCGGGACCGGGGCGGTGATCCTTCCCGGCGCGCGGATCGGACGGAACGTCGTGGTCGCCGCCGGGGCCGTGGTCCGGGGTGTGGTGCCGGACCACGCCGTGGTGGCGGGGGCGCCGGCCCGGGTCGTACGGCGATGGACGGAGGGGGAGGGGTGGCAGCCGCCGCTGCGGACTCCGGCGCCGGTACCGATCCCTCCGGGGGCTACCGCGGATGAGTTGAACGCGTTGGCGGGGTTGGACGAGGAGGCTGTGGCGAGGTTGGCGGAGCTGGACTGAGGCGCCTACCAGGGTGCCGGAACCGGTTGTCGGGCGACTGCGGGTGAGTGGGGGCTGGTCGCGCAGTTCCCCGCGCCCCTTAGGGGGTTGCAGTACTACCCCGTCGCCAGGAGCACGGTGCCCACCAAGGCAAGACCCGCCCCCGCTGCCTGAAGGGTTCTCAGGCGTTCGTTCAGGAGGCCGCGGGCTGCCAGGGCCGTCACCACCGGGTAGAGGGAGGCCAGGACCGCGGCGACCGTGATCGGGCCGTGTCGGGCGGCTATCGCGTAGGTGCCGTTGGCCGCGACGTCCGCCAGGCCGACGAAGGCCAGGGCGGGGAGGGAGTGCCAGGGGAAGCCGGTCGGCGGGAGGGCGGGGGTGCCGCGCCTCACCGAGACGTACAGGGCCGCCCCGCCGATGCCCACATTGACCAGGCGCTGCACGAACAGGGCCAGGAACAGGCTGGTGACGGTCGTGGACGCCTCCGCGATCAGGGCGAACACCGTGCCGAAGCCGAGGGCCGCGATCAGGGTCAGGACGATGGCCTGGCGTTGTACCGGGGCGCCGCGCAGCTGGGGTCCGCCCGCGAGGACCACTCCCGTGACGGCGACCGCGATCCCCGCGGCCTGCACCATCCCGGGCCGTTCGCCGAGGAAGAGGCCGACGCCGACCGGGACCGCCACGCTCAACGTGCCCAGCGGGGAGACGACCCCCATCGGGCCCAGGGCGAGCGCCTTGTAGAAGCAGATCAGGGCGACGGGTCCCGCCAGACCCGCGGCGAAGGCGAACCAGAGGCGCGGTCCAGCCCCGCTCCAGCCGCCCGTCGCCACCACGATCGCCCCGAGGACGGCCGCCGCGATCCCCTGCGACACGACCACCACCGTGAGCGCCGGGAGCCGTCGGGTCAGCACGCCGCCGCCGAAGTCGGCCAGCCCCCACAGCAGGCTGGTGGCCAGGGCGAAGAATGCCGTCACGGGGTGCCTCGCAGTACAGTTCGGTGAACGATCGGGTGCATCCCACCGTAGTTCATTCGGCTGCACTAAGTCATACAGAATATTGGACGTGACGTGTCGGACCTCGACCTGCTGACCCAGTCCCTGGCGCGCAACGTCAAGCGCTGGCGGACCGAGCGCGGCTTCACCCTGGACGCCCTCGCGGCCCGAGCCGGGGTCAGCCGCGGCATGCTGATCCAGATCGAGCAGGCCCGCACCAACCCCAGCCTCGGCACCGTCGTGAAGATCGGCGACGCCCTCGGCATCAGCATCACCACCCTGCTCGACTACGAGCAGGGTCCCAAGGTGCGGGTCGTCCCGGCCGAGCAGGTGGTGCGGCTGTGGAGCACGGAGGCGGGCAGCTGGAGCCGGCTCCTCGCGGGCACGGAGGCGCCCGGCCCGCTGGAGATGTGGGAGTGGCGGATGATGCCGGGCGAGAGCAGCCGGTCGGATCCGCACCCCGTCGGGACCGTCGAGATCCTGCACGTCACGGAGGGCGAGATGACCCTGACCGTCGACGGGGTCGAGCACCGGGTCCCGGCCGGGGCGAGCGTCACCTTCGAGGCCAACGCCGAGCACGTGTACGCCAACCAGGGCGACGTCCCGGCTCGCTGGATGCTCGCCGTCTCGGTGCCGGGCGTGTCCTGAGCGGCTGTTAGCGTGCCGCCATGGACGCACCCCTCGGACACTTCGACCACGCCGCCCCCGCCCCGGACGCCCTCGACGAGCTGATCGGCCCGGTCGCCGACGCCGTACGCCACTGGAGCGGCAGCGTCCCCGCCGAGCAGATCGTGTACGTCGACACCGACCCCCGGTGGGCCGACACCGCGGTCTTCGTGGAGCACTACGGCCGGGAGCTCCTGGAGCGGTCGGCGAACTGCGTGGTCGTCGCGGGCAGGCGGGGCGGCGAGACCACGCTCGCGGCGTGCGTGGCGCTCTCCACCACCCGGGTCGACGTCAACGGTGCCGTCCGCCGCCAACTCGGCGCCCGCAAGGCCTCGTTCGCCGCCATGGACACCGCGACGGGGGAGACCGGCATGGAGTACGGCGGCATCACCCCGCTCGGACTCCCCGCCGACTGGCCGGTGCTGGTCGACCCGGCCGTCGTGGACCTGCCGTACGTCCTCGTCGGCAGCGGGCGCCGGCGCGGGAAGCTGCTGGTGCCGGGGAAGGCGTTCGCCGAACTGCCCGGCGCGGTGGTGCTGGAAGGGCTGGGCGTCGCCTGACCTCACGCGTGGGCATGGTGGGCGAGGGCGTGATGCGGGTCCGTCTCGCCCGGTACCGGGGCCGGATCGGCGTGCACCAGCGCCGCGGTGAGGCGTGGCACGGCGTGCAGCAGGGCGTGCTCGGCCTCGACGGCGACGGCATGCGACTGACGTACCGTCATCTCCCCGTCCACCACGACCGCCACCTCCGCGCGCAGCCGGTGCCCGATCCAGCGCAGCCGCAACTCGCCCACTCCGCGCACCCCTTCGACGGTCCGCAGCGCACTCTCGGCCCGGTCCACCAGGGCCGGGTCGACGGCGTCCAGCACCCGCCGGAACACCTCGCGTGCCGCGTCCCGCAGGACGAGGGCGATCGCGGCCGTGATCGCCAGCCCCACGATCGGATCGGCGAGTTGCCAGCCGAGGGCGGAGCCGCCGGCGCCGACGAGTACGGCCAGTGAGGTGAACCCGTCGGTGCGGGCGTGCAGTCCGTCCGCCACCAGCGCCGCCGAGCCGATCTCCCGGCCCACCCGGATGCGGTGGCGGGCCACCCATTCGTTGCCCGCGAAGCCCACCAGCGCGGCCGCGGCGACCACCGGGACATGGGCCACGGGACGCGGATCGAGCAGCCGGTCGATCGCCGCCCACCCCGCGAAGGCCGCGCTCGCCGCGATGGTCAGCACGATCGCGATGCCCGCGAGGTCCTCGGCGCGGCCGTAGCCGTAGGTGAAGCGGCGGGTGGCGGCGCGCCGGCCGAGGACGAAGGCGATGCCCAGCGGTACGGCGGTCAGCGCGTCCGCCGCGTTGTGCACGGTGTCACCGAGCAGCGCGACGGACCCCGACACGGCCACCACCGCCGCCTGCGCGAGGGCCGTCGCACCCAGCACCGCCAGGGAGACCCACAGCGCGCGCATGCCGCGCGCCGAGGACTCCAGGGCGGCGTCGAGCTTGTCGGCGGTCTCGTGGGAGTGGGGGGTGAGGAGGTGGGCGAGGCGGTGGCGGATGCCGGGACGCGCGTGTCCGTGCGGATGAGCGTGATGGTGATCGTGGTCGTGGTCGCTCACGTGATGCCCCTTCCTGTGTGCGGGAGTGGACGGACCGCGCCCACGGGACCATTATGTGCGTATGAGCGCACGCATGCACCTGTCACCTGCGCACGATGCGCACCCGCGCACCCCCGGCGAGGAGCAGTTCGCCCTCGCCGCCGAGCTCCTCGCCCTGCTCGGCGACCGCACCCGCCTCACCCTGCTGCACGCGCTGACCAGGGGAGAGGCCGATGTCACGACCCTCACGGAGGCATGCGGGGCGGCCCGGCCCGCCGTCAGCCAGCACCTCGCGCGGCTCCGGCTCGCCGGTCTGGTGACCACGCGGAAAGAGGGGCGCCGGGTGATCTACGCCCTGCGCGACGGCCACCTGCGCCGTCTGGTCGACGAGGCGCTGAACGTGGCCGACCATCGGCTCAGCGACCGGCCGGTGCACGACTGAAGGCTCGGTCGGGCGCTCAGGGCGGCTCGGTCGGGTGGCTGAGAACGGCTCGGTCGGACCGCTCAGTACGTGGCCGCCGTACCGAGGTACTGCTCCGCGAACGCGGCGGCCGCCGCGGGGGAGGTGAACAGGCGGCGGAGGCGGGCGAAGGTGGTGCCCGCGCGGTACTCGTCGCCCGAGGAGGTGCCGTGGTAGACCTCCGAGAGCCACTGGGAGAACTCCTGGTAGTCCCACACGCGCCGCAGACAGGCCTCGGAGTAGCCGTCGAGGCCGCTGCCGTCGCCCTCGCCGAGGTAGGCGACGAGGGCGTCGCCCAGCAGGAAGGCGTCGTGCAGGGCGAGGTTCATGCCCTTCGCGGCGATCGGCGCGGTCAGGTGCGCGGCGTCTCCGGCGAGGAAGAGGCGGCCGAACGTCATGGGTTCCACGACGTAGTTGTGCATGTCGAGGACACGCTTCTCGATCAGCCGGCCCTCGGTGAGCGGTGGGGTGCCGTCCGCCCCGAGTCGCAACTGGAGCTCGCTCCAGACCCGTTCGTGGGACCAGTTCTCCGGGTCGTCGCCGGGCGGGCACTCCAGGTAGTAGCGGGTGACCTCGGGGCTGCGGGCCATGTGCCCGGCGAAACCGTGCGGGTGGATGCCGAACAGGACGCAGTCGGAGGACGGCGGCGCCTCCGCGAGCAGCGCCAGCCAGCCGATGCCGTAGTCGTGCCGGGAGACGGTGGTGGTCGGCGGCAGGACCGTGCGGGTCACCCCGCGCGCGCCGTCGCAGCCCGCCACGAACTCGCACTCCACCAGCTGCCGTCGACCTGTCTCGGGATCGGTGTACGACACGGAGGGCCGGGGCGACTCCAGGTCGTGCAGCTCGATGTCCCGGACCCCGAACCGGATCTCGCCGCCCCGCACGTCGGCGTACTCGCGCACCAGGTCCGTCACCAACAGCGGCTGCGGATAGACGAAGTGGTGCTGTCCCGTCAGCTCGCCGTAGGCGAAGCGGAAGCGGTCGCCGGCGAAGCGGAACTCGCACTCGGTGTGCAACTGGGCCCGCTCCAGCAGGGTGTCGGCGAGACCGCGCCGCTCCAGACCGCGGACGGCCCACTCCTCGATGACCCCGGCGCGCGGCCGCTGCTCGATGAACGCGCGGGTCTCCACCTCCAGGACGAGGCAGTCCATGCCCGCGGCACGAAGGATGTTGCCGATCGTGAGTCCGGCGGGCCCGGCGCCGACGATGACGACCGGAAAGCGCTGTGGCGCACCGGAGTTGGGGTGGGAGGTCACCCGCACATTATGTCGGCGGTCCACGGAACCGGGCAGGGCGGACCGGGTGCCTCCACACGCGGAGACACCCGGTCCGCTCCCCCCTCGGGTCTCAGTGCGCGGGCGCGTCCGTGACGACGACCTCCTCGATACTGCGCTCGATCTCCGCCGCCGGGGACGCGGTGGCCCGGGCCCAGTAGTAGATCACCAGGGAGAACACCGCGATGAGCAGGATGTCCCACCACAGCGGGATGCGCCCCGAACCCCCGCCGAAGCCGCCCTGCCACGAGATCAGGCCCATGCCCACCAGGTAGACCGGCAGCCACTGGGCGGCCCTCCAGTTCATGCGCGGCGCGCCCGGCAGCTCCTTGGCGAGGGCGTACAGGGCGTAGCCGCCGAGCAGCAGGTAACCGAGCACGATCGCGATGCCGAGCCGCCACAGCGTGTGCCAACCCGCCCAGTAGATGATGAGGTTGGCGACCACGAAGGACACCGGGGACAGGATCGAGCCCGCGGGCAGCCGGTAGGGCCGCTCGTACCGGGGCAGTCGGTCGCTGAAGACGCCGTACGCCAGCGGGGCGCCCGCGTACATCAGGACGCTCGCCGAGGTGATGAAGCTGACCAGCTGCTGCCAGCTCGGGAAGGGCAGGAAGCAGACCACACCGGTCACGAAGGAGATGGCGAGACCGAACCAGGGCACGCCCCGGTGGTCGGTGCGCTCGAACAGCTTGGGCGCGTAACCGTTCCTGGACAGGCCGTAGGAGACCCGGGAGGTCGCGGTCGTGTAGATGAGGCCGGTGCCGCCCGGTGAGATCACGGCGTCCAGGTAGAGGACCACGCCCAGCCAGCCGAGGCCCACGAGCGTCGCGAGACCGGCCCAGGGGCCGCTGATGCCGGGGTAGTCCAGCTTCGCCCAGCCGTGCGCGAAGGTGCCGTGCGGCAGCGCGCCGATGAACACGACCTGGAGGAGTACGTAGATGACGGCGCCGATGGCGACCGAGCCGATGGTCGCGCGCGGCAGGTCACGCTCCGGGTTGCGGCTCTCGCCGGCCAGTTGGATCGCCTGCTCGAAGCCCAGCAGGGCGAAGATGATGCCGCTGGTGCTGATCGCGCTCAGCACGCCCTTGGCACCGAACGGCGCGAACCCCTCGGAGTGGAAGTTGCCCGGGTGGAAGTTGCCGACCGCGATGATGAAGATGGTCGCCAGGGGCACGGCGATCTTCCACCAGGTGGCGGCGCTGTTGGTGTGCGCGAGCACCCGTACGCCGAGGAAGTTGACGACCACGAAGACGGCCATGAGGACGATGGCGACGAGGAATCCGCTCGTGGTGAGCGTCTTGTCGGCGTGCTGGAATCCCCGCGCCCACGACCAGTGCCCTGCATAGCCGATCATCGCCTCGACCTCGATCGGCGCGACGGTGGCTGCCTGGAGCCAGGAGAACCAGCCGAACGACATTCCGGCGAGGCCGCCGAAAGCGTAATGCGGATATCGGGCGGTGCCGCCCGCCACCGGGAACATTCCGCCGAGTTCCGCGTGCACGAGGGCGAGCAGCACGATCGCCACCGCGCCGATGATCCACGAGATCATGGCCGCGGGGCCGGCCACGACGACCGCCTCCTGGGCGCCGTACAGCCAGCCGGAGCCGATGATGGAACCGACCGAGGCCCACATGAGCCCGATCAGCCCTATGTCCCGCCGCAGGCCGCCGCCGGGCGTCCCCTTTGTCTCAGGTGCCGAATCGACGCTTACCATAATTTAGGGCGCCTCTCACGAATTACACATATTTGCTGTGCGGGCGGCCCCAGATTACGAATCAACCGCCTTTGGGTTAAAGGCGGTTGTCGCATATTTGACTTCTTTACGGTGAATTTCTTGCGAGCGTTTCAGGAATTCGTGAGGAAATCAGCCCAGGCGGGGGATCTCGATCGCCGGGCACCTGTCCATGACCATCTCCAGGCCTGCGGCGCGGGTGCGGTCGTACGCCGGCTCGTCGATGACGTCCAGCTGGAACCACACGGCCTTGGCGCCCTTGGCGACCGCCTCGTCGGCGACGGGGCCGGCGAGGTCGCTGTTGACGAACACGTCGACCACGTCGACGTCGAAGGGGATCGCGGCCAGGGACGGGTAGCCCTGCTCGCCGTGCACCGTCTCGGCCTTCGGATGCACCGGCACGATGCGCTTGCCGTACCGCTGCAGGACGTCGGCGACGCCGTAGGCCGCGCGCCGCTGGTTCGAGGACAGGCCCACGATGGCCCAGGTGTCACCGAGCTCGGTGAGGATCTTGCGGATCGTTGCCGGGTCGCCGTACACGCTCGGCCTCCTTGGGATTCGTGCGGGGGTTCGCTGTGGCCGACAACAGCGCGTCGGGCCCGGTGATTCCTCGCCCTCGCGGCGGTTCACGGGCGGGGGAACGCCGTAAGGCCGGGTCCGGGCCGCCCGGTCGCGTCGGTTTCCGTTTCCGAATCCGCGCCACCTGCCCCCGCCGGGCCCGCCGCCCGCCTACGCTCGCCCCGTGCTGCGCATCATCGACGCCCGAACCGGCGAGTCCGTCGACGCCGTCCCCGCCCGCAGGGGCCTGACCCGAGTCGAGGTCCACGTACCGGGCTACGACGCCTCCGCCCTCCGTGTCCTGCTCGTCGCCGACGTCCTCCTGCGCGCCCTGGAGCTCGGCGGCACCCCCGTGTGGGCGCTGCTCACCGCGGACCGGGACCAGGCCGAACTGCACGCGGGTGCCTCCGCCCTCGGCATCCGGCCCTTCGAGGACCTGTGGGAGGTCGGCCCCGCGTGGGGCGAGTCGCAGGTCGTCCACGTGGTGGGGGAGGGCGGCGCGACGCCGGACGGCGTACGGGTCGTCGTCGCGCCCGTCGAGCCGCCGGGGCTCGCCGGGCTCTCCGGCCCAGCGGGCGTCGTCGCGTCCGTCGAGGCCTCGGGCAAGGTGGCCGGCACCGAGCCCGCCGTGGTCCGGCTGGCCCTGCTCACCCCGCCCCGGAGCACGCCCGCGCGGCTCGACGCGAGCGCCCTGGGCCAGGCCCACGAGACCCTCGTACGCTGGCGTCGGGCCGTCGCCGCGTGGGCGCGGCAGCCGTCCCGGCCCGTCCCCGACGAGGTGCGCGGACGGCTCCGGACCGCCTGGGAGGACGACTTGGACGTACCCGAAGTGCTGCGCGTGCTGCAGTGGGTCGAGGAGTCGGGGCTCCCGGAGGGCGCCCGCTTCGAGACGTACGCCTACGCGGACCGGCTGCTCGGGCTCGAACTCACCCGTGACCTGGGATGCCCGTCATGATCGAGCGTGCCGGAGCGGGCCCGCTGCGCCGACTCGTCGTCCTCAGACACGCCAAGTCCGCCTGGCCTCCGGGGGTGGCCGACCACGAGCGACCGCTCGGACCGCGCGGGCACCGGGACGCGCCGGAGGCGGGCCGTGTCCTCGCCGCGTCCGATCTGCTCCCCGACCTCGCCCTGTGCTCCACCGCCGTGCGCGCCCGGCACACCTGGGAGCTGGCCTCCGCGCAGTGGGGCACCCCGCCGCCGGTGCGGTTCGACCCGGAGCTGTACGGGGCCGACGTACCGGAACTGCTGGCGGCCGTGCGCGCGACGCCGCCCGAGATCGTCACGCTCCTGCTCGTCGGGCACAACCCCGGCCTGGAGGAACTGGTCCTGACACTGGCAGGGGACGGACTCGACGACTCGCTGGAGGAGGTGCGGGTGAAGTTCCCGACGTCGGCGATCGCGGTACTGGCGTGGCACGGGACCACCTGGCGGGCCCTGGACCCGGGGTCGGCGCTGCTCACGTCGGTGATGGTGGCGCGGGGCAAGAAGTGACCCCGGCGGCGCGGGCGTCGGAGCCCGGTCCCGGCCGGCCCGGCTGCCGGGGGAGGTGCGGCCGGCCGCAGCCCCCTGCCGGAGACCCCGGTGCGCCCCTGACCACGGACTAGGCTGGCCGGATGCAGGACGAGTACCGCACAGTGGCCCGCGCGGGTGTGCACGAGACCGAGGTCAACCGCTCCCGCTTCCTGTGCGCCCTCGCTCCGGCGGCCACCGAACAGGAGGCGCAGGACTTCGTCGCGTCCGTCCGCAAGGAGCACGCCGACGCCAGCCACAACTGCTACGCGTACGTCATCGGCGCCGACGCCGCGATCCAGAAGGCGAGCGACGACGGCGAACCCGGCGGCACCGCAGGCGTCCCCATGCTCCAGATGCTGCTGCGCCGCGACATGCGTTACGTCGTCGCCGTCGTCACCCGCTACTACGGCGGCGTCAAGCTCGGCGCGGGCGGCCTCATCAGGGCGTACGGCGGCGCGGTCGGCGAGGCCCTGGACACCCTCGGCACCCTCACCCGCCGCCGCTTCCGCCTCGCCACCGTCACCGTCGACCACCAGCGCGCCGGCAAGGTGGAGAACGACCTGCGCTCGACCGGCCGCGAGGTACGGGACGTCCGCTACGGCGAGGCCGTCACCATCGAGATCGGACTTCCCGACGCGGACGTGGACACGTTCCGCGGCTGGCTCGCGGACGCGACGGCGGGGACGGCGGGGTTCGAGCTCGGGGGAGAGGCGTACGGAGACGCCTAGTTGTGCTTTTTCGGGCATAACGGTCCCGTCGGAGTGTGGTCATGACGGGTCGATACGGGAGTAACCGCTCGTGATGTCAGACCCGGCCGTTAGGGTCGGGGATCATGAGGCTGCTGCACACTTCCGACTGGCATCTCGGCCGGGCCTTCCACCGGGTCTCCATGCTCGGGGCCCAGGCCGAGTTCATCGGTCATCTCGTCGCGACCGTGCGGGAGCGCGGGGTGGACGCGGTGGTCGTGTCGGGGGACGTGTACGACCGTGCGGTGCCGCCGCTGGCCGCGGTCGAGCTGTTCGACGACGCGCTGCACCGGCTCGCCGACCTCGGCGTGCCCACCGTGATGATCTCCGGGAACCACGACTCGGCCCGCCGCCTGGGAGTCGGTGCCGGACTGATCGGGCGCGCCGGTGTCCATCTGCGCACCGAGCCCGCCGCGTGCGGGACGCCGGTGGTGCTGACCGACGCGTACGGTGACGTGGCGTTCTACGGCCTTCCCTATCTCGAACCCGCCCTCGTGAAGGGTGAGTTCGGGGTGGAGAAGGCGGGGCACGAGACCGTGCTCGCCGCCGCCATGGACCGCGTCCGCGCCGACCTCGCCACCCGCGCGCCGGGCACCCGGTCCGTCGTCCTCGCCCACGCCTTCGTCACCGGCGGCGAGGCCAGCGACAGCGAGCGGGACATCACCGTCGGCGGAGTCGCCGCCGTGCCCGCCGGCGTCTTCGACGGGGTCGACTACACCGCCCTCGGCCACCTGCACGGCAGCCAGACCATCACCGAGCGCGTGCGCTACTCCGGCTCGCCGCTGCCGTACTCCTTCTCGGAGGCCGACCACCGCAAGAGCATGTGGCTGGTCGACCTGGACGCCGAGGGTGCCGTCACCGCCGAGCGGGTCGACTGCCCGGTGCCGCGCGCGCTGGCCCGGATCCGGGGCACGCTCGAGGAACTGCTCGCCGATCCCCGGCTCGTGCGCCAGGAGGAGGCGTGGGTCGAGGCCACCCTCACCGACCCGGTCCGCCCCGCCGAACCCATGGCCCGGCTCAGCGAGCGGTTCCCGCACACCCTCAGTCTCGTCTTCGATCCCGAGCGGGCGCCGGACGACCCCGACGTGTCGTACGCGCGGCGGCTGGCCGGACGCAGCGACCAGGAGATCGCGGAGGACTTCGTGGCCCATGTGCGCGGCGCCGGACCCGACGAGCGCGAACAGGCCGTGCTGCGCGAGGCGTTCGACACCGTGCGCGCCGACGAGGCCGTCCGGGAGGTGGCGCGGTGAGGCTGCACCGGCTCGACATCACCGCCTTCGGCCCCTTCGGCGACTCCCAGACGGTCGACTTCGACGCACTGTCCGCGGCCGGACTGTTCCTGCTGCACGGCCCGACGGGCGCGGGCAAGACCTCCGTGCTCGACGGGGTCTGCTACGCCCTCTACGGCGCCGTACCGGGCGCCCGGCAGAGCGGCCAGGGCCAGACCCTGCGCAGCGACCACGCCACGCCGGGCACCCGCACCTCGGTCACCCTGGAACTCACCGTCGCCGGACGGCGGTTGGAGATCACCCGGCAGCCGCCCTGGGAGCGCCCCAAGAAGCGTGGCACCGGCTCCACCCTCGACAAGGCCCAGAGCTGGCTCCGCGAGCACGACGGCACGGCCGGCACCTGGAAGGACCTGAGCCGGTCCCATCAGGAGATCGGCGAGGAGATCACCCAGCTGCTCGGCATGAGCCGCGAGCAGTTCTGCCAGGTCGTGCTGTTGCCCCAGGGCGACTTCGCGCGCTTCCTGCGGGCCGACGCCGAGGCCCGCGGCAAGCTGCTGGGCCGGCTCTTCGACACCCACCGCTTCGCCGAGGTCGAGAAGCGGCTGGCGGAGCGCCGCCGTACGGCCGAGGCGCAGGTGCGGGAGGGCGACGCCGCCCTGCTGGCCGACGCGCACCGCATGCAGCAGGCCGCCGGCGACGCCATGGAACTGCCCGAGCTGGCCCCCGGCGAGCCCGGGCTCGCCGAGGCCGTCCTGAGCGCGGCCGCCGTCGCCCGCGCCACCGCCCGGGAGCAGCTGACGATCGCCCACTGCGGGCTCGCCGCCGCCGAGTCCCGTCAGGCCGCCGCCGAGCGCGACCTGGCCGACGTACGCGAAGTCGACCGGCTTCAGCGGCGGTTCGCCCAGGCACGCGAGCGTGCCGCGCTGCTGGAGGAGCGCGCCGACGGCTACCACCAGGCGCAGGCCCGGATGGAGCGGGCGCGCAAGGCGGGGGCGGTGGCGCCCGCGCTGGAGCTGCGGGAGGCCGCCGAGGACGAGCACCGGAATGCCGCCGCGGCCGAGGCACGCGCGCGTGGGCTGCTGCCGGAGACCTACGCGGAGGCCGGTGCCCCCGGACTCGCGGCCGCCGCACGCCGGGCCGCCGAGGAGCTCGGCGGGTTGGACTCGGCCCGGCGTGCCGAGCAGCGGCTCGCCCAGCTCGTCGCGGAACGCGCGGACCTGGAGCACGAGGAGCGGTCCGACGAGGACGTCCTCCAGGAGGCCGAGACCTGGCTCGCCGGGTGGGAGGAGTCCCGCGCGGGACTCCAGCAGGGCGTCGAGTCCGCCCAGGAGGCGGCCACCCGTGCCGAACAGCTCGCCGTACAGCGGGAACCCGCCCGCAAGCGGCTCGCCGCCGCACGGCAGCGCGACGAGTTCGCCCGGGACACCGACGACGCCCAGCGGCAGGTGATCGAGGCGACGGAGCGCGCCCTGAAGGCCCGCGCCGAGTGGCTGGAGGTCAAGGAACAGCGGCTGAACGGCATCGCGGCCGAACTGGCCGCACAGCTCACCGACGGCGAGCCGTGCGCGGTCTGCGGCGCCGTCGAGCATCCCGCGCCCGCCCGCAAGGACGCCGGGCACGTCGACCGGGAGACCGAGGAGCGAGCCCTCGCCGCCTCGCAGCGCGCCGACGAACAGCGCGCCGAGGCAGAGCGGCGCCTGGCCTTCGTGCAGCGGGCCCTGGCCGCCGCCCAGGGCGAGGCCGGTGACACCTCCACCGAGGAACTCGCCGTCCAGGTCGAGGAGTTGGAGCGCGAGTACACACAGGCGCGTGGCCTCGCCTCCGCCCTGCACACCGCGACGGAACAGCTGCGGCAGGCCGAACGGGAACGCGAGCGACGCCTGACCGCCCAGCAGGAGGCCGCCGTACGCACCGCCTCGCGTGGTGCCCGCCGGGACGCCCTGGACCGGGAACGGACCACCCTGGAAGCCGAGTTGGCCGAGGCACGGGGTGCGGCCGCCAGCGTGGCCGTGCGCGCCGCCCAGCTGGAGCGCCAGGCCGCGCTGCTCACCGGCGCCGCCGACACCGCGCGCGTCGCCGAGGACACCGCCCAGCGGCTCAAGGACGCCGACGCCCGGCTCGCCGACGCCGCCTTCCGGGCCGGCTTCGACACCCCGCGGGCCGCGGCCGCCGCCCTCCTCGACGACGCGGCCCACCGCGACCTCCAGCAGCGGCTGGACGCCTGGCAGGCCGAGGAGGCCGCCGTCCGGGCCGTACTCGCCGAGACCGACACCGCCGAGGCGGCCCGGCGACCGGCCGCCGACGTGCCGGGGGCGGAGCGGGCCGCGGCCGACGCGACCCGCCGGGTCCGCGAGGCCGCCTCCCAGTGCGACGCCGCCGCCCGGCGCTGCGCCGAGCTCGACCGGCTCTCCGTCCGTGCGGCCACCGGTCTCAGACAGCTCGCCCCGCTGCGTGACGAGTACGACCGGGTGGCCCGGCTGTCCGCCCTCGCCGCCGGCACCTCCGCGGACAACGAACGCAAGATGCGCCTGGAGTCCTATGTCCTCGCGGCACGACTGGAGCAGGTGGCTGCCGCCGCGACCGTACGCCTGCAACGGATGTCGTCCGGCCGCTACACCCTCGTCCACTCCGACGACCGCACCGGGCGCGGCCGCAGCGGGCTCGGGCTGCACGTGGTCGACGCCTGGACCGGGCGGGAGCGGGACACGGCCACGCTGTCGGGCGGCGAGACGTTCTTCGCCTCGCTCGCCCTGGCCCTCGGCCTCGCGGACGTCGTCACGGACGAGGCGGGCGGGGTCCGGCTCGACACCCTCTTCATCGACGAGGGCTTCGGCAGCCTCGACGACCAGACGCTGGACGAGGTCCTCGACGTGCTGGACTCCCTGCGGGAGCGCGATCGCAGCGTCGGCATCGTGAGTCACGTAGCGGATCTGCGGCGGCGGATCCACGCACAGCTGGAGGTCGTGAAGGGGCGGACGGGGTCGGTGCTCAGACAGCGCGGCGGGGGCTGAGGTCAGCGGCCCAGCGGCCGCCGGGGCAGCGGCGAGGAGTACACCACGCTCGTGGTCACCGATCCCAGCGTGCCGATCCGGCCCGACACCTCCTCCAGGTGGCGCATCGAGCGGGCGGCGACCTTGATGACGAAGCAGTCGTCACCCGTGACGTGGTGCGCTTCCAGGATCTCCGGCGTCACCGCGACCAGGTCGTGGAAGGGCTTGTAGTTGCCGTTGGGGTACCTGAGGCGGACGAACGCCAGGATCGGAAGGCCGAGCCGGTCGGGGTCCACGACGGCGGCGTACCCCTGGATGACGCCCGCCTCCTCCAGCCGCCTCACCCGCTCGGTGACCGCGCTCGGCGACATCGAGACGGCGCGGGCCAGCTCGGCGAAACTGGCCCGGCCCTCCCGCTGGAGGACATCGAGGATGCGCCAGTCGGTGGCGTCCGGGGAATATGCGGTCATGCCCGAGAGATAGCAGGGGAATCCCCGGTGCGGCAAGGTTCACGCCGGGGAATCCCCCTTCCCGGCCGCGATCATGGACCGTAGATTTCCTGTCATGACGACAACCCAGACCCTCACCGCGAACCCCGTCCTGCGTGTCGCTCCCGCCGCCCCGGCCGAGGCCGCCGCCTACTTCCGGGCCAGCCTGGTCTTCCACGCGGACGTCTCCGACGTCGCCGCCGCGCTCGGGGCCGACGGGGACCCCGGCTTCGTCGTCCTCGACTCCCGCTCCACCGCCGCCTGGGACCAGGGCCACGTCCCGGGCGCGGTCCACCTGCCCACCGCCCTCATCCCGGAACAGGCCGAGCAACTCCTCGACAGGTCCGTGCCGGTGGTGACGTACTGCTGGGGTCCGGGCTGCAACGGGGCCACCCGCGCCGCGCTCGCCCTCGCCGAACTCGGCTACCAGGTCAAGGAGATGCTCGGCGGCTTCGAGTACTGGGTGCGCGAGGGCTTCGAGTTCGAGACCGGGGAGGGCCGTGAGCGGCGCGCCGCCGACCCGTTGACCGCACCGACCGACGCCGAGGACTGCGGCTGCTGAGCCTCGTGGAATTCAGTGGGGTTCCTGTGCAGGTGCAACCCTGAGGTTCCGGTGCGTGTAGGTTCTGGCCCATGGTGCGATACGCGGAGCCGGGCGCGGTGGAGTGGGTGGAGTCGGGCGGCGGCCCGCTGATAGCGGTACCGGAGACGGTGCTGCCGTTCTGGGCGGGCGCCGACGGCGACGAGACGGCCTCCGACTACGACCGGGCCTGCGAAGTCGACGGCTGCGTGGGCCTGTTGCCGGTCGGCGACGCGGCCGCCCTGGTCCTCGGCGACGAGCCCGCCTCGACCTCCTACCTCCCCGACCACGACACCTTCGTACGGTGGTGCGCCGCCGACTCCGAGGACGAACTCCTCGCCGAGGTGCCCGACGCCCTCGCCACGGCCGCCTGGGAGGAGGAGGTGAGCTGGGCGGTACCCGGCCCGGTCGTCCTCTTCGACGCGGCCTGGCCCGGCAACGACTCGGTGAACACCGACCACTTGAAGGTCTCGCTCGCACCCGGCCGGTACGCGGTGCGCGCGGCCAACGTGCGCCCCGGTCCCGAGACCTGGCTGGGGCTCGTCCAGTTGCGGCGACTGCCCGACTGAGGACCGTTCACGCACGCTACCGACGCGGCCGGGAGGACCGAACCGCCCGCACGTCACCGAGGCGGCCGGAGGACCGAACCGCCCGCACGCCACCGAGGCGGGCCGGAGAACCGGCCCGCCTCGGAGTACGGCTGACGGGGCGCACCCCGGGTCACCGACTCCGGGAGCGCCCCGCGAGGTGCGTCAGAGCCGCGCCAGCTCGTCGACCAGGTCGTCCAGGCCGAGCGAGCCCTGCGACAGCGCCGCCATGTGCCAGGCCTTGAGGTCGAAGGCCTCGCCGTGCCGCTGCCGCGCCTTCTCCCGGCCGAGCAGCCAGGCCCGCTCGCCGAGCTTGTAGCCGATGGCCTGGCCGGGGATCGTGAGGTAGCGGGTCAGCTCGCTCTCCACGAAGTCCGCCGGACGGCTGCTGTGCGCGCCGAAGAACTCCTGTGCCAGCTCGGGAGTCCAGCGCTCGCCCGGGTGGAAGGGGGAGTCGGCCGGGATCTCCAGCTCCAGGTGCATGCCGATGTCGACGATGACCCGGGTGGCCCGCATCATCTGCGCGTCGAGATAGCCGAGCCGCTGCTCCGGATCCGTGAGGAAGCCCAGTTCGTCCATCAGCCGCTCCGCGTACAGCGCCCAGCCCTCGGCATTGGCGCTGACCCCGCCCACCGCCGCCTGGTAGCGGGACAGGTTCTCCGCGACATGGGCCCACTGCGCGAGCTGGAGGTGATGGCCGGGGACACCCTCGTGGTACCACGTCGAGACGAGGTCGTAGACCGGGAAACGGGTCTGGCCCATCGTCGGCAGCCAGGTGCGGCCGGGACGCGAGAAGTCCTCCGACGGAGGCGTGTAGTAGGGCGCCGCCGCACTACCGGGCGGGGCGATGCACGACTCCACCCTCCGCACCCGCTCGGCGAGTTCGAAATGGGTGCCGTCGAGCGAGTCGATCGCCTGGTCCATCAGGCCCTGGAGCCAGTCGCGGACCTCGTCGACGCCGTCGATGTGCTTGCCGTGCTCGTCGAGGTGGGCGAGCGCCGCCCACGGCGTCGCGGCGCCGGGCAGGATCTTCTCGGCCTCCTGCTTCATCTCGCCGAGCAGCCGGTGGTACTCGGACCAGCCGTACGCGTACGCCTCGTCCAGGTCGAGGTCGGTGCCGTTGAAGTAGCGGGCCCAGCGGGCGTACCGCTCGCGGCCCACCGTGTTCGGGGCGCCCGCGATCGTCGGCGCGTACACGTCCCGCATCCAGTCGCGCAGCTCCGCCACGGAGGCGGTCGCGGCGCGGGCGGCCTCGTCCAGCTCGGTGCGCAGCGCGTCGGGGCCGGCCGCCGCGAAGTCCTCGAACCAGCCCCGGCCGTTGCCGTCGGTGTCCGCCCACTCGGTGAGCTGCTCGACGAACGTGGCGGTCGGACGGGGGGCGGCGTGCAGCTTGCGCTCCAGGCCGAGCGCGAGGGACTCGCGGTAACCGGCGTACGCGGCCGGCACCGCCCGCAGCCGCTCGGCGATCGCCGCCCAGTCCTCCTCCGTCTCCGTCGGGGTGACGGTGAAGACCTCGCGGATCGAGTGCGCGGCCGTGGCCATGTTGCCGACCGAGCGCAGCCCCTCCTCGGCCTCGTGCACGGCGAGTTCGGCGGTCAGCCGCTCCCGCAGGAGCCGGCCGCACCGGCGCTCGATGTCAGTGTCGGCGCCGGGCTGCCGCTCGGCCTCGTCGAGCTTGGCGAGGGTGGCCCGCGCAAGCTCCGCGAGGGCCTCCTGGCCCGCCGGTGAGGTATCGGGAAGCTTGCTCGAACTCTCCTTCACACCGAGATAGGTACCGGTGACCGGATCGAGGGCGATGAGCTCGTCGACGTAGGCGTCGGCGACCTGACGGGGCAGCGGGATCTGGGTCTCAGACATGCGGTCCATCCTCATACGCGGACCGCGCGGGAGTCACCCCGATTCCGCTGTCGGCGTGGCAGGCGGAAGGAGCGGCCCGCAGTCCCACTGCTGGAAGATCAGCCGTGTCTCCACCCGGGCCACCTCACGGTGTGCCGTGAACTCGTCGAGCACCAGCCGCTGGAGGTCCGTCATGTCCGCGACGGCCACATGCACCAGGTAGTCGTCAGGACCGGTCAGATGGAACACGGTCCGTGACTCCGGCAGCGCCCGGATCCGCTCCACGAACGGCCCCACCAGCTCCCGCCGATGCGGCCTGACCTGCACCGACAGCAGCGCTTCGAGGCCCCGGCCGAGCTTCGCCGGATCCAGCCGCAGCTGATGGCCCAGGATCACGCCCGAGCGGCGCAGCCGGGTCACCCGGTCCAGACAGGTCGACGGGGCGACGCCGACCTGCGCGGCGAGGTCGCGGTAGGTGGTCCGTGCGTCGTTCTGGAGCAACCGCAACAGATGCAGGTCCACCGGATCCAGTACGACGGATTCGGCCATCCGCCGAACGTAGCACGGGGTTCCACCCAAGAACACCGGTCAGTGTTCACTCTTGCGGCCATGGACTCAGCGCGCACACCCACCGCGTCCCGTACGCCGCTCAGAGCACTGGCCACCGAGGCCGTCCACGCCGGCCGCGACGATCTCGCCCGGCAGGGACTGCACGCCCCGCCCATCGACCTGTCGACGACCTACCCGTCCTACGACAGCCGCGACGAGGCGAACCGCATCGACGCCTTCGCCACCACCGGCGCCGAACCGGACGGACCGCCCGTCTACGGCCGGCTCGGCAACCCGACCGTCGCCCGCTTCGAGACCGCGCTGGCCCGACTGGAGGGCACCGAGGCCGCGGTCGCCTTCGCCAGCGGCATGGCCGCGCTCACCGCGGTCCTTCTCGTACGGGCCTCCCTGGGCCTGCGCCACGTCGTCGCCGTTCGCCCGCTGTACGGGTGCAGCGACCACCTGCTCACCGCCGGGCTCCTCGGCACGGAGGTCACCTGGACCGATCCGGCGGGAGTGGCCGACGCGCTGCGCCCGGACACCGGCCTGGTCCTGGTGGAGTCCCCGGCCAACCCCACCCTGGCCGAGATCGACCTGCGGGCCCTGGCCCACTCCTGCGGCTCCGTGCCCCTACTCGCCGACAACACCTTCGCCACTCCCGTGCTCCAGCGCCCCGCGGAACACGGCGCCCGGCTGATCCTGCACAGCGCCACCAAGTACCTCGGCGGCCACGGAGACGTGATGGCGGGCGTGGTGGCCTGCGACGAGGAGTTCGCGGGCCGGCTCCGGCAGATCCGTTTCGCCACGGGAGCGGTCCTGCACCCGCTGGCCGGCTACCTCCTGCTGCGAGGCCTCGCCACCCTCCCCGTCCGGGTGCGGGCGGCCGCCGCGAGCGCCGCCGAACTCGCCCGGCGCCTCACGGCCGACCCCCGCGTCACCCGGGTCCACTACCCGCGCATCGGCGGCGCCATGATCGCTTTCGAGGTCGCCGGCGACCCGCACGAGGTGATCGCGGGAGTCCGCCTGATCACCCCGGCGGTGAGTCTCGGCAGCGTGGACACCCTCATCCAGCACCCGGCCTCGATCAGCCACCGCATCGTGGACGCGGACGACCGCCGAGGCGCAGGGGTCAGCGACCGGCTGCTCCGGCTGTCGGTGGGGCTGGAGGACGTGGACGACCTGTGGACGGATCTGACCACGGCACTGGACGGCGTCCTCTAGGGGCGCGGGCTGCTGTTGACGCGCGGCTCCACGGCGGCGAGTCGCGCGGTGATCACCAAGGTGCCTTCCTCGATCTGGTAGTCGAGGGGCAGCTCGAGACCTCGCATCGCGGCCACCATGCCCGTGTTGGACGACTGCGTCACCGCGTACACGCTCTCGCACCCGGCCTCGGCCGCCATGGCGACCAGCCGCTCCAACAGCTCGGCGCCGATACCGCGCCGCTGCCACGCGTCCTCGACGAGCAGCGCGACCTCCGTCTCGTCCCCGTCCCACAGCAGGTGCCCGAGCCCCACGATCCGCCCCGAGGCGGTCTGTACGGCGAGGGTGCGGCCGTAGCGCGGACTGAGCAGGTGGTTGAGATACCGGTCGGCGTCACCGACGGGTCCGTGGTACCGCATGCTCAACGTCCGCGCGGAGCACCGCTCGTGCATCTCCCGCGCGGCCTCGAGATCACTTGTGTCGGCCCGCCGCACGGTGATGTCGTGGCCCTCGGGCAGCGTCAGCACGTCCTGGCTGTGCGGGATCCGCGGCCCGAGCCGGGCGTCCAGCTCGACCAGGGCGCGGGCCCGGGCGAACTCGGTCGGCGTGAACGGCAGATACGGCCGCTCCACGGTGATCACTCCGCCTTCCGGCGCCCGCAGCCGCATCACCGTGTCCTCGAGGACTCCCTCCACGGGCACGCCCTCCGGGCCGCGTCCGCCTCCCACCGGTGCGGCGGGCAGCGACCGGATGGTGCAGCGGCCCAGCAACTGCCGCAGGGCCAGCGGGAGTTCCGCCGCGTCCAGCGCGGTGCGGGTGGCCAGGCCGAGCACCCGGGTCGGGGCGTCCACCAGGTCATGGGTGTCGGCCCGCTCGATCCAGGTGTCGCCACCACCGGCCCGGGCGACGGCCCGGGTGATCTCGGCCCCCTCCAGCGAGCCGGGGGCCCGCAGCAGGAACTCGTCGACCGTGCCCTCGGCCAGCGGATGGGTCTGGAGGCTGAGGATGTCCACCCGGTGTCCGGCCAGGGCCGTGCACAGGGCGGCCAGTGAACCCGGTTCGTCCTTCACCGTCGTCCGCATCCGCCACAGCGTGGTCTCCGTGGCCACGGTGTCCGTGCCCGGTGCCGGCTGCTCGGAGGGCCCGGCCAGGTCCCCCTCGGGCAGTGGCCGGGCGCCGGTATCGCTCGTCGGGGGCGCGTGGCCGTGGCGGCGTGACCACCACAAGTGGAACCCCGCCGTGGCGACCAGAGCGACCGCCGAGATCACCAGCAGCGCCGTACCGTCCGGGCCGTGCCCGATCAGGTTCGCCACGGTGTCCGCCACCGCGACGGCCGTGAACAGGGCCGCGAGTTCGATCACGTCGCGCCGCCAGTGGTGGACGGGGCGACCGTGTTTCGCACGGGTCACATCAGACATGTCTCGAGTCATGCAGCCACTGTGGAGGAACGGTGTTGCGTGATCACGAACGCATTGTGACTGATCGGTAAAGTGTGATTCCGCACTTTCGTCCCCTTTTCAACGTTTCGGTGCCGGTTGAGTCCTGACGGACTCCGGTACCCCGAACTACGTCATGCAGCCGCCTCCCTGTTCAGGGGGTCGCGCAGCCGTCCAGCGTGGTGACCGCCAGCTCCTCGGGACCGACCCGCAGATGGAGGGGATCGTCGGCGCCGATCCTGGACAGCGCCTCACGACCGCGAGCAGCGCCACCGAGGCCACTTGGGGGGAGGTCAGGAAGCCCGCGAAGAAGCGCGGATGGTCCACGGTGCCGACGGGCGTCGCGCCCCGGGAGGTCTCCGGTCCCAGGCGCTGTCCGCCCGCCGCGGACTCCCGCGCGGAGGGTCGGCGGTAGGCCACGGCCTGCAAAGATCGCGTCATGGAAAAACCGTAGAGGCGACCACTGACAATCGGCCCCAATGCGAAGGCGCCGTCCTCGACGGGGAGTTCGCAGGCCGCGCACCGGGGGATGACGCCGATGCGCGACCCGCCGTCGAGGGTACGGGAGTTACTGGCCCACCCGGCCCGGCTGGAGGACCTGGGTGAACAGCACGGTGCCGTCCGCCTCGCGCAGGCGTACCGTCAGCTCGCCGCTGTGGCCGTCGATGTCGACCTCGCCGAAGAACTGGTAGCCGCCGGCGGGGGAAACGTTCGAGGCGGTCGGCGCCTTCACGAACACCCGCTCCGGTCCGAAGGTGTTGTCGAGCGCGCTCGCCGGGAAGGCGCCCGCGTTCAGCGGCCCCGAGACGAACTCCCAGAACGGCTCGAAGTCGGTGAACGCGGCTCGCGAGGGCTGGTAGTGCTGCGCCGAGGTGTGGTGGACGTCCGCGGTCAGCCACACCGTGCCCGTGATGCGACGGTGCTTGATGTACCGCAGCAGTTCGGCGATCTGGAGCTCACGCCCGAGCGGCGCCCCCGGGTCGCCCTGGGCCACCGCCTCGATGTTCGGCTTGCCCTCCGTGGCGTCGGGCACGACCAGGCCGAGCGGCATGTCGGAGGCGATCACCTTCCACACCGCCCGCGAGCACGCCAGCTCGCGCTTGAGCCACTCCAGCTGTTCCCGGCCGAGGATGCCCTGCGGGTCCACGGTCTGGTCGTCGGGCGAGTTGGCGTTGCGGTACGTCCGCATGTCCAGCACGAACACGTCGAGCAGCGGGCCCTGCCGCAGCACCCGGTGGACCCGGCCGTCCCGCGCGCCCGGGCGGAGCGTGGAGATGGGGAAGTACTCGCTGAACGCGCGCCGGGCCCGGCCCGCCAGCACGTCGACACGCTTCTCCGTGTAGCGCGTGTCGGAGTCGATGATCGTCTGGCCCGGGTACCAGTTGTTGCGGACCTCGTGGTCGTCCCACTGGATGATCGACGGGACCTGGGCGTTGAACGCCCTGAGATGGTGGTCGAGCAGGTTGTAGCGGAAGTTGCCGCGGAACTCGGCCAGCGTCTCGGCGACCTTGGACTTCTCCTCGGTGGTGATGTTCCGCCAGGTGCCGCCGTCGGGCAGCGCGGCCGTCGCCGTGATGGGGCCGTCGGCGTAGATGTTGTCGCCGCTGCACAGGAAGAAGTCGGGGTCGAGCCCCGCCATCGCCCGGTAGATCGTGTAGCCGCCGAAGTCGGGGTTGATGCCCCAGCCCTGGCCCGCGAGGTCGCCGGACCACAGGAACCGCACGCCGTCCCTGCGCTTGCCGGACACCGTGCGGAAGGTGCCCGCGACGGGCTCTCCGGTGCGGCGGGGGTCGTCCGGGTCGGCCAGCAGCACCCGGTAGTGGATCTGCTCGCCCGACGGCAGCCCGTGCAGCCGGGTCGTACCGGTGAAGTCGGTGTCCGGGCCGAGCAGCGGGCCGTGCCACCGGCGCGGGTTGCGGAACGACTCGGTCGCCGACGTCTCCACGATCATCCGGGCCGGGCGGTCGGAACGCACCCACACCAGACCGGAGTCGGAGGTCACGTCTCCCGTCTGCACGCCCCAGCCCGCCCCTGGGCGCCCGGAGAGCGCGAAGGCCGGGGCGGCTCCGGCCGCCGCGGGCAGGGTGAGGGCCGCCGACGCGGCGAGGGAGCCGCGCAGAACGCTGCGGCGTCCGGGGAGCGGACGGTGTGACATGGAGGCGCCTCCAGGGACGGGATCCGGACAGTGTGCGCTGCCACAACTACTGGGGCGCCGCAGCGCGTACGGAAACCGGAAGTGAACAACCGACCGCGGGAACAAGGGAACCCGTGTGCGAAAAGCGCGGTCGCTCACGGCCGGGCCCGCGTCGATGTCCAGAAGTACGGCGCGGTTGATCGCCGCCCGGTCCCGCGTCCGATGTTCAGAGGTACGGCGCGGTTGATCGCCGCCCGGTCCCGCCCGTCGGACGCACGTCCTCCCGGAGAGTGCTCAGCGGCTGCCGTCCAGGATGACGCGCGCCACCAGGGCCGGGTCGTCGTTCATCGGGCAGTGGCCGCACCCGGGCAGCCGTACGAGACGGGCCTTAGGGATGATCCGCTTGGCCCGCACACCCTGGCGGCGCACGAGCAGCATGTCCCTGGTGCCCCAGGCCACGGTCACCGGCAGTCCGGGGACGTCCTCGGTGAACTGGACGGCGGTACCGGCCCGCAGCGTCTCGTCGAAGCCGGTGGCCAGCGCGAGGGCCAGCGTCTCGGCCACCACGGCCTCGGGAGCGCGCAGGCCGGGACGGGCGTAGATCGTGCTGGTCAGCATCGTGCGGCCGGCCGCGGTGCGCGACAGCCGCTCGACCAGCGGCAGGGGCAGCCGCCGGGCGATGTGCCGCATCGCGAGCAGTACGCCGAACGCGTACCGCCGTTCGGCCTGCGACCAGAACCCCGCGGGGGACAGGGCGGTGACGGACCGTACGAGCTTCTCGCGGCCCAGCTCCAGGGCCAGCAGACCGCCCAGGGAGTTTCCCGCCACATGGGGACGGTCCAGTTCCAGTGCCTCGCAGAACGCCCCGAACACCTTCGTCGTCGTGGCCAGGTCGTACGCGAGTCCCTCCGGCAGTCCCGGCGAGGCGCCGAAGCCGGGCAGGTCCACGGAGATCACGTCGCGCTCCGTCGCGAGGATGTCCACCACCGGGTCCCAGGCCTGCCGGTGATGACCTATGCCGTGCAGCAGGAGCAGCGGCTCACCGCGGCCCACGCGCGCGTAGGAGACGGTCACGGGCTGCGGCCCCCCGGGTGAGGGGACTTTGAAGGAGACGGTGGTGGACATGAAGGCTCCTTGACGGCGACTCACGGGCTGGGCGGGAACGCACGGCGGTCAGGCCGTAGACAGCTTGTCAGCAATTGCTACTCGCGGGTAGACCCTTCCGGTGCCGCTTCGATATCGCCTGGACACCGACCTGCGGGTGGGTTGGGATGAACCCGTGGCCATTGACACCGGAACCGATGTCTTCGAAGAACACCGTCCCGTCCTCCTGGGCGTCGCCTACCGCATGCTCGGACGCGTCACCGACGCCGAGGACGTGGTGCAGGAAGCCTGGCTGCGCTGGTCGGCGGCGGACCGCAGCGAGGTGCGCGAACCGCGCGCCTACCTGGTCCGCGTCACCACGCGCCTGGCGATCGACCGGCTGCGGCAGGTCAAGGCGCGCGGGGAGACCTACGTCGGCCCGTGGCTGCCCGAGCCCTATGTCACCGATTTCGGGGACACCGTGCCCGACACCGCCGAGCAGGCCGTCCTCGCGGACTCGGTCTCCCTCGCCGTCCTCGTCGTGATGGAGTCGCTGTCACCGCTGGAGCGGGCGGTGTTCGTCCTGCGCGAGGCCTTCGGCTACCCCTACGCCGAGATCGCCGCCATGCTCGACCGCGGCGAGCCCGCCGTACGCCAGCTCGCCGGGCGGGCCCGCAAGCACGTCGACGAGCGACGGCCCCGCTACGAGGTCGACCCGGTCAAGCGCCGGGATCTGACGGAGCGTTTCCTCGTCGCCGCGGGCGGCGGCGACCTGGAGGCACTGATGTCGCTGCTGGCGCCGGACGTACGGCTCGTCGGGGACAGCGGCGGCAAGACCAAGGCGCCGCTGCGGGTGCTGGAGTCCGCCGACCACGTGGGCCGCTTCATCGTCGGCGTCGCCGAGAAGGGCGTCCAGGACCTCACCTGGCGCTTCCTGGAACTCAACGGCGGACCGGCCGCGATCGCCCTGTCCGGCGGCAAGCCCGACTCGGTGTTCCAGCTCGAGATCGTCGACGGTCGTATCCAGTCCGTCTACATCATCCGCAACCCCGACAAGCTGCACTCCCTGATGGACATCTGACGGTCCGTACACGACGAGGCCCCCGTTCATGACGGGGGCTTTGCCGTGCCGTCACGGACACGCTTCCTCGCGAACGGCGCGTGAACGTTCACGGCGCCGTGCACGGGAGTTGGTCCGAGGATCGAGGATTGGTCTTGACCAAGGGTGGGGGCCGCCCTATGGTCGCAGAGAAGTGCAACAACCTTTAATAAACAAGGGCGCTAAAACGCCGCCGGACCACGGCGATTGCGGAGGCAAGGGTGGGGACCACGCAGCTCGAATCGGTGCCGGAACCGAAGTACTGGCACCTCAAGACCGTGCTCAGTGAGGCACTGGACTCCGAATTCTCCGTGGGCGAGATCCTGCCCAACGAGCGCGACCTCGCCGCCCGCTTCGGCGTCGCCCGCGCCACGCTCCGGCAGGCCCTGGAGCAACTGGAGCTGGAGGGCAGGCTGCAGCGCCGCCGCGGTGTCGGGACGACCGTGGCGCCGCCGCGCGTGGGCGTGGCCGTCGGCACCGAGCAGCAGGCGTGGCCCGGGGCCGCCGGTGACGACTGGCAGACCGTCGACTGCGCCGAGGCGGTGCCGCCCGCCGCCGTCGCCGACGCCCTGGAGACCGGCCGCGAGCAGCCGGTGCACATCGTGCGCCGCTCCCGGGTGACCCACGGCCAGCCCGTCGCCGCCGAACTGCTCTACATCCCCGAGGCCTCCGTGCCGGAACTCTCCGCCATAGACGCGCCGTCGGGCGCCGCACGCGCGCGTGCCGTGCTGCGCGAACTCCAGCGGCTGGAACTGGACAGCCGGGAGAACGCCGTCGAGCTCGGCTCGGCCCGCGCGGACGACGCCAAGGAACTGGACCGCCTGCCCGGCGCCCCGGTGCTCGTCGTCACCACCCGCTACCTGGCCGGGGGCCGCACCGCCGCCGTCTCGGTGGCCACCTACCGCGCCGACACCTGCCGGCTGACCTTCGGCGACTCCGGAGCCGTGGAGATCCACGAGGGACCGGAACGCCAGGCCTCCTGAGCTGTACGGCGGTGCCCCGGACCCGCGTCCGGGGCACCGCCGCATGACGTCCGGACGCACTCAGCGCCGCGCGGTCACCGTGCCCTCCACCGCGAACAGCTGCTCCTCCACATGGTCGAGGGCGAGCCGCAGCGCGCCGGTCGCCACGGCGGCCTCCCCGAGGAGCGACAGCGTCACCTTCGGCGGGCGCAGGCAGTAGCGGGCCAACTCGCGCCGCAGCGGCTCCAGTACGCCGTCCAGACCGGCGGCCCAGCCGCCGACCACGACGAGTTCCGGGTCGACGGCCAGGACGAGCGCGGCCACGTCGTGGACGAGCCGCTGGATGAAGCGGTCCACGGCCGCCCGGGCCCGCTGGTCACCCTCACGGGCCTGTGCGAAGACTTCCGCGACCGCCTGTTCGTCGAGCGGGTGCAGGGGCTCATCCGTGGTGGACAGCAGGGTCTCCGGGGTGACCTCGCGGCCCAGCAGATGCAGCGCGCCGATCTCGCCGGCCGCCCCGCCGTACCCCCGGTGCAGCCGCCCGCCGATCAGCGAGCCCGCGCCCGGGCTCAGTCCGGCCAGCACGAACACCACGTCGTCGGACTCGGTGGCGGCGCCCTTCCAGTGCTCGGCGACGGTGGCCGCGTTGGCGTCGTTCTCGACGAGCACCGGGCACTTGAAGGAGCGGCTGAGCCGTTCCCCGAGGCGCAGGCCCGTCCACTCCGGCAGCGCGGCGCACAGCCGTATCGTGCCGTCCGCCTCCACGATGCCCGGCGAGGCGACCCCCACGGCCCACAGCGAGTCGCGCGCGACCCCGGCCCGGCGCAGCAGCTCGGCGACCGCGGTGCGCAGCCGCTCCAGGCGTTCGTCGGCGGACGCCGTCTCGTCGACGTCCTTGGCCACCGCGCCGAGCACCCGGCCGTCGAGGTCGGACAGGAGCGCGGCCACC
Source organism: Streptomyces griseorubiginosus (assembly GCF_036345115.1). GTDB lineage: Bacteria > Actinomycetota > Actinomycetes > Streptomycetales > Streptomycetaceae > Streptomyces > Streptomyces griseorubiginosus_C. The sequence continues at coordinate 8,181,301 of NZ_CP107766.1, forward strand.
CGGTGCGGCCCGATGTCGAGGCCCAGCAGATGGCCCGCCTCGGCCCGGAACCGGAACCGCCGCGCGGGCCGCCCCTGGCGCCGGGCGACGCTCTCGTCCGCCGCCTTCTCGACCACCAGGCCGCCCTCGATGAGCCCCTCGACGACTCCCTCGACCGTCGGCCGGGACAGGCCCGTCACCCGGGTGATCTCGGTCAGCGTCGCGCAGTCCGTGGCACGCAGCGCGTGCAGCACCACCGCGGAATTGATCCTCCGCAGCAGCGAGGGATCCCCGCCGGTCAGCCGCCCCAACGTCCGTCCTCCCAGCTCGTGCGCGTGTTGGGGCGGATCGTACAGGCCGCTCGGCCGGGTTGCGCCGGGCGCTCGGCCGTTTTTCGTCCGGGGCGACGTCCTGACCGCTCGCGCGGCGCTGCGCGGCCCCTGAGGTCATGGCCCCTCTCGACCTGTGTTCAGCCCGGTGCCACGAACCCCGATTCGTACGCCGCGATCACGGCCTGCGTGCGATCGCGCGCCCCCAGCTTCGCCAGCACCCCGCTCACGTGCGACTTCACGGTCTCCGTGCCGACGATCATCCGCTCGGCGATCTCCGCGTTGGACAGGCCGCGCGCCATCAGCCGCAGCACCTCCGCCTCCCGGTCGGTCAACCGGGCCCGCTCCATCGCCGCGCGGGCCGCCCGGTTGCCGCCGTCGTCCCGGTACCGGGCGGCGAGCTGCCGTACGGACGCCGGGAACAGCAACGACTCGCCCTCGGCGACCAGCCGCACCGCGTGCACGATCTCGGCCGGCCGGGCCCGCTTCAGCAGGAACCCGTCGGCGCCGGCCCGCAGCGCCTCGTACACGTACTCGTCGTTCTCGAACGTCGTCACCACCAGGATCTTCGGCGGCTCCTCGACGGTCCGCAGCACCGCGCGCGTGGCCTCGATCCCGTCCAGCAGCGGCATCCGTACGTCCATGGCGACCACGTCGGGCCGCAGCCGCCGTACGAGAGGGATCACCGCCGCCCCGTCGGCCGCCTCACCGACCACCTCGATGTCGGGCTGTGCCTCCAGCACGGCCCGCAGACCGGCGCGTACGAGGGGTTCGTCGTCGACGAGGAGAACGGTGACCGGCATCCGGTCAGCCTAGATCAGCGCAGCGGCAGCTCGACATGCACCTGCCAGTCGCCCTGGTCGGGGCCGGTGTGCGCGCGGCCGCCGAGCAGGGCCGCGCGCTCACGTATGCCCCGCAGGCCGCTACCCCGGCCGGGGCCGGGAACGTCGGCCGTCAGGGGATTGCGGATTTCGAGGGCGAGTGTCTCGTGCGTGACCTCGATGCGGACCCGGACCGGGACGGCACCGGCGTGCCGCAGCACATTGGTGAGCGACTCCTGGAGGATGCGATAGCCCTCGCGCGAGACCGGGCCCGGCACGGTGTCCAGCGGCCCGGTGACCTCGGCGTCCACCTTCGCGCCGGACGCGCGGGCCGACTCCAGCAGGCGGTCCGACTCCGTCAGCGTCGGCCGGCCGCTCACCGGCCGCCCGGACTCGCGCAGGACGCCCAGCACCCGCTCCAGGTCCTCCAGCGCGGCCCGGCCCGTCTCCTCGATGGCGCTCAGCGCGCGCTCCGTGAAGGCGGGGTCGTCCGCCGCGCGGGCCGCTCCGGCCTGGACCACGGCGACGGTCAGGGCGTGCCCTATCGAATCGTGCAGCTCGCGCGCGATGCGGGTGCGCTCCAGGAGTTGCTCGGTGCGTTCCTCCAGGGCGGCGAGGCGGTCGGCGGGGGAGGGGCCCAGTAGCCGCAGTGCGAGCGCGGTGACGAGACGGCCCGCGCCGAGGACGGTCGCCGCCAGCGCGGCCAGGGAGAGCGGCGCGAAAAGGATGTGCCACCACTGGTGGCCGTCGAGCACGACGAGCACGCCTTCGTCCACGTCCCGGCCGAACGCCGACGCCACCAGGTCCACGGTGCTGGTCAGCAGCTGGACGGAGAGGAACGCCGTCGCGTAGCCGAGCAGCAGCCGCGTCTCCAGCCACACCACGAGCCGGCCCCGGTCGCCCCAGGAAGCGGACGGGGCGACGACGATGGCGAGGCTCTCACTGTCGTGCCGATGTCCCGTCAGCAAAAGCCTGGCTTGCAACCCCTCCACGGTGCGCATCGCCGGCACCAGCCCGACGGGCGCGAGCGTCGCGGCCGCCACCAGCCAGGTCCACCACGCCTCCTCGACGAACATCCACATGGCCGGCCACACGGTGGCGATGAACAGATGCAGCCACCGTGTGTACGTCACCGCCCGACCGAACGGGCGCAGCAAGCGGACCATTCGGCCATCGTGCCAGCCGCCACTGACAGCAGCCCTCCCCCGCACGGGGGAGAAGATCTCCCCGCGCGGGGGAGGCCCCCGCCCTGCCGCACCGGCCAGGCTGCTGCCATGACCAGCATCGAAGTCCAGTCCCTCACCAAGGAGTTCGGCCGCCGACGTGCCGTGGACGACCTCACCTTCCGGGTCCTCCCAGGCCGGGTCACCGGCTTCCTCGGCCCCAACGGCGCCGGGAAGTCCACCACCATGCGGCTCGTCCTGGGCCTCGACCGGCCCACCTCCGGCACGGCGACGATCGGTGGACGCCCGTACACCGCCCTCGCCGAACCCCTGCGCCACGTGGGCGCGCTGCTCGACGCCCAGGCCGCGCACGGCTCCCGCACCGGCCGCGACCACCTGCGCACGCTGGCGACGAGCAACCGCATCCCCGGCCACCGGGTCGACGAGGTGCTGGAGGCGACGGGGCTGGCGTCGGCCGCCCGGCGCCGGGTGCGGACGTACTCCCTGGGGATGAGGCAACGGCTCGGCATCGCCGTCGCGCTGCTCGGCGACCCTCCGGTGGTCATGCTCGACGAGCCCTCGAACGGACTCGACCCCGAAGGCATCATCTGGATCCGCGAGTTGCTGCGCCGGCTGGCCGGCGAGGGACGCACGGTCCTGGTCTCCAGCCACCTCATGAACGAGACCGCGTCCTTCGCCGACCACCTCGTCGTCCTCGGCCGGGGCCGCCTCCTCGCCGACACCCCGATGCGGAGCTTCATCCACGCGCGTGTGCAGCCGAGCGTGCGGATCCGCACGACCGACCCCACCGCGCTCACGGAGGCCCTGGCCCGGCACGGCCATGACGCCGTCCGGCACGAGGACGGGCACTGGAGCGTGCAGCACGCACGCGTGGAGGAGATCGGCGCCATCGTCTCCGCGGCGCGCGTACCGATCCTCGAACTGGCCGCGCAGGAAGGCACCTTGGAGGACGCCTACCTGGATCTCACGTCCACCGAGACAGAGTTCACCGCACAGCCGCAGGAGGCCTGACATGCCGTCCCCGTCCACCCCCTTCGCGCCCGTCCTCCACTCCGAGTGGCTGAAGATCCGTACCCTCCGCTCGCTCCTCGGCGCGCTGCTCGCCCTGTTCGCCGCGACCACCGCGTTCTCCGCGATCGCCGGGGTCTCCGAGACCTCCGACCCCGAGTTCGACCCGCTGTTCATGGCGCTGTCCGGGATCGCGCCGGGCCAGATCGCGGCCATCTCCTTCGGCGCCATGGCGGTGTCCTCGGAGTTCCACGGGGGTGGGCTCCGGCTGACACTGGCCGCGGTGCCGCGGCGCGGGCGCTGGTTCGCGGCGAAGCTGGTGGCGATCGCCGTGCCGACCCTGGTCGTCGGACTGGTCACCGCGTTCGCCGCGCTCCTCGTGGCCCGGGCCGGACTCGGCGACGCGGCGAGCGGTCTCTCCCCGGGCGAGCAGGTACGCGGTGTGGTCGGCTGTGCCCTCTACCTCACGCTGATGGCGCTGTTCGCGGCGGGGATCACGGCCCTGTTGCGCAGTGGTGCGGGCGCGCTCTCCCTCATCATCCCGTTCATCCTCGTCGTGTCGTTCGTGATCGGGGACGCGGCCGGGACCGCAGTGGACTTCCTGCCCGACCGGGCGGGCCAGAGCGTGCTGTACGAGAGCCCCGACGGCACCCTCGGGCCGTGGACCGGACTCGGGGTGACTGCCCTGTGGGCGGCGGCGGCCGTCGCCGCGGGGGCCTGGAGCATACGCCGCAGGGACGCCTGACCCCACGAGTCCCCTGACGCCCCGCCAATTGTCAGTGGCGAGCGCTTTACTGGATCACATGGACAGTGCGAAGTACCGCGTCGCGATCGACTCGCTGTGCGTCCGCGATCTGACCGCGGCGGACGGCGAGTCGGGCGCCTACCGGTCGGGACCCGGTTACCGCGTCGAGTCGTTAGAGGTGAGCCATGGTCTGCGGGACGGCGACGCGGCGCCGCGCATGGCGGCCGTGGGGGACTTCTACGCCCTCAAGAGCCGTATAGCCCAGGAGTTGGACGACCGCTGGGGCCGACAGCACGAGCCCTGGGGGATGTGCACGCTGACGACGCGTCTCGAACGCGGCGAGGAGATACCCGAGCCGTGGCGCCTGACGAGCATCCTGACGGACGATCTGAACCTGTGGCAGCCTCCCGGCTCGGACCGCTGGATCGCCCTCGGAGTGGCCTACCGTGACGCGTCCGACGAGATCCACGTCCTCGCGGTGGCCTCCGACATCGACCCGGTCTGACCGGCTAGGCGTCCTCCGCCGTCACCCGCAGCCGGGCGAACTCCTCCGCCATCGTCGCCGCCGTCCAGTGCGCATTGAGCCCGCTCGGATTCGGCAGCACCCACACACGCGTGTCCCCGATGGTCCGCTCCTGCGGCCCCACCTGTGCCTTGCGGTCGTCGAAGGCCGCGCGATACGCCGTCACCCCCACCACGGCCAGCCAACGCGGCTTGAGCCGGGCCACCTTCGCCGCCAGCAGACGCCCACCCTCGCGGTACTCCTCCGCGCTCAGCTCGTCGGCCCGCGCGGACGCCCTGGCCACCACATTGGTGATCCCGAGCCCGTACGACAGCAACTCCCCCTGCTCCGACGGCTTCAGGAGACGCGGCGTGAACCCGGACAGATGCAGCACCGGCCAGAACCGGTTTCCGGGACGGGCGAAGTGATGGCCCGTGGCCGCCGTCATCAGCCCGGGGTTGATGCCGCAGAACAGAACGCGGAGGCCGTCCGCGACGACGTCCGGCACGAGCCGGTCGCGGGCGGCCTCCAACTCCTCGGAGGTGAAGCGCGTCATGACGAGGAGCGTGTCAGAGGATCGCCCCCGGCGTGTACCCCGCGGCCGCCGGGTGCTGCTTGACGATCTCCTCGATCCGGCCGACCACGACGGCGACCTGGTCGGCCGCGGCACCCGTGAAGGACAGCTTGTCGGCCATCAGCTCGTCGAGCTGGGCCCGGTCGAGCGGGATGCGCTCGTCGGCGGCCAGCTTGTCGAGGAGCTCGTTGCGCTCGGCACCCTGCTCGCGCATCGCGAGCGCGGAGGCGACCGCGTTCTCCTTGATCGCCTCGTGCGCGACCTCACGGCCGACGCCCGCGCGCACCGCGCCCATCAGCACCTTGGTGGTGGCGAGGAACGGCAGGTAGCGGTCCAGCTCGCGGGCCACGACGGCCGGGAAGGCGCCGAACTCGTCGAGCACGGTGAGGAAGGTCTCCAGGAGGCCGTCGAGCGCGAAGAACGCGTCCGGCAGCGCGACCCGGCGCACCACCGAGCAGGACACGTCGCCCTCGTTCCACTGGTCGCCCGCCAGCTCGCCGGTCATCGAGGCGTAGCCGCGCAGGATGACCATGAGGCCGTTGACGCGCTCGCAGGACCGCGTGTTCATCTTGTGCGGCATCGCGGAGGAGCCGACCTGGCCCGGCTTGAAGCCCTCGGTGACCAGCTCGTGCCCGGCCATCAGCCGGATCGTCTTGGCGAGCGAGGACGGGGCCGCCGCCAGCTGCACCAGCGCGGTGACGACCTCGTAGTCCAGCGAGCGCGGGTAGACCTGGCCGACCGAGGTGAAGGCCTGCGAGAAGCCCAGGTGGCCCGCGATCCGGTCCTCCAGCTCGGCCAGCTTCGAGGCGTCCCCGCCCAGCAGGTCCAGCATGTCCTGCGCGGTGCCGACCGGGCCCTTGATACCGCGCAGCGGGTAACGGGCGAGGAGTTCCTCGACCCGGCCGTACGCCACGAGCAGCTCGTCGGCCGCCGTCGCGAAGCGCTTGCCGAGGGTGGTGGCCTGCGCGGCCACGTTGTGCGAGCGGCCGGCCATGACCAGCTCGCCGTACTCGCCCGCCAGCTTGCCGAGGCGGGCCAGGACGGCCACGCTGCGGTCGCGGATCAACTCAAGGGAGAGCCGGATCTGGAGCTGCTCGACGTTCTCCGTGAGGTCACGGGAGGTCATGCCCTTGTGGACCTGCTCGTGACCGGCGAGGTCGTTGAACTCCTCGATCCGCGCCTTCACGTCGTGCCGCGTGACCTTCTCGCGCTCGGCGATCGAGGCCAGGTCGACGGTGTCCAGGACCCGCTCGTAGTCCGCGAGCGCCTGCTCCGGCACCTCGATCCCGAGGTCCTTCTGGGCCCGCAGCACGGCGAGCCAGAGCTGACGCTCCAGCTTCACCTTCTGCTCGGGCGACCAGAGCGTGGCGAGCTCGGCGGAGGCGTAGCGGCCGGCGAGAACGTTCGGGATGCGGGGCTTGGCGGAAGTCACGTGTGCAGATTCTACTGGCGATTCGTGCAGGCCAGCGCCGGGGCCCCGTTCGTCGGAAGCTACGAGAGCCGGTCCGCGAGCTCCGCCAGGACATCGGCATGGCACGGTTCGGGCGCGCACCAGCAGGCCAGCGCCCTGCCGCGCAGCCCGGGCAGCAGAGCGAGCAGATCCGGCCGCTCCAGCAGATACGCCCGGTACTTCGCCATCACCTCGGCCCGCGTGCCGTCCCGACGGCGCGTGGCGGTGTCGTAGGCGAACGGGTTGTAGAGGGGGTGCCTCGGCAGGTCCCAGCCGCCCATCGTCCAGCGGCGGCCGACGTAGACGAGGTCGGCGGGCGCGTGTTCCAGCCGGGGGCCGTACTCGTGGAGCCGGCCCCGGACGTTGACCACGCGCGTGTGCACGGTGTCCTACCGCTCGTAGGGCAGCAGGTCGGGGCGCTTCGGCGGCAGGCCGTCGCCCGAGGAGCGGCCCGTCAGGCGCCGGCCGATCCAGGGCAGGAGGTGCTGCCGGGTGAAGCGGACGTCCGCGATCCGGCGGGCCAGCCACTTCGGCGGCACCGTGGCCGGCAGCGGGGTACGCCACTCCGTGTCCTCGGGGTCGTAGCCGAGGGTCTGCCACACGGCCTCCGCGACCCGGACGTGGCCCTCGGCCGTCAGGTGCAGCCGGTCCACGTCCCACATCCGGGGGTCGGAGAGCGACGCCGCGCCGTACAGGTCGACGACCACGGCCCCGTGCCGGGACGCCAGCTCGTCGACGACCCCGAACAGCTCCTCCATGCGCGGCCGGAAACGCTCCAGGACCGGGCCCTGGCGGCCAGGGCTGCGCATCAGGACGAGCTGCTTGCAGGACGGCGCGAGACGCTCCACGGCCTCCGTCAGCAGATCGCGCACCCGGACCATGTCGCACTTGGGCCGCAGGGTGTCGTTGAGCCCGCCCACCAGCGTGATCACGTCCGCCTGCATCGCCGCGGCCACGTCGACCTGCTCGTCGACGATCTGCTGGATCAGCTTGCCGCGCACCGCGAGGTTGGCGTAGCGGAAACCGGGCGTCACGGCCGCCATCCGGCCGGCGAGGAGGTCGGCCCAGCCCCGGTAGGAACCGTCCGGGAGCAGGTCCGACATGCCCTCGGTGAAGGAGTCGCCGACGGCGACCAGGCTGGAGTAACTGGGATTCGTCTGCATGGCGGAAGAAATGGTATCCCGTGCACATACCCGACGGTCGGTCGCCCTCGGCGATCCCGACCCGCCCCTCACACCTGTCGGCCGAACAGCTCCCGCAGCACGTCCTCCATCGTCACCAGGCCCGCCAGCCGGCCGTCCGCGCCCAGCACCGCTGCCAGGTGCGTCCGGCTGCGCCGCATCGCCGTCAGGACGTCGTCCAGCGGCGTGCTCTCCCGGATCCGGGCGATCGGGCGCATGTCGCGCACCGGGAACCGCAGGTCCCGCGGCATGGCGTCCAACGCGTCCTTGACGTGCAGATAGCCGACGATGCGCCGGCCCTCGTCCACCACCGGGAACCGCGAGAACCCGGACTCGGCCGACAGCGCCTCCAGCTGCTCCGGGGTGACGCCCACGCGCGCGTAGACGACCCGTTCCAGCGGCATCACCACGTCCCGCACCGGTCGCCGCCCCAGTTCCAGCGCGTCGTGCAGCCGCTCCCGCGCCCGTTCGTCGATCAGCCCCGCCTCGCCGGAGTCCCGGACGATCCGGGCCAGCTCGGCGTCCGAGAAGGTCGCCGCGACCTCGTTCCTGGTCTCCACGCGCAGCAGCTTCAGCAGGGCGTTGGCGAAGGCGTTCACCGCGAAGATCACCGGGCGCAGTCCCCGCGCCAGCGCGACCAGCGGCGGGCCCAGCAACAGGGCGCTGCGCACCGGCTCGGCGAGCGCGATGTTCTTCGGGACCATCTCGCCGAGCAGCATGTGCAGATAGGTCGCCAGCGTCAGCGCGATCACGAAGGACACCGCGTGCCCCGCGCCCTTCGGAACGCCGACCGCGTGGAACACCGGCTCCAGCAGATGCGCGATCGCCGGCTCGGCGACGACGCCCAGGACCAGCGTGCACAGGGTGATGCCGAGCTGCGCGGCCGCCATCAGCGCGGAGACGTGCTCAAGACCCCACAGCACGCTCTTCGCCCGCCGGTCGCCCTGCTCGGCGTACGTCTCGATCTGGCTGCGCCGCACCGAGATCAGCGCGAACTCGGCGCCCACGAAGAAGGCGTTGACGACGAGGGTCGCCAGACCGATCAACAACTGGACGACGGTCATTCGGCCCCCTCCCCGGACTCCCGGCCCTTTCCGGCTTCCCGGCTCTCGCCGGGCTCCCGGCCCTCTTCGGACTCCCCGGACACGTCGGCCGGCGGTGCGTGCAGCAGCACCCGTGCGGCCCGCCGCCCCTGCGCGTCCACCACGTCCAGTCGCCAGCCGACGACCTCGACCGAGTCACCGACCGCCGGGATCCGCCCGAGCTCGGTCGCGATCAGCCCGGCCAGCGTCTCGTACGGTCCCTCGGGCGGCCGCAGCCCCACGCGCGCGAGCTGGTCCGTCCGGGCCGAGCCGTCCGCGTGGAACAGCCCCCTGCCCTCGTCGTCGGTACCGGCGGGCGCGAGGTCGGGTGTCTCGTGCGGATCGTGCTCGTCCCGCACCTCGCCGACGACCTCCTCCACGATGTCCTCCAGCGTGGCCACGCCCGCGGTCCCGCCGTACTCGTCGATGACGACCGCCATCGTGCGCTTGCCGGACAGCCGGTCCAGCAGCCGGTCCACGGTGAGCGACTCGGGCACCAGCAGCGGCTCCCGCAGCAGCTCGGCGACGGAGGCACGGGGCCGCCGCTCGGCCGGCACCGCGAGGACGTCCTTGATGTGCGCGATGCCCACCACCGAGTCGAGGCTGCCGCGGTACACGGGGAACCGGGACAGCCCGGTCGCGCGCGTCACGTTCGCCACGTCCTCGCAGGTCGCCTGGACGTCGAGGGCGACCACCTGCACGCGCGGGGTCATCACGTTCTCCGCCGTCAGGTCGGCGAGGTTCAGCGTGCGCACGAACAGCTCGGCGGTGTCCGCCTCCAGCGCGCCCTCGCGTGCGGAGTGCCGGGCGAGCGCGGCCAGCTCCTGCGGCCCGCGCGCCGAGGCCAGCTCCTCGGCGGGCTCCAGGCCGAAGAGCCGTACGACCCGGTTGGCGGTGTTGTTGAGATGCGTGATGAAGGGGCGGAAGGCCGCGCTGAACCAGCTCTGCGCGGTGCCCACCCGTTTGGCCACCGCCAGCGGGGAGGAGATCGCCCAGTTCTTCGGCACCAGCTCGCCGACCACCATCAGGAAGACGGTGGACAGCGCGGTGCCCAGCACCAGGGCCAGCGACCTCGACGTGGACTCCGAGATCCCGAGCGACTCCAGCGGCCCGGCGATCAGCGCCGCGATCGACGGCTCGGCGAGCATGCCGACGACCAGGTTGGTGACGGTGATCCCGAGCTGCGCCCCGGACAGCTGGAACGTCAGATTCCGTACGGCCTTCAGGGCACCGGACGCACCCCGCTCGCCGCGCTCCACCGCGCCTTCCAGCTCTCCGCGCTCAACCGTGGTCAGCGAGAACTCCGCGGCCACGAAGGCACCGCAGGCCAGCGAGAGCAGGATCGCCACCAGCAGGAGGAGCACTTCGGTCATCGGGTCACCTCCGTCCCATGATCGGACAGGGTCCCCAGGATCGCCCGTCCTAGCCGGCGAAAGGCTTCACCCAGCGCCGCCACTTTTCCTCGGGCGCATACCCCGCGGCGCGCCAAGCGTGCTGTGCCGTTTCGTTGCGCACCAGCACCATCGCGTCCCCGCGGCGCCCGCCGAGCCGTACGAAGCGTTCCTCCGCGGCGGTGAGCAGCGCCGACCCGATGCCGCGCCGCCGGCGCCCGGGGTGCACCGCGAGCCGGTACAGGTGGCACCGCCAGCCGTCGAAGCCGGCGATCACCGTGCCGACCAGTTCGCCGTCGAGCTCGGCGAGGATCAGTGCCTCGGGGTCGCGGGACACCAGCCGCTCCACGCCGTCCCGGTCGTCGCTGATGCTCGTGCCCTCGGCGGCCTGCTTCCAGAACGCCAGCACGGTGTCGAGGTCGTCGGGCGTCGCGGCCCGTATCCGCAGGTCGGTCATACGTCGATCCCATCACGCGGGACCGGCCGGCACCCGGGTTTCCACCATCCGGACGGCTACCGCCCCCGCACCTCCGCCATCACCGGCGCGAAGGCCTCCATGGACGCCTCCAGGACCGTCAGATAGGTGAAGCCGTACCGCTCGCGCTGGGCCAGGACCTGGGCGACGATCTGTTCGACCGTGCCGATGAGCATGATGGGCAGCTCCAGGGCCTGCTGGAGGGTCAGGTCCGGCACCCGGTGCAGGAACGGGGTGGCCACCGCCTCGCGGTCGTCGGTGACGACCACCGTCTGGATGAGCAGGTTCAACTCGGCCGGTTCCTTGCGGCCCGCGGCCAGTTCCGCATACGTCGCGACCCGTTCGTCGAGCTGCTCGGCGGTGGTCGGGATCAGCTTGCCGGTCGTGTTCCCCGGCACCAGGGTCGCCCCGGTGAAGGCCGCGATGTCGGCGTGCTCGGCGGACAGTCGCAGCATCCGGTTGCCGATCCCGCCGATCAGCAACGGCACCCGGGGCCGCTGCACCGGCCGCGGCACATGGTCCTCGGCCGACAGCAGCCGCTCCAACTCCTCGACGAGGTGCCGGAGATGGTCGACCCGCTCGCCGGGCGAGCCGAAGGGCAGGCCCGCCCGGTCGTGCTCGGACTGCACATAGCCCGTGCCCAGGCCGAGTTCGAGGCGGCCACCGGTGAGGGCGTCCACCGTGGCCACCTCACGGGCGAGCAACGCCGGGTTCCAGAAGCCCGCGTTGAGGACGAAGGTGCCCAGGCGCGGCCGCTCGGTGACCTCCGCCGCCGCGACCAGCGCCGGGAAGGGCGCCACCTTCCCTAGGTGGTCCGGGACCAGGATCACGTCGTAGCCGAGTTCCTCGGCCCGTCGGCACTTGGAGCGCCAGGCCTCGTCGGTGGCGGCGGCGGTCAGGTTGACGGCGAAGCGGAAGGGGCGGGACCGGGCGGCACGCGACCCGAGGGGCTGAACGGTGGGGGGCATGAACTCTCCTCAGCTGCAAGCGACTTGAGTTGTCTGCCCCGCGATTCCATCATTCGTGCGCGATCGCCGCCAGTACGTTCATGCGCGACGCGCGCAACGCCGGCAGCAGCGCGGCCACGATGCCCACCACCGCGGAACCGACGACCACCGCCACGATCGTGCCCCAGGGGATCGCCAGCGCGTTCATGCCCTGGAGCGCCAGCACCTGCTGGGTGCACACCCCCCACACCAGCCCGAGCGCCAGTCCCAGCACCGCGCCGAACACCGCGATGACCACCGACTCCAGGCGGATCATCCGGCGCAGCTGACGCCGGGCGAGCCCGATGGCGCGCAGCAGCCCGATCTCCCGGGTGCGCTCCACGACCGACAGGGCGAGCGTGTTGACCACGCCGAGCACCGCGATGACGATCGCCAGGCCCAGCAGCGCGTACACGAGATACAGCAGGACCGCGATCTGGTCGTGCACCAGGTCCTTGTAGTCGGCGAGGTCGCGCACCTGGACCTGCGGATACGGGTCGAGGGTCTTCTCCAGGTCCGCGCGCAGCCGGTCGGCGCTCGTGCCGGAGGCGGCGTTGACGTACAGCGCGGACTCCTGGCCGCCCGGCGCGAACCGCTCCAGCGTGTCGAGGCCGAAGTAGATCCCGCCCTGCGTCCCGAAGCCGTCCGCCTGGTCCTGGTCGGTGAGGGCGCCCACGGTCAACTCGGTCCGGCGCCCGCCCTGGAACTCGACGGTCACCTTGCTGCCGACCTTCACGCCGTGGTCGCGCGCGAAGTCCACGTCCATGCCCAGGTGCCCGGACGCGAGCGCGGCCGCGGTGCCGCCCCGCGCGTAGGTGATGTGGGCGACCTCGTCGAGCTGGGGGTCGTAGCCCGCGGCGGTCGTCTCGACCCGCTTGCCGTCCGGCAGCCGTACGGCGATCGGCGCGAACCTCGACCGAACGACGAGACCGGCGCCCTCGGTGGCGCGGACCGCGTCCGTGACCTCCTGCGGGAACGGCAGGAAGTTGCCGTTCTGCACGACGAAGTCGGCGCCCAGGGTCTTGTCGATCTGGTCGTCGAAGGACTTGGACATGGAGGCGCTGGCCACCGACATCCCGCCGACCAGGGCGAGGCCGACCATGAGGGCGGCCGCGGTGGCGCCGGTGCGGCGGGGGTTGCGCAGGGCGTTGCGCTGGCTCATCCGTCCGACCGGGCCGAACAGGGCCGGGAAGGCTCCGCCCAGCACCCGGATCACCGGCCGCACCAGGAGCGGCCCCGCGATCACGGTCGCCAGGAGCGTCAGGACGACTCCGAGGCCGAGCAGGGAGGCCGCCGTGGCCGTCCTCGACGAGAGCACGCACCCGACGAGTGCGGCGGCGCCCGCCGCGCCCACCAGGCCGCCCACGATCGCGCGGACCTTCAGCGGCCGTCCGATCCCGGCGATCTCGGCGTCCGAGAGGGCCGCCATGGGGGAGACGCCCGCCGCCCGCCGGGCCGGGAGATAGGCCGCGACGAAGGTGACGCCCACGCCGACGACGTACGCGGCCACGGGGGTGCCCCAACCGACCACCATCTCGCCCGAGTTGATGTTCATGCCGAAGGCGTTCATCAGGGCGATGAGGCCGAACGCCAGCCCGATGCCCGCGCCCAGGCCGACCGTCGAGGCGACCAGGCCGAGCAGGGTGGCCTCGGTGAGCACCGAGCGGCGGACCTGGCGCCGGTCGGCGCCCAGGGCGCGCAACAGGCCCAGTTCGCGGGTGCGTTGGGCGATCAGCATCGAGAAGGTGTTGACGATGAGGAAGACACCGACCAGGACCGCGATCCCGGCGAATCCCAGCATCACGTACTTGATGACGTCGAGGAATCCGCCCAGTTGGTCGATGTCCGACTTCGCCTGTTCCTCGGCGGTCCGGTACTCGTAGCTGTCCGTGCCGAGTGCGGCGGCCACCCGCTGCTTGAGCTGGTCGTTGCTCACCCCCTCGGCGGCGTCCACGGAGATGCTGGTGGCGGCGGAGGCGGAGCCGAGCAGCTTCGTCTGCGCGGTCGGCGGGTCCAGGAACAGCAGCGAGGCACCGGGGTTGGTGGTGGTGAAGGTGACGATGCCGACGATCCGCACCTTGAACGAGCCGGGGCCCGCGATCACGGTGAGCGGGTCGCCGATGCGCAGGTCCTTGCGGTCCGCGGTCTCCGAGTCGAGCAGGGCCTCGCCGGCGCCGTGCGGCGCGTGACCCGAGGTGAGCTCGACGGGGCTGCGCGAGGTCGGGTTCCAGTCGGTGCCGATGGTGGGGGCCCCGGTGGTGGAGCCCACAGACTCGTTCTCGGAGTCGGCGACGGTGATCCCGTCGTCCTCGGCGTCGAAGCGCGCGGCGGCGACCCCGTCGACCCGGGCCACCCGGTCCGCGAGCGCGGCCGGCAGGGTGGCCGTGGTCCCGGACGGGATGGCCTCCTTGAGGTCTTCCTTCGGGCTGACGGTGAGGTCGGGCGCGGACGAGGCGAAGAGCCGGTCGAAGGTGCGGCTCAGGGTGTCGGAGAAGATCAGGCTGCCCGAGACGAACGCCACGGACAGGACGACGGCCAGCGCCGAGAGCAGCAGCCGCCCCTTGTGGGCGAGGAAACTGCGGAGCGTCGCCTTCAGCACGGGTTCAGTCCTTGCCGAGGGGCACGTCGCCCGAGCCGCTGTCGTCACCGGGGACGACCTGACTCCGGATCACGTCGAACCGTTTCATGCGCTCCAGCACCGCCTCCGCCGAGGGCCGCTCCATGCTGTCCACGATCCGTCCGTCCCCGAGGAAGAGCACCAGGTCGGAGTGGGCGGCGGCGCCGGGGTCGTGGGTGACCATCACGACCGTCTGTCCGAGCTGGTCGACGGCCTCGCGCAGGAAGCCGAGCACCTCCAGGCCGGCCCGCGAGTCGAGGTTGCCGGTCGGTTCGTCGGCGAAGATCAGCTCGGGCCGGGAGGCCAGCGCCCGGGCGCACGCGACCCGCTGCTGCTGACCCCCGGACAGCTGCGAGGGGCGGTGCTTGAGGCGGTCCCGCAGCCCCAGGGTGTCGATGACCTGGTCCAGCCACTTCTCGTCGGGCTTCTTGCCCGCGATGTCCATGGGCAGGGTGATGTTCTCGGCCGCGTTCAGCGTGGGGATCAGATTGAACGACTGGAACATGAACCCGATCCGGTCCCGGCGCAGCCGGGTCAGCTCGCGCTCCTTCAGCCCGGTGATCTCGGTGTCGCCGAGCCACACCTGGCCGGCCGAGACGGTGTCGAGCCCCGCGAGGCAGTGCATCAACGTGGACTTCCCGGAGCCGGAGGGGCCCATGACCGCGGTGAAGCGACCGCGCGCGATGTCCACGTCCACCGCGTCCAGCGCGAGCACGGCCGTCTCGCCCGAGCCGTACGCCTTGGTCAGACCGCGGGCGCGGGCCGCGATCCCTTCGGTCGGAGCGGTGTCGAGGGCGTCCTCCGCAGCAGTGGCCATGGGGCCGAGGGTAATGTGATCCGCCCCACACCCGATATCCCCCTTCCGGCCGAGGCGCCCTCCCTCCCAGGTCGGGCCCCTGACACCGATGTAAGGGGCACCCCGTGTAAAGGGCATCCTCCTGTCCGTGCCGGACGCCTCTTGCCGGTGCTAGCGCATCGGCGCTAGCTTCTAGGTATGGCGAAGACTCAGTTGAACGTGCGGGTGGACGAGGGCACCGCCCGCGCCGCCCGTGAACGTGCCCTCGCCCGTGGCGTGAGCGTCAACCGCTACATCGAGGAGCTGGTCATGAAGGACAGTGGGGAGGCCGGTCAGACCTTCGTCGAGGCCGCGGCCGACTTCATGAAGCAGTACGAATCCGTCTTCGCGGAGGAGTTCGGCAAGGACGGCAAGGAAGACGAGGGTCGTTGAGCGATCTGCACATCGATCTCGCCTGGCTGCTCATGCTCGCCGAGCAGAAGACCCCGGGCGACCCCCAGGTCACCGACTGGGGCGCCCTGGTCGCCGCCGTGGCACGGCACCAGGCCGAGATCTTCGACATCCCCGTCTACGACAACCCGCATCTGCGCGCCGCCGCGCTGCTGCAACTCCTCATCCACGTACCGGCCCTGGAGCGCACCAACGCGCTGTTCGCCTGCGCGGTCGCCTACGCCTACCTCGTCGCGAGCGGCCTCAGGGTCGTCACCTCGCCGGTGCTCGTCCGTGATCTCGCCAAGGTGGCCAAGAAGGGCGAGGCCTCGGTGCACGACATCGCGCGTGAGCTGAGGAAATGGACCCTGTGAATCAGCCGTCCGCCGACGAGGGTCGCCACGCGGTGCCCAGCACACAGAAGGACGTGGGCAGCGTCGGCCCCTTCTCCGGCATCAACACCCGCCGATAGGGGCCCAGTTCGAACCCGGCGTCCCGCAGCGCCCCGACCGGGTCCCGGCCCAGATGGCAGCCGCCGCTCAGCGGCGGCCACACCGTGCGGTCCAGGGCGCGCTGGGTGAAGCGCATCGCGGGGCCGCCGCCGCGGCCGTGCTCGAAGAACCGCACGGTCCCGCCCGGCCGCAGCACCCGCCGTACTTCGCCCAGCGCGCGCGGCACATCGCGCACACTGCACAGCACCAGCGAGATCACCACGGCGTCGAAGGCCTCGCTCTTGACCGGCAGCGCCTCCGCGGCGCCGGGCACCACGTCGACCGGCACCTCCGAGCGCAGCGCGGACTCCACCGCCAACTGCCGCAGCCGGCGCTCCGGTTCGATCGCCACGACCTCGGAGACCGTGCCCGGGTAGTGCGCGAAGTTCAGACCGTTTCCCGCGCCGATCTCGATCACCCGCCCGGACAGGCCGGCGAGCAACCGCTCCCGCACGCCGGCCATGCCCATCCTGGTCTCGGCGGCGACGCTGACCCGCGCGTAGTACCGGGCGAAGAGCGGGTGGTGGACGGGATCCCGGGACACCTTGCCGGTGCCGGCGGACCGTAGCGGCATGACAGCCTCCCTCGCCGAGGACGGGTCCTACCGCGATTGTCCCCCGTGGGCCCCCGACGCACCCCCGGATCGCGGTGCCCCTTGGGCAGAAGAGCGGGGGCCCGGCCGGAACCGGGCCCCCTGGGTGGATCAGTTGACCCGGACGACCTGCCACAGTTCGTCGTCGGCGCCGTTGTCCGCCGACTGGACGATCAGCGCGCCGTTGGCGGTGGAGGCCGAGGCGACGTCCGCCACCAGGCCGCTGCCGGAGTTGACGAGCTTGTAGTAGCCGCCGCCCGCGCTCGTGAGCGTCCACTTCTGGGAGCTCGCGGTGGACGAGGCGTTCTGGACGACGGCCGCGCCGGCCGAGGTCGAGCCGTTGCTGTCGAGGTACAGACCGCTGTTGACGTTCTTCACGGTCCACGCCCCGCCGCTCTGGGCCTGGAAGGTCCACAGCTGGCAGTTGTTGGCGGTGTTCACCCACTGGCCCGCCTGCTTGCCCGTCGCGGTGGAGGCGCCGGGGATCTCCAGGAACTTGCCGCTGTTCTTGTTGACGAGGCGGTACTGGCCGGTGGACAGCGTGGGCAGCGCGGTCTGGGTGAGGTTCCAGCGCTGGCAGGCGCAGCCGGTGTCGGCCCACTGCCCGGCGGCGGTGCCGACGGTGGTGGAGGCGCTGGGGATCTCCAGGTACTTGCCGCTGATCCGGTTGGTGGCGGTGAAGCCGCCCGCCGGGTTCGGGGCGATCGCCCACTCGTGGTCCAGGGTGCCGTTGTCGTCCCACTGGACGACCTTGGCGCCGTTGGCGGTGGACTGGTTGGTCACGCCAAGGACCTTGCCGCTGGCCACGTTGAAGATCTTGAAGTAGCCGGAGGTCTGCTGGACGAACTTCCACTGCTGGTCGGTGGCGTTGTCGGCGTTCTGCTGGGTCGCGCCCACGCCGTTGGTGGTGGAGCCGCCCGCGATGGTCAGCATCAGGTGGCTGTTGGCGTTGGACATGGTGTAGGTCGCGCCGTCCGAGACGCCGCCGCCCAGGTCGATCGTGCCGTAGGTGATCGGGTTCAGGCCGGTGCTGGTGAGGTGGCCGCCGCTGAGGACCAGCAGGCTGTGGCCGTCGGCCAGCGGGAGCAGACCGCGGCTGTAGCCGCCGGGGACGGTGGAGGCGATCCGCGTCCAGGTGTTCGCCGCGCCGTTCTGCGTGTTCAGGAACAGGTCGTCGCTGCTGTTGGCGCTGACCACGAGCGTGCCGTTGGCGCCGCCGGTCGGCAGCCAGGTGATGTACGGAGAGCTCTTGGGCTGGGTGCCGTCGGTCGCCTTGAGGGCGATACCGGTGGCGGAGCCGAACGCCTCCGGGTTGGAGGAGATCTTGTAGTAGACGGCGAAGCCGCCCTCGGGAGCGCCCCAGAACTCGTACGTCATCACGTAGTTGCCGTTGGGCAGCTTGGCGACGACGGGCATGCCCGGGCGGTCGCCGTACGTCGAGGTGGCGACGTCGTTCACCACGGAACCCCAGGTCAGGCCGTCCGTGGAGGTCTGGTGGACGATCTTCTGGCCGTAGTTCGGGTCACGCTGGTCGGAGTAGTACACGATCAGCTTCGAGCCGGACACCATCAGGAACGGCTCCCAGACCGGGGTCTTGCCGTTGGTGGGGTCGGCCTCGCCGCCCTGCGCGATGGTGCTGACGTACGACCAGCTGACGCCGTGGTCGGTGCTGGCGTACAGGTCCAGTTCGGTCGTGGAGAGGTCGTTCGGGATGGAGTTGCCGGCGGCGAGGATCGTGCCGGCCGGGAAGTTGCCTATGGCGGTGGGCAGTTCGTAGAGGAACGGCTGGTAGCGGTTGCCGAAGCCGTTGTGGGTGTCGCTGATGCTGGAGATCTGGCTCCAGCTGTTGCCGTTGTCCGTGCTGCGGTAGATCGGGAAGACGGGGGTGCCCGAGCTGTACTGCTCGAACGTGGCGAGCAGTGTGCCGTTGGACGATCCGCTGTTCTGGAGGCGGATGGCGCGCGGGTAGAGCGAGCCGGGCGAGGGGGTGCCCGACGGCGGGGTGTACATGGTCTGCGAGGCGCGCGAGATCGCGTGCGCCGGGCCGGAGGAGGGCAGGACGAGGGCGACGACGGCTGCGAGCAGGGCCAGCAGCACGGTGATCGCCTGGGGGCGGGGTACGGCGCGCAGTCTGGCGCTTTCCCTGATGGTGGACATGGGCGGCTCCCAAGGGATGTCCGGGAAGAGGGGATGGTGCGGGGCCCGCCGCTCCCGGGAAAACGGGGGGAGACGGGAACAGCGGGGGTCGGAGGGGGAGTGGTCAGCCGGCGCGGCGCAGCCGGACGACGTTCCAGGAGACGGGCGGCAGGCTCGCGGTGAGCCGCCCGTCGGTGACCGAACCGGTGTCGGCGGTGTACGGGCGGACCCGGTCGGGGTCGTCCTGGGTGTTGACGGCGCGGACGTCGGGGTCGCTCAGCACCGCATGCTCCACCGGGACGTAACCGGTGAACGCCCGCAGGTCCAGGGCGAGTTCGACGTTGTCGCTCTGGTGCCGGTTGATCGCGAAGACGGTGAGCTCGTCGCCGTCGTGGGTGGCCACGGCGTCCACCACGGCGACTTCGCCGAAACGCTTCGTCTCATAGGTCGGCGCGACCGGTTCCACCCGCAGGACCGTGCCGCGGGCGTGCCGGGCGGCCTGGGCGAAGGGGTGGAAGGTGGTCTGGCGCCAGCTCGGTCCGCCGGGCTCGCTGCGGATGGGGGCGATGACGTTGACGAGCTGGGCGAGGCAGGCGGCGGTGACCCGGTCGCTGTTGCGCAGCAGGCTGATCAGCAGCCCGCCGACCACGACGGCGTCGGCGACGTTGTACTCGTCCTCGATCACCCGGGGCGCCACGGCCCAGTCGGTGGGCTTGCCCTGTGCCTCGAAACGGGTGTTGTACCAGACGTTCCACTCGTCGAAGGAGAGGTTGATCCGCTTCTTGCGGCCCAGCTTGGCCCGGATGTGGTCGGCGGTGGCGACCACCGACTCGACGAAGTGGTCCATGTCGACGCCCGAGGCCAGGAAGCTGCCGAGGTCGCCGTCGAGCTCCTCGTAGTAGGCGTGGCAGGAGATGTAGTCGACCTGGTCGTAGGCCTCCTCCAGGACGGTGGCCTCCCAGGCGCCGAAGGTCGGCATCGAGGAGCTGGAGCTGCCGCATGCGACCAGTTCCAGCGTCGGGTCGACCATGCGCATCGCCCGCGCGGTCTCGGCGGCGATCCGGCCGTACTCCTGGGCGGTCTTGTGACCGGTCTGCCAGGGGCCGTCCAGCTCGTTGCCCAGGCACCACATACGGATGCCGAAGGGGTCGGTGGCACCGTTCTTGATCCGCTGGTCCGACCAGGCGGTCCCGCCCGGGTGGTTGCAGTACTCCAGCAGGTCGAGGGCCTCGGCCACGCCCCGGGTGCCGAGGTTGACGGCCATCATCGACTCGACGCCGGCCTTCTCGGCCCAGCGCTGGAACTCGTGCAGACCGAACGCGTTGGTCTCGGTGCTGTGCCAGGCCAGGTCCAGGCGGGTCGGGCGGTCGGCGACCGGGCCGACGCTGTCCTCCCAGCGGAAGCCGGAGACGAAGTTGCCGCCGGGATAGCGCACGGCGGTCACCCCCAGCTCGCGCACCAGGTCCAGGACGTCACGGCGCAGGCCGTCCTCGTCCGCAAGGGGATGGCCGGGCTCGTAGATGCCGGTGTAGACGCATCGGCCCATGTGCTCGACGAACGAGCCGAAGGTCCGGGGGCTCACGTCGGCGACGCGGAAGGCGGGGTCGACGGTCAGGGAGGCGTGCAGCATGGAGGTCGCTCCGGGAGGTGCGCGGGAAGAAGAGGGGGCGGGGGCTACTTGAGGCTTCCGACGGTCAGCCCGCCGCGCCAGTACCGCTGGAGGAGGAGGAAGGCGACGATCAGCGGGAGGATCGCCACGAGGGAACCCGCGATGACGAGGGTGAACAGGGCGTTGGCGCCGGACTGGATCAGCGCGCCCTGGTACCAGGACTGGAGGCCCACGGTCAGCGGGAACAGCTTGTCGTTGTTCAGCATCACCAGCGGCAGGAAGAAGTTGTTCCAGGTGCCGACCATGGAGAACAGCAGCACGGTCACGAGTGCGGGCTTCAGCGTCGGCAGCGCCACGTTGAACAGCACCCGCAGCTCACCGGCGCCGTCGACCCGGGCCGCCTCCAGCAGTTCGTCGGGCAGCGACTCCTGTACGTACACCCGGACCAGGTAGACGCCGAACGGGTTGAGCAGCGAGGGCAGGATGACCGCCCACATGGTGTTGGTCAGCGCCACCTTGCTCAGCAGCAGATAGGTGGGGATGGCCAGCGCGGTCGCCGGGACCATGATGGCGCCGAGCAGGCTGGAGAAGAGCAGGTTGCGGCCGGGGAAGCGGTACTTGGCGAAGGCGTACCCGGCGAAGGTGGCCACGGCGGTGGCGCCGACGCCGCTGACGCCCGCGTAGATCGCGGTGTTGCCCATCCAGCGCAGGTATTCACCGTCGTTGTAGGTGAACAGCTGCTGGAGGTTGGTGAAGAAGGCGCCCGGCGAGTGGAACCACAGGGCGGCCGTGGAGAACAGGGCGTCGTTGTCCTTGGTGGCGGCGACGACGAGCCACCAGAACGGCATCAGGAAGTACAGGATCATCGCCACCATCACCGCGTTGACGGTGACGCGGCCTCGCGCGGAGGACGTACGGCGGGGCGCCGGGGCGGCGACGGCGGGGGCGGGGACAGCGGCGGTGGTCACTTCAGTCCGCTCCTTTTGCGCGTGGCGAACAGGAAGAGGTAGGAGCCGATGAAGACCACCGCTCCCAGGGAGAAGGAGATGGCGGCGGAGTAGTTGAACTCCGAGTACTGGAAGGCGAGGTTGTAGGCGTAGAGGTTGGGCGTGTAGTCCGGGGTGATCACGGAGGACGCCGTCGGCTCGAGGACGCGCGGCTCGGTGAAGAACTGCAGGGTGCCGATGATGGTGAACATCAGCGTGAGCACCATGGCCGAGGAGATCATCGGGACCTTGATGCGCAGGGCGGTCTGGATCTGTCCCGCGCCGTCGAGCTTGGCGGCCTCGTAGACCTCGCGGGGCAGGCCCTGGAGGGCGGCGTACAGGACGATCATGTTGTAGCCGGTCCACTGCCAGGTCACGATGTTGCCGAGCGAGGTCAGCATCAGGCTGTGGCCGAGCAGGTCGATCTTCCCGGTGCCCAGGGCGTGGCTGAGGGAGTTCACCGGGCCGAAGGTGGGGCTGTACAGGAAGCCCCACATCAGGGCGCCGATCACCGCGGGGACGGCGTACGGCATGAACAGTGTCATCCGGAAGACCTTGGCGAGCTTGCTGGAGACCTCGTCGATGATGAGGGCGCCGAGCAGCGCGAGCCCCAGCATGATCGGCACCTGCACCAGGCCGAAGACCACCACGCGGCGCACACCGGCCAGGAAGTGCGGGTCGGTGAAGGTCTGCTGGTAGTTGGCGAACCAGCTGAAGTGGTCACCGCCGACCAGGGTGGAGGTCCTGAGGCTCAGCCAGAAGGCGTACGCCAGCGGGGCCACCAGGAAGGCCGCGAAGAGCAGGCCGAACGGGGTGACCAGCATCAGGCCCATGGCCTGGTGGCGGGTGTGGGCGGACTGGCGTCCGGTCCGGCGGCGGCCCCTGCCGGTGGCCGGGGTGCCGACTCCCTCGGCGGGGACGGTACTCGGGGTCACGGCCGGCGCGGGCCCCTGCTGTCGGAGCAGGCTCATCACATCTCCTTGCGCGTCTTGCGGAGCCCCCGCCGGCGGGCGGTGCGACGCGCGGGCGCCGGCGGGGGCAGTGGGGGGCGGGGACTTCGGGTCGGTTACTTGCTGACCTTGAATCCCTGCTTGCTCGCGTAGGAGGTCACCTGGTCCTGGACGTTGTCGTTGACGGACGACCAGTCGGTCTGGCCCTGGAGGGCCTTGCCCACCTCACTGGTGTCGGTGTTGTAGGCGAAGTCCTGGAACGGGCTCCAGTCGAAGGTCCCGATGCCGTTCGCCGCGGGCACGAACACCTTGTTGATCTGCTGGCCGCCGAAGAAGTCGTACTTCTTGTCCTGGAAGTACGCCCCGTTGAGGATCGGGTTGACCAGCGGGAACAGGTAGGCCTGGTCGATGCCGATCTTCCAGGCGGCCTGGGAGGTGCCGAACAGCTCCCGGGCGACCTCGGTGGCCTCCTTGGGGTGCTTGGTCTGCGAGGTCACCGAGAAGCTCGAACCGCCCCAGTCGCCCTGGGCGTTGCCGCCGGCCGTCCACTGCGGCAGCGGGGCGACGCGCCACTTGCCGGAGGTCTTCGCGGCGACGCTGGAGAGGTAGCCCGGACCCCAGCCGGCCGCGATGTAGGTGGCGTACTTGCCGCTGCTGAGGCCGTTGTAGAAGTCCGTGGTGGCGTACGACTGGGTGTCGACCAGCTTGTTCTTGACCAGGTCGCCCCAGTACTCGTACACCTTCTTGGCGTTGTCGTCGTTGAGCTTGACCCCGATGTCGGGCAGCTTGCTCGCCGAGTAGGTGTAGGGACGGGAGCCGGCCTGCCAGGTCAGGCCCTGGCGCCAGCCGGCCGCGGTCTCGTCGCTGCCGAAGTCGGTCATGTACGCGTTGGGGTCCGCCTTGTGCAGCTTGGCGGCCTCCTCCTTGTACTCCGCCCAGGTGGTGGGCACCTTCAGGTTGTACTTCTTGAAGAGGTCGGCGCGGTACATCATCGCCATCGGGCCGCCGTCGACCGGGATGGCGTAGACGTGGTCGCCGTCGGAGGCCTGCTTCCAGGCCCAGTCGACGTAGTTGCCCTTGTCGTCGTTGGCGCCGTACTTGCCCATGTCGAGCAGGCCCTTGGTGAGCTGGATGGTGGGCAGCTCCTGGAACTCCAGCATGACGACGTCGGGGGCGCCCTGGCCCGCCTTGAGCGCGGTCTTCAGCTTGGTGTACTCGTCCTGGCCGACGCCCGCCTGCACCCAGTCGACCTGGACGTCCTTGTGGGTCTTGTTGAACTCGGCCACGACCTGCTTGAACTGGGGGTACCAGGCCCACACCTTGATGTGCACCGGGCCGCTGCCCGTGGTGCCGCTGCCGCTGTCGCCGCCCGACCCGCAGGCCGCGAGGAGCACGCCGGCGAGGGCGGCGGAGGTCGCCGCGACCGCGGTGCGCCGGACGGAACGGGACGTGGGCCTTCTGGTGGAGGACATGAGCAATCTCCTGGATGTGGTGCCCGAGGGCAGGCGAGGGTGGCAAGGCGGAACACGCCGGACACGGGGGTCCGGTGAGGTGGGCCGAGGGCGTGCGGGCACCGCGGCACTGGTGCGGAGACGGGCGTCGGCCGGCGCGGGAGGGTGGGCGCGGGTGACGTCGGTGAAGGTGGGAGACAGCTGGGTGATCAGCGCACGGGCGCTGTCAGACCACCGTGAGTAAAGAGTGAGGCCCTGTCATGGCCGGTGCGGCTCCCGGCTCCTGAGTGGCTGTTCCCACTGCGGCTCCTACGGTCCGGTCCGCGACGCGGTGACGTCACGGTCCCTGGGTTCCCGACCCGGCTGGATCAGGCCCCCTTCTGCTACGCTCTGCAGCGCTGCAAAAGTGTTAACCGAGAACTTGCCGCGCTGCAAGAGGTAACTCGGAGGAAACTTTCAGCGCTGCAAAGGACAACCGGGACGAAGGTGTGCATATGGCAAATGGCGTCACACTCCGCGACGTCGCGGCGCTCGCCGGCGTCTCCAGCCGGACCGTCTCCAACGTGGTCAACGGCTACGCACCGGTGTCCGAGGCCATGCGCGCCCGGGTGCAGAAGGCCGTGGACGAGCTCGGCTACCAGCCCAACGTCCTGGCCCGCAACCTCGCCTCCGGCCGGTCCGGCCAGATCGCCGTCGTGGTGCCGTACCTGGACACGCCCTACTTCGCCGAGCTGGCCCAGGGCATCATCCGGGCGGCCCGGGTGCGGGGCTACAACGTCCTGATCGACCAGACCGACGGGGACGCGGAGCACGAGAAGCTGTTCCTCACCCGAGGCTCCCAGCAGCTGCTGTTCGACGGTGTCATCTTCAGCCCGCTGGGGCTGGCCCAGTCCGACCTCGGCGAGCGCGACGCGAACCTGCCGCTGGTCGTGCTCGGAGAGCGGGTGAGCGACGGGGGCTTCGACCACATCGGCATCGACGACGTCACCGCCTCCCGGGAAGCCACCGAGCATCTGCTCGACCTCGGCCGGCGCCGTGTCGCCGCGATCGGCGACCAGCCCTACCGCACCGGCGAGGCCGCCCAACTGCGCACGCAGGGCTACCGGTTGGCGCATGAGCGGGCCGGGATCCCGGTCCGCGAGGAGCTGATCATCTCCACCCCGCGCTTCAACCGCTCCGACGGCGCGAGCGCCATGGCCCACCTGCTCGACCTGGAGGAGCCGCCCGACGCGGTCTTCTGCTACAGCGACCTGGTGGCCCTGGGCGCCCTGCACACGCTGGCCGCCCGCGGGCTGCGCGTCCCCGAGGACGTCGCCGTGGTCGGCTACGACGACATCGAGGACGGCCGGTACTCGAATCCACCGGTCACCACCATCTCACCGGACAAGCAAATGATCGCCGAGACGGCGGTGGAGCGACTCCTCAAGCGCATCGGCAGCTCAACCCCTGTCCCCGGCATGGAAATCCGGGCCCCGCACCGACTCATCCCGAGGGCCAGCACCATGGGGAGCCGGCACGCGGCGGGTGGATGACCCGGCCGCGCCGACACGAGCGCGTCGACGCCCTCCTCGCCGCCGCGGCGGGACGGCGAATTCGACGGGCTGCTGACGGCCGGTTCCACCAGCACGCAGCCCTCAAGGACGACGTCCCGCCGCGGCGGCCGTACGCAGGTCCGATCGCCACAGAGGCAGGTCGCGGGAAGCGAGACCCAGCCTTCCGTGAGGTGGCCGTCCGCGCCGAACGATCCCGGTCGGCAGTCGCTGGGTGCCTGTGCGGTCGCCGGGGGCGCCACCGCGTGTGAGGTCGCCGTCCGCCCGGCGCTCGACCCGCGCGGATGGACTACGCCTGCGGGACGCGGTCACCCGGTTGCCGGTGGGATGGGACCCATCGCCGACGGTCAGGCTCCTTGCGGTGCCTCGCGTGCGCCGAACCCCGCCGCGTCCCAGGTCCCGTTCAGTCGTGGTGCCAGCCAACTCGGGGCCTCGGTACGGAAGTCGGCCGGTGCGAGTCGGCCCGCCCCGGCCGGCAGCGCGCCCAGCAGTGGGGCCCCGGCCACGTCCGGGAGGTCCGCGACATTGCAACGCGAGGCGAGATCGGGGGAGTCGGGCCAGCTTCCGATCACCACACCTGCCAAGTCCAGCTCGCGGCGGCGCAGTTCACGGGCCGTCAGCTCTGTGGTGTTCAGCGTGCCCAGCCCGGCCGACGCCACGACCAGGACCGGCGCCCGCAGCAGCTGGGCCGCGTCGGCCAGTGTCCCGCCCTCCTCGTCGAAGCGCACGAGCAGCCCGCCCGCGCCCTCCACCAGCACCAGGTCGTGTTCGGTGGCCAGCTTGGCGGCGGCCTCGGCGATCCCGGCGGGGTGGACCGGTTCGAGAGCGGCCCGGCGCGCGGCCGTCGCCGGGGCCAACGGCTCGGGAAAACGGGCCAGTTCGGCCTTCGTGACGGCGCCCGCGAGCCGGGCCACCTCCTCGACGTCCCCGGCCTCGTCCGGCCGTACGCCGGTCTGCGCGGCCTTCAGGACGGCGACCGTCCGTCCCGCCGCGAGCGCCGCCGCGGCGACGGCGGCCGTGGTCACCGTCTTGCCGACCTCCGTGCCCGTGCCCGTGATCACCAGGACCGGCATGTCATCCCTCCTTCGCCGCGGCGCACACCGCGCGCGCGATCCGTGCCACGTCCTCGTCGCCGGTGACGTACGGCGGCATCGTGTACACGAGGTCGCGGAACGGCCGCAGCCACACGCCCTCGCGTACGGCGGCCTCCGTCGCGGCCCTCATGTCGACCTCGTGGTCCAGCTGCACGACCCCGATCGCGCCGAGCACCCGTACGTCCCTCACGCCAGGGAGCTCACGCGCGGGGGCCAGCCCGTCCCGCAGCCCCGCCTCGATCCGCTTGACCTCCGCGAGCCAGTCCTGCCCGAGCAGCACCCCGATCGAGGCGCAGGCCACCGACGCGGCCAGCGGGTTGCCCATGAAGGTCGGGCCGTGCGCCAGCACCGGAACCTCGCCCCGTGAGATCCCCTCGGCCACCCGGGGCGTGCACAACGTCGCCGCCATCGTCAGGTAGCCGCCGGTCAGCGCCTTGCCCACGCACATCACGTCCGGCGTCACCGCCGCGTGCTCCGCCGCGAACAGCGCGCCCGTGCGCCCGAACCCGGTCGCGATCTCGTCGAACACCAGCAGCACGTCGTGCGCGTCGCACGCCTCGCGCAGCACCCGCAGATACGCGGGGGAGTGGAAGCGCATCCCGCCCGCGCCCTGCACCACCGGCTCCACGATCACCGCGGCCAGTTGGTCCGCGTGCCGCTCGATCGCCGTACGCAGCTGGTCGGCGTACGACTCCTCGTAATCGGCCGGGGGCGCGTCCACGAACACCTGGCGGGGCAGCACCCCGGACCACAGTTCGTGCATCCCGCCCTCGGGGTCGCACACCGACATGGGCTGCCAGGTGTCGCCGTGGTAGCCGCCGCGCCAGGTCAGCAGCCGCCGCTTGCCGGGACGGCCAAGCGAGCGCCAGTACTGGAGGCACATCTTCACCGCGACCTCGACCGACACCGACCCCGAGTCGGCCAGGAAGACATGCTCAAGACCCTCGGGAGACATGTCGACAAGGAGCTTCGCCAGCCGGACGGCGGGCTCGTGGGTGAGTCCGCCGAACATCACATGGCTCATCCGCCCGAGCTGCTCGCGCGCGGCCTCGTTCAGCACCGGGTGGTTGTAGCCGTGGATCGCCGACCACCAGGACGACATGCCGTCCACGAGGTCACCGGAGGAGGTGCGCAGCCGCACCCCGCTCGCCGACTCCACGACGAGCGGGTCGACCCGGCCGGGCATCGGACCGTACGGATGCCACACGTGCCGCCGGTCGAGCGCCAGCAGCTCCGTCACCGGCAGGCCGGGCAGATCAGGCATTGGGCGCGAGATCCGTTCCGGCGCCTCGACGGCGTACGGCCACCAGGTCGGTGCGGGGCTCGCTCACCGCCGGCGCCGAGGCGGCCGTACCGCAGACGCCCCCGCCCGCGTGCGACCCGCACCCGGCGCTCTCGGCCGCCTCCGAGCCGCAACCGCCGCCCTCGTGCGACCCGCAGCCGCCGCCTTCGTGTGAGCCGCAGCCGCCCCCGGTCGTCACCCGGTGCTCCGGCAGCGTCACCTCGCCCGCGCCCTCCACCTCGAACCCGGCGTCGGCGATCATCTCCAGGTCGGCCTTGCCGGCCTGGCCCTCCGTGGTGAGGTAGTCGCCGAGGAAGATCGAGTTGGCGAGGTGCAGGGCGAGGGGCTGCATGGTGCGCAGGTGGACCTCGCGGCCGCCGGCGATGCGGACCTCCACGTCCGGGCAGACGAACCGGACCATCGCCAGGATGCGCAGGCAACGCTGCGGGGTGAGGTTCCACTCCTTGGCCAGCGGGGTGCCCTCGACCGGGATCAGGAAGTTGACCGGCACCGAGTCGGGGTCCAGCTCGCGCAGCGAGTAGACGACGTCGACGAGGTCCTCGTCGGACTCGCCCATGCCGGCGATCAGACCCGAGCAGGCGGACAGGCCGGCCGCGTGGGCCTTGTTCACGGTGTCCACCCGGTCGGCGTAGGTGTGGGTGGTCGTGATGTCGCCGTAGGTCGACTCGGACGTGTTGAGGTTGTGGTTGTAGGCGTCCGCGCCCGCCTCGCGCAGCCGCTCGGCCTGGCCGTCGGAGAGCAGACCGAGGCAGGCGCACACCTCGACGCCCTCGTTCTGCTCCTTGATCGCCTTGATGGTGCCCGCCACCCGGTCCACGTCCCGGTCGGTCGGACCGCGCCCGGAGGCCACCAGACAGACCCGCTTGGCGCCACCGGCGAGACCGGCCGCGGCGGCCTGGGAGGCCTGCTCGGGCTTGAGCCAGGTGTACTTGAGGATGCCGGTCGACGAGCCGAGCCGCTGGGAGCAGTACGAGCAGTCCTCGGGGCACAGCCCGGACTTCAGGTTGACGAGATAGTTGAGTTTCACCCGCCGCCCGAACCAGTGCCGGCGCACCTTCCCGGCCGCGGCCACCACGTCGAGCAGCTCGTCGTCGGACGTGGCCAGTACGGCCAGCGCCTCCTCGCGGGTCGGCAGCTCGCGCCGAAGCCCCTTGTCCACCAGCGTGTTCAGCAGGTCCATGAGAGCCGATCCTGTCCTACGGACCCGCCTTCGGCCAAGGTAGGGATCGAACAACTCACCCGCTTTGACGTGTGGGTATTGCCACACCGTGGGCAGCGTTTGCTGCCGCTAGGGTCTGTCCGTTGTCTACAAAAGCACCGGAGGACCCATGGCGTTCGGCTGGATCGACGAGCAGGCGGCCGCGCGCCGGCGGGCCGGACTCGTACGGACCCTGAGGCCCCGCCCGGCCGACTCGCCGCTGCTCGATCTCGCGAGCAACGACTACCTGGGCCTGGCCCGCCACCCCGAGGTCGTGGCGGGAGCGGAGGCGGCTGTCCGGACCTGGGGCGGCGGCGCCACCGGGTCCCGGCTCGTCACCGGCACCACCGAG
Organism: Streptomyces griseorubiginosus; assembly: GCF_036345115.1. Lineage (GTDB taxonomy): Bacteria > Actinomycetota > Actinomycetes > Streptomycetales > Streptomycetaceae > Streptomyces > Streptomyces griseorubiginosus_C. Next base: position 8,210,562 of record NZ_CP107766.1, read on the forward strand.
CTGCACACCGAACTCGAGCGCGAGCTCGCCGACTTCTGCGGCTTCGAGGCGGCGCTCGTCTTCTCCTCCGGCTACGCGGCCAACCTCGCCGCCGTCACCGCGCTCGCGCCGCACGGCTCGCTGATCGTCTCCGACGCGGGCAACCACGCCTCCCTCATCGACGGCTGCCGGCTGGCCCGCGGGACGACCCAGGTCGTCGCGCACGCCGACCCGCAGGCCGTCCGCAAGGCGCTCGGTACGCATGACGGGCCCGCGGTCGCCGTGTCCGACACCGTGTTCTCCGTCGACGGGGACGCGGCGCCGCTGGCCGGTCTCGCCGCGGCATGCCGGGAGCACGGCGCGGGCCTGGTCGTCGACGACGCCCACGGCCTGGGCGTGCTCGGGGCCGGCGGCCGCGGGGCCCCGCACGCGGCGGGGCTCGCGGGCGCCGACGACGTGGTCGTCACGGTCACGCTGTCCAAGTCGCTCGGCAGCCAGGGCGGTGCCGTGCTCGGCCCCGCACGGGTGATCGAGCACCTGGTCAACGCGGCACGGACGTTCATCTTCGACACCGGTCTGGCCCCCGCGGCGGCGGGAGCCGCCCTCGCGGCACTGCGCCTGCTCGGCCGTGAGCCCGAGCGGGCCGCACGCGCGCGTGAGGTGGCGACCGGACTGCACGCACGTCTGACCGCCGCGGGTCTGGAAGCGGTACGTCCGGACGCCGCGGTGGTCTCGGTGCGCGCGCCCTCCCCGGAGGAGGCCGTGCAGTGGGCGGCCGACTGCCGGACCGCCGGGCTCTTCGTGGGCTGTTTCCGGCCCCCGTCCGTGCCCGACGGCATCTCACGGCTCAGGCTGACCGCCCGCGCGGACCTCTCCGAGGAGCAGATCGAACGCGCTGTACGGGTGATCGGCGAGACACGACCATGAGTCGGCGTGACACGGCCGTGCGCCTGGGTGGACCGACGGTCAGAACGCGGCTGTGAAGCCCGCCCAGCTCTCGGGGGAGAAGAGCAGCGCGGGTCCGTCCGGGTCCTTGGAGTCGCGTACGGCGAGCAGCCCGGCCCAGGGCCCGGCCGACGGCCTCGCCGTCTCGACGCAGTTGTTCGCTCCGGTGCTGTAACTGCTGCGCAGCCACCGCACTTCACACAGTTCGGTACTGGAAGGAACGTGCCGAGGCAGTGCAGACATGGTGCCTCCTTACGCGCCGTCACCTAATCCGGCGATGTAATCCAACGAGTCCTCGGGCGAAAGGGCGTGGCCCTGAAGGGTGTTGAAGGCCTCGGTGTAGGCCTCCAGGTCTTCTTTCCGTTCGAGGTAGAGGCTACTCGTCAAGTGGTCGAGAACAACCACGTCCAGATCAGAAGTGCTCGAAAATGAGAAGATTACGAAAGGGCCGGTGATACCCACATGCGCCCCGGCCGTGAACGGCAGTACCTGCAGGCGCACTTGTGGCAGCCGGGCCGCCTCCAGGAGTCTGCGCAGCTGCCGCGTCATCACCTCGGGGCCGCCGACCTCCCGGCGCAGCACCGCCTCGTCCAGGACGGCGCTCAACTCCAGTGGCCGCTCGGCGCGCAGGACGTCCTGACGGGCCAGCCGCACCTCGACCAGTGCGTCGAGCCGCTCGTCGTCGAGCCCGTCCACCGCGGCCCGGGTCACCGCGCGGGCGTACTCGGGCGTCTGGAGCAGGCCGGGCACCACCGAGGTCTCCAGAGTGCGCATCGCGCTCGCCTGGGACTCCAGACTGATGAAGTCCCGGTAGGTCGGCGGGAGTACGCCACGATAGGCGTGCCACCAGTGGTGCCGGCCGCCGCCGCCCTCGTCGGAACCCGCCAATACCAGCAACAGCTCCCGCAGATCCGCGTCCGTCACGCCGAAGGCGTCGAGGAGTAACCGCACATCGGCCGGTTTCACCCCGCTGGCGCCCGTCTCGATCCGGCTCACCTTCGACTGGTGCCAGCCCACGAGCCGGGCCGCCTCACCGCTGGTGAGGCCCGCACTCGCGCGCAGCGCACGCAGTTCGGCGCCGAGCTTTCGACGGCGCACCGCGGGACCGTGCTGCATGCGCTACTCCTTACTCCTTACGAGCCGCCCAAATACGGTCTCGCGTCGCAGAGTTCACCGCTTCGAGCGACAGATATATGCATATCTTGGTGGATCGGCACCCGCCACCGCCTCGGTAATGGCACTCTGGCGAAGAACCACCAGTCCGGGACCGTACTCGAACCATCCGCACCGTGTCGGACTCCGGTCCCGTGGGAAAGGGACGACGTCGCCATGGCAGATCACCTGGAAGCATCCGTCACTCTGCCGAGCGAACCCGCCTCGGTCTCCGCGGCCCGCACCTACGTCCTGAGCACACTCGCGGAGTGGGGGCTGCCCTCGTCCACGGACACCGCCGAGACCGTCCGGCTCATCGTCTCCGAACTCGCCACCAACGCCGTACAGCACACCTTCGGGCAGTCACCCACCTTCACGGTGGACATCGAGCTGGACCGTGACGAACAGCTGCGCATCGGGGTGACCGACAGCCACCCCCGCTTCCCCAAGCGCCTTCCGGCCGCGGTCCAGCAGGACAACGGACGCGGGATGGTGATCATCCGCTGGCTCACCGCGGAGTGCGGCGGAAAGCTCAGAGTCAGGCCCACGCGGGAGGGCGGCAAGACCGTCTCCATCGAACTCCCGTGGACGGTACCGGCCCAGCCGGTCCCGGCGGCGGGCCAGCAGGAGCCGTAGGACCCACGACGGGGACCGAGCGCGACGCCCGGGGCCCGGCAGGAGGCATCGGAAGGCGTCCGTGGCGGCCGCCGCCTCCCGGCCCGATGAACGACCGAGTCCTTACGACGAACTGGCGGACTCAGGGCGCACGGAGGCGCAGCTGCTCGCCTTCACACGGCGCTGGGCCTCGTGGCCGGACTACTGCTGCACACCGCGCTCGCGGTGGCCGGGGCGCGGAGGTGCTCACGGCCTTTCAGGGGCTGTTCCGGGCGCTGTGTGTTGTACCTGGGGCGCGCAGGCCGGCGGCGTTGTGGAGACGTGTCCGGGGGCCGTCGTCGGCGTCGGCCTAATCGCGCGCCTGCTGCGGCGGGGGTTCGTCATCAATGCGCTCAACCCCAAAGCCGCGCTGATCGTGGTCGTACTTCGTGGACCGGCGGCACCGGGGGCGCGCTCACGGTTCTCGGTGTGCTGCCGCCGGCCCGGCCTCCGGGAGACCCGAGGGGCCGGCGGCAGGTCAGGTTGCCGTCGGCCCCTCGGGGCGTCACTTGACCCGGCCGTACCAGACGCTCTTCGTCCAGATCTTCTGCAGTCGCACCACGTCCCCGGTCTTGGGGGCGTGCCAGATCTTTCCCTTCCCGGCGTAGATGCCGACGTGGTAGACGTTCGAGCCCGAGTGGAAGAACACCAGGTCACCGGCCTTGCGGCTGCCGGCGCCGATGTGGCGGGTCTTGTTGTACTGCTGGGCCGCCGTGCGCGGGAGCTTCTTGCCCGCCTTCTTGAACGAGTACAGCGTGAGCCCTGAGCAGTCGAAGCGGCGTGGCCCCGTGGCGCCGTACTTGTACGGCGATCCCTTCTTGGACGCCGCGACCTGGAGCGCCTTCGTCGCCGGCGTCGCGGCGGCGGCGTCGGCTGCGACGCCCGGAACCACGACGGAGCCGCCCACAGCGGCCATGGCGAACGCCGAGACCGTACCGGCCCGGACCATCAGCGACGGGACACGATTGAGCGCAGTCATGCGCAACCCTTCGTCAGCCGCCTGTGAAGGATGACCTGTCGGATTCGGGCTGGCGAAGTTGCCCGGCCGCTGACGCGGCTTCACCCCAAGGGCTGCTCGGCCCGGTCATGGCGTGACCGTCCCGGCGACCCGTCGTGCTTGGGTCCTCCACTCCTGCCGATCCACTTCTGTCGACCGGTCATCCAGGCGGCGGCAGGACTCGGCGTCCGCCCGGATCGCCCCGCCGCTGCGGCGGGGTCTTGTCGTCAGACAGGGATCTTGGCGCACGGAAGTGCGAAAAACCCAACGGAACCGTGGATTTGTGTTGTTACTCACCACTCACCCGTTTGGGTGAACACCCCTTCGAACGCAGGGGTGTCGAGGGCCCGAGGAGCCTCCGACCAGCACAGAAACTCCTCATTCCGCTCTCGTGTCACACGCGTTGCGCAACCCTGACGGTCGCGAAAAAGGAGCCGCGCCTCCTCCAATAGGGGGTACGTCGTTCGGCCCGTTTCGGCTCAGCCGCGGACGCCTCGTCAACTGTCGTCGGCGGGCGGCACGGTGACCCGGGCCGTGCGCCGCTCCCCGTCCAGCACCCGCAGGGCCCGGGCCAGCGTCGCGGTGTGCAGCTCGCGCTCACCCCGGGCGTGCATCACGACCAGGGCGTCACGCAGCTCGGCCGCCCTGCTCACCAGCGCCTGCGCCGCGCGCAGTCCGCCGTAGGTGTCCTCGTGCCGCGCCGGGTTGATCCGGCCCAGCAGGTCGACGACGTCGAGATAACGGTCGATCAGCTCGCCCTCGGCACGCGTGAGCGCGGGCAGCGGTGGCAGGTCCGGGATCATCTACGGCTCACCTCGCGCCCGGCGTGGTGCGCGAGGACTTGCGGCTCGGGACGATCGCGTCCGCGAGGCCGTAGTCCAGGGCGCCCTGCGCGTCGAGGATCCTGTCCCGCTCGATGTCCGCGCTCACCTGCTCGGGGTCGCGCCCGGTGTGCCGCACCAGCAGCTCCTCCAGGCGGGCCCGGACCCGGATCAACTCGTCGGCCTGGATGGCCAGATCGCTGGCCTGTCCCTGCACCGGCTCGGTCAGGGCGGGCTGGTGGATCACGACCCGGGCGCCCGGGAGCACGGAGCGCTTGCCCGGCGTGCCGGCCGCCAGCAGCACCGCCGCGGAGGAGCCGGCCTGGCCGAGGCAGGTCGTCGCCACGTCGCAACTGACGTACTGCATGGTGTCGTAGATCGCCGACATCGCGCTGAACGAGCCGCCGGGGGAGTTGATGTACAGCGAGATGTCCCGGTCCGGGGCCTGGTACTCGAGGTACATGAACTGCGCCATCAGATCGTTCGCCGAGATGTCGTCGACCGGCGTCCCGAGGAAGGCGATCCGCTCCTCCAGCAGCTTCGAGTACGGATCCGTCGTCGTGTGCCCGGAGCTCGTGCGCTCATGGAGCTCGGGCAACACGTGACGGGCGGTCGGTCGGGTCATGGCGTACCCCTCCTCGCGGCAGGCTGTCCGTAAAAAATGTACAGGACGTACGTGACGTTATGATGGGGGTATGGCCTACGAGATTCCGGTGACGCAAGCCAGGGCTGAGCTCGCCGACCTGATCAACCGGGTGGTGTACGGCGGTGAGCGCGTCGTTGTGACACGGCACGGAAAGCCGCTGGTCGCCCTGGTCTCCGCCGCCGACCTCGAACGGCTGGAGGAACTCCAGGAACCCGTCGAGGACCAGGTGGTCAGCGCGGTCTCCACCGTGCGGGAGGTCGCTTCCGCTCCTCGCGAACACCAGCGGTTCGGCATCGCGGCCCATCACCGGGGGACCGGGCCGTCGTAGGGAAGCGTCGCGGGCACGCGTGAACCCCGGCCGCGGGGCCGGGGTTCGGTGGTGGCGGTCCGGTCAGCCGACCGGAGTGAGGGCGGGCTCCGCGGACGCGGGCGCGGTGGTCTTCGGCCGCTTCTTCAGCGCGTCCCCCAGGACGACGGCACCCAGACCGAGCGCCGCCCACCAGGTGAGGGTCAGCGCGGGCCCGGTCGCCGCCGCGCCGTCGAAGAACGACACCGAGCGCAGCAGGGTCGCGCTCGCGCCCGGCGGCAGCCACTGACCGATCGCGCCGACCGGGTCCGGCAGCAGCTGCGGGGCCGTGGCCGCCCCCGAGAACGGGTTGCCGAGGAACATCACCAGGAACGCGACGGCACCGATCCCCGCCGGGCCCACCAGAGCCGCGAGTCCCGCGACCGCCGCGCTCACCGCCAGCGTCGCCAGCCCCAGCGTGCCGGCCTCCGCCCACCAGTTGCCGGTGAGGGCGCCGAGCCAGCTGTGCGCCAGCGCGGCCGCGATGACGCCCACCAGCGCCGCGCTGACGACCAGTGCGGTCACCGCGCGCAGCCCTCGCAGTCCGAGCAGGGTCACGACCGCGCCCGCGACGATGCCGGCCAGCGCCAGCGGCAGTACCGACGAGCTCAGCGCCGCGCCCCTCGGGTCGGACGCGGGAGTGGCGACCACGTCCACGGTCCTCACCTCCGCGCCGCTCGCGGCGGCCTGCTGGGCCACCGCCTGCTGGAGGAGCTGGGCCACGACCGGGCTCGCGGCCGACGCGGTGAGCAGCTCGGGGCCCTGCGGGGTGACGACGACCGCGCCGAACACGTCCCGGTCCTCGATGGCGGACCGGGCGGCGGCCTCGTCGGCGTAGCGGTGGAGCTCGAAGGCGCCCTCGTGTCGCTGGAGCTCCTTCTCCACCTGGGCGGTCGCGGCGGCCGGCCCCGCCACGCCCAGGGGCAGGTCACGGGGTGCGGTGCGGGCGGCGGGCCAGGCGAAGGCCCATAGCGCCAGGGCGGCGAGGAGCGGCACGAGGACGACGACCGCGAGCAGGCGGCGGGTGGACATGGGGACTCCAAAAAGAAGGATCGTTCGTTTTAAGTTCGTCACCACCGTCCCGCCGTCGCCGTCGCTTGTCAAGAAGGAATGTTCGTTTTACTTTGTGGGCATGGCCCGCGTATCCCAGGCACACCTCGACGCCCGCCGCCGTCAGATCCTCGACGGCGCCGCGCTCTGTTTCGCCCGCAACGGCTTCCACGCCACGTCCATGCAGGACGTCCTCAAGGAGGTGGACCTCTCGGCGGGGGCCGTCTACCGCTACTTCAGCGGCAAGGAGGAGCTGATCGCCGCCATCGTCGGCGAGGTGCTCGGTCAGGTCCGCGACGGCTTCGAGGAGGCGGCCCGCGCCACCCCGCCCCCCTCGCCGGACGTCCTGGTCGCGTCGGTGCTCGGCCGCATCCTCGCCGCCAAGGAGTCCCTGACGGTGGACGGCCGGCCCGCCTTCCCCGGCCTGGTCGTCCAGGTGTGGGCGGAGACGCTCCGCAACGAAGAGCTCTCGACCGTCCTGCGGGAGGGCTACGGCGCCGTGCGCGGGGCCTGGGCGCGGATCGTCGGGGAGTACCAGGACGCCGGGATGATGCGCTCGGACGTCCCCCCTGAGTACGTGGCCCGCACCATGATGGCCGCCGCGATGGGCTTCCTCGCGCAGCAGGCGCTGTTCGGGCCGACGTCCGCCGACGAGCTGGCGGCGGGTCTACGGGCGTTGATGAGCATGGGGGGCGACGCCGGCACGCGCTGACGAGCATGTGGGAGGCGACGCCGACACGCGCCGAGGAGCATGCGGGGGGCTGTGCCGACACGCGCTGATGGATCACAGCTCGGTTAACTTGCCTGAAACCGGATCCAACTAGCCTGCGGTCCACGCCACCAGGGACTTTGCCCCGGGGCTGAGGCAACCGGACCCCGCACGGTCCGGAGCGAGGACTGTGAGGTGGGACGTGCAACTGACCCCGCACGAGCAAGAGAGGCTGCTGATCCATGTGGCGGCCGACGTCGCCGAGAAGCGCCGGGCCCGGGGGCTGAGGCTCAACCACCCCGAGGCGGTCGCGCTCATCACCTCGCACATCCTCGAAGGCGCCCGTGACGGCCGTACCGTCGCCGAACTCATGGCCTCCGGGCGGACGTTGCTGACCCGCGACGACGTCATGGAGGGCATCCCCGAGATGATCCACGACGTGCAGGTCGAGGCCACCTTCCCGGACGGCACCAAGCTCGTCACCGTCCACGACCCGATCGTCTGAGGGGCCCCGATGATCCCCGGAGAGATCCTCTTCGCCGACGGCCCGATTGCCTACAACGAGGGCCGTGAGGTCACCCGTCTGACCGTCCTCAACGCCGCCGACCGGCCCGTCCAGGTCGGCTCCCACTACCACTTCGCCGAGACCAACCCCGGCCTGGAGTTCGACCGCGCCGCGGCGCGCGGCAAGCGCCTGAACATCGCTGCCGGCACCGCCGTGCGCTTCGAGCCCGGCATCCCGGTCGACGTGGAACTCGTCCCGCTCGCCGGCGCCCGTGTGGTGCCGGGACTGCGCGGGGAGACCGGAGGTGCCCTCGATGCCTGAGATCTCTCGTGCCGCCTACGCCGACCTGTTCGGCCCCACCACCGGCGACCGCATCCGGCTCGCCGACACCGACCTGCTGATCGAGGTCGAGGAGGATCGTTCCGGCGGTCCCGGACTCGCCGGTGACGAGGCCGTGTTCGGCGGCGGAAAGGTCATCCGCGAGTCGATGGGCCAGTCGCGGGCCACCCGCGCGGAGGGCACCCCGGACACCGTCATCACGGGCGCGGTCGTCGTCGACCACTGGGGTGTCGTCAAGGCCGACATCGGCATCCGCGACGGCCGTATCACCGGCATCGGCAAGGCGGGCAACCCCGACACCATGGACGGGGTCCACCCGGACCTGGTGATCGGCCCCGAGACCGAGGTCATCGCGGGCAACGGCAGGATCCTGACCGCCGGCGCCATCGACGCGCACGTCCACTTCATCTGCCCGCAGATCGCCGACGAGGCGCTGTCCGCGGGCGTGACCACCCTGGTCGGCGGCGGCACCGGCCCCGCCGAGGGCTCCAAGGCCACCACCGTCACCCCCGGCCCCTGGCACCTCGCCCGGATGCTGGAGGCGATGGAGCAGTACCCGCTCAACATCGGCTTCCTCGGCAAGGGCAACACCGTCTCGCACGAGGCGATGCTGTCGCAGATCCGCGGCGGCGCCCTCGGCCTGAAGCTGCACGAGGACTGGGGCTCGACCCCGGCCGTCATCGACGCCTCGCTGACCGTCGCCGACCGCACCGGCATCCAGGTCGCCATCCACACCGACACCCTCAACGAGGCCGGGTTCGTGGGCGACACGCTCGCCGCGATCGGCGGCCGCGGCATCCACGCCTACCACACCGAGGGTGCGGGCGGCGGACACGCGCCGGACATCATGACCGTGGTCTCCCAGCCGCACGTGCTGCCCAGCTCCACCAACCCGACCCGGCCCTTCACCGTCAACACCGCCGAGGAACACCTCGACATGCTGATGGTCTGCCACCACCTCAACGCGGCGGTCCCGGAGGACCTCGCCTTCGCCGAGTCCCGCATCCGCCCGACGACCATCGGCGCCGAGGACATCCTGCACGACCTGGGCGCGATCTCGATCATCTCCTCCGACGCCCAGGCCATGGGCCGCGTCGGCGAGGTCGTCATGCGGACCTGGCAGACCGCGCACGTCATGAAGCGCCGCCGGGGCGCTCTGCCGGGCGACGGCCGGGCGGACAACCATCGCGTACGGCGCTATGTCGCCAAGTACACGATCAACCCCGCCGTCGCGCAGGGCCTCGCGCACGAGATCGGGTCGGTCGAGACGGGGAAGCTGGCCGATCTGGTCCTGTGGGAGCCGGCGTTCTTCGGCGTCAAGCCCCATCTGGTGATCAAGGGCGGCCAGATCGCCTACGCGCAGATGGGCGACGCCAACGCGTCCATCCCGACCCCGCAGCCGATCCTGCCCCGGCCGATGTACGGGGCGATCGGCCGGGCGCCCGCCTCGAACTCCTTCAACTTCGTGGCACCGCTCGCCCTCGAGGACGGGCTGCCGGAGCGGCTCCAGCTCGGCAAGCGGTTCGTGGCGATCGAGTCGACGCGCGGGGTCACCAAGGCCGACATGCGCGAGAACGACGCCCGCCCCGATGTCCGGGTCGACCCCGACAGCTTCGCCGTGCACATCGACGGCGAACTCGTCGAGGCCACCCCGGCGGCCGAACTGCCCATGGCCCAGCGTTACTTCCTCTTCTGATGGCGGGGTTGTGATGTCACGGGCCGCCCTTCTGGTCCTGGCCGACGGCCGCTTTCCCGCCGGGGGGCACGCGCACTCCGGCGGGGCGGAGGAGGCGGTCAAGGCGGGACGGATCACGGACGCGGAGAGCCTGGAGTCCTTCTGCCGGGGGCGGCTGCACTCGGCGGGACTGGTGTCGGCGGCACTGGCCGCGGCGGCCGTACTCGGCGTGAGCCCAGGGGAGTTGGACGCGGCAGCGGACGCCCGCACGCCGTCTCCCGCGCTGCGGGCGGCCGCCCGCAAGCTGGGCCGCCAGCTGATGCGGGCGGCCCGCGCGACCTGGCCGTCGCCCGAACTCGACGCACTGGCAAGGGACTTCCCCAAGGGCGCCCACCAGCCGGTGGTGCTGGGCCTGGCCGCCCGCGCTGCCGGCCTCGCCCCCCTGGACGCCGCGTACTGCGCGACGTACGAGAGCGTGAGCGGCCCGGCCTCAGCGACGGTCAGGCTCCTGAGCCTGGACCCCTTCGACGCGACGGCCGTACTGGCAAGGCTGGCGCCGGAGTTGGACGGCGTGGCGGACCGAGCGGTGGAAGCCGCGCGTAGCGCCGTCGACCAGGGATCCGACGCGTTGCCCGCGGCCTCGGCACCGTTGCTGGAAATCGGAGCAGAGCTGCATGCGGCCTGGCCAGTACGCCTGTTCGCCTCTTAGGAGGGGTCTGAGCGAACCCACCTGCATTTAGGGGCGCGGGGAACTGCGCGACCAGCCCCCACGAACCCGCACCCGGCCACGAACCTTCGAAACCCCCTACAGGAGCCGCACATGCACCTCGATCACTCCCACGACGGCCCCGCAGCCCTGAGCGCCGACGCCCACCGCACAGACGGCACCCGCAGAGCCCTCCGCATCGGCCTCGGCGGCCCCGTCGGCTCCGGCAAGACCGCCACCGTCGCCGCCCTCTGCCGAGCCCTGCGAGACGACCTCTCCCTCGCCGTCGTCACCAACGACATCTACACCCGCGAGGACGCCGAGTTCCTCCTCCGAGAAGCCGTCCTGCCTCCCGAGCGCATCACCGCCGTCGAGACCGGCGCCTGCCCCCACACCGCCATCCGCGACGACATCTCCGCCAACCTGGAAGCCGTCGAGGACCTGGAGGACGAGGTCGGCCCCCTGGACCTGATCCTCGTCGAGAGCGGCGGCGACAACCTCACCGCCACCTTCTCCAAGGGCCTGGTCGACGCCCAGATCTTCGTCATCGACGTGGCCGGCGGGGACGACATCCCGAGGAAGGGCGGCCCCGGCGTCACCACCGCCGACCTGCTCATCGTCAACAAGACCGACCTGGCCCCGTACGTCGGCTCCGACCTCGCGCGGATGGCCGCCGACGCCAAGGCCCAGCGCGCCGAACTCCCGGTCGTCTTCCAGTCGTTGCGCAGCGAGGCCGGCGTCAAGGACGTCGCCGACTGGGTGCGGTCGCAGCTCGCCGCGTGGACCGCGTGACCACGGCCGTGACGGGGGTGCGGGCCGCCGCGCGGCTGGTCGCCCGGGACGACGGGCGCGGCGGCACCGCCCTGCCCGTACTGGAGAGCGACGGACCGCTCGCCCTGCGGCGCACCCGGGCCAGCGGTGCCGAAGCCCGGGTCGTGCTGGTCGGCGCGATGAGCGGCCCACTCGGCGGCGACCACTTCAGCGTGGCGGCCGAGGTCCAGGAGGGCGCCCGGCTGCACGTCGGCTCGGCCGCCGCCACCATCGCGCTGCCGGGACAGACCAAGGGCGAGGCGCACTACGACGTACGGCTCGCCGTCGCCGACGGCGCCGAACTGCACTGGCTGCCCGAGCAGTTGATCTCCGCGGGCGGCAGCGACCTGTACGTCACCACGCGGATCGACCTAGCGGGGACCGGTCGGCTGGTGCTGCGCGAGGAGCAGGTCCTCGGACGGGTGGGGGAGGAACCCGGGCGGCTGTGCAGCCGTCTCGTCCTGCGCGTCGCCGGGCGGACCGTGCTGGACCAGGAACTCACCTGCGGCCCGGGCGCTCCGGGCGGCTGGGACGGACCCGCGGTGCTCGCGGGACACCGAGCCGTCGGCCAACTCCTGGTCGCCCGGCCGGAGTTCGCCACGCACCCGGTGCAGTCGCGCAGGCTCGCCGACCATGCTGTGCTCGTCCCGCTCGCCGGACCCGCCGCACTCGTGACCGCCGTCGCCCCGGACGCCCTGCGGCTGCGCCGGGTGCTGGACCAGGCGCTGGCCGCCCTGAGCGGCTAGTCCGCCCAGCGAACCACCCCATCCGTTTATCGGATTGGCAAAGAAGAGCCGCACCCCCCTGTTCACAGGGTCTCCATAGCTAGGAGGATCTCCGTACGATTCGAAACGACGTACGGGGAGGGATCCCTCTTGAGGGAGACGAGACCGAAGTGGCGGACCACCGCACTCGGTTCGGCCGGGATGCTCATCACGGCCACACTCATATCCGGTGCCGTCGCGGCACCCGCGTCCGGCGCCAACACGCACGACAGCGGCCGGCACGGCCAGGACCGTGAGGCCGTCGGCGCGCAGATCGCCGCCGCCCGCGCCGCGAAGGCCGGTATCGACTGGGCGGACTGCCCGGCCGACTGGGGGATCGCGAAGCCGGTCCAGTGCGGCTGGGTCAGCGTGCCGCTGGACTACGCCAAGCCCAACGGCAAGCAGATCAAGATCGCCGTCGACCGCATCGGCAACACCGGCACCCAGGCGGAGCGCCAGGGCGCCCTCGTCTACAACCCGGGCGGACCCGGCGGCTCGGGCATGCGCTTCCCGCTCCGTGTCGTCAACAAGAACCCGATCTGGGCCAACGCGGCCAAGGCGTACGACTTCGTGGGCTTCGACCCGCGCGGCGTCGGCCACTCCGCGCCCATCTCCTGCATGGACCCGCAGGAGTTCGTGAAGGCGCCCAAGGCCGACCCGGTCCCGGACTCCGAGGCCGACAAGCTGGCCCAGCGCAAGCTGGCCCGTGAGTACGCCGACGGCTGCGCCGAGCGCACCGGCAAGGCGGTGCTCCAGCAGATGACGACGCCCAACACCGTGCGTGACCTGGACGTCATCCGCGCCGCGCTCGGCGAGAAGAAGCTCAACTACCTGGGCGTCTCCTACGGCACCTACATCGGCGCCGTCTACGGCACGATGTACCCGAACCACGTGCGCCGCATGGTCGTCGACAGCGTCGTCAACCCCTCCCGGCAGAAGATCTGGTACGAGGCCAACCTCGACCAGGACATCGCCTTCGAGGGCCGCTGGAAGGACTGGGAGGACTGGGTCGCCGCCAACGACGCCGCCTTCCACCTCGGCACCACCCGCGCCGCCGTCCAGGCGAAGTGGCTCGAACTGCGCGCCACCGCCAAGAAGAACCCCATCGGCGGGGTCGTCGGCCCGGCCGAGCTCATCGGCTTCTTCCAGAGCGCCCCGTACTACGACTCCTCGTGGGTGCCGGTCGCGACGGTGTTCAGCAAGTACTTCGCCGGCGACACCCAGGCCCTGGTCGACGCGGCCGCCCCGGACCTCTCGGACACCGCGGGCAACATCTCCTCGGAGAACGGCAACGCCGTCTACACCGCCGTCGAGTGCACCGACGCCAAGTGGCCCACCAGCTGGAAGAAGTGGGACCGCGACAACACCGCGCTCAACAAGAACTACCCGTTCATGACCTGGGCCAACGCCTGGCTGAACCTGCCCTGCGCGACCTGGCCGGTCAAGCAGCAGACCCCGGTCCAGGTGCACACCGGCAAGGGCCTGCCCGGCGTGCTGATCGTGCAGTCCGAGCGTGACGCGGCCACCCCGTACGAGGGCGGCGTCGAACTGCACCAGCGCTTCAAGGGCTCCCGCCTGATCACCGAGAAGGACGCGGGCTCCCACGGCGTGACAAGCCTGGTCAACCCCTGCATCAACACGCGGGTGGACACCTACCTGCTCACCGGCAAGCTGGACAAGACCGACGTGACCTGCGCCCCGCACGCCACGCCGAAGCCGTAAGCCTCCGGCGGCAGGACGAAGAAGGAGGGGCGGCCCGAGCCACGGGCCGCCCCTTCCTCATGCGCCGAGCGAGTCGAGGTACGCGTCCTCCGCCGCGTAGTCGAAGAGGTCGCCGTAGGTCTGGAACATCTTCGGGTACGCCTCCCGCCAGTCCCGTCCCGCGAGCCGCTCCTCGATCCAGGCGACGGTCTCCGGCAGCCGGTCCGCGTACCGCACCACCGCGCGGTAGCCCAACTCCCGTTCGGCGGCGGACATGTCGCACACGACCGGTACCGGCACCGACCACGGGGTGTCGCCCACGGTCGGCGACGGCGGCGGGCCGTCCAGCAGGACCGTCCCGGTCTCGACGCCCATGACTGCGTCGATCGCGGCGGCGATCTCCGCCACCGTCGGGGCGTCCGGGTCCACGGCGTTGAGCGCCCGGCTGCCGGGCCGCGCGGCCGCGAGCCGGATCAGCTCGGCGATGTTGTGGACGCTCGCCGGGTGGAAGCGGCTCCGCCCGCCGAAGGGGAGGACGCGCCGGGGCCGGCCGTCCAGGTTGCGCTTGACGAAGTAGAGCTCGCGCGGTGTCTGGCAGTACGGCCCGTGGATCGCACCCGCCCGCAGCAGCGTGGTCGGCAACTGCTCACCCACCGCGAGGAGTTCACGTTCGAGGGCCGCCTTGCGGGTGCTGTACGACGTCTCGCCCGGCGTGACGGTCCGCTGGCCCTCGGTCAGGGGCACCGGGTACTCCGGGAAGCCGTCCGGCTCGCCCTGGGTGTCGAAGTTGCGGCCCTTGTCGTCCTCGTAGACCGAGATGCTGGAGACCACCACGGCCGAGCCCACCCGGTCGGACAACGCCGTCAACTGCCGGGCGTGCTCCGGCCCGTAGGCGACCATGTCCACGAGGACGTCACAACCGTCGCCCACCGCGGCGGCCAGCGCGGCGTCGTCGGAGCGGTCGGCCCGCGCGGTGCGCACCTCCGCGGGCCAGCCCTCGTCCCGTCCGCCGCCCCGGGAGACGGCCGTCACGTCCCAGCCGTCCCCGGCCAGGGCGGTCACGGCCGCCCGCCCGATCTGTCCCGTCGCTCCGATCACCACAGCACGTCGTGTCATGCGGTGACCGTACGGCGGTCAACTGCCGTTTCTCCAGGGGGTTCTGCCGACGGCAGAGCCTCAGCTCAGCGGCATCCGGGGGAACTTGCGCTCCTTCTCCGAGCGCGCGGCGGCCTCCTCGGCCTTGACCACGGCCGCGTACTGGTCGACGTACTCCTGGTCGGACAGCTTCAGGATGGCGTACATGATCTCGTCGGTGATGGCCCGCAGGATCGCCTTCTCGTTCTCCATGCCGGCGTAGCGGGAGAAGTCGAGGGGCTTGCCGAAGCGGATCACCACGGGGTGGATGTTGGGGATGACCTTGCCGGGGGGCTGGGCCTCGAAGGTGCCGATCATCGCGCAGGGGATGACCGGGACCTGCGCCTTGAGGGCCATGACCGCGACGCCGACCTTGCCCTTGTAGAGGCGGCCGTCGTGGGAGCGGGTGCCCTCCGGGTAGATGCCGAGGAGCTCGTCCTTGCGGAGCACGCCGAGGCCCTCGCGGATGGCGGCCTGACCGGCCTCCTTGCCGGAGCGGTCGACCGGGATCTGCCCGGCGCTGCGGAAGAAGAAGGCGGTGAGCCGGCCCTTGATGCCGGGGCCGGTGAAGTACTCGGCCTTGGCGAGGAAGGTGATGCGGCGCTTGAGGACGGCCGGCATCAGGAAGTGGTCCGAGAAGGACAGGTGGTTACCGGCGACGATGGCCGCGCCGGAGTCCGGGATGTGTTCCAGGCCCTCTATTCGGGGCCGGAAGACCAGTCTCAGCAACGGCCCCAACAGCACGTATTTGAGCAGGTAGTAGAACAAGAGGGGGCGCTCCTCGGTCGGGCGGACGGCTCAACTCCGCGTTCTGGCTGGTCAACCGGCGTGAGATGGGGCTGTCAGTGTAGGCGCAGCCGACGAAGCCCGAAACAGCCCCGACCGCCGATCCAGCTTGGCTCCGCCGCGCGGACCACGGCAACTCGAAGAGACGCAGTGGCGGGGAACCGGGGGGAGGACGGCCGGGGAGTCACTCTTGCGTCCATCTGTGACGCCGGTTGCTTGGGGGGCATGGGCGGGTGCCGGTGCGGGTTGCTTGGGGGTTTGGACGGGCGCCTTCTCACAACCGCACAATCACCAGCGCCGTGTCATCCGTAGCCCCGCCCGGGGGCAAAAGTTCCGCGAGGACCGCGTCGGCCAGGGTTTCCGGGTCGGCTCGGCGGTGGCGGGTGAGGGAGTCGGCGAGGCGGGTGAGGCCGGTGTCCACGTCCTCGTGGCGGCGTTCGACGAGGCCGTCGGTGTAGAGGGCGAGCGTCGCGCCCGCCCGGAACGTGGTGGTCGCCTGTGGGCGGGGGACCGGATCGGGGCGGGCGTCCAGCGGCGGGTCGGTGGCCTTGTCCAGGCACTCCACGCGGCCGTCGGCGTGCACCAGCATCGGCGGCGGGTGCCCGGCACTGCTGTAGGTGATCGTGCCGTGGTCGAAGTCGATGAAGGTGGTGACCGCGGTCGCCGACTCGGCGCCGTCGATCACATGGGCGTACCGGCCCAGCACGTCCAGCGCCTGCGCCGGCCCCGCGGACACCCGGGAGGCCGCGCTCAGCGCACTGCGCAGCTGGCCCATGACACAGGCCGCCCCCAGCCCGTGGCCCACCACGTCACCCACGGAGACCCCGACACCGCGGCCGTCGACCAGATCGACCAGGTCGTACCAGTCCCCGCAGACGTTGAGCGCGCCGATCGCGGGCCGGTAGCGGACGGCGGCCCGGTCGTGCAGTGACTGCCGGCTGACCGGCAGCATCGCCTCCTGGAGGGCCAGCGCGACCTCCCGCTCGCGTGCGTGCGCCTGCCGCAGCCGGTCGTTGAGCTCCTGGAGCTCACGGGCCCGGGTGTACAGCTCGGC